>CAZVWJ010000013.1:0-60927 GCA_964631325.1 uncultured bacterium | reverse complement strand
ATGGATTGCCGCCTCGGGGGCCGGCAATGACGTGCAAAATCGGAAAGTCAACCTGGATTGCTGGAAAGCCGTGACGGTCTTTATTGGTTGTCATTCCGGGGCTTGACCCCGGAATCCATCTTGAATTTGATGTTGACTTAGTATTTAATTCCAACACGAAACGCCAAATACGGAACACTGAACACCGAAGGTATTTAAAGTTGGTTTTGTTCTTGAATTTAACCCGCAACACGTAACTCCAGCGGCTTTCGCCGCTGGCAAAGGAGAAACAGATGACAAAGGAATTTACAGAGTTAGAACAAGCACTGCGTGATTCACTCTATCTGAAAGAACGGCTTGATGCTCCCGCCGGCGGGGAGAAAATCCCCGAAGAACAAATTGAGGAGTGGTTTGCCGACTGGCGGGCGGCTCTTGGCGATGACGGGGAACTGTTCAAGCGGCGCTTCGAGTGGGGCGAGCTTGACCGGAAGTCGGTCCGCTCCGCGCTCTCCCACCGGCCGGCAATAGATGAGTCCGTCGAAAAGCTGGCCGCGCGGGCGGAGGAATTGCTGGCCGCCGGGGACGCTTCCGAGCTGCCGGACCTGCCGGAGACGGTTCTTGACGTTGAGGAACCGCTGCCCTTCGAGGATGCATATTTGCCTTTCGTGCGCCAAACTTATTCCAGAATCCGGACCGACTTCCCGGACTTCTTCTCCGCCGCGGCCCGGGGCCACCTGGTCCGGGAGCTCTTAAAAAAATATACTCAACTCGGCGAACAGCTTCTGTTCGAAAAGTTCGCCGGCCGGCGCCCGGCCGGCGAGCAGTTCATCCTTTCCCTGCAGGGACCGGACGAAGAGCCGCCGACAGAAAAATACGAGGCTTTCGTGGAGGAGTTAAAATCCGGCGGCTGGCGCGAAATTTTCGTGGAGTACCCCGTCTTTACCCGCCTGCTGGTCGAGGAGATCGAACGCTGGCTGGAGAACAGCCGGGAGTTCCTGAATCGGCTGGAATCCGACCTGGATAGGATAGGGGAAACTTTTTTTGCAGGATCCACTCCGGACGAAGTTACAAAAATCGAGGCCGGGCTGTCTGATTCCCACTTCGGCGGCCGCAGCGTGAAAATTATCCATTTCGATGAAGACAAGAAAATTGTCTACAAGCCGAAACCGGTGGACATCGAGGCCACTTTCAGCCGTTTTGTCCGCTGGGCGTCCGAAAAAATGCCCCGGGAGCTCTATTCCCATACCGTTTTGCCCCGTGCAGACTACGGCTGGGTGGAATTTATCGAACATCGGGAATGTGAGGCGGAAGAAGAGGTGGAGGACTATTACTACCGGTCCGGTGAGCTGCTGGCTCTTGCCCACGGGCTGGCCTGCACCGACCTGCACCAGGAAAACCTGGTGGCCGCCGGCGCCCAGCCGGTGATTATTGACTACGAGTCCCTGCTGCACGGTCAGAATCACTGGCTGGACGAGCTTTACAGCCCGGCAGCGGGGGGCGTGGAAGAAAAAACACACCGTTCCGTAATGCGCCCCGGTCTGCTGCCGGTCTGGCGGGAGAGACAGGAAGAAAAAATAGAAATCGGCGGGCTCTCCGCCCGGGAAGAGGCGAAAGAGATTAAACAACGGCGGCTGAAGGCAGTTAACAGCGACCAGGTCTGCTACGGGTTTGAACGAAAACCGGTTTCCGAAGATAAGAATGTAGTTCGCCTGGACGGCGAGCGGCGCCCGGTAACCGCCTACGGTGAGGAACTGGTGGCGGGTTTTGAGGCCGGCTATGAGTTTTTGCGTGAGCACCGAACCGAGATTATGAAGCACTGGCTGGAGGAATTTTCCGGCCACCTGCTTCGGTTTATTTTTCGCAACACCGCCACCTACTTTCAACTCCGCCGGGAGCTTCTCACGCCGGATTATCTGCAGACCGGGGTTGACTTTGAAATAAAACTGGAGTCTCTGCTTCGGCCCTTCCTGAACCCGGCGGAAAAACCGGATGCCTGGCCCCTGCACCGGGCGGAGATAGAGCAGATGAAACGGCTGGATATCCCTTATTTCGGTGTCCGAAGCGACAGCCTGGAGCTAACGGAAGGCGTGGAAGATCCCCTGGCCGGGTTCCTGCAGGAACCGGGAGTAGACTTTGCCAGCGAGACGCTGGAGGAAATCTCCGAAGCTGATCGTTCCTTCCAGGTCCGGTTTATCGAGGGTTCCCTGGCGGCAATAGATTCCCCGGAAGAAGGGGAGGAAAAGATGCGCCCACTGGCCGCCGAGCCGGAGGAGCTGGAGGCGGGTGATTTTGCCGCAGAGGTGAACCGCCTGCGTGACCGAATCCTGGAGCGGGGAATTGAACAGCCTGACGGCAGTCTTACCTGGCTGGACATCCAGATGAACATGGCCACAGAAATCCAGCATTTCGGGCCGATAGGCAGCGATTTATACGTTGGCCGGGCTGGGGTGGCAATATTTTTGGCGGCCGAAGATTTTGTTCGGGAAGAGACCGCCAACCGGGAGATTGTTCAAAAAATATATACAAGTCTCCGGGAGGAAGTGGAAGCCAACCTGGCCAGCGCGGGGAAAACAAATTTGTTCGCCAATATCGGCGGCTACACGGGTGTAGGCAGCTACCTGTATTTATTTCACCACCTGGCCGATTTTTACCCCCGTCTGGACTCCCGGCAGTTTGCTCTGGAAATGATCGGCGGTCTAAAAAAATCCGACGTTGAGCAGGATGAAAAGTTTGATTTGATGATGGGTTCGTCCGGTCTGCTCCAGGTTTTACTGGCAATTTATGAGGCCACCGGAGCTTCAATCGCCCTGGAGCGAGCCCGCTGGTGCGGCGAGCACCTGCTGGATAATCAGCAGACAGTCGGTGGTGAGGGTGCGGCCTGGGATACGATCGGGGAGTTCCCGGTTACCGGCATGGCCCACGGCGCCGCCGGGATTCTTATCGCCCTGCACCGGCTGTTTAGAGCCACCGGCGACGACCGCCACCGGAAAGCTGTATATGACGCTCTTACTTACGAGCGGGAGGCCTTTGTCGAGGCGGAGAATAACTGGCCTGACTTTCGCCGTTATCATCCCTACCGGGACAGCAAGGAGACCACCCCGTTCATGGTCACCTGGTGCGCCGGCGCCCCGGGGATTGTTTTAAGCCGGCTGAAACTTCTGGATAGCCTGGACGATCCCCGGCTGGAGGAGGAAATAACTGCCGGCCTCCGGACAACCACCGCCGAAGGACCAGAATGGAAGTACGATCACCTTTGCTGCGGAACGGCCGGCCGGCTGGAGATCCTGCGCCAGGCAAAGAACCATCCGCATATAAATACTACTTCGACGGGCAACTTTTCTGCCGAGAAACGGCTGAAAACGATGGTTGCTTCCGCCCAAACAAACGATGGCTACCGTCTGTCCGGGGACGGCATGCCCCCGGTGGGCCTGTTCTCCGGCCTGGCCGGGATTGGCTACACTCTCCTGCGCTGGCAGTACCCGGAGAAACTGCCGGACGTTTTGGTGCTGGAGTAGGGATAAACCGTGACGAGGGAAACCCGTAAATCGTGATTGCGTGATGCCGGGATGAGGTAGTATCAAATTCAAAGTCAGGTTCAAAAGCTTGGTCCACGGATCGCACGAATCCACACTGATTTAGTGTGAAAGTAAGATCGCAAAAATCAAAAAAACTGGAAAGAAAAAAATCAAGATGGATTGCCGGGTCAAGCCCGGCAATGGCGGGCAGAAATCGGAAAGATAAGATGGATTGCTGGCCGGCAATGACAGCCTTTTTTATGTTCGTCATTCCGGGGCTTGACCCCGGAATCCATTTTGAATTTGACGTTGATTTTAACCAGAAACAAGAAACAAGGAACCAAAAAATTCGGAATCCAGGTTGGATTTGATGTTGGTTTTTTCTTGATTTTACAGGGAGACTTAATTCACAGCGAAAAATATTTTATCGACATCTCTAAAATTAATCCTCTTTTTCTAAAGCTTGTATGTATAATGGGGGATGCAGTGATTTAGCGATTAAGAAAATATAGAACCTGTTCAGTTAGCGGGGGGTGATTTGGTTGGCTCGCAACCTGTGATTTGCAATCCATGGGGTTTGCTTGTGAGTGAAGAAAAACTAAGTTTTAAATTTTCACATTTTATTGGGAGGACGATTTATTATGTCGATGAAAGAAGCCAGGAAATTTCAGAAGGTAATCGTTGGAGACGATAAACTGAAGGAACAGTTCAAAGGTTTAAATTCCAGGGCGGCAGCTCTTGATAAGGCCGTTGAGATAGCTAAAGAGAGGGATTTTGACGTTACTCGAGATGAACTTGGAGAACTGATGGAAGAACTATCCGAAAAAACCGGGGAACTGGATGAAGAAGCACTCGAAGAGGTATCTGGCGGGGGAGTTTCTCTGGGCTGGACATTTATTTGTTGGGATTAACAGATACAGGTAATTGGTAATTTGCACGGTTTGGCGTGAGATGGTTCCGGCTTTGGCACCGGAATTTACTTTCTGCCAGATTTTTACAGGGACGGAAGCATCGTTTATTATTCCTTTTTTAATAGTGAATTTGCGATTGGGAAATTTCGTGATGCGGATAAATACAATGCTCCACGTTTCAAATTCCCGATCCCTTGTTAAAACCAAAAATGCCGGTTATCTCGGGTGAACAAGCGAAGCGAGGGTCTCCGGAATTCAAAATATTCTGTTTGTCATTCCGGGGCCTGGCCCCGGAATCCAGTTTAATTTTGATATTGATTTTTAACCAACAACGAGAAACAAGGAACCAGGAACACCGGAAGCTTTGTTTCCGGTCACTGAAAAGAGTAAGACAAAATTTTCTATGGAGGAAAACTACCATGTCTCTTGATGAAGCTAAAAAATTGTACGATCTGATTGACGAGAACGAGGATCTGCAGGAGGAATTTAAAGGTTTGGAGTCCAAAGAAGAGGTCATTGGTAAGGCCCTGGAGGTTGCGAACAATAAGGAATTTGACGTCAGTCGTGAGGATGTAGAGAAGTTGCTTGAAAATCTGGCTGAACCGACCGGGGAGTTGGACGAGGAGGAGCTTGAAGAGGTTGCCGGGGGATATTCTTCCTGCAGAGTTTGCGTTATGAAAAACAGCGGTTTTATAGTCTCTGGCTAGGCGACTTCGCCCGCTAAAGAGTGTTTCTGCTAACCGGGCGGAATATTCGTCCCGGCTGTTCAGAAACTCTCCGGTCCAGCAACTGCGTTCTCCCCGGCTCAGGTTGATTACCCGGATATTATACCGAGCGTTAAACTGCATGGACAGTGTAAGGTGGAAATTAACTGATAGTAACAGTAGCCCGCCCGTAGCGGGTAGTTTCAGGTCCGGGAATCCGGTTTCTGCACGAATTACTTGATCAATGGTATTTGCGGGTTTTTACCACAGACAATTCACTCAGGATTGAAATTAAGATGAGTAAGGATACTCAGGTTTATCCCCGGCTGAACAGTCTAAAGTGCTATGAATTTTCCGATTTGATTCCGGAAAATCAGCGGGAAATATTTCTGAATAAAAACGGAAAAGATATTTCTTACCTGCGTGCGGGTATCAGCCAGGATGGTAAACCGGCCGGGGTTGCCCTGGTGAGGTTGACCGATGAGAAGGACTCCGCTTTCCTTGACCACTTTTACGTTCGTCCGGAATTTCGCCGGCGCAGACTGGGCAGTCGCCTGTTTTCAGCCTTGGTGGAGGAGCTGAGGGAGGAAAACAGGGAAAAACTCAGGGTTGAATATCGCGATAGAACAGAATCCGGCGCTCGGTTTGGAAAGTTCCTGGGAGAGATGGGTTTCTCCCGGCCAGAATTAAGCCGAATAAAACTGGAAATGAGTTCCGCCGCCCTGCAGGAGATCCGCTGGTTCAAAGAGTTTGTTCCTCCCGCCGAGTTTGAAGTTTTCCCCTGGAGGAAAGCAACCAAAACTGATCGCCCAAAACTGAAAAACAGCGCCTGGCTGCCGGAAAGTCTGAATCCCTTTGAAATAAAAGAGTTCGACAAGGGGATAAGCCGGGGTCTGCGCCGGGACGGAGAAATTATCGGCTGGCTGTTAATCCACGAGAAGGAGCCGGGGCAGTTCGAAATTCCTACCGGCTATGTGTCCAAGGAGAAGAGGGACAGATTCTTACTTGGCCTGTTAATCTGGCCGGTGTTAAGCGACGCCCTTGCGAAGGGAATGGAAAAACTGAGCTTTACCATTCCCACCGACTTCCCCGACCACATCGATTTTCACGAGTCCCACACCAAACCCCACGCCGAGAAGTTTTACTACATGTATTCACGAAAAAAGGAACTGTAGAGCAAAAATGTTTCTCAGTTTAGGAGGTTATCCAGAGCTTTGATTACCTTGAAGGCCTGGCCGCGGAATCATCACGAGCCTCGGCAAACACTGCCCCGGGCACGTTATATTTATCCACCGCCTGCTTGAGTAAACGCTGGCGTTTGTTAATCTGCGCCCGTGCTTCCCGACAATCGAAAAAATTCAGGGCCAGCAGAAAACAGGATAAGGCAAGTAAAATCCGGGTAAACCGCCGTTTATTCACTTTTGCCAGCCCACACAAAAGAAAAAACTCTGCCCGCCCGGGGAAGGATAATTGTCATTGAGACAGCCAATCTTGCAGGGCGAGCACCCGGCCCGGAGTCTCTTCCCGGCCGCCGGCAACCTTTTCCAGCTCTTTTTCTTCGAGCTCCCGACTGTGTGCGGCAAGTTGTTCGTGAAACTTGATGATATCCTCGCGACTGACATTGAGCCCCAGCCGTTTCCCAACTTCCAGGGCCCGGTCCAGAATTTCCTCCTCTGCCTTTAATTCCACGAACTCCTCACGCAATTGTCCATTTTTCCGAACGGTTTCATACAACCGCCGGGCTTCTTCCACAGACATGATTCATCACTCCTAAAAAATTTTACAAATTCATCTAATCTTTGCCCTTTATTATACATAAGAGAGAAAAAATAATAACTATCCATAATTTCAGTTCCGAACTTTAAATCAAGCTGGATTCCGTGGTCGGAGCCCCGGAATGACGACCTGGAAAATAATCAAAATTTATTCCGGGGTCGGAACCCCGGAATAAATTTTAACTCCAATCTACCCCCGCAATTGTGCAATTGCGCAATTGCGGGGATACGCAAATTTAATAATTGTTATTGGTATTCGATTAAGGTAATATTAGTCAGAGTAAGGTGAATATACAGGATAGGATGAACCATTAAATTCAAACTAAAACAACAAGTTAAGTTGTAGTTACTCTTATTCTTTTAAAGGAGGTTGTTTGTGTGATGGACGAAATAATTTACAGACTGAGCAGATTCTGCGAGGCACTTAGCAACGCTGTGCGGATGGAGATAGTGATGGAACTTCGAGACAATCAGCGCTATTACGTTGGAGAGATGGCAACTAAGATTGACCGTTCCCAGAGCGCTACGTCTCGACAACTGGGAAACCTGGACAAATTTGACCTGGTGAAATCAAAAACTGAGAAAAACCGGCGATATTACTGGCTCAAGCGTCCCGAGTTGATTGAAAAGTTCCTGGAAATAAAACCATTTTTAAGCCGTGAGGACTCTTGATTTAACCATTCAGCCGACACGTTCGAGCAGACGGATGTAGGCCTGGGAGGTGGAAACGGAAGCGTGGCCGAGGATCGCCTTGATCTGGTAGGCGTTGGCTCCCTGCTGGGCAAGCTGGGTGGCGAAGGTATGACGCAGGTTGTGGACGGAGAGAGTAGGTTTATCCTGCTTTTTTCGCTGTTCTTGGAGACCGGCTTTCTCGCAGAGTCGGGTAAATGTGGACTGGACGGAGCGCTTGCAAATCGGAGTGCCGCGCTCGGAGATAAACCAGTATTCATCCTCCTGGGGGGCTGAGGGCTCGGGGCGAACTGACCGGTAGCGGTCAAAAGCGTCAATCACCCGTTCACCGAGGATCCAGCGGTTCGTATAGGGGAAGTCCCGGTGCAGAGGAATTTTCCGGTGGGCGGAAGGTGTTTTCCCGCCGGGAACAAGAATATGTGATTGAGCGCCGGATTCGTGGATTACCACACGGTCCCGGGTCAGACTGCAGAACTCGGAGACCCGCAGGCCGGTGCCAAGAAGAATAGTGACCAGACAACGGCGCCGAATTGCCCGGGCGTTGTCACCAAGCGTGTATTGAAACAGCGTCTGCAGTTCTTCTTCAACGAGGGGATCGGGTTGAAACGGCCGGGTCTGGAAGAATTCACCCTTGAGGTCCTGGATATGGGCAATAACCGCTTCGGCCGGCTGAAAACCATGGTAGAATTTCAGGTATTTATAGAACTTGATCAGGGCGCTGGTGGCCAACTTGACGGAATTTTTACTGAGCTCGTTTCGCCAGGTTAAAATGTAGCGCCCGACGTCGTAGCGGTCCATTTCCGCAACCGGGGGATTGTCCTCCAGGAACGGACGGACAAACCGCAGGTAGGACTCTTTCGTGCTGGTGCTGTATTCGTTGCTGGCCAGCATCTCCTCAAATTTTTCGAGCAGATGTTGATTAGCGGGCAACATTTCCTGAGCGTCCCGGGCTGTTTCCTCCATGGTTTACACCGCCTTCCGTGCGTAAAGTTACGGGTTACGAGTTGCGAATTGCGGGTTGCGAGTTAAATTAGCTTATTCATGATAATAAAATCATAAAATGGGGCGACTCCTGGAGTATTGGCGAATTGGTAGGCGATGGCGGCTATTTTGACGGGTCTCAATGTACAAAACAATCAAAAGGGCGATTTTCTTCCCGCGATGAGATTATATGAAAAGTTTGGACCACAGCTCAGGGGGGATAAAGGGTGCTTAACGGGGGGGACTTTACACTTAACTATATGTTGGATGCCATGTTTTAGGTTTTCATAACTCCACAAATCTCCAACAGATAGTAAATTTTACCGTACACCCCCGCGAAACAGGTGATTAAGCGGCAAACTCTACAGTGGTTGAACGCCTGTAATTTAAACTTGTCTCGTAGCGGGAGCTAATCCGGCCACTAACGGGCTGTTCGGGCAAATCATCGACCACTTCCGGTTTTTCATCCGGATTCCGGATTGATTTTAGGGTGTTTTCCTCAAATTCGTCGAGTTTTTCCTCCACCTTGCCAAAAGTTTTCTCAATCAGACCCGAAAGATCGTCGTTCATCAGCTCCAGGTCACCAATTATCTCCCGTGCCTGTTTAAAGCCTTTTTTTATGGAATTGCGCATTAATTCCATAAAACCCTTGAAATTCTTCTCGGTCAGCTCGTTGTCACCCTCGCGATCAGCGGAGCCGAGATAAAAAGGCAGCATAGCCCGGGCGAAACCAACGATTCTCTCCGAGGTGTTTTCGGAATTAGCAAACTCCGGCACTTTTTCATCCAGGCTTAACTCTTTTTCGGTCTTTTCGGCCGGGGCGTCACTTTCAGCGGCAGGCTCGCGCAATCCATAGGCCTCCTCAATTACGCGTTGATTCTCAGCTAACATGAGCTCAAATTCTCGCTGATGCGAGAGCTCAAAAGAGAGTTCACTGCTAAACTCAAACTTATCCCCGTCGTTGTTTACGAGCACTCCGTGGAAATCGTGCTCGACGTTGAGCAACAGGGAAGCCCGCTGTTGAAGGGACAGCCGGTCAACATTAACTCCTTCAAGTAAATCCGGAAGCGATGATTTTTTACCTTCTGAATCATCCGCCCTGGATTCCTCGGGAGGAAGATCAATCTTTTCCTGCTGATTGGGACGATTTGAAACGGGATAGACTAAACCGGGGATGGAACTCATGGCTCATCTCCTCCTTGTGAATAGCAAAATAGTGATTCTGCGTCCCTGACTGACTATTTTAATTATCGACAATTTCTCACCCCCCCTGTAATTTTTTCTTCGGATAAACTTAAAATTTTTTAATTTACTAACAAACTGTCATTAATTTGACATAGGTCAGGCAATGACTTGAGCCTCCTGTCGTCCCGGGGCAAGCCGGCAAAAGGTTCTGAACTGTCGTAATAGATGTTAGAATAAGCTGTCCAATTAAAGGGAGTGGGAGATAGTAGCATCTATCAGTTAATCAGGTTAACAGTTCAGAAACAAAAAAGGTGAGTGTAATGGCTAATTGTCCGCTGGCGATTGAGGACTACGATGAAATTCAACTGGCCCACGGGGAGGGTGGTAAACTGACCCACCAGTTAATTGAACAGATAATGCTGCCGGCGTTTGATAACGAATACTTGAACCGGGGGCACGACGGGGCCGTATTCAACGTTGGAGACCGGGAGCTGGCCTTCACCACTGACTCCTACGTTGTAGACCCGCTCTTTTTCCCGGGCGGAAATATCGGCGAACTGGCCGTCCACGGCACGGTCAATGACCTGGCCATGTGCGGGGCGCGGTCCGACTTCTTGAGCGCCGGACTGATCATCGAAGAAGGTTTTCCCATGGTGAAGGTCAGGAAAATAGTGCAGTCGATGGAAAAAGCGGCCACGGCCGTAGAAGGAAAGATAGTCACCGGGGACACAAAAGTGGTGGGCCGGGGAAAAGGAGACGGTATCTACATTAACACTGCCGGAGTAGGGGAGGTGAAGGGGCCAGGCAAAATTGGATCCGAACAAATCAAGGCGGGCGATAAAATTATCGTCAACGGAGACGTAGGGCGCCACGGAATGGCGGTAATGTCAGAGAGAGAAGGGCTGGAATTTAAAAGCGAAATAAGCAGTGACACGGCCCCCCTCCGGGCCCCGGTCGCCCGTTTACTCGAAGCAGAGATTCCAGTTCATTGTCTGCGGGACTTAACCCGGGGCGGGCTGGCGACGAACCTCAACGAATTGATTGAAGGAACTGAGCTTGGAGTTGAAATAAAAAGTGCCGATGTTCCCGTCCGGGAAGAGGTAAAAGCAGCCTGCGAAATTCTCGGACTGGATCCTTTTTACGTGGCGTGTGAGGGACGGATGTTAATTATTGTCCCGCCGGAATACGAACAAAATGTGCTGGATAACCTGGAAAATTCGAATAATGATTACGAACCAGCCACCATCGGAAAAATTACAAAAGAAAATCCCGGGATGGTCGAGGCGGAAAGTCAATTTGGCAGTAGCCGGGTGCTCGAGTTAAAAAGCGGCTCACAGCTCCCCAGAATTTGTTAATATGAGGTTATGTAGAGCCCCAGTTTCTGTTAGAAATGTACAGTTAAAAGGTGATTCTACAAAGCCTAAAATGGTTGACAGAAGTATTCGATAATAATAAATTTTAATTGTTCAACTAATCTTTTTTTGGGAGGTTTTAACAGTGGAGGAAGAAAATAAGCAGTGGGTTGTCCTGCTTGTCCGACTTTATCTTGGCGGTGCTTTCTGGTTGGCGGGTTTGAGCAAACTTTTTAATGTGGGTATACTTGAATTTTATGCAGCTCTTCAGCATAAATTTGCCGGAACAATTCTCGCTTTTTTTCCCGCTCAATTTTTAATGTTCCTGCCCTTCCTGGAACTTTTACTGGGTACCTTTCTTATTCTCGGGATTGACAGGAAACGCAGTCTGATTATCTCTGCAGTTTTAGCTCTATTGCACTCCCAGGTTTCTTACCTTGTCGGCGATATAGGTCCTTCGCTAATTAACGGGGTTTATTTTCTTGGCTCTTTATCAGCCCTGTATTGCCTGGATGAGCCTTTCTGGGCCCTGGATGAGATGATCGACGTAAGCGAATAAACTCCGCTTAGATTCCGGAATACCCGGAAAATAGTTTCTTACCAATGCCACAAGCTAAGTGGATAACTGTAAATTATTGGTGGTAGACAAATGGTCTCTGAAAAACCAGAAAAAATTGCGGTTTTTCTCCCTCCCAAGGGGGGACGTTCCTCCTACGGACCAATGCTTACGACAGCCTTTTCTGAGCTTGGATTTGAAACCCGGGAATTAATGCATCCGGCGATTGAGCAGACCATCCGAAATTCTCCGAACAATGAGCTTACCAAGGATTTACTGTTAGAAACACTAAAATCAAAATTCCATGATTTTCAGCCAGACGTACTGATTGACCTGAATCCACTGCCCCCGGAAATTCACAATTATACGCAAAATCATGGAACAAAAACTGTATTCTGGCTGCTGGAGGACGGTTTTAAAGAAGAATACCACTACTGGCAAAAAATGGCTGAAGTCAGCGATCTGTTTATTTCCTACCAGGGCGAGCCTTTCACACCAAAAAACGCGGATTACGTCCCCTGGGGAGCCGATCCGCAGCTTAAATCGCTAAAAGAAATTCACCGCCAGGAATTAATAATTCACGGCAGTTTTTCAGAAAACAGGGCGAAGTGTGCAGACTTTATCTGTGCCAAATTCAGCGGAGAAATACCGATAAATATCGTGGGCCCCGGCTGGAAACAATGGCAAAAATTCAACCATTTCAAACAGGACGAAAGAATTAAGATCAAGGATAAATGGACCCGGCCAACTGAAACAGCCCGTCTCCTCCGGGGAAGAATTGTGGTAGCTCCCTGGCGAGTAAACCGCCACAACGCTGTCTTGCCCCGCTACTGGTTCAGCGTGGGAGCCGGAGGCTGTCTGGTCTGCGATAGAGTGAAGGATTTTTCCCGCCACGTAACCGAGGGCGAGGACTGCCTCATGTTTTCCGATAAATCGGAATTAAAAGAACATCTGGAGAGACTGATCCAGCAACCGGGGGAAACAGAAAAAATTCAAAAACAGGGCCGGCAAAAGGTCCTTAACCATCACACTTTAACCCACCGGGCCCGAACTATTTTGGAAAAATTAAATATATCTCCGGTTAAAAAACCGGAATTTTTATAATGACTGACTCAAACTGTAAATTACCACCTATTTTTATCGGTGGTAACCGGCGCTGTGGTACCACTTTTCTCTCGGATCTGCTCGGGCAACATCCCCTGATTTCACCGATTTACGAGACTGACTTTGTCCTGGTTTTACTGGAGGCTTTCGTCGACGCAAAAGAATTGCCCCTGAAACATAGACTTGAAGAATTTAAGCAGTATGCCTATAAATGGTCCGAAACACTTCCGCACAGGCCCGGTGGTAATACCCCCAATAACAAGGGAGAATATGAAACTTACTCCCACGGTTCCAACTACTTCCTGTTAAGTACGGAAGAATTTCGTGAGCTAACCGACGAGTTTATTGAAAAAATAATACAGCAAAAAGACGAAAGCCTGATCCCCGAATATCTTAAAAAATTATTTGCCCGCCACTGCCGGAAAGATGAAAAACCCTGCTGGCTGAATAAAACACCGAGGTATATCAAATATCTTAAAACCTTACATGACTGGTTCCCAAACCTAATTTTTATCCACGCTTTACGAGATCCACGGGCGGTAGTTGCTTCTTTAAAACAATTTGACTGGGGCCCGGACAGCATAGAGCAGTGTGCCTTGAGGTGGATTGATAATGTCAACAGAGCAAATCAATTTCAGGTAGACCATCCCGACAATTTTATTGAAATTCGCTATGAATCCCTGGTAAATTACCCGGTACGATGCCTCCGGACAGTTTTGAAACAACTTACTACTGACAAACCCGAGCGACAATTAATAAAGGATATGCTAAAACAAGTTCCCGCAATTGATTCGACCCGAAAAGATAAGTGGAAAAAAAACCTCTCCGAAAAAGAATTAGAAACCATCCGGGAAAAAGTTGCCCCCCTACTGGAAGTAACCGGATACAGTTTTTAATTTTATATAAATTATCCCTGAAATTATATAAGTTATAGTATGAAGTCAAGGATTTACATTAATTTTTAACACAGAGTTAACAACTTAAATTTAGTTAACAAATCCGGAACAAAAATGTGTCAAACAGATTATCCACAGGTTATCCACAGGTTTTAAGGAACTGATTTTCAATTGAATCCACAAGTTATCCACAAAAGCTCAATTAATTGTTAACCTTTTTGTTGATATATATTTAATTTCTGGCTGAGGTGAGGAAAATTGAAAATAGGAATCGCACTTAATCCGGCTAAGTTATCGGCTTACTCGCGGGTTGAAGAAGCAATTAACTGGCTGATCAAGGAAGATTGTGAAGTCTGTGTCGAAACCGACACCCCGCTGGAGATCGGCGAGGATTTGCCCCGGCAAACATTAGAGGAAATGGGGGAGAACTGCGAAGTAATTATAGTCTTTGGGGGAGACGGAACAATTTTACGGGTTTCCCATGTCCTGGCCCGCTACAGAGCACCAATATTAGGAATCAACTCGGGCCAGTTAGGTTTCCTGACTGAAACCACTTTAGACGACTTAGAGACGGCTCTGGAACGAATTGTGAACGACAAATACCGGGTCACTGAGAGAACGATGTTAACCAGCCAGGTAACGGCCAGAAAAGAGGAGTTGGTTGCTTTAAACGACATGGTTCTCAGCCGTAAACAGCACGGTCGGGTGATTGAAATAGCCGCCAGGGTAAACGGAGAATTAGTAACAAAATTTGTCTGCGACGGTATTTTGGTCAGCACTCCAACCGGCTCAACGGCCTATAATCTTGCTGCTAACGGCCCCATCGTCCACCCGGAACTGGATTCTATCATCTTAAATCCAATTTGCCCGCACACCCTCACGAATCGGCCTCTTTTGCTTCCCCCGACAAGCAGAATAGAATTAAAAATATTAACTGAAGACCATTGTAACCTGATAGCTGACGGCCAAAAAAAGATCCAGAAACTGGGGGGCGGAGATCAGGCAATAATAGAAAAATCCGAGTGCACGACTTCCCTGATCGTCCCCCCTGATTTAAATTTTTACGAAATCCTCGGCTCAAAATTACAGTGGAGCGGCAAAACCTGATCAAGGGAATGTAACCTGGAGAGTTCTTCATTCCAGGGGCCCGGGCCCGGACCCGGAATCCAACAAAGTTTGACTTTTAACGGAGGTCAACTTCAAATTCAAAATAGATTGCCGGGTCAAGCCCGGCAATGACGGGCTCGAGTGGCTCTAAATTGTCGAGTCAAGTCCTGAAAAATTCTATGTTTCCGGCAATGACAAAAGTATTTTGAAGTACTGAACCGGTAAAAGCGAGGTTGGGTCAACCGGCAAAAGCTGTTAAAATAAGTGGGGTAAGTAGAGAGAGAATAGCAGCCAATCAAGTTAATTTTAAAGAGATTTGAGGCATTGAAATTATGCAGAAAAAGGATAAAGATTTATTTGATCGAATTACCCGGCTTGCCGAGGAAAATCCCCGTTATTCACGGGAAGCGCTAATTTTTGTCCTCCACGGAATCCAGTGGTCCTTTGAAGAAATAGGTCAAAGACGGCATTTGACCGGCCAGGAATTCACCGAATTATTGATCGCTTTTGCCCGGGAGCAATTTGGTGAAATGGCCAGTGTTGTCTTCCAGGAGTGGGGAATTTACGAAACAAGCGACCTCGGCGAAATAGTTTATCAACTGATTGAAGCGGGACTTCTCTCCAAGCAGGAAGAGGACAGCATTGAGGATTTTGAGAATGTAGTTGACCTGGAAGAAGCTCTTAATGACCCCGATTTTTCTCCTCGAATTTCCTCCTGAAGTATAAAATGCGGGGCAAACTTCGCCAGCCGGACGCCACTGTCCTTAAAGAAAATCCACTCCTGAACTATTGCCGTCAAGAGCCCCCACCCAGCGGACAAGCAGACCTGCCTCACCCAACCTGGACCGTAAAATCAAACAAACGCTCAATGATTCTCTGGTTTCCCCGGCCAGAAATGAATAAATCACGGCCAGTTTTTGAAATTGAAGCAGGCAACCGGTGCGAGTGGAAACTGACCATCCTGGTCTGGAAAAAAATGGAGATAATTTCTCCGCTCGAAAAGGGTTATATTCTCGACTACCTGGCAACAGAAACCAACCTGAAAATAAAAACTATCCTCCGGGAGTATATGAGTTTACTAGACCTTCCCGGGGGAGAAGAGTGGCTTGCGGCCTACCGTTTTTTATCGCAGTGTCCCCGGCCCCTGCAGGATCGTTTTCACAGTGGTGAACTATCAGCGGAACTTGCTCGCTACCTGGAGCCTCTGCCAGTCCCAATCAGGGAACCAGTGATTAAAGGTTTAGCCGAAGAAAAGCTGTATTTTTCCGTCCAGCAACTGCGCCAGTTAGAAGAAGGAGTCCGCCGCTTAAAACCGGCCGAGCAGAAACAAGCAGGGGAACAAATGACACATTTATTAAAACAAGATGTGGCTCCAAAAAAACTGGGCCAGAACCTGGTCAAGAAAGTTGAAAAAACAGCCTATCCCACCCTCAATCAGAAGTGGAAAGAGTTCAAAAAGGACCTGGAAAAATTAGAACTTGATTCCCGACTTTCTATCCAACCACCGGATAATTTTGAAGGTGACTATCTTGATTTTTCGTTTCGCTGTCACCGGGACGAGAATCTCCGGGGAATAATTGATTCCCTGGAAAAATGCGAGGAGCTGTTCGACCACGTTTGAAAAATAATAAGTTTCTGCCCACGTTGCGTCAGCTCATTATTTCTCCCGCCGCCAGAAAATTAAATACCGCCCGCCAAATTATCCGCCGGGCGAAAAAGCTGGAAATTCCGGTCATCACCGAACAAACCGGAGAAACAATTGATTCTTCTGACTACTCCGAAAAGAGACTGCTCTATCTGCACAGCCAGAAGAAAAAGCTAATAAATGAATGGAAAGCTCACCCCCGCCTGCCCGACCGCAGTGAATGGTGCCTGAAACCGGTTGAAGGCTGTAACTTTGACTGTCATTACTGTTACCTTCAAAATTACCTTGAGCGCCCCCTCCCCAACGCATCGGTAAATTACCAGGCGCTTCGCGAACAGACAGCCAGCCTCCTGGAACAGCGGAAAAATCGCTACTTCAGCCTGGGGGAACTAAGCGACGGGCTATTTCTCGAACCGCTGTTGAAAATTCTTCCCGAAATCTGGGAGCTTTTCTCGGACTGTCCGGAAAGCCACCTGGAAGTGCGCACAAAAAGCGGGCGCACCGCGACTGTAATAAATAATTTAACTCGCTTAGAAAACGTAACTTTCACCTGGACGCTGAGTCCTCTGAAAATAACCCGTCAAATCGAACTTCAGAGCGCTTCATTACCGACCCGGCTGGAAGCAGTTAAAAGGCTGCAATCCGCAGGCTTTCACTGCGGCCTGCGGTTAGATCCTATTCTCCTGACAGAAGACTGGAAAGAAAACTATAAAAAACTAATTTCCCGGTGTGCCCAAAAACTGGAAATTGCGGAGCTTGATTTTATCATCCTGGGTACCTTTCGTTTTCCCCCCGGTCTGGATACAATAATCCTGGACCGGTTTGAACAGCCTGATTTTATCAGATCTGAATTTGTAAAGGGACCGGACGGAAAATATCGTTACCCCCGGCCCCACCGGACCGCAGCTTACAGTTTTCTGGCCCGGCTATTGAGCGTTTATTGAGTCCAGCCGCAATTATGTATGGAACCACCTTATATTTGGGAGGACTCGGGGTTAAAACCTCCCGAGGAAAAACCACAATATGAGTAAACAGAGATGGTTTGAACTGCCGGTCAAACTAATCGTATCCACCGGCCGAACCGGGACCCAGTTTCTCGCTGAATTTTTCAACAAATTTCTTCCGCGCTCCGCCGGCCTGCACGAACCGGAGCCGGATTTGCTTTCCGTAGCCATAGGAGTGGCAACCAGGGGCAAAAAGCTCGAGAACGCCCTGAGTGAGATACGGGTTGCCCGAAAAATGATGATGCAGAAAATTCTCAAGGGAGGAGGAAACTGTCTTGTTGAGGCCAACAACCGCTATTTTTCCCTGCTCCCCCTGGCCCGTGAAATTTATTCTAACCTGCGAATTGTCCATATTATCCGGGACGGTCGGGATTACGTTCGCTCCGGCATGAGCCGGCCACAGGTTGGTCACTGGTACAGTGCCCGCGACCCCCACGCAAAAAATGATTTACGACTGAAGGCAACTATGTTTCCCGAAGATCCTTACTACGAGTGCTGGAGTGAGCTTAACGCCTTTCAGAAAATCACCTGGCGCTGGGTCAAGAAAGATTCCTTTATCCGGAAGGATGTCCGGGATAAAGAGGACAGCCTGACGCTTCATTTCGAATCTATTTTTAACCGGGAAGAGAATTACCCGGGCCTTCGGCAAATGATTGATTTTTTAGACTTGCCCCGGAAAATTGACCCCACCGACTCACAAGTCCGGGAGTTTTTAACCCGTCCCAGCAACGAGACTAAAGAATACAATATCCCCCACTGGACAAACTGGTCAGAAAAACGCAAGAAGCAATTCGACGAGATAGCCGCCGAACAGATGAAAAAATACGGATACTATGAATAAACCTCTTTAAAGTTCAAAATTCAAATCGTGACTGGAAATTTTGTTGTTTAGATAGTATTCTATATAGTGAAGTTTTAAAGATATTTATTCTTGAAAAACGGTTTAGCTGCACTATAAAAATCATAGGACAATAATACTCCAGTAAATGCCGGTGGCAGCTATTATGAATTTTCTCTCCGCTTCCTTGCCTAACTATCCACTTTTTACCGGAATATCCAGATTATACATTAATCAGTCAACATATTTCTTCAGCCGGAGGTGTCTGTAAATGAAGTTACGCTGGTTGGGACATTCCTGTTTTGAAATTTCGCTGGCAGATAAAATTATTTATACTGACCCGTTCATTAGCGAAAATCCGGCCTGTCCAATTGACCTGGAGGAGATAAACGAGGCCGATTACGTTACAGTTTCTCACGGCCATGAGGATCATTACGGAGAAGCGGTGGAAATATGTAAGAAAACCGGGGCAACCCTGGTTTCAAACTACGAGATCAGCCTCGACGCCGAAGAAAAAGGGGTCGAAAAAGTTGAACCGATGAATATCGGGGGAACCGTAGAAAGCGGCGGAATCAAGTTTCACATGACCGAAGCCCAGCATTCTTCCGGAGCCGGTCTGGGCCACCAGGCGGGATTTGTTATTGCCGGCGACGGAGAAAGTGTTTATCACGCCGGGGACACGGGCTTATTTTCCGATATGAAACTTATCGGAGAATTTTTATCTCCCCAGCTAGCCTTATTGCCGGTTGGTGACCGGTTTACCATGGGTCCGGAGAGCGCGGCGAGAGCAGTTGAATACCTGGGTGTCATCCAGGTAATCCCGATGCACTTCGGGACTTTTGAATTTCTTAATCAGAGCGCTGATGAATTTGTAAAACTGGTCGGCGACAGAGCAGAGGTAGTCGCTCTCAAGCCGGGCCAAACCCATTTTCTGCGGGGAATATAATGAAAGATAACTCAAACACCAGCCGAAACTGGGCGGTGGTCCAGATAAACTCCGGGCCAGAGGTTGAACCAAACCTGGAGAAAATGGAGGAGTATATAAAAATGGCCGCCCGGGCCGGCAACAGCCTGGTAGCTTTTCCCGAGCTGGCCCTGGTCCGGGGAAACAAGCAGACTCTCCAGGACAATATCTTTACGCTGGAAGCACAACCTCTGGAGGTGCTCAGGGAAGCCGCCCGGACGAACTCGATTAATCTGCTGGCCGGAACCATCCCCCTGACCGGACCCGGAGAACGGTTCTATAACACGGCTCTGTTTATTGACGCCAGCGGAGAAATTGTGGAGAGTTATCGGAAAATTCATCTTTTTGACATTGATCTCGAGAAGGAATTTTCGATTAAGGAATCAGCGTACATGGAGCCCGGAAAATCCGTCAAACAATTTACTTTTGACGGGCTCAGTTGCGGGGTGGGAATCTGCTACGACCTGCGGTTCCCGGAATTGTTTCGCCAGTTGGCAGAAAAAGGGGCCAGGATCATTTTTATCCCTGCTAATTTTACCTATGAAACGGGCCAGGCCCACTGGGAACCCCTGCTCAGGGCAAGGGCAATTGAAAACCAGTGTTACGTGATAGCCCCGGCCCAGTGCGGAAAAAACCGGGAAACAGAGGTAACCAGCTATGGGAACAGTATGGTTATTGACCCCTGGGGTAAAACATTAGCCCGAGCCGGGGAACAAGAAGAGCTCCTGGAAGTAGAGATCGACCTTGAACACCTGGAGTCTATCCGGCGTCAACTGCCAGCCCTCCAGCACCGGGAGTTAAAATAAATATGCAAGAAATTTATACTGACTTTTTTGGTTTTGATTCCAAGCCCTTCAACGTCACCCCGGACCCGGAGTTTATTTTCTACAGTGATCAGCATAAGGAAGCGCTGGCTCACATGGTTTACGGGGTAAAGGAACGCAAGGGTTTTATCCTGGTAACGGGACGAGTAGGTACCGGAAAAACAACTCTGTGCCGGGCTTTTCTCCGGGAGCTGGATGAATCGACCAAAACCGCTCTCGTTTTGAACACGACGATGGACTTTAACGAATTGCTGGTTACAATTGCCGAAGATTTTGGTCTTGATCTGCCAGAAAATCCCAGCACCAAGACAATAATTGACCGCTTAAATGAATTTGTCCTGGACGAATACAGGCAGGGGAGAAACGTCTGTTTGATTATTGACGAAAGCCAGAACCTCTCTCCGGAAGTCCTGGAAAATTTTCGATTGCTTTCTAACCTGGAGACCGACAAGGAGAAACTACTGCAGATAGTTCTCGTCGGTCAACCCGAACTGGACAGTATTTTGAGTCAGAAAAGGCTCAGACAGCTCAAACAGCGAGTTGCCGTCCGGAGCCATCTTTCCAACCTTTCTCAGGAAGAAACCCGCAAATACGTCCTGCACCGGCTGAACGAAGCAGACCCTGACAAACCGGTCCGAGTGAACCGAGGAATATTCGAACGGCTCTACAGGGTGAGCAGTGGTAACCCGCGGGCAATCAATTTAATCTGTGATCGCATGTTAATGGCTGCTTACCTGGACGATTCTTTTACGCTGACGGAAACTCACCTGGAAAAAGCGGCCGAGGAGTTAATCGAAGAGACCCGGGAAGGGGCCGTGGATGTTAACGACTCTCGAATAATCAGGCGACTGCGAAGGCTGATCCGCAACAGCTCGTTTCTGAACGCCCTGAACTCGCCCGAATGGTGGTTCCGGGCCGGAACGGGTCTGGCAGTAACACTTATTCTTGGTTTTGGGCTCCTCTGGTTGAACGGCTTCGGCCTTAATTACCAAACCCCTGAAAAAACCGTGATCAGTGCCGACCTGAACCCAAACAAAAAAACAAATCCGGCCACGAGTAATCCTGGAAAAAAGGATAATTCAAAAGCGGAAAAGCAGGCCGAAACAATTCCAAATCCGCTGGGGATTTCAACTTCCGGGGGAACCAAATCCTTAACTTTGGCCAACTCCGAGCTCCGGGCCCTGGGTCGATTGGTCAGTTATAAATACAGCCGGCTTTTTGAAGGAAACCGGGAGAGACAGGTCGAATTAAGTTTTAACGAAAATTCACGGTTGAGAGAAATAATCCCGGCAATTTTACCGGGCCGGGTAATTGAACTCTCCGGCCGGCCGGGATTGTTTTTAGACTGTGGATTTCCCGCTTTTTTACACTGGCAGGATAATACTAATTCCAGCCGCTACGTCCTTCACATTCCCGGCTATAAAAAGCTCTGGGATCCTCTTAAAGGCTGGCTGAAGCTGGATTTAAACACGGTGGGAGAAAACTGGTCCGGCCGGGGTAAAATCATTCTGAATTTCCAGCATGACCCCACGGTTTTATATGGAACCGGCCGCAGTGGCCCGGCCGTCAAGCAAATCCAGAGATTACTAAGCCGGGCCGGGGGATATGATATCCCACTGGTTGGCCACTACGGGCCGATGACTACCCGGACCGTAAAAAAATTCCAGAAGAATCATAACTTACCCGTCGATGGTATTATTGGACCCAAAACACTTATCCCCCTGCTTAAAGCTGCAGGAGCTAATAACCTGGGCTGGCGAAAAGAACATCTAAATGATTTTATCGGGAGGTTCTCGAGTAACCGTGTCTCTCATCAAGGAGGCTCTTGACAAGGCCGAACAGGAAAATAACAACCAACCGGCCGAACCGCCGGAAGAAGAGAGTAAGCAGAGTGGCGAAGTAAACGAAAAATCAGCCGATAATCTACCCGTTTCTACCCTGATCTGGTCGGTTATTATAGTCATCCTGGCCATTTTTATAGGGGGACAGCTTGTCTTCCTGCTGATGTTTTTAATGCGTTAATTTGTCAGGTTAAACTATTTTCCGGAGGCGATTCAAGGTTTCCCGGGCCGGTTCATAGTCGGGAACTCTTTCCGTCAGTTCCTGGAGGACACTAACTGCTTCGGCAAGCTGATTAAGCTCCAGGTGAGCATGAGCCACAGCAAGATAAACTTCCGCGTTCAGGGGATTCACTTCAATTGCTTTTTCACCCGCATCAATTGCTTTTTCATATTCTTCCCGGGCATCATAAAGTTCATTTTTTAACCTTAATGACCAAAAATCAGCGTCCAGGTTAGTTTCCAGCGATTGAAGCAGAGAAAGTGCAGTCTCCGGATTAGATTCCATTAACTCTTCCGCGCTGAACAGCCGGGCCAGGTCCCGTTCCAGAGGCTGACTGAACTTACGATGGGGCAAATTATGAGCGGTTATGCGCAGTTTATCAAAAGCAAAATGCTCGAAAAAGCGGGAAAATTCTGAACTCCACTCCGACGGCAATTCAAGCTGGTGCTTATCTTTTCTTTCAGCCATCTGTCTGTACAGGGCCTTATATTCCTCCAGGTGCCGCTCGAGAGTGTAATTTTGTTTTAATCGCTCCAGGCCGGCCTCCACCATTTGATGCCAGAACCGGGGCCCGGAAACAAATTTTTCAAGAAGCACAGAAAGCTGTTCCATAACTAAATTCGGATCCGGTTTTTCCAGCAAATAACCGGTCTCACCGTTTACCACGAGGTCCCTGATGCCGCCTTCACCGGAAACTACGGGAATCAGACCGTATTTGTAGGCCTCGAGCACCGTCATCCCAAACGGCTCCAGGTCCGGAAAATGAGTCAGGAAATGGGCCTGTTGATAATAGGGAACAGGGTCCTCAACTTCACCGTGATAAATTAAACCGCCTCGATTTTCTCCCTGGCGCCCCAGGATATGACAGGTGAGCCCGGAAAATTTTTCTTTCAGCGGCGGCACAAATTCCTCGGCGCTAACCCGTCTTTCCTTGTTCGCCCGCCCAATTTCTACCAGGACTGGTGACTGACTGTGTTCTTTGGAAAATTTCTCAAGCGCCGGCTGAAGCTCCGCCGGAACTGCCAGCCCATTTGGAATAATTTTAACTTTCTCCGGGCTGGCCTGCATATCACCAATTTCACGCGAAGCACAGGTCAGCACCTCCACCATCCGGGGATGGGGAACATCAAGTAAATTCCGTACGTTATCCACCACCGGCAAATTAGCAAGAAAGGCAGTAGTCCGAAACAGGGGATTACGGTTTATCGTATACAGGTGAGCGAGGTCAGTTTCCTGGAAAAGTTGAAACAACTCGGAAAAACGCTGATTATTAGAAAGATGAATCACATTTAAATCCACGGGTAATTTCGCTTCTAGTTCACCGTTGGCATGGGAGAGAATTAATTCGTGTTCAAACGAGGAATCTTCAAGCAGAACGGGAAGAGTCCGAAGTAAATTTTGTTCAACTCCACCAATTCCCATCGAAAAATAGCAGTGACTTATCTTCATCGCGGCACCAACCAGTGAGTCTGTAATCCGGACTAAATTTATTTATTCAAAGAAGGCTGTATAGAGACCCTTAATAAAACTGAGGCTTAAAAGGAGTTTCTATACAGAGCCTCAAAGAAGAGAGATTTATAAAACGCAATTAGACCATATAACTTTATCTTATTACGAGCTTATTTAAAGAAATCTGTTTGAGGTTTTACCACCGAGGAGCCCTTGGTAATAACTTATCGGAAGTAAAAAAGGAGAAGAGTCAGGAGCCCGAGTTTAAACAAATTTACTGCATTTTACCGGTGGGAGTTCTCAAAATGTTTTTTGGGGGAAAGCCAGGACCAACAGAACTTGATTGACCCGGGAGGTTTTCGACCAACTTCCTCCCGGGCCCCGACAGAATAAAAAGTTACCGTAAGCTACTGAACTGCGGACTTAGTTTGAGTCATTGACGAATAATTATCAAAACCAGGCATTCATCAGATCAAGGGAAAATTCAATATATGTTTTCAGTCCGGACCAGAAAAATCGAACTCAGACAGACCGATATAGCGGAGGTTTACGGGGCTTAACCCAACCCGGTGATTTTAAATCGCTTCTGAGCCGGCGGAGAAACGGAGTCGAGAGCTAATGGTTGATAGCAGATGGTTAAATTCAAGCCCCGCTTCAAAAAATAGGAATAAAGTTCAGTCAGGATTTTCCTCCAGGGGCCTGAAAAATGGCTGTTGTATTCAAGCCGCCGGGGAGTTGGAAGAGAAGAAACAGGAGTTCAGGCAGTAGAAGGATTAAGCGGTATCGAAAAAGGTCCAGCAAAAAACATCAACGAGAGAAACCTGAAATTTCCGGGCAATCCAGCCAGATACAGGAAAAAGTTACGGTGAAATTAAGCACTGACGTTTTATTTACATAATATAACTTATCGGAAGTGACGGAAAAATATCAAAATAATACCTCTGCCGGTGCCGGGAATCACCATCGCACCTGAAGTCTATCCTGTTCAGTCTCCACGGGATAATTCTTAGGTTTCAATCAGGTCTCCCCCAATGCTTGTTTGAAATTTCGAGCTATTTCAGTTGCCTGGTTTTCATAGGCCGATGTAGTTTCAAACTCTGTTCCCAGGAGATTATTCGCCAGCGGAGCGGTTATCCGTTCGATAAGTTTAATTTCTTCGGCAGTGAGATCTTCTTTGTATCGGCCGATTGATTCGTCAGTAATCGGCCGGAAATTTCTTTCCCTCCAGTGCTCTCCTTCGAGCAACACCAGGTCATCCGCGACCTTTTCCGGCTGAAGCTGTCCCTTGTGAAATTCAATTCCCGCGAAGTCACAAAGTTCCCGGACGGTTGATTCAGTTTCGTAGACAAGCTTCTTATATATTACCAGTTTCATCCGGCCTGCATACTTTTTCAGACACTGCCGGGCAAAGACGTTTTCACTCAGCCAACGGTGGGCCAGCTCTTCAACATTGTCCGAGGCAAATCTTATGTTTAATAAGGACGCACAAACATCACGAGGATCCCGGACTATTATCAGCGTTTTAACTTCGGGTAATTTCTTCAGCAACATCGGGAAGCGGCGTAAATGATGAGGGGTTTTCTCTACCCAGACTGAGGCTTCTGCTTTTCTGGCCAGTTGATCCATTAAATTTTTGAAGAATGTTTCTCGAGAATCCGAGTTATCCCGGACCGCCTGAAAGTCCTTCGCGGTTAACATCTCCGTAAAAACGTGCAGGTGGGAGTGTTTCTGGAATCTTTCATAAATTGTCGTGGGATCTATGGTCACGGCAAGTAATTCTCCGGCGGTTTCAACTTCAATAAAAAAATGTGTTTCCGGCGGAGAGACGACAGCCGGATGTGCGGCAAGCACCTGCTGGAGAATTGTGGTCCCTGAACGGGGCGTTGCTCCGATCATCAGCCTGGAACTTATCAAATATATCTAAACCCCCTGACATTTATGTATCATTCAACTTCCTATCCGATTCTAATACCGAGCAATATATTTCTTTTTGTGTATGGAGATTTAACTGATAAACGAAATAAGCAGGGGGGAATTATCTATTCGGAAGATATTTTATGGGATTGACCGGTTTGCCGTTTATTCTGATTTCAAAGTGAAGATTCGGGCCGGTAGTCAACCCGGAGCTGCCGATTTTTCCGATGGGCTGGCCCTGCTCGAGGTACTGGCCCCGGCGAACAAGCTGGTCATTCAGATGAGCATAAAGTGTTTTACAGCTACTGGAATGAACCACCGTTACCACTTTCCCATAGCCTTGAATCTGCCCCACAAATTTTACTCGTCCCGGCCGGGAAGTAAACGCGGTACTGCCGTAACCACCGGCAATATCTATCCCGGTATGAAATATCTTCCGATCAAGGACCGGATGCTGGCGCGGCCCAAACCCGGAGGTAATTTTACGTTTGCTGGCTTTTACCGGCCAGATATACCTTATGTCATTCCCGTGATCAAACCGGAAATTATAGGGGCGCAGAGGTTTTACGCCGGGAATAAATATTTCCTCGCCTTTATTTATGTGCTGAGCTGATTCAAGCTGATTGAAGCCGAGGATTGTCTGAACGTTCACCTCGTACGAATTAGCCAGGTCCCAGAGGGTCTGCCCTTTTTTAACAGTCGTCTGAACGCCGTTGCGGTTCGGAATTTCTAATTTAATCCCAACCGGCAAGCTCTGGTGCCCTTTTAACTTATCGTAATTTACGGAGGCTAAAGTTGAAACAGTGCGGCCATAAGTTTTAGCAATCGACCACAGGCTCTCCCCTGGTTTAACCTGGTGCTTTATCGATTCAAACACTTTTTTTTGCGTGAAAGGATCGATATAATCAGTGGCGGGAGTAAGATTGTTGTCCAGCCGGGGAAATTTCTGGCCGGCCAGTTTTCTTTTCGGGGCCCGGTTAATTGTCCCGACGGTCTGGTCCGGAGTGGTGACCAGCAGGTCTTTACCCACGGATTTTTTAACTTTGAAATTTTGCGCGCCGGACTGGCTGACGTAAGATAGGCCGAGATAAAAGAGTAAACCGGCAATTACTATTCCACAGATAAACTTCAAAAAGTTCAAGTTAAGGTTGAGCTTTTGCGGACGCTCATACTTTGTTTTATCTATTGGCACGAACTTGACTCCTTATCAAATGCTGTAGTTAAAATGGAAGGTTATTTACTTTAGCATCGTCATCCTGTTCAAAGGAGTTTAACCTTGGTTGAGTTAATCGTTTACCTGCTACCCATTTCCGGAACTATGCTGTTAAAACAGCTCGAAGAGACTGAGGGTGTGCGGATAAAGGGGGCATTTTTACCCGAATCTTTTCAGGCGGAATCCCAGGACCAGGTAATTTTTTTAAATCAAAATGAAATCCCTTATAAAATCCCGGGGAAATTGAGTACAATTGAGATCAAAGAATGGGTTCAAGAAATGGATTTAGACCTCGGGGTGTCAGTTGGCTACGACAAGAAACTGCCGGGCTGGTTAGTTGCACAGCCGGAGCATGGGACTGCCAATATCCACCCTGCTCTTCTGCCCCGTTACCGGGGAGCAAACCCTTATTTCTGGGTGATAAAAAACCGGGAAGAAAAGACCGGCACCACCCTTCACTACATGGATGAACAGTTTGATACCGGACCAATTATCAGTCAGCAGACTATTTCACTGGAAGGTAATGAAACGATGGGAGAGATATTTTTTGAATTAAACAATATCGGCTGTTCCCTGGCCCTTAACCTAATCAACCAGGTAAAGAAATCACAAATTCCCGCCGGCGAGTCCCAGCCCGAGAAGGGAGATTTCCCGGAAGCGCCCCGCGTTAACGAGCGTCACCTCCGAATAGACTGGTCCGTTCCTTACGAAGAGATAGATGCTTTAGTCCGGGCGGGCAATCCTTTTTTCGGCGCCTATACGACATTCAGGGGATCAAAACTGAAAGTATACGAAATAGAGAAAGACTCTCTTTCCGCCAAAGCAAGTCCGGGAAGTATAAAAACTTCGAAGGACGGTCCCAAAGTGCGCTGTGCGGATAGCTGGGTCCGGTTAAAATCTGTGCGCATGGGCCACTATTACGTCGGCACTGGCAAATCTTTTCAAACTCGCGAAGAAGACGCCCTGGCCGTCCTGAACAAAATGGTATAAGCAGTCGTTACTGGTCGGAGTTAACCATTTCCAGGAATTCTTCGTTGTCACTGCTTTCATACATTTTTTCCAGGACCATTTCCATGCTGTCGCTGGGAGGAAGCTGACTGAGGGCTTTCCTCAGCGCATAAACTTTCCTCAACTCTTCTTCCGGCAACAGCAGTTCTTCTTTCCGCGTCCCGGAACGATTCAAATCAATCGCCGGATAAATCCGTTTATTTGCCAGTTCTCTAATCAGGTTAATCTCCATGTTACCGGTGCCCTTAAACTCTTCAAAGATCACGTCGTCCATCCGACTGCCGGTTTCGATAAGAGCGGTGGAAAGGATAGTTAAACTGCCACCCTCCTCTATGTTCCGGGCCGCTCCGAAGAAACGCTTGGGCTTGTGCAGGGCATTGGAATCCACTCCACCAGAGAGAACCTTACCACTGGTCGGGACGGTCAAATTATAAGCCCGGGCCAGCCGGGTGATACTGTCGAGAAAAATTACTACGTCCTGCTGGTATTCAACCAGCCGCTTGGCCTTTTCAATCACCATCTCAGAGACGCGGGTGTGTCGCTCGGCCTGTTCGTCAAAGGTGGATGAAATTACTTCGGCGGCGCCAACGTTTCGTTCCATGTCAGTAACTTCCTCGGGCCGTTCATCTATCAACAGAATGATGATGTAGCACTCCGGGTGATTGGCGTGAATACTGTTTGCCGCCTTCTGAAGGAGGATAGTCTTCCCGGTCCGGGGCGGCGACACAATAAGTCCCCGCTGTCCCTTCCCTATCGGGGTGAACAGGTCCACGATCCGGGTGGAAACGTCCTCGCCCGTAGTTTCGAGCTGAAGTCGCTGTTCGGGGTAAAGAGGCGTTAAATTATCAAAGTCAGTCCGCTGGGAGGCCAACTCGGGATCCTGGTCATTTACGGCTTCTACACGTAGTAGCGCATAGAAACGTTCACTATTTTTTGGCGGTCTTATTTGGCCAATGACCATATCGCCCATTTTTAGACTGAAACGTTTCACCTGGGAGGGGGAAATGTAGATATCGTCTTCACCGGGAACATAGCTCTGGGCCTCGCGGCGTAAAAAACCAAAACCGTCCGGGAGGATTTCCAGGACGCCGCCACCAAATTTATTGCCGTTATTGTGTGCTTTTTCCCGTAAAACGTTGTGAATTAGCTCTTTTTCTTCCTGTTCACCGGGGTTATCAACACCAATTTTGCCGGCCAGTTTATTCAACTCGTCCCGGCTTTTCTGGTTCAACTCCTTAATTTCAATATTCTGCAAATCAACTGAAGATTCTGCCATCAGTGAGACACTCCTTAATAAACTTTGTCTGTAACTACTTACCAATCCCCTCTCCCCAGGTGGGAGAGGGCCAGGGTGAGGGGGTAAAGGGTCTTTTAACCCTTTTTCACCCCCTTTTGTATTTTCCCCCATCAAGGGGGAAAAGATTAGGTGAGCAGTTAACTTTGTCCTTCGGTCTAAGATTCGATTAGCTCAATAATTTTAGTCCAGCTATTTAACTCCGTTGGAATATGTCTGGCAGTGAGAGTCAACTGGTCAGAGGAATAATATTCATTCAGACGCTTTGTAATCTTTTTAATTATTTTTGCCTCCCGAACCAGGCCGGGAAAGAAAGCCACCAACCGATCCGGAGAAAGCAAGCCAATTTTATCTTTTGATTTAGCAAAGTGCTTTAATTTCTGAGCGATCTCGCGCCAGTCCGAGGTTTCCCCCAGGTCACAACGTAAAATCCAGAAAGGACTATCATAACGATCCCAGCGGTGAAACTCAGCAGCCAATTCCTGTTGAAAAGGCTGTTTTTTAAACAAATTTAATTCTTCAGTCAGGTAGCTTACCTGCTTTTTTGAAAAAATAACCTCGCCAATTAACCGAAGTTCTTCTACCACACCTCGAAAAACCTGATTGTCAATTTCTGCCAGAACAACTTCCAATTCTTTATTAGAACTAAACTTGATTGACGTCTCTTTTTGCTTGTTTTTCGGTTTTTTTTCACTTCGTAGACGATAAACAGGTTTGGAGGCAGAATATAGCTCGAAAATATATGAAATACCCCGACCGCGTAACCGGGAGGCAACTTCCACCAGAATGTCTTTAAAACTATCAGAAGATTTAGCTTCTGACGAAGAAAAACCTATCTGGCTGAAGTTGTTAATTTGTTGATACAGATCCTGTAATTTAATCAATGTTTTTCTTGACCCGGTTTTTCATCTCGTGTAAATTCACAAAATGCTGCCCGGCCTCCCAAATTTTTACTCCTCCAAAACTAAGTTTTTTCTTTAGACGAGCAACAATTTTCTGTGCTTCTTCACTGCTGGTGAACGGGCTGAGGATTCCCAGTTCCTGCCCCAGCCAACCAGGCCGATCCCCCTGCCGAAGATTTCGAGCTATTTGTTTAATTTTACCGGGAGAAACCTCGGGCAAGATAAAAAGACTGAGGTCCATCTCTTCCCGTGCTGACTCAAACCTGCTTAATTCCTCGTGGCAGACAGTATCCAGCCAATATTTCCGTCCGTAAATAAGAGGGTCCAGGGAAAAATATATCCCCCCTCTTCCCTCCTTCCGGAGAATATTTTTTAGCCGGTTTACATTTATCAAGTATTTGACCAGAGCAGCCAAATTATTCTCCGAAAATTCCCGGGGATATTCATAAAGCCACCACTCATTGTCCAATTTAACCGCGAGAATTTTACTTTTTTTATTTTCAAGCGTTAATACCGATTCTTCATAAGACTGAAGTGAATGTCTTAAAGCTTCTTCCTCCTGCTGATCCGTAAGTCTTTCCAGCGGCAATTTATCCAGTAAAAGTTGGGGTAATAAACTAACCTCCGGTTCAACCGCACGAATGTAGTCAGCCCATTCATTAAAAATTGTTATCTAACCTTTTTCCTGATTTTTCTTCCGCCGATAGTCAAATGTCTGCCGGGGCAAATTAACCAGTTCCGCCGCTCTGGAAGTAGAATCCGAATTAGCTTGGGCGGAATCCAGAAGAATATTTTCAACCTCTTCCAAAAGCTCTCTAAGTTTAATATCCTCCCCTTCTCGAAGGGATTTCAAGGAATTGTTCATAGCAAAAACAACGGCCGGAAAGTAGACTTTAATTGTGTAACGCTCCTCTTCAAGCTCCAGACTGGTCCACTCACACACAGAATCTTCTTTTTCGGAGAAAATTTCATTTGTAAATATTTGACTCCCATTTGCCAGCAGTTCAATCGGAAACGGAAAAAAACGGAGCAATTTTTCAAACAAAGCCCGCTGGGTTGCTTCATCCAGGTATTTTCCACTTTCTTTTTCTGTTTGGAGAATCCCCGGGGTTATAACCCGTTGGAGTTCACCGGAAAAACTGATAACTGGTATCCCGGTAATTTCCTCTCTTTCCAGTTTTTGCCGCAGGCGGGAAAGCAAATTTCGATCTGCCGGCTCCATTAATTTTTCGATCAAGCTAACTACGTTTCGTCCAAAATGGTCTGTTTTTCGTAGCTGGCTGGTCAACGCTGACTTATTCACACTACCCCTGACCTGCCCTTCTTTAGCCACTGGCAGCTTTTTAATCCCGTATTTAAAAAATAGCCCCATTAATTCGTCAGGTCCGTCAATTTTCATCAGTTCTGAAAAGGATTTCCCTCATTTAAGGAGAAGAATGCTACCCATTTCAATGCCTTCAAGAAAGGTAGGAATGTCAACGCAGCTAAATTAATATAAGTAACCAACTTTATTCTGTCAAGTAGTAAAGCACAAATAACTACAAATAGCCTAATCCTTCCAGGGATTCCCGGAGTTCATCCTCCTCTTCGCCGCTTAATTCAGTCTCTTTTGACTCAAGCTCCTGTGGATATGGAAAACGTAGACAGAGATCAGCTTCGAGATCTCGAGCTATTTTTTGCTTTTCCGAATCACCATCAGCCAGCAAATTGGTCGTCTCGGCCGGATCTTTATCCCACCGGTAAAGCTCCAGGTAACTATCATGCTCGTCATCTCCCAAATTTTCTACAAATTCTTCCCGGGATTGACGGTTATCAGCTCCTTCAAAATCCTTCACACACTGGTCGATAAAATAATCTTCCGGCCAGCGCTGAAGTTTTTTAGCAAGTGCCCGTCGGAAAAATTCAGCCAGAGGTAATTCATAATCAGCCTCGGTTAACTTTTCTCCCCGGCGGTAAAGCTTATAACCGGAAGGGGTCAAAATTCCCTGCCATTCAAGCAGTGCATGCCGGGGGAACACTTCTCCCTTTTCTTCATGTTCTCGCACAGCCGTGCTGTATTCCACGTAAATTTTTCGTTCAGCCGGACTTTCATCGTGGAGATCGATCCCGGAAAAATCCCCGGAGGGCTCCACCACGCTCATTTCTGACAACAGGGTCGGAACAATGTCAACAAAACTGGTTAATTGATTTTCGGAGTTGAATTCAAGTGATTCTTTATTATTCATTACGATTCCCGGGACACGAACGATATTTTCTTCCGGCTTACCCCCGTGATCAAAAGTCATATGATTTTTTCCCTGTCGGGGCAGTTCCCCATGATCGGCGGTTAAAAGGAAAAGAGTATCCCGGCCCGTGGAAGTATTTACCAAAAATTCTACCAGCGGCGCCAGTTGAAACTGGTCAAAATGGCTGATACCCCGGGTGTAAAGGTCGGCCAATAATTTAATCGGCTCCCGGATTTTCCCTTCTCGTTCAATGTATTCTCGCCGAACCCGGTGCATAAAATCCCATACAGGCAAGTCCTTATGAGCCCGAAAAGGAATTCCAGGCTCATCACACTGTTCAATTGCATCAGCCCGGCTAAATTCCCTCCCCTCGCCGAGCTGGGCGGCAAGACTGTTGGCCACGCTCACAATTGGATCATGGTATTCTGCACAGGAAGGAAATTTCGAAATTAAATAGGGGTGGTGCACGTCAAACGTATGCAGGTAAACAAAAACTCGTTCGTCCGCCTCGTTGAGTTCGGTAATCCGCTCGCCGGCCCTGGCGAGTGGTCCTTGCAGATGTTCATCAAATCGCTGCTGAATCCCGGCTTTTTCAAACAGTTGCATCCCATTCATTATAATCGTGTGAAAACCGGCCTGATTAAAATAATCTGCCAGGGTTTGAACTTCGGATTGCAGGGGACGATAAAACCCACATAAACCATGCTCGCGCGGATACTGCCCTGTCAGCAGGCTAGCCACCGCAGGCGGAGTAGCCGGAAAGGTAGTATGAAGATTGGGTAATTGGGTTCCCCGCTTTAATAATTCAGCAAGAGCCGGGGTCTCAAGGTTTTCCTCGACTCCGAGTTCACGGAAAAGTTCAGCCGGCGGTGTATTCGGAAGAGTATCATACCTGAGCGAATCAACCAGACAGATTAAACAATTTTGCATCACTAAATCAGTTCCTTTCGTTCGAGCACCTTTTTTGCCTTCACAGCCGCGTTTGCCCAGCTCCACCGAAAATGCATTTTTTCCTCGGCCAATTCTCCCATCCGGGCCACCCGCCTTTTCTGTCGAACGGCCGCGTGCATTACCTCGGCCATTTTCTGGTAATCCGGTTCAGCCCAGACCCCGTGTTCGGACCCCTCGGGATAGCCATTAGTAACCGGGATTGGTTTAAGAGATTCCGGCTCGACGGGAAATGAATACTCCGCTGTCATGTAATCATTCATCGGCCCATAACCGGTAACCAGGGCCGGAGTGCCACAGGCCATTGCTTCCATCACCGGCAGTCCCCAGCCCTCGGCCCGGGTAAACAGGACAAACAGGTCCGCACTTCTGTAGAGCCGGGCCATGTGGTTGGAGTCAGGGAGCCGGGGGACGGTAACAATCTCGGGTTTATCCGGCAGAGCCATTTTTTTTATCTCTTCGGCCGGATCTATTTCCTCGTGGAAGGGATTTTCCGCGGCCAGCAAAAGCCGCACATCATCTCGGCCTTCAAACACCCGGGTAAACACCTGCAGTAGCTCCTGGGGAGCCTTGCGAGGTTCCCATTTTCCAACGCTGAGAAAAGTAAATTTATCCGGGTTATAGTAGTCCTCCAGCGGCGAAACGTTAGAGTTATAAATTTCCGGGTTCACACCCTCCGGCACTATGCTGACTTTTTCCGGAGCCAGACCTTTATCCACTAAAACCCGCTTAGCCCAGCGCGAGGGAACCCAGAGATAGTCCATGTTCGTAATCCCCGCCCATTGATTCTCGGTAAAGTCTGTCCCCTCAAAAACAGTGTACCCTACCATAAGGTCCCCCTGGAAATCAGCCAGTTGTTCCGGCGAAGCGAGGTAAAGCTGTGGTTCGCATGGATCTATCCGGAGCGGCCGGGCCAGTAATCGAGCTATTTCGTGATCCAGTTCAAACCCGGAGCGGTTTGTCGTCAGCGGATAAAGTTTTAGCGGTATTTCCCGGCCCAGGGCACCAAAAAAATTACGGGTATGAACTGCGTAACCGATGTTTCCATAGGGGCTACCAAAACAATTTAACATCCAAAGTATCCTCCGGATCTAAAGTTCGTCAAGCGCCGTCTCCAACCCTTCCCGGGTAGCTTTGAGCAATCTTTCCCAGCGCCTGAACTGCCGGTGGAAAATTTCTGACTGATCCTCCGGAGTTACCTCGCGCAGTTCCCTGGTCAACCGGCTTACTTCCCATTGGAAATAAGAGACAATTTCCTCTTTTTCCCCGATTATCCGGGTGAAATTAAGCCACTGGGCACTGATATCTTTATTGCGCCTCACCAGGGAGCCAATCACCTGCAGTTCTGCTTCCAGGGAGGAGACATTTTCCTGCAGAACCTCCAGTTTTTCCTTCAGGTCCACCCAGTCAGTATCCGGCTCACTCCCCTCTTCCCGGAGAACCTTTTTCTCCGGCCGGGGGATTTTTTCTTGCGCCGGCAAAGGCCGCGTATGATTGAGCGGCAGAGCCCCCGCAGAGCTTCTGAACACCGGAAAATCCGCCCCCTCAATCAAATATTCAAAAAAACTTTTCCAGTTTACAAAAAGTTCGGAAGTTAACAACTGCTTCCCCCGGTGAGTCACAGTAAGCGTCTCTTTTTCCTGGATTTTATGTAAATTTTGTTCGGGTAAAGTGGTGAACCTGTCCAGGTTTTCAGTGAACTTATTATACCGGGGATGGAGACGCGAAAAAGCAAGTAAATTTGGATAACTAAGATCCACCCCCAAAAGAAAACAGCGGGCCGGATTCAACAATTTAGCCAGGTCCACAGCCGTGGTCGAAACCGAACCGGACATTGCCAGCAGGCCGGGAGAATCAAACTCGGGATACAGCCAGATTGCAGCAGGAAAATTGGGTTCAAAAATATAGAAATCATCAGTTAAATTAACCACTTTTGGATCCATGTAAGCGGGACAGACAAGGGTGGTTTCAGCCGGTATTCCTTCCAGGTATTCCAGGTTATCCTCCCCGGCGTCAACGGTAACCACAAAATCGGGAATAATTCCTCGGTCAGTCAGCAAAGGCAGGGCGGTGTCCACTGAAATCAGCCAGCCGGAACTCAACTTTTCCAGCAGGTCAACCTGGTGATCAAGGGTCGGCCCGGGACCGACAATCGTACAGGTCTGGCCCCGCAGACCGTCACGGAGCCGGGAAATCGGCCGGGTCTGAAAATAATCATCTAAATTTTTGGCAAAATAAACATACCAGTCGGTCAGAAATTTATCCAGGGTCTGCTGATTACTGCGGGAAGTATGCCGGAATTTTTTTAAACTCTCAATTCCCTCTGCAAATTCACCTTCCCGATCTTCCATGGGCGGAACGGTAAAAATTTCCGTGGAGATGGCAATGGTAAAATATTGCTCGATTGCATCTCCCAGGTGCTTAACGTCTTCTCCGCTGACAACGTAGATATTATTTTCGGCCATCAACCCGGACAGATCAAAGTTTTCAAAAAGGTGACGAAGCCGGTGTAAATCAGGTTCTGCAAGGATAGCCGTATTCCTCCGCAGATGTTCTCGCAAAGAATAAAGCGCCTTAAAATTCTCCACTCCACAAACTACAGTTAACGGTGTCTTTGCTTCGTCATAGGTGGTTAGTTCGTCAAAACTGTAGTAATCAGGCGGAGGCGAAGCCGACTCTATCTCCAGCAGGCGGGATTTGTCCTCGGGGGAAGAAAATAAAGAATTGTTTATATTTTCGGTAATATTTTCATTCATAAGTTAAATATCCTCAACACATATTTTCGAATAAAGTCAGGTATTTTTCAATCGATTCCAGCGCTTTTTTCTGGTATCGACGGATAACCCGCGCACTGCCGGAGCGACGCCCGGCAACCACCATCCCCAGTCCGGCAAGATAAGGGCCAAGCGGCAACTCGGCGCTCCAGTCCACCTTCGACTCCTCAGCCTTCCACTTCTCTTCTAATTCGCGTTGGGCCTGGCGCAAATTTTTAAGCTCAGACTTCAACCCCGGTCGGGAAAAATCAACCTCCCCAAGCCGATCAAGCAGATCGTTTTCAGTCTGCAGATCACCACTGGCCGGATGAAAAGTTGAATTTAACTGGCCCAGTAAAAACGTCGCCAGCCAGTTAAGGAGTGTCCCCCTGATTTCTGACGGAGTTTCAAGCTCAGCCGGATACCGGCGATAATTGTAGGGTTCTCCGGCTTCCCGGAGCAAAAATCTAATTCCTCCGTAACCGGAAGCAAGACCTTGAGCCGACTTGATAAGCGAACCTCCGGCCTGAAAATCATTGGCCAGCTCAGCCAGCAGTTCCGGCTTAATCTGCCGGAGACACTCCAGGGAATTATGCCGGCACTCATGGCTCTGACAGCCGGCACAGTCCACCCGACCCTGTAAGATTACCCCGGGGCCCGGACCACTGGGGCCGATCTGTGTCGGCCCGCAGAGAGTAATCACCGGTAGACCAAGCCAGCCGGCCAGGTGCAGGGGACCGGTGTCGTTAGAAATTACTAAATCCAGCTCCGCCAGCACCGCCGCTGTTTCAGCCAGTGTCGTCTGGCCGGTTAAGTCGACGACATTATCGCGTCCGGCGGCAAGTTCTTCCCCGGCGTCAGCTACGTCTTCTCCCCCGAGCAAATAAAAAGTCCTCTCCCCTCTTCCGGTCTCTATAAACTCCTTAACGCAGTCAACCGGCCACTGCTTGGTGGGCCAGCCTGCGGCCAGGATCAAGCCGAGATTAAACCGGGCCGCATTAATCTCTACCGGCGGAAGGGCTTCCGGTCCGGGGAGTTGATAGGAATTATCCGCCTCAAATCCAAACCGGAGCAACTGCTGTTGAGCAACGGAAAAGAGATCCGGCGTTTCATAGGGATCCAGGTGGTTGCTTTCCAGGACATAGGGTAAATATATTTTCCAGAGACTAAACAGAGTCCCCGAGACAACCAGCCCCTCGCCCGGGTCAAAACGAAGTCCGGCCGCAACTTTTGGTTCCAGTAATTCGGAGAGCACGGCCGCTCGGAAACTGTCGTGGCAGTTGTAAATTAAATCTGGCCGGGGGACTTCAGCCAACCACTCGCGGGCCCGCTCAAACTCAAACTCGCCTGCCTCTATTTGCTCTTTCCAGGTCCGGACGGGAAAAGTTACAACCCGGTCAATTTCAGGCACCGGTTCCAGGGCCCCGGCGTATTTTTTATCCGTATAATAAAGCAACCGGCTCTCGGGATATACCCGGCGCAATTGTTTAACTAACGGCAGAGTTGTGTAAATATCCCCCAATTTTGTGAACTGAAAAACAGCAACTTTTTCCGGTGTTTGAACTGTTCGCAGGGGCCGGAGGTTAACACTGCTGTGAGTGCCGGGAAACGAAGCTTCCACCACACAATGGTAAAGTAAAACCTGCAGTAATTCGTCCGGTTCAAGGGGGTTTTGCGGGCTCTGCTTTTGTTTTAACCGCTGAACTACACTGTTGAGGTCAACCGAAATAGAATTTTTCCTCCCACCGGGAAAATTTCTCGGATAACTCCCCCGGAGAATTTACTTTCATCCGTCCAAATTGCTCGACCTCCGACGGACTGAACTCACTGACTTCCGGCGGAGAAGCCGACCAGTAATTATCATAAACTTCTCGAATACCGGCCGGTTCCAGGTTCAAACCCCGCCAGCCCAACTCCCGGACTTGACGGTCCCAGTGAACCAGGAAAAACATTTTTTTCAACCACTGCTTCATTTTACTCGGTGAAGGGGAAACTTCTCCCACCGGAAAATGGTTGTACCAGAAGGAATTTGTCCGGGGGCGGCCCTGGAAAATAACAGTATCACTTTCTTGAGGTTGGTCAAGCTGTTCCCCGGCCAGCAATTTTTCACAGTTGTTCACAATAGTATTTTTTTCCAGGTTAGATATTTTCCCTTCTGCCGCTCGAAGAGTGTAGCTCTGGCAGTTCCACGGCCCAACCCAGATATCACCCGCCAGAACCAAACAGCTATTGCCTCGACAGGAGATCAAATGCTGGGGACCGGAATCGGTAGTTATAGTAAGCGTCGCGTGATCCGCAAGATGCATATCTTCAAGCAAGCTACCAGTGTATTTAAACCAGGGGACTAAATTCTCATCGGAGTCATTCAATCGCCGGACCTCTTTTAGCCGCGCCTCGTCTTCAGGACCGCCGATCAGACCCACCTCATACCCGTTCTCCAGCAATTGACGGGCAACCTGAGCACAGTGATGAGCCGGCCAAACCCGGCCCTCCATGCGAGAACCGGTGTTAAGCAGGATTAATTTTTTCTCGGGCTGATGGTACTTGTTCAACTTGTTTTTGATTTCGGATTCGATATTTTGCTCTTTTCGGGCATAAAAACGAAGCGACGACGGCCGGGTGTCTACGAATAATGAAGACGAAGCGGCTGTTATTAATGGATATGAAATATTAATATACCGGGAAAAATGGTGCCGGTTGCCAACAACTACCGGCATTAACTTCTCATCAAGATAACCGCCGCCAAAGCTCGCCGGTTCAATCATTCGGGCCAGCAGAGCAGCCAGCGGAGAAGTATGAAGGTTCAACAGATAATCGATCTCACAACGCTTTAGCTGATTAATTGTATTCCGCAGCTCTACCGTTACCGTAGCCTGCTCACCGTTATTTAGCAGATCTAACCAGTTATCCACAGGCAAAGTCCAGAACTTATCCACTGCCGGATGCCCGCGGACACCCACCGCGCAATTTGTCTCAGTCAAAAAATGCAGTTCCGCCGTGGGATAACGTTCCTTCAGGGCAAACAGGGCGGGAATTGTGTAAGTAACGTCTCCAATCGAACTGAGCTGAATCACCAGGATCCGTTCAGGTTCTTGCGGTGGCGGAGAAAGCCGGAATTCAAAATCGGGATAGTGTTTCCAGTGGCGAACTGCGAGGTGATAGTGAATAAGACTGTAAAGATCAGTTCGTCGTAGGTCCGGAGCCCGTTTTTGGAATTTTTGTAAGAACTTTTGTGAGTTCACATTTTCTCCGGCGCGGTTACGTCCAGGATATCCAAACCGGTCTCAAACACTACCTTTAAGAATTTTACCAGGCGCAGACGGAGCCCGCTTACAGCCGGCTTAGCTTCGTTAATAACCCGGTGGTGAGTGTAATAAGTATGAAATTGTCGGGCCAGATCCCGGAGCCAGAAAGTAAGCCGGTGCGGCTGACGACCATCAAGAAATTCTTCAGCCAGATGGGGTAAATCCAGCGCCCTCACCAGTAGCTTATGGCCGGCCTCAGAGAGCTTTTCAGCCGGTTCAATCCGTTTGAATTTATCATCTGCCTTGCGTAAAATTCCAGCCAGTCGGGTATGGGCATACTGGACGTAGTAAACGGGATTTTCCTCGCTTTCCTCGGTTGCCACTTCGATGTCAAAATCAAGGGGGCTATCGTGGTTCTGGGTGAGAAAATTAAACCGCACCGGATCAACTCCCACTTCTTCAATTAAATCGGCCAGGGGCACAAATTCCCCTTCCCGGGTGGACATGGCCAGGGGTTCACCGCCCCGATATAAGTTGACCAACTGGTAAAGTTCAATTTCAAACCGTTCCGGGTCACAGTCAAGAAAATCCAGCCCCACTTCCAGCCGTTTTTGATAGCCGTGGTGATCGTGCCCCCAGACGTCCAGGTAATGATCAAAAGAGCGTTCGTATTTATCAAGATGATAGACGAGGTCATTGGCGAAATAAGTTGGTTCACCGTTTCCCCTCAGCAAAACCCTGTCTTTGTCATCCCCACCGGCCGAAGTCTTTAAAAACAGGGCTCCTTCTTTCCTGTAAGTCACTCCTGAATCGTCCAGCCGCGAGATTAATTGATTTACGGCCGTGGAGGTGGCAATTTCCGATTCATGGACCCGGCTGTCGAAGTTAATCCGGCACTTTTCCAGCGTTAAAAAAATCCGGTTGAGTAATTTCTTTTTTCCAAACTGGGCCAGCTCCGTTGTTTCCATTTGGCCGGTTAATTCATTCTCTTCAACCAGTTCCCGCAGATAGTCACCCCGATAATGTTCAGAATCAAATTCCACTTCTTCCCCTTTACTTTCTCGAACCCGCAGGCGCAGACTCTCGCCTAATTTTTCTATCTGACCGCCCCCGTCATTAACGTAGTACTCTCGCTGAACATCGTAGCCAAACTTATCAAAAAGTCGAGCCAGCACATCTCCATACACCGCTCCCCGACCGTGGCCAACGTGAAGGGGACCTGTAGGATTGGCACTGACAAATTCCAGCAGTATCGACTCTCCCCGGCCCGAATTGGGAAACTTCAGCCGCCCCTTCTCCAGGACCCGGTTAAGCCGGTCCAACAAAAATTCGTCCGAAAAAACACAATTGACGAAACCGGGCTTTTCCACCCGGACTTCCGCAATTACTTCTTCAGCCGCCATTTCGTCGGCCAACTCATCCGCAATGTCCAGCGGGGCCCGTTCCAGCACACCGGCGGCCCGCATAGGAAGAGCAATAGCCACGTCCCCCATCTCTGGCTCAGGCGGATAATCCACTCCACCGGGTATTTGTGCTATGGAGGGATACCGCTGTTTGAATTTTTTGACAATATTTTCACAAACTAATTGTGGTGAACACATAAAACTGTTCTCCTTTACTGCTAATCCACATTATGCACGAAATTCTAGAATTTCGTGGATGATGTGTATCTACGATACAGCACTCAAGACTTTATGACCAAATAAATCAAGTTGTAATATTGGCCTGAAAAATTACAGGCTGTTTTAAGGGAATATATTTGTTCTGCTTGAGTGCTGGGTTAACCTACCTCAGTCCTCCCCCATCAAGGGAGCGGAGATTTTTGATCCTTTTCGGATGAGGTCAAACTAATTCAATTAATTTTTTGGATTATTCTTAAGTGGATGACATATAAGTATACAGAAAGGTGGGAGATAAAAAAATACGGTCGGGGGGAATATAACCGGCTACCAGAAAATAATCCGGATCAACCGAGTAACTGCAAAGCAAGCTGCGGGGTCTGATTGGCCTGAGACAGAACCGAAGTACCGGCCTGCATCAGGATGTTTGCCCGCGTTCGCTTCACGGCTTCCTTGGCCAAATCGGCGTCGCGAATTCGACTCTCGGAGGCTTGCGTGTTTTCCTGCTGTAATTGCAGAAAATCAATAGTCCCCTCCAGCCGGTTCTGCACGGCACCGATCTTGGCACGCCGAGTGGAAACCGAATTAATCGCTTTGGTTACTTGCTCAACAGCGGATTCGGCAGCCTCTCTGGTCCGCAGATTAATAGCGGTACTCATCGTGGTATCCACGTCTACGGATACCTTATCTCCACTACTGTTCACAACCTGCGCCGTCGAAGAACGCAGACCGAGAGTATCTGCGGTTGTAGTAACCAGCTCATCAGTAGTGATCCGCAGGACTTCGCTCCGGTTAGCACCGACGTGGAAAACGAGTGAACCTTTTCCTTCGATAGTGCCACCGGAAGCTGATACCGTGCCAAAATCGTTCTTCAACAGTTGCCTGTTGTTAAACTGGACACTGGATGCACTGCGGTCAATCTCCTGAACGAGCTGATCTACCTCAGTTTGCAGCAATTCTCGATCCTCGTTAGTCAGGCTGTCGTTAGCTGCCTGAATGGCCAGCTCACGTATTCGCTGAAGTTTACTTCCGACGGACTCCAGGCCCCCTTCAGCGGTCTGCAGAACAGATATCCCATCCTGAGCATTAGATTCCGCTTGGCTCAGGCCGCGGTTGGCCATCCGTAATTTCTCCGAGACTGCCAGTCCGGCGGCATCATCCGCCGCACTGTTGATACGCAGTCCACTTGCTAATCGTTCCTGTGCTTCACTGAGTTGACGATTGGTGTTCGTCAGCTGCCGCTGTGCAAATGTCGCGGCAACGTTATTATTAATCCGAAATAAACTGGACATAATGAATGCCTCCCTCTATGGAGTAGTTATCGAATCATCCGTGATTCGATGGAAACAGAAAACTGTTTCCCGAAATAATAAAAAGGATAATAAATCCAAAAAATAAATAGCGGCAGCCGATATTTCCCGCACCGACCGTATTTAATTGTCAGAGAACCATTGGCTCCCGTGGCGGGGAGCTATAACTTCAACCACATACAGAGTATAACAATACTATTACACGTTCTATTATCGGTAAAAAAGGGAATAAACTTAATTGAAAAGGAGAAAAAGGGGGGTTCAGATTAGCAAGGATACGAACAGATTATTGAATATAGGAAAATTGACTTTGAGGTGGGGATAAATTATTCCTCGGATTGTTTACTGCCAAATAATTCCCGGATAGTTTCCAGGTAGGGTATAACTTCGTATTCGAGGATATCACAGATCATAATCAAGTCTTTACTTTCTATCGCATCTTGCAGGTCGTCAAAACCGTGGGTTAACTCGGTGTGTATACTGATCAATTTTTCCTGCTCTTCCGGGGTAAAATTTTGTTTGATCTGGCCGGCTTGATCAAACACAGAAATAATAGTAATTATTTTACGAATATTTTCAGTTTGCTCCTGTAAATCTGTATACCCTTCGGCTTCTTCTCCGGCCTGCAGAACTTCAATCAAATCAGGTAATTCTTCCAGTAAGTCAGTAACCTTTCCCTGGATAGTATCAACCTGGTCGATAAATTTTTCTTCCCGGTCTTCCAGTCCAGACAGTGTAGTTTCCATTTGCTCCAGCAAGTCAGTAAATAAGTCCCGGCAATTTTCAGAGAGTAATTTCTTTAACTCATCGCGTCCCGCTTCCCGCAATTCACCCTCTAATTTATGGACCCGGGCGAGCAGTTCCTCGTCTGTTTCAGTGGAAATATTCAACAGGGAATCCATCGCTTCCAGGACCTCAGCCGACAACTCACAGGCTTCTAACATCTGCTGCCTGTGTTGATCTTTCTCCTCTTTATCTTTTTCTGACCAATTGTTAATCACTTTCGGAAGCGAGGCCAGAAATTTCTGGCAATATTCTCCTAACTGGCCGATAGAATCCACCGCCATTGCTTCAAAAGAACGAACTTCGACGTGCAGTTCTTCGAATTCACTGCACTGTTTTTGGTTTAATTCATCATTTATTTCTTCTCCGTCCACTTGAGCACTGTACACAAATCGGTTTACCTCGCTGAGATCTGAATTTAATTGCTGGAGATATTCCGCAAGGGTTTGTTCCGAACCGGCTTCCGGAATTTCAACTAATTGTTCGGATTCAAGTGTGACCTGCATGATTAATAAAACTCCTTGCTAATTGTTTTGACAATACAGCCGTGAACAGAGGCCTGGCCCGAAATCAAGAACTTACAGCAACTGAAGTGCCAGTTGCGGTGTCTGCTGTGCCTGACCAAGCACGGAAGTACCGGCCTGCATCAGGATGTTCGCCCGGGTCTGGTTGACCGCTTCCTTGGCGACGTTCGCATCTCGAATCCGACTTTCGGATGCCTGTGTGTTCTCAGACTGAATCTCGAGAAAGTCGACAGCACCCTCCAGCCGGTTCTGCACGGCACCGATGTTCGCACGCCGCGTGGAGACCGAGTTAATCGCCTGAGTTGCGATCTGAACCGCGGATTCAGCCAGTGTCTGCGAAGTAACCTCAATCTGGTTCGCAGTTCCCGTGCTGGTCCGCACACCAAGCGAATAAGAGGTGGTCGTCGCGATGTCATCAGTGGTTACGGTAACAACTTCGTCACGGTTGGAACCAACGTGAAACGTGAGCGAAGCATCACCGGTTCCCAGTGAAGACCCGGAATCACCGACTGTTCCGAACTTATTCTTCAACAGTTGCCGGTTGTTAAACTGGACTGTTGAAGCAGTCCGGTCAATTTCATCCACGAGCTGGTCAACCTCAGTCTGGATCTTCTTACGGTCAGACTTGGTCAGGCTGTCGTTGGCAGCCTGAATGGACAGCTCACGGATACGCTGAAGCTTGGAGTTGACAGAATCAAGTCCACCCTCAGCGGTCTGCAGTACGGAAATACCGTCCTGCGCGTTGCTCTGTGCTTGTGCTAAACCACGCTTGGCCATCCGCATCTTCTCCGAAATGGCCAATCCGGCAGCGTCATCAGCAGCGGTGTTAATCCGCATACCACTGGACAGACGCTGCTGGGCTTTAGTCAGTTGAGAACTACTGTTGTTCAACTGACGTTGAGCAAATGTGGCCTGAACGTTATTATTGATTCTAAAAAGACTTCCCATAATTACAACACTCCCTCCTGGAGATTTAGAATCGAATCATCCTTGATTCGAATGGTAATAAGGTACAGCTAAAAAATCGTGCAACACGGCGAGAACGGCCAGGCCTCTGTTCGACGGCTGTATTTAATTTTCAAAGAACATTCATAAATTATTTCTGGTGGTTTCCCTGAACTATATTACAAGTCCTACTCTATTTATCGACCCCCCGCTGTAAAACTTAACTATTTATTTCCGGGAGATACAGAGACCATAAATTTTACGCGGACGCGTTATCTTGAGAGCCAATCAAGCTCGGTTGGCGATGCGGCGTACTTCAGGAAAATATCAAAAGCGTCTTTGAGTTTGGAGTTGGAACGGAGGCTGTTGGACTTGATTGGTAAATTCAGAGAACAAAAAGGGAAAGAAATAAGGTGGGGTCAGGCTGAAAGATTCAGCGCATTACGTCAACGAGGAGACCGACAAAGGCATCAATTCTTTTCCTGATTTCAATAATTTCATCGGGTGGAATTGAGCGAATTAATTCACCGCTGGATTCATTTTCAACCTGGACTTGAATCACGTCTTCTTCCAGCAGAACTTTAAAATTAACATCTCTTTGTTCAACCTCAGAAGCGGCCTCTTTTAGTTGCTTGACAGTTTCTCGGACCGACTTATCCTCTACCCCGGGAGTTTTTGAGGAGGCATTATTTTCCTGTTTTCCAGCAAGACCGGCGCCTGCTTGCGCGGGGGTAGACCCCTCCCCGCGGGAAGGATTAGCCTTTTTCACCGGGTTATTCTGAGAGGCTGGATTATTAACTCCCCTAACTTTTGAACTCATTTTTCCCATACCCTTTGAGATACAGTAATGGACTACTCAACCCATTTAATAAGCGCTAAATTTTTAATCTGACTTTACGGAACGTCCCAAAAAAACCGGTAAACCGGTTTAGCCCACAGCAAAAAATCAAAACCCAAAGCAAATCTCCTCTTCCCTACAAAACCTCAAAGCGAATCTCCTCTCCCCTGGTGGGAGAGGACTAAGGTGAGGGGGAAGAAGCTTTCACAAAAAATAAAAAAATAGCCGGCAGGTGAGACGACCCGGAAATAAAACCACTTAGAGCAACTGAAGCGCCAGTTGCGGTGTTTGCTGCGCCTGACCAAGCACGGCGGTACCGGCCTGCATCAGGATGTTCGCACGAGTCTGGTTGACCGCTTCCTTGGCAACGTTCGCGTCTCGAATTCGACTTTCGGCTGCCTGTGTGTTCTCGGACTGAATCTCGAGAAAGTCGACAGCACCCTCCAGCCGGTTCTGCACGGCACCGATGTTCGCACGCCGCGTGGAGACCGAGTTAATCGCCTGAGTTGCGATCTGAACCGCGGATTCAGCCAGTGTCTGCGAAGTAACCTCAATCTGGTTCGCAGTTCCCGTGCTGGTCCGCACACCAAGCGAATAAGAGGTGGTCGTCGCGATGTCATCAGTGGTTACGGTAACAACTTCGTCACGGTTGGAACCAACGTGAAACGTGAGCGAAGCATCACCGGTTCCCAGTGAAGACCCGGAATCACCGACTGTTCCGAACTTATTCTTCAACAGTTGCCGGTTGTTAAACTGGACTGTTGAGGCGGTTCGGTCGACTTCGTCCACGAGCTGATCAACCTCAGTCTGGATCTTCTTACGGTCAGACTTGGTCAGACTGTCGTTGGCAGCCTGAACGGACAGCTCACGGATACGCTGAAGCTTAGTGTTGACAGAGTCAAGACCACCTTCAGCGGTTTGCAGTACGGAAATACCGTCCTGCGCGTTAGCTTGTGCTTGTCCCAGACCTCGCTTGGCCATCCGCATCTTCTCCGAAATGGCCAGACCGGCGGCATCGTCGGCTGCGGTGTTAATCCGCAGACCACTCGACAACCGCTGTTGGGACTGCGACAGCTGCGAACTACTGTTGTTCAACTGTCGCTGAGCAAATGTGGCCTGGACGTTATTATTGATTCTAAATAGACTTCCCATCGGTAAAACACTCCCTCCTGGAGTTATGGAATCGAATCATCCTTGATTCGAATCGTACTGAATGTTGCGAGCCGGTCAAAGGGAATCGGCATCACTTTGACCGGGAAAATACTACACACCCGGGCCGTCTCAACCTACCGACTATATCTAACTGTCAAAGAACGGAAACTCCTCTCCGAAGCAAGCGTTAACAGCTCTTTCCGAAGGTGGAGCTGATTTTAATTCCGTAGAGCAAAAAAACAAATAAAAAATACCAATAATCTAACTATCCCATGAGCCCCAACAATAACGTAAAATCGCTATCATCGTGGTTGTAACACAAAAAAAACCTATCCCTGTCTGCGCAGAAAACCTGCACACCAAGAATAGGCTAAAATAAACAGTCTAATTTCTATCAAACCTCCATGTGATAGTGAATTAACAGCCAGCTTCCTTGCCAGCTTCCACTCAATTCATTATAAGTTTCCTACATTTTTTCTCGAATGTCAAGCACCAATTTTAAAAAAATTATTCTGACTTGTTCTGCCCTTCTCCATCTTCCTGTTTGTTCCGTAAAAACTCCGCCACTGACTTGGTCTCTTCCCCACTTGCCTGGGCGGCGGCAATATTTTCTTTTTGGATCTCTTCGTAAACTTCCTGGCGATGAATGGGAATTTCCCGGGGAGCGTCTATTCCCAGTTTTACCTGGTCACCGTCCAGGCCGACAATCATTACCTTGATATCATCGCCGATCATTACCTGCTCGTCGACTTTGCGGGTCAGAACTAACATTTAGCTTCCCCCGCCCTCTGCAACCAGGCTTTCTTCCCCGGCTCCTTCGAGCTCATCAAGGACCTTGTGGCGGACAGAATACTCCTCAATCTGATTGACAACCTGCTTGCCGAGCAAATTATTCTGGTTAATCAAGATCGGGCCCCGGAAATTGACCGTCATCTCATCCGGGTCCTCGGGAACCACGACTATCGTGTAGATGGTAAAGTCCTCGCTGGTCTCCACTTCAATGTCCCGGTAGTCCTCGGGTAAGACGGAAAGCTGGTAATCAGGACGAATCAACTGGGGCTGAACTACTACGAAGGCCAAATCCTGCTGATCAACTGCCTGCAGCCACTCAAACGGCTGTTCTTCTTCTTTGCCGATGATTACATACTTTTCCTTATCCTCAAATCCAAACAAACCATCTTTGATCGTGACTATTTTGTCTTCCTCTATTTCAATTTCACCGTAAGGCTTAGATTGAATTTTCAAGGTGAAATCAAATCCTTTCTATTTTGAGTTTCTCTTCATTTAGTGTATATAATCCCAACAAATTTGCAAGAACACTGTCAGATATACAAAACTTCAACACAACTCTTCCCCCTCACCTTAGTCCTCTCCCACCAGGGGAGAGGAGATTTGTTTTGAGGTTCTGTCAGATATAGTTGGCCAGGGTCATCTGCATTACTTTGCCGGCCATCCGCAGGGAAGCTTGCTGAACGGACTGCTGGCGCTTGTAGTCACTTATGACCTTGGCTAAATTTGTATCTTCAATCTCTGAAATTAATTCGATGGTATTTACCTCTTTGTCATCTAACCGGTTTTTGGCCGACTCTAACCGGTTCAGCCGGGCCCCGCCAACACTGCGATGAGTAAGGATATTATCAGTGCCGCGCTTTAAATCTTCCAGGGCTTGTTCAATCTGTTCCCGGGGATTGGCCGGGTCCAGGTTACGCGTGGTTTGCGCGTTATTTTGATTTATAAGTCCTTCATCCGCATCCCCCACCCCTTCCTGCAGGGCCTCCCTGAGGTCAATAATCGTATCAAATAAACTTTTTCCTTCAATCACCGAATTAGAGTGGAGCGAGTTGGGAAAATTCTGGTCCTCGTTGACATCTCCACTGACCATCTGAAGATCGTTCAACAGTCCCTGGACCCCACTGGCCGAAGGATTACGATCCACGTCCTCCAGGCTGATTTTATGCGGGGTACGGGATTTCAACTTCAACTGGTAGGAATCATGGCCGGTTCCGCTGACAGAACCGGGTTTGTAATCAGCAATCCCTTCGATTCTTCCGCCAGCGGCACTCGGATCATCGACTACATTTTCCTTGACCTTGATAAACGTATCCCCCCCGTCCTCTGAAACCGAATCAACTGTATAAGCACCGTCATTATCGCCACCAGCTCCGGCGCCTTTCACAGTGAATTTATCATCGGCAGACAATTTATCTTTATGATTGCCATCAATACGAAAAGTGTTGTCTGCTTCACTCCCTGTATTAGTAATTTGTTCGTTCCCCTGGATTACCGCTTCTACGGGAATTCCGCGATTATTAATTCGGCTGGCCAGGTCTTCCAGCGTGTCACTGCCCGTGTCGTAATAAAACTTTTCACCGTCTATTTTGAAATATCCTTCATTTTTACCTATGTTTCCCCCGGGAGTAGTTGCACTGTCCATCGAAGTAGTAACATCCCCGGCTGAATCAAACCTTACACCTCCTATTACTCCCTGGTTGGTTGCCTGGAAGACTTCGTGACCGAGGAGGTTGGAGACAACTTTCTCTCCCTCCCCCACCTGTTTTTTCTGGATGGTTGCGTCGCCGTGATAATTAACATCAACAATTTCCCCTTCGCCATTTCGTTCGGCCGAAAACAACTGGTCTATCCCCTGGGTCTCGGCGCCACCGAACAAGTACTTGTCCGCCTGCTGGGAATTAGCCACGTCAAACAGTTCTTCCAGCCGCTGGTCAACCTCAGAAGCAATCAAGTCCCTGTCCTTGGCTCCGAGAGAGTCATTTGCCCCGCGGACCGCCAGTTCACGGACCCGTTGAACCAGGCCAGTCACTTCACTCATGATTGACTCGGAAGCCGAAAGTTTATTTTTTCCCGCGGTGATATTCTGGTCATACTGCTGGATTTGTTCCTTTTGATTATGAAAACTAAAACTGCGAACCAGGTCCGGAGGGTTATCCGAAGGATTCGACAGCTTCTTCCCGGTTGATATTTTGCGCATGGTTTCCTGCAGATCGGATGTGTTATTCAATAGTATCCGTTTAGGATGTTCAAACCGGGTCAAATAAGAAATACGGCTCATTTTTCTTCACCTTCAACTAATCCTTAAATAGTTTCGCATCAAACCAAGAACCCTTGTCCACCGAAAAACCTTTTTTATCCACAGATTACAATGATTACACAGATTAAATTCAAAACCTTTGGTGTCCACTAATCTGCACTGATCTTCACTAATCTAAATGCTTTTTATTCGTAGGAAATATTTCAAAATTATCTCTTTCAGAGTAAACGTAAAACTGAATTAGACATTGTGCGGACGGTGCTGATTACCCGGGCCGAGGCCTGGAAGGCCTGCTGGTAGCGGACCAGCTTTGTCATCTCCTCGTCCAGGCTAACCCCGGAGACGCTCTGAACCTGATCCGTAATCTGATTTACCAGGCTCTCTGCCGCCTCTCTTTCCCGGTAAACGAGTGAAGCGTCGTTACCAATTTTTGCAGTCATCTCACTTATATGTTCGTCCGCAGAAGTTTCGTCTCCATCAATAATATCTTCACTGTGCAGGTTGGAGAGGTCATACATATTCGAACCGTCCCCGGGCCCGTTAGCAGTTTCGGCAATCCCGTCCATGTCTACGTCTTCGCCTTTGGCAGTCGCAATCAGGTCAGGGTTGTTCATAATTCGCTTGTCCACCTTCATCCCGGCCACCTGGTCGGGGATCGGCGGCCGCTTTTTTTCCCCCTTCAATGCGTACTCATAATTCTCTTCCGAGCTATCATATAACCTGTCCATCCCCAGCGCTGAAAGCAGATTGCGTTTTTCATTATCATTGTTCCGACGTCGAATTGCGGTATTATTTATATTATGTGAGTTTGTTAGTCCACCACCACTTAGAGTAACTGTATCCTCATCTTGATTTACACTGGCAATGGTGTGGGTTTCCTTGTCCGTCCCATCGTTGTTCTGGATTATAACCTTATCATCGGTTTCAAACACCGAGGCATCTTTAACTCCAATAAGTGTATCTCCACTTTCGTAATTTTGACTCCCATCATTCATCGGTGCCTGAGTCTCATCGACCAATTGCTGACTGGCAGTTTCATTAACAGAAAATTTAGCCTCGGTGTCTATCCCTGACCCGGGGGTTCCAGGAGTGTTGGAAGCAAAAATCCGCAACCGATTATCACTGGTAACTTCAGCGGCAATATTAGTACTGGAATTACTTGCAGCAGTATTAATGTTATCAACAACATTTTGCAAACTCTCCTCCCGAGCATCGTAATGAATGGTAAACCCATCGGAATTAGAAGATTCAAACTGTAGAGTACCTTCAGCCAAGTCCAAATTTCTAGTTGGGGCACCTGCGGCTGCACTATCAGGATTTTTAATCAAAGCATCTATTCTGGAATCTCCTGTTAAATTTCCGGCGCCATCAATAAGAGCTGTTGCGGTATCGTCCACTCCTTCCTTAGCCAGCCGGCTCGTTCCGCCTACCGTGAGGATATTAGCTTTCTCCAGCAGGAGGCCGGTGTCGCGGAGTTTATCAATTTGGTAATCATTCTCCTGGGCCCCTTTAATTACCAACCGGTCCTCGGCGCTTAGATAGGCCGAGGCTTTGTTGTCAGTTTCATTGATCCGGTTGATTATATCTTTAATCGAGTCCTCGGACATGTCATATTGGAATGAGTTATCATTTATTTTCAGGGTCCCGGTAAAATTCCCCACTTTATTACCTGTAGTTTCTTCTATCCCTTGCACCCCAAAATCATCTTCAAAGTTTTCCGGTTGATCCGTGGAGGTGTCTCCGGTCAACACCGTGTCCGGCGAGTCAATAAAACCGGCTCGTTGTTTGTGCTGAGGACCACTCAGAGCCCCCATTCCCTCCAACCTGAAAATTCCATTATCCTGGGTCGGCAGTTCAGACCAGAAATTGTTCCGGTCCTGTCCCTGGAGACCAAAACCGGCCTTGTGCATGTCGTTAAAACGGTCCACGAACTGAACCGCCATATCGTTCAAACGGTCAATAAGCTCCGGAATATCCTTTTCTTTTAAATCCATCAGGGCCTTAAGCTGACCGTTTTTAGGCCGAACAATGCTTTTTAATTTATCGTCATAAAGAATTCGTTTCTTGTCTTCACCCTCTTTGGCGGCATACTCTAATTGATGTGCTTCACCCTGCTGTACGAGTGTATAGCCGGCGACGTTAACCCGGTATGACTTGGTTCCTTTCTGGACGTTTGTATCGATGTATTTGGAAACTTCCTTGGCCAGCGCGTTTCGTTTATCCAGCAGATCGTTGGGCGAAGCATCCCCCGCCTCGGCAGCGTTTATCTCCATGTTTAAGGAAGCAATCTGCTCGCCGATGTTATTGATTTTCTCCAGCGTCGTCTGAATCTGGGCGTCGACACTGCTGGTGCCCGCGCCTCCGGCAATATTCTGGAGGGAGCCGTGAAACCGTTTCATTACGTTTGCCAGCGTCGCCGCCGCTCCCACTACGCTTCTTCGACTCCCCCGGTTCTCAGGCTGATTAGCGAGGCTCTGCATGGCAGCGTTAAATGAACTAAGCGTCCCCCGCATTCCGTTCTTCGACGGCTCATTGAGGGAGTTTTCAATCTCTTTATAAACGCTCTCCAATTGCTTATAACGCTCCAGGGTCTGGGTTTCCGCACGAAGCCTGGTCGAAAGCAGCTCATCCCGGGCCCGGGTGATATCCGCGACCTGGACTCCCCGGCCTATCGAGAGTCCCCCGGAAATATAGGGATTATTTGACTTGAGTTCCGCCCGCTGGCGGGAATAATCCCGGTTAGAGGCGTTGGAAATATTCTGGGAAACAACGTCCAGGGCCCTTCTGTAGGTGAGAACGCCCGAAAGGGCGTTATCCATCGACTGGGAACCCATATTACTTACACCGCCTCATCAATGACCACCGAGGGCTTATCCGCCTTGTTATCCTTTTTTCCCTGTTGATCGTAAGTATCATCGTCCTGTTTTGAAGCCTCAACCGACTCATACAATGAATCAAACATCCGTTCTTGAACACTCAGCCGGTCTTCCAGGCGATTTGCAATTCCTTCACTGAGTCGCTGTATGTCCCTGACCTTTTGTTTTATAGTTTGACGTAAGTCAGCTAATCGGCCGGCTAAAATTTCCGGCATAACATCGGCAACATGATCGCCGGTAACAATTTCCGGTCCCCCGCCAATTCTCTTCCGCCACAGTTTTTCTCGCCGCTCGTGTAACTCCCGTATTTCAGATAACAACAGCTCTACCTTGTTGTTGATTTTTTCAAGCCGGTCAATTTTTCGATCAATAACGGCTTCTTGCTTTTCCTCGAGTAAAGAACGCAGCTTTCCGTAATCTTCATCCAGTGCTTCCAGGTTATCAATTATTTTTTGGTTGAGTTCCAAGATTCTGGCCTCCATGAATATAGTGGTTTACGTTTCTTATTATCGGCTCTGTTGAAAATAAACTGAAACATAAATTTCACCGGTAGTCCGGTAAGGTTCTAGCAAGCACTACGGCCCCTAATTTACCGGCGCCGGCGTCAAATAGCTTGTCGGCGGCGCTTTTCAGCGTAGAACCGGTCGTATAGATATCATCAACGAGGAGAAGGTTCTTCTTTTTAATTTCCGACTCGTGTATTTTTTTTACCCTGAAACAATCTTTCAAGTTATCCAGCCGTTTCGAACGAGCCAGCTCGGATTGGGCCCGGGTGCGACGGACTTTTTCGAGGACGTTCAGTTGCGGAATGTCAAACCGTTCAGCGAGAGTTTTGCTTAACTGACCGGCCTGATTGAAGCCGCGTTTTTCCAGCCGCAAGCGGTGCAGGGGGATCGGGACTAAGAAATCCCAGCCGCTCCCCTCAAACTTCTCTTTCACCACCTCAGCCAGTCGGTCGCCCAGCCAGTTCCCCCACAACGAGTTTCGACCAAATTTCCAGTCCTGGACAATCGAGCGCAATTTATCCTGGTAGGCAAAACCGGACAGGAGATATTCAAACTGAATGTTTCTGGTGCGGCACTGGCCACAAAGAGGAGCATCCAGGGGTAAATCGCCGCTATCGGCGTCCGGTTCATATTCCTCGAATGGTTCTGTCCGGGGACGATCCAGGGGGAGGCCGCAAAGCCGGCAGATTGGCGGGGATAAAACGGGAAGCTTTCCGGCGCAGGAAGCACACAGCGGAACCGGCGAGCAACTTTTTCGGTCTACCGGGTTCAGACAGAATAAGCAGGTTACCGGAAAAAAGAGATCCAGCAGGCCAATAAAAGTTTTGGAAATGAATTCCCGCCAGCTATTGTCAGCCATGCCGCCGACGACCTTTAATTAAGTAAACAAAACCTTTTTGCTTGTAGTTCCAGCTTTTCGCGCCGGGCCAATCGTTGATGGTGGTGTAGACAGTCTGATTATACCGGCGATAAATTTTAATCAACCGGGGCCATTTATCAAGAAGCCGGGCCCCGGAAACCAGCCTGACATCTTTTAGATAACCTGATTCAAGTTGATAAAAACGAAGCGGCGCATAGTGGTACCAGTCACTGAGAATAACTCCGGAACGAACATTTTCATCGACTACAGAAGCATAATTTTTCCATTGCACCGGCCGCTTGGACCGCCAGTAGGGTAAATCAAGATAGACCGTAAAAATAATAAATGTCAGACAACAGAAAAAAATCACTCCGGCGAGACAGTAATTACTAAATCTTTCTTTTACCCTCTCAAGCCCCCGGGCGAAATATAGAGTACAGAGGGCGTAAGCCGGCAACAGGAAATCAGAAAAATCAGGAACCACGTAAAGGCTGAGCAGAACGATTAGACCGAGATGGACAAAGATCAACCATCTTTCGCGTCCCTCAAGGCCCATTACACCATAGACCAACACAATTGCGGGCAAGGGAGAGAAAGCCGCGAGTTGCACAATAAGTATTCCCCCGAGCTGCTTGAGCACTCCCCTCAATCCCCCGGCCAAAAAGAACTTATGGAAAGAGCCCCCGGTCATATGATTTATCAAGGCCGGCAAATTACCGGTAAGCGGCCAGTTAAAAGGAGGAGCGTTAGTAGGAAGCAACAGGGTCAGGTAAAGCAAACCGGGGAGGAGAAATAACAAAATCTGGAGACCGGATGGAAACTGTTTTCGACGCCGGCACAGGTCAAGCGGCAACAGAAGATTAAACAGGGCAACAGGATGGTGAGTCAAACTCAGTCCGACCCAGAACCAGAGCAAATAACCACGCCACTGCGAATCAACAGTTTTTTCATAAAAATACAGGCTACCGGTAAAAAAGAGAAAGGCAAGTGAATAGACCTCGACTTTTGTGCAGACAGACCAGAGCGGGAAGAGAAAGCCGGCGGTTAAAACCGCAAAAAATACATTTTCCCTGGAGATATCCCGAAGTTTCAGGAAACAGTAAAAAAAAGTTAGTCCGAATGCTCCAAAAAGAGCCGAAAGAAAATGTAGACCAAAAATCCAGCTTAGGCCGGTCAACCGGATGAAAGCCCGCCCCAGGACCAGGTAAAGCGGATAGCCGGGCGGATGGACAGTCCGGAAATTTTTTATCCCGTAGACCAGCTCTGCCCCGTCCCCGGCTGTCAGGCCACCGGGCAAGGCCGGGAAATATAGGGCAAGAAAAAATAGAACCAGCAGGAGAGGCAGAATTAATTTTTTCAATTATTACCCTCGCCCCGGAGGACAACGTAAAAAGTCTTAAGAAATATTTGCAGATCGAGCAGCAACGAATACTCATTCACGTAATACTGATCTATTTTTAACTTCTCTTCCAGCTCAAGATTCTCCCGCCCACTGACCTGGCTGAGGCCGGTCAACCCGGGCTTTAACCAGAAAACCCGGCGCTGACAAGAACTATAACCGTCGGTGATAGAAGCCAGCTCGGGCCGCGGCCCGACAAGGCTCATCTCGCCGCGTAGAACGTTGTAAAGCTGGGGCAGTTCATCGAGACTCCAGCGCCGCAAAAACTTACCCACGGCGGTAATGCGAGGGTCATCGGCTCCCCGGGTCAGCTTCCCCTCTTTTTCAGCCTCCGGAACCATCGTTCGAAATTTATAGAGTTTAAACTTTTTACCGTCCCGGCCAATCCGTTCCTGGGTGTAAAAAACCGGCCGGCCTTCCACGGCCAGGATAATGACGGAAATCAGCAGTATAAGCGGGAGAGTAAGAAACAACAAGACAAGACCGAAAAAATAATCAAGCAGGTATTTCAGGACAAATTGATGCTGGAGTCGAAGATTCATCCGGGGTTCAAGCAGAACAAGATCCCGCCACTTTTTTGCCGCGGTCCGGGTATAAAACAGTTGTTCCGCCTCCGGCCAGACTAAAACCGCCACCTGGCGACGCCGGCCAAACGCGGTGAGTTCCCGGATGAAATCAACCGGTAAACTGCCGTTAACCAGAATTATATCCGGAGTTATCTCCTGGAGCCGGGTAAAGGGTGGAGAAATATCAGCTTTTTTAAGTTGTTTTTCAAATTGAAAGGAGGCGGGAATATTTTTTTTAGCCCGGGTCAGTTGAGCGGATTCATTGAGCCCCACGCTCACAATAACAGGCCCAATTTTTTCTGAAAAAATGGTGGAAAAATACTTTTCAAGGAAGCGGGAAAGGATGACAAGGACAAAAAAGAGGAGCGCCCCGAACAAAAAGGCAAACCGGGAATAGGGAATTTTCAGGAGAAAGTGAAAGGTAAAAGCAAGCCCGATTCCCAGGCTCCAGCCGCCAATCAACCGGCGCCAGTTCAAGCGCTTGAGTGGATCATAACTGTAGAAGTCAAAGGAATAGAAAGCAAACAACATTCCGGCTCCGGCAAGCGGAACAAACCGGTAAAAATATTCCAGTTCAATAGCCGGGATGCCCCCGGGAAATCGCAGAAACAGCCCAAGCCAGTGGCAGAGGAGCCAGAAAAAAATATCAAAAATAAAATTAAACCAGCCAGAGTAGCCGGGACGTTTAAACAAATTCTTCCAGTTCTCCTGTTACAGCCTGCCGCGACTGTGGAGGCGAAGCAAGCAATTTTTTCAGGTTCTCCAGCTTCCCGGCGGAAAAACCGGGCGGGTTGAGCTGACGAATTCGCGAATGACTGGTGGGACGGGGCTCTTCAGATCCCCCCACCAGCACTTCTTCCAGCTTTTCACCGGGCCGGAGACCGGTAATTTCAATCGGTATTTCAGAGTCCGGCTGGTAGCCGGAAAGAGCAATTAACTGGCGGGCTAAATCGAGTATTTTAATCGGATCTCCCATATCAAGCACATAAAGCGGTGCTTTCCCCTCGAGGCTGGCGGCCTGCATAACCAGTTTAACAGCTTCCGTAGGAGTCATAAAATAGCGGACAACTTCCGGATCAGTCACTGTCACCGGTCCTCCCTGCTCAATCTGTTTTTTGAACAGGGGGACAACACTCCCCCGACTGCCCAGGACATTGCCAAAACGAACGGAGGCAAAACGAGTCGCCGGGGCAAGCTGTTGATAGGTCGCAGCCAAGCGTTCAGTTACCCGTTTCGTCATTCCCATTATCCCCCGGGGTTTCACCGCCTTGTCGGTAGAAATAACCAAACAATCCGGCACTCTGTATTCTTTGATTAGTTCCAGTAAATTAATTGTTCCACTTATGTTAGTCTTCAGCCCTTCAACCGGATTTTTCTCCACCACCGGCACGTGTTTCAGGGCGGCGGCGTGGAGAACCAGATCCGGTTTAACGAGGGAAAACAACTCAGCGAGACGTGATTTATCCCGAATATCGCCAAGATGGTAGTTAAAACGGGATTGCAAATCGGTTTTTAGCCGGGAGACACTTAATTCATACAGGGCCGACTCATTAATATCAACCCCGGCCACTTCAACGCCGGGAAATTCAACCAGATACTGGACAAGTTCACTGCCGATAGAGCCGGCCGCACCAGTAACAAGAACTGTCTTGTTCTTGAGAAAATCTCGGATTTTTTCACGGTCGAGCTCAACTGTCTCCCGGCCCAGCAGATCAGCCGGTTTGATATTTCGGACCTGGGACCAGTGAACTTCCCCCTCAATTATTTCTCTGATGCCGGGGACAATCCGCAAATGTGCGTTCATCTGATCGGCCTGGCGGGTAATACTGCGTATCGTATCCCCGCCGGCGGAGGGCATGGCGATAATTACTTCGCCGATATTTTTATCCTCACAGAGTGGGCCAATCTCTCCCGTGGTCCCCAGCACCGGATAATTTTTTACAACGTCTTTGTCGGGATCATCGTCCACGAAACCAATAATTTTCCGGTTAAGCCGGCTGGAATTCTCAATTTCCTCCAGCACCATTTCACCGGCTTCTCCCGCCCCGACGATCAATACCCGGCGGTTAAACTCCTGTTGCCTATTTGCAGCGGTCAATTTACTCCCTCCTCAGCTTTCCCCGGCCGCTATTACTTCGCGAGATTAATTTTAAATTCTTTGCTTGCTTTATTTCCAGCCCGGTCAGCTACCGCGGCGGAAATTTTTACTCTGGAAGCCTGATGAAACTGGTTGGTGGATATAACTATTTCTTTTTTGTCCCGGTCATAGTAAAAATCAAGCTCTCGTTCACCCGAACTCACCGAAAGGGCCCGGCTTGTAAAACCCGACTCTGCTTCGCTCAACCGGATCCTCAATTCTTCCCGGTCAGTATCTTTTTCCAGCCCCAGTATTTCGGGTGGTGACACATCCCTGAACAGGGCAACTCGTGGCAGTGAATGAAGCACCGCTTCCCGCTCACGGCTGTCGAGCTTACGGCTGTAGCCCTGGTAAGAGAGAACTTCCCATTTTTCCGCCACCGGGTTCCATTGATACAGCCCCACCTGGCGAGGATTTTCGACCGTCCCGGGAATAGAAGCATATAAATACATTTTTCCGGTTGACTGAATGTGATCGGGTTTTATTTCATAGGCTTTACTTTCCGGAATCAGGCCGGTATCCGGGACGGGAAAATTTCGCCGGGATTGAAAGTATAAAAATGAGTTAAAATTGAGACCCTTTCCCCCGGTATAAAGAGAAAAATTACCATTCATACTGGTAATCGCATTAGATTCATTTTTTCGAACGGATTGCAGATAAACCCGGCTCGTATCCACGGCGGTAGTTTTCTTCCCTTTAACTTTAGCTTCAACAGTGTACCAGCCATCCCGCCTGATCCCCGGTGACCACCAGGCAGTAAATTTGCCCGGGGCTGTCTGGAGGGGACCAATATTTTTACTGAAATCCCCGGATTTTACATTTATTTCCGGCCAGCCCTTCCAGCCGTTGTTAATTTTTAAACTAATTTTCACCCGGTTATTCAAATTGTGGGTGGTTAGCTTAAGACGCGGATCAGGATTGGCGAAGGGAACCAGGGGCGGAGAATACTGTTCCTGGATTTTTTGATGATTGGGAAATGAAGCGACCATAAAACGCGATCCTTCTGAACCATCATTTTGCCGGGCTTGCCCAGCCCGGGAAAGTCCTTCCCAACGCCGGGGGCGAGGCGGTAATACAGTGCGATAGGAGAGCCGCCGGCTGGATTTCTCCCCGGTAATTGTTCTCACCCTTACCTTCAGGGTTCCCGATTTACCGGCTTTGAAAAAATTCAAGCTTCCCCAGGTCTTCTCGGTTTTCAGCGGAACCAGGTTAAGAAAAAACCGGGTCGGACCAATATTAGAACTGAGTAAATCATAAAAATCGGCCGCGCCCTGCTCAATTTCAGTTTCTGTGAGCCGGTTAAACCGGCGTTTGCTTACTACTTTTTGGTCGCGAAACAGCACCGTTTCATAGGGGAGGCTCTGGTTACCGTTGTGGAAATTACGGACCCGCGCCGCCACTCCCAGGCGTCCCCACAATTTAACTGGCTCCTCCCGAGTAAACTCGAAGGTTTGTTCGTTTGAGTTCCCCTCGATCCAGCCGGTTCCATCCACGGGATACAATTTTAGTTTCTCAACTCCGGGCCGGGGGTCAAAGGCCAAGGACGGCGAGAACCGACCAACGGGATTCAGAAAATCACCGTTATTAGCCTGGAGAGCAAAATGCAGGTGGATTGGCCCTTCTCCGGTTGCTCCGGCCTCCCCCACGATCTGTCCCGCTTCTATATTAATTTCTTTCCGGGGAATAATATGAACGTCGGCTTTCAATTTTTTCTGGAGTTTATTCAAAATTTCCGGAGAAATTTTTGCCAGGTGAGAATACCAGCTTTTCAAGCCGGAAGAATGTTTCACCACAACAGTCCGCCCGTAACTGCGGGGAAGAAAAAACACTTTTTTTAGTTTTCCGTCAGCAATAGCCTTAACTTTACGGCCCTGCTGTTTAAGGGTGGAAAAATCAATTCCGTTGTGCAGGTGACCGTCTCTGATTTCCCCGAGAGTTGAGGTTACATGGGTGGGTTCCTCCAGAGGCCAACTGAACTCCTTAGCGTAAACCGGCCCCGTAAAAATCAGCCACCAGGAAAGGAATAATAATATCAGCCCAAATATATATCCATATTTTCGGATTTTGGAAATCCCCCGGAGAAAGGAAAAAATCCGGCAGAAAAACAACCGGATCCGGCAGAAAAAATAAAGGATTGTGGCCAACTTGGTAAAAAACATATTAATCTGCAAACAGGTGGGGAGAATCTTCCGGTTTATCAGCCCCGATATGTTCATAGGCCCGCTTGGTTGCCACCCGGCCCCTGGTGGTTCGCTTGATAAAACCGGATTGAATCAAAAAAGGTTCGTGTAATTCTTCAATGGTACCCGCTTCCTCACCAACGGCAGTGGCGAGGGTGTCTATCCCGACCGGTCCACCTTCAAAATGTTTAATAATTGTGGACAAAATTTCCCGGTCCATTTTCTTCAAACCACGTTTATCAACAGCCAACCGCTCCAGTGCATGTTGAGCAATATCCAGGGTGATCACTCCTTCCCCGTCCACTTCGGCAAAATCACGGACCCGGCGCAACAACCGGTTGGCAATCCGTGGTGTTCCCCGGGACCGTCGAGCAATTTCCTGAGCGCCCCTGGGTTCTACTTCAATGTCCAGGATCCCGGCTGAACGGTCAATAATTTCCCGCATATCTTCATTATTATAAAACTGCAGCCGGGTATGGACCCCGAAACGTGAGCGTAACGGTTCAGTTAACAACCCGGCACGAGTAGTAGCACCAACCAGCGTGAAATCATTCAATTCGAGGCTTACAGCTCGAGCCGAAGGCCCGTCCCCAATCGTAATATCTATCTTCTTATCCTCCATGGCCGGATATAAAAATTCTTCGACTATATGAGGCAAACGGTGTATTTCATCAATAAACAGGACACTCCGGGACTCAATGTTGGTAAGAACCGCAGCCAGATCACCAGGTCGCTCCAGGGTGGGACCGGCAGTAGATTTAATTGGAACTTCAAGTTCATTAGAAATAATATGAGCGAGCGTGGTTTTCCCCAGTCCGGGGGGACCGTAAAGAAGTACGTGGTCCAGCGCCTCACCCCGATTTCGGGTGGCCTCAATAAAAACCCGGAGATTGTCCTTTTCCTTAGTCTGCCCGACAAACTCCTCGAGTTTCTGGGGCCGCAGAGTCTCCTCAAACTCCGCCTCCTCAGAATCCACTACGTTCTGGGAGAGAGTTTCAGACTGGAAACCACTCTCGTTAATATTTGCGCTATCAAATTCATTTTCCATTATTTTGACCACCGACTCCTCGTCTTCACAACTTTCTAACCCGGATAATTCGCGACAGCGTAACTGTCGGGAATTATCCGTCCGAAGGACAGCC
>CAZVWJ010000012.1:0-64789 GCA_964631325.1 uncultured bacterium | reverse complement strand
ATGATAGAAACAGGTGATATCTTGCAGACTCACCATAGAATCGCTCAATTTAGGTGATAAGTTAGCCGGCTACCGTCTAGTCATCGAAAGCTTTGCAAGAGACGCCGCTCCCTGAATAGCAGTGGAGCGGTGCTATAAATTACCGAGGAGGAAATAGTTAGAATGCCGCAGTTCAGAAAAGATCCGCTTACCGATACCTGGGTAATTATTGCTGAAGAACGGGGCCACAGACCGGAGGATTTTGCCTCCGTCCCCCCGGAAACCAGGAATGAAGAATACTGCCCCTTTGGACCGGGAAACGAAGACATGACCCCCCCGGAAATATACGCTCACCGGCCCGAAAACGGCAGTCACTCGGACTGGCAGGTTCGCGTTGTTCCCAATAAATACCCGGCCCTGGCAATAGAGGGGAAATTAAACCGTGAGGGCCGGGGAATGTTTGACCTGATGAACGGAATCGGAGCCCACGAGGTTGTGATTGAAACGCCGGAGCACGAACAACCATTACCGGAATACGAATTAGAACAAATGGACCGGGTACTCGAGGCTTATCAATACCGAATGTTAGATTTACGCAAAGACAGCCGGTTCCGATACATACTTATTTTCAAAAACCACGGTCAGAAAGCCGGGGCAACTCTCCGACATCCCCACAGTCAGATTATAGCCCTTTCAGTAACCCCGAAGCGGGTCAAAGAACAATTAGATGGAGCCCGGAAACACTATTATGATAAAAAGCGCTGTATCTTCTGTGATATTATCAGCGAGGAAACAGAGGAAGAAAAAAGGATAGTTTATCAGGACCGAGATTTCGTGGTCTGGTCCCCGTTTGCCGCCCGGTTCCCGTTTGAAACATGGATTCTTCCCCGCAAACACAACCACGATTTTGCCAACATTGATGAGCGGTTGCGGAAAAAATTTGGAGAAGTTTTACAATCAACCGTGGACCGGCTAAACAAAGCTCTACAGTACCCGCCATATAATTACTTGATTAATACCGCCCCCAACCCCAATCTAAAAAGTGAACGGCCGGGATATTTCGCCACGATAGAAAACGATTACCACTGGCACCTGGAAATTATCCCACGAATTACGCGGGTAGCCGGTTTTGAATGGGGAACCGGCTTTTACATTAACCCTACTTCCCCGGAAGAAGCAACCCGGTATCTTCGAGAAAACATGTCTTAAGTTTTGCTGATTAAATCGCTTAAATTGAGGACCAGTCCTACTTCGCCGGCACCAAAGTCCGTTTCACCGGCGATCTCTTCTATTGATTTATCCCGGCCGTAGTAAAGTTTAAATACTTCCCTGTATTTGGGATCAATTCCCAGCTCTTCCAATTTTTCATCAGGATACCGCCAGATTGGTACCCGGGGGCCAGTTTCTTTTGTCTCTGACTCCTGACTGGCCGAACTTTGAACCGGCTTGGTCTTCTTTTTTCGAGGAGCAGACGGCGGCACCGAGGTCCGGGAAGAGACTGTTGTAGTGGAACTTGAACTGCTCTTTCCAAAGGAGGAGTCAAAAACCCGGGGGCGTGAAAGTCTGAGCCAGAGATAAATTCCAAACAAAAATATCCCAATACCAAAAGCACTACCAACTCCCCAGCCCCAGGTCCCCAAATTTGAAGTTCGCGTGGGCTGATCAAGGCTGGCGGCAGGCGCAGGAGGGAGAGTCTCCGCAGCTCCGGCTTTTGGCCAGCTAAACGTTTCCGGGGTAGTTACCAATTGCCCAACGGTATCTCCCAAATCAGCCCAGAGCGGCCCGGGTAAGGGGGGAGCAGTTATAGACGTCTCTCCACCGGTTATCTCGCGCACCGGCGGCGGGGCCGGTTCCTCTTTTTGAACCGGTTTATCTGCCGTGGTCTTGTCGGATTTTCCGGGGGAAGATAGAGTGGTGGAAGGGGCTGTTTCCTTGACCGGGTGGGTTGATTCATCTACTGCCTGAACGGGCGAAATTTCTTTTTTCTGATCCGTTTTTTCAAGTTTTGCCGGTGAATCGGGTTTGATTGTTTCTGCTGCTATTTCCCCTGGTGATTTCTTTTCGGAACCCGTAACCGGAGTATCTCCGGTGGCCTGGGACGATGGCTGTTTCTGATGTCCTACCGGCGTATCAGCTTTTTCAACCCCCGGCACTGAAGCAGTATCACCTTTTGCTTCTGTATCAGAGATAGCCGGAATAGTGGACGTATCCGAAGGAAAAGCGGTATCAGCCGGCAAAGTTTCGCCGGTAACAGAAGTATCTGAAACCGAAGAGACAGAGGAAACCTTTTCTTCCAATTCTTGAGGGACTGTATCTTCCGGGGAGCCGGCAGGTTGATTACGGAGGTTAAATAAGGGGGAACCTTGTGGGCTGGCATAGACGGGTTTCAAAGTGCAGTAAAACCCCAAAGTCAGCAACAGAAATACAACGAAAAAAGAAACAACAAAACGGCGAGTAATCAATTCCGAATACGGGCCTCCCGGAGGCGTTTATCAAGCGGTTTTATACCGAGCAAGTTCTTGAATGGATGACCGGAATAATCAGAGTCTATTTCATGAACAAACGTCCAGCTACTGAGGGCCTGTTTAAAGTTACCAAGCCGATAATGAGCAAGACCAAGACTGTCGTGAAAAAAAGCTACCGAAGGTTCAATTCCGATAGCTTCACGAAAAGCCTGGCGGGCCAACTCCAGCTTGCCAATCCCCAGGTAGGCTATGCCCATATTATGGTAAGCATTGCTGGCCCGGGCGTCATCGAGGAGAACAAATCGAAACTGTTGGACAGACCGCTTGAGAAAATCAATTCCGTTTTTTGCTTTTTCCTGTCGGAGCAAATAAAGCCCCCGGCTCAGCAGAGAATTCCCCAGCATAAAACGGGATCGGGAGAGGCTAAACTCCAGTTCAACTGCCTTCCTAAAATTTTGAGCTGAATTAAAACGGGCCCCCGGTGCGGCCCGGTAATCTTCATTCCTAAAGTAAGCCACCCCCCGGTAAAAGTAATATTTTCCCGTGGAAGGGTCAAGTTCAATTGCGCGGGCAAATCGACTGATGCTGTTTAACTTCTGTCCCCGGTCCAGACTTATCCGACCCAGATAATAATGGGCCTCGGCAGCTTCAGGCCGGATTTCTCGCGCCCGAAGAAGTTCCCCGCGGGCCAACTCGTATTTTCCTTGCTTGAAGAGGACAACCCCGTAGTGGAAGCGATATTCAAAATTTTGCGGATTGGAGGACAACAGGTGTTTGAACTGAGCGGCTGCTTCCTTCCACTGCCGGCTGTTGAAATAGAGGAAAGCCAACCGGCGGCGAGCGGTCGTATATGTAGTGTCAAGTTCCAGCGCCTTTTTATAGGCCAACTCAGCCTGGTTTACATCATCCAGCCGGTTAAAGACATTCCCGAGGAAAAAATGATACTTTGGTTTTCTCGGATTTGCCTGAACCGCCTGTTGAAATTTCCGACGAGCTTTTTCAAAATTTTCACGAAAATAATTGTGCAGTCCTTCCTGAAAAGTAGAGGCCGAAGCTGGCACCATTAAAAGACTGGACAGCACAAAGCAAACCAACAAAACCGATAGCGGTCGCCTCAGCAAATAATTAAGTTCCTTCCACATCTTCTGAAGTGGCTCCTTTGACCGTAGAAATTGAGGACTTGTTCATGGTCAGTTTAAAATCCTTGGCAACCTGCAACTTAACTGTATCCTCTTGAACAGAAGTTATTTTACCGTGAATACCGCCGGCAGTAACAACCCGATTCCCTTTCTCTAACTGATTGAGCATATTCTGGTGTTCTTTCTGTTGCTTTTGCTGGGGACGGATTACCAGAAAGTAAAATATCGCAAAAATAATCCCAATCATCAACACGTAAGAAACAATACTGTTTCCTCCACCAACGTCTCCGCCGGCCATTGCATGAGCAGAAGTAGCAAATAACAAATACATAAAAAATTACCTCCGGAAAATATAACTGTAAAACCATCAGTCGTTAATCTCTTTCAGAAGCTGGACTTAAATTTTATAATAACACAGGTAATTTTACACGGAATATCCTATTTTGTAACTACTCACTATTCCCTCTCCCCTGGTGGGAGAGGGCCAGGGTGAGAGGGACAACCCAGCTTTTTCGACAAAATAGCTGAGTTTAAGGGCCTTTCAAAACCCTTTTTCACCCCCACCTTAGTCCTCCCCCATCAAGGGGGAAAAGATTAGGTGAGTAGTTATCCAGCTTTAATAAGGAGGCTGTAAATTTTGCAAAACGAACCGCGGATAAAGGAAGTTAAAAGGAGATTTTCTGAAGAACCTCTGCTCTTTGAGATCATCCCCCCGGAGAAGGGAGCGGAGCCCGAGGTACTTGACCGGCGAATAAACAAGTTGAAGGAATTGACTGCGCGAGTTGAAGTGGACGGAATCAACCTGCCGGAAGTCCGGGAGGAATCGGCTAAAAGCGACGAGGGGGAGAGAAAAAGCGATTTTGCTCCCCGGGTTGCCCCGAGAGAATACGCTCATCAACTCAGTGAACACCTGGAGACGGAATACGTAATTTGCCGGGTGATTGTCCACGATTCCGCCCGAAACCAGGAAAAATGGTTCCTGGAAACGGCAAACGAGTACGGAATCCACAACCTCGTGTTAGTGGGGGGCGAAAAAGAGGCCGATGCATACGACGGTCTTTCCGTGCCGGAAGGAGACAGCTTAATCAAGGAGAAATTAAATTACGGGGAAACAGAATTAGTGAACGAAAAACAGCCGGCCACTGATTATTTAATTGGAAACATCTGCATTCCCACGCGACGGCTGGAAATACTCGATGAGCCCCAGCGTATCTCTTACAAAGTAAAAGCGGGAACCGATTTTTTCACCACTCAGATTCTGCAGGAAGCGGAGTCTACGGTAACTCTTCTTAAGGACCTGGAGGAAGAACTCCAGCAGGAAAAACTGAGCCCCCCGATGTTCTTCTGGAGTTTTGCTCCAATTGCCAAACAGAAAGATGTGAATTTTATGCGCTGGCTGGGAGTTAAAATACCGGATGAAGTAGAAGAAAAAATTCTTGGAAGCGACACCCCGGTCGAAGCCTCTATTGATCACGCCAAGAACATCTGGTCCAGAATCCAGAAAACAAACGAAGAACTCTCTATTTCCATTCCCATGGGAATAAACATAAGCTTCACGGGAATGAGAAACATTGACAATGCCATAAAACTGGCCGAAGAAATGAGAAAAGTTTAATCAGCAAGTGTGGCAATCGGTTTATAGTCCACTTCCAGCGAATTTCTTTCCTCACCGAGTGAAAGCATAGTGTGCTTACGCCACTGTTCCTCGGGCTCAGGAAAATCCTTACGGTAATGGGCACCACGACTTTCTTCCCGGGCCAGGGCCGCTTTAATCACTGCGGCTCCCAGGTAAACCATATTAACCGTCTCCAGCTCAGTTTTGTCGGTGGGAAAAACCTGGTTAATCATGGAAAACCATTTATTTATCTGGCTCCGGGCAAGCAGTAATTTTTCCTTTTCTCTCAGAATACCGGCATTCCGCCAGAGTAAGCTCTGCAATGATTTTCGCATATCTGAAAAGTCAAGCTGATAATCGGGATCAATTTCCGTAGTTTCTGAAAATTCTATTTTCTTTACTTCCGGCAGGCCCTGCTTCATCTTTTCAGCCGCTTCCGCCCCGACAACCAGTCCTTCAAGGAGGGAATTGGAAGCCAACCGGTTGGCCCCGTGGACCCCTGTACAGGCCACTTCTCCGGCACAATAAAGATTATCAAGTCCTGTTTCACCGTGGATAGTAGCTTCTACTCCTCCCATTGAGTAGTGTTCACAGGGACGAACCGGGATAAAGTCGCGGGTAACATCAATATCATAGCGGGCACACATAGAAGTTACAGTGGGAAATTGCTGTTGTAATTTCCGGGGGGACAATTCAGTTACATCCAGGTAAACGTAAGAAGAATCTGTGGCAATCATACGGTCCAGGATAGCCCGACTAACGATATCCCGGGGGGCCAGCTCAGCCCGGGGGTGAACCGAGTCCATAAACCGCTCACCGTTGATATCCCGCAGAAGACCGCCTTCACCACGCAGAGCCTCAGTAATTAAAAACCGCGGTGCTCCGGCCAGGTAAAGCACAGTCGGATGAAACTGAATAAACTCCGGGTCTTCCAGCGAAAGACCCGCCCGGAGAGCCGCAGCAAGGCCATCCCCGGTAACCACGGGATGATTCGTAGTTTCCCGGTAAAGCTGGCCGAGCCCCCCCGTAGCCAAAACAACTCCCCGTGTCCAGACCACCTCAAGGTTGTCTTCCGCTAAAACCAGCAAACCACAAACCCGGCCGGCGTCAACGAGAAAATCAACCACCATTGTCCGAGGACAGAACTGAACGGTATGCTTTTCTTTAACTTTTTTAAGAAGAACCTCTTCTATTTCTTCCCCGGTTGCATCTCCCCGGGCGTGAGCAACACGATTTTTACTGTGCCCCCCTTCCCGGCTCAGTTCCAGGCCATTATCGCCGTAATGAAACTCTTTCCCGGCCCGAACAATATCTCTAACCTTTTCCCGAGCCTCATTAACCAGCAAGTCAACGGCCGGTTGATCACAGAGCCCGGCTCCGGCTTCCAGGGTATCCTCATAATGAAGCCGGGGACTGTCGTCCTCGTTCAGTGCAGCAGCAACACCCCCCTGGGCCCGCCAGGTATTAGAATCCCGCGGGTCGCCCTTGGTAAATACCCGGACTGAATACACATCAGCTAATTTACGAGCCGCCTGAAGACCGGCCACACCGGACCCAATCACCGCCACCTCAACGGTAGACTGAGGTAATTCATTTATGTCAAAAGGAAAAAGATAACGACGAAAGAAAGAATTCATAAATTTAGAGCCGCTCTTCAACAGGAGGGATGTCATCCGGACGATCCACCCCGAGGGTCGGTTCGGGTAAATCAATTACCAGGATTTCCTGACCATTTTCCAACAGTCGAAGCTGTTCCAACGACTCAATTTTTTCAAGCTGTGAGGGAGAATTACTGACAAAATCAAGCAGGGCGGAGCGCCGGTAGAGATAAATACCAATATGTTTATATACCTCGTGTTTTATCTCCCCCCGGGGAAAAGGAACCAGAGAACGACTAAAATAGAGAGCGCGACCGTCGGAGCGAGTAACCACTTTTACAACATCGTGGTCATCATACTCAGATTCCGGGCAGGGAGCTTTAAAAGTAGCTACAGGAAGACCATGATTTTGTTTTAAACCCCGCACTCCCCGGTCCAACTGTTCTCCCTTAATTAAAGGCTCATCTCCCTGGACATTGACAATTATTTCAGCGTCTGAGTCAGCAGCGACTTCCGCCACCCGGTCACTGCCGGAAGTATGATCAGCCGAAGTCATCTGTCCCCGGGCCGGGGTAGACTTCACGGCTTCAAGAATTCGTTCGTCATCAGTAGCCACTACAACCTGATCAATTTCCGCAGCCTGTTCAGCCGCCTCAATCACCCAGTAGATCATTGGCCGACCTTTGATTTCGGCCAGTGGTTTGCCGGGAAACCGGGTTGATCCATAACGGGCGGGGATAACACCCAGCACCTCAACATCACTCATTAATTTCTGCCTGCTTCCGGTCATGGGCGGCCAAAATTTTGTTAATTAATTCAGTGGTTCCCCGGCCTTCTTTCAGGTGAGCCCGGTAAACAGTTCCCCCCCGGGATTCAACAAAATCAGCTCCGACAATCTCAGATTTATCGTAGTCCTCCCCTTTCACCAGAACATCCGGTTTTACAGCCTCAATTAATTCCCGGGGAGTTGTCTCGGAAAATATTGTCACATCGTCTACAAATCCCAGGGCATCGAGCAGTTCCCCGCGCTCCGTCTCCGGCAGCAGGGGCCGTGGGGGACCTTTTAAATCTCGAATCGAACTATCGCTGTTCAGACCAACTATCAAATAATCACCTTGCTCGGCGGCCTGACGAAAAAGCTGGACGTGACCGCTGTGAAGCAAATCAAAACAACCATTGGTAAAAACCACTCGTTCTCCTGCCTCACGAAGCCGTTCGCATTTTTCACCGGCCTGTTTCCGGGAAATAAGAGCCATCAGTCCAGTTCCTCCTCCAATTCTTCCACAGTAACCGCCGCGGTGCCCATCCGACCAACCACCAGACCGGCAGCAATATTAGCCAATTTGACTATTTCCCGGCGATCAGCTTCCAGTGCTTCACCAAGAGCGACGATCCCGGCAACAGTATCGCCGGCCCCGGTGACATCATAGACTTCCCTGGCCTCAGTATCCAGGTGAAACTCGGAACGTTCAGCTTCAAACAGAGTCATCCCTTCCTCGCCCCGGGTGATTAACAAAGCTTCCAGGTTGAGGTCAGCCAATCCGTGCTCAGCCAGTTCCGAGAGCGGCGTAGTATCTGACTCGCGAAGCCGGCGGCCAGTGCGAAATTCAGCCTCGTTTGGAGTAAGAATAGTTGCGTCCCGGTAACTGGGGAAATGTTCAGTATAAGGATCCACCACAGTGGGTAAATCTAAATGTTGAAGCGCGGAAAGCCAGAGTGGCAAAGTAGCAGGCGAAAAGACTCCCTTGCCATAATCGGACAGCAGAAGGGCGTCAAAATTCTCCAGGTTTTCCTCAAGTTCTGCCTGTTTTTTTCGCAAACTGCTTTCTTTGATCGGAGAGTGGATTTCCTCATCAATCCGGACCACATGCTGTCCTTCCGCAATCACCCGGGTTTTCACCGTGGTCGGATGATGATCATCGTTGGGCAGGGGCTGAAAATCAATCCCATGTTCAGCCAGAAGTTGTTTAAACTCCCGGCCGCCCCGGTCATCTCCCAACCGGCCAAACAGGGTAAGATTCGCACCAAGAGCATTTATTACCTGGGCCGTGTTCCCGGCTCCCCCCAATTTATCATTTTTGCGTTGCACCCGGACGACGGGAACAGGGGCCTCCGGACTGATTCGCCCCACTTCTCCCCAGGTGTATTTGTCAAGAATCAAATCCCCTACCACCGCAACTTTTAACTCTTTAAACTGCTCAATTAACTCGCGCATTTGAAACCATCCTTTAGATCTATATTTTCAGTTCAATCAGCAGGTTTTGTTAATTTATTCCTAAATTGAGCGATTATTATCGAAGAACACATCACTCTCCGGATTCATTCTCGCAGCCATCCGGGCTGCTCTGAGGTATGTATTCCTCTATTCGGATTCCTCATGAATCCAGAGGAATACAAAAATCCACCGGAGAGCAATATGTTCTTCTCTTCACCGCTATGGTGAGGATGTAAGATGTCCTGTTTCTGGATTTATACAGCCCTGTATTGGGCCGCAGGAGGCGGTCCAGGGGCTGTATACCTCGGAGACGACACGACCGGGGAGTCCCCGGTGACGTATTCAATGTACGGCTTTTGGCCAGAATAACATTGACCTTATCTATCACCGTAGTTGAGACAGCCTCAATGGCTAATTGCGAGAATGATAGAAACAGGTGATATCTTGCAGACTCACCATAGAATCGCTCAATTTAGGTTATAGTAATTTTACTATATTTTTAAAGTTATAACTTTATTTTTTTGGCATAGTAGGTTAAATTTATAGTAAGAAACTATTTTGAGTTTCAAAAAGTATTTTAACTGACTGAAACAAGTGGGCGGTGGCAGGTATGCGAAAATTAGAACTAACCACCAATGCTGTTGGAGATATAGGAAAAAAACTACGAGATATTCGAGAGGCGGAAAATTTAACCCTGGAGGAAGTGGGAAGGCGGCTGGGAATTAGCGCCCAGGCGGTTGGAGAAGTGGAACGTGGTGAAAGCGGACTGACCCTGGCCCGTTTAAGTCGCTTTTTGGAGGTGTTGGGTGTCAGCAGTGATCTTGTTTTTTATCAGGATAGTAAAGAGAAAGAAATTCTTCTGCCCGCCCTGCGACGGCTTGAGTTGGCCACTCAAATTACAGAAAAGCTGGCCGAGCTTGCCCCGGAAATTATCGAGACTATTTTTCTTTATGGGTCTACCGTCCGAGTTCAGGCCCGGGCAGACAGTGACCTGGACCTGGCGATTGTTGTCCGAACAGACCGTCTCAGTAAACAGCGCTGGTGGCTCCGATTCTACCGGGAACTGCAGGATATTTTATTATCAACTGACATTTATGTTTCACTGCAGGTTTATACGGTGAATGAATGGGCAGGCGACTCTTCTAATTTTAAAAGCGAGGTGAATGAACGTGGCCTCCGGCTCTACCAGCGAGAAGCGGGAAGCACAAAGTCGCTGGCAACAGGCACTTGAAGCTGATTCGGCGGCGCACTTCAACTTTGAAGGTGGCCACCTCGAAACAGCGATTGACCGGGCCTATTACGCAGTCTTTTACGCTGTGCAGGCCTGCCTGGTGCTAATTGGTAAACATCCCAAGTCTCACCAGGGAAGTGTTAACCTGTTCAGTCAACATTTTGTGAAAACCGGTGAGGTGGAGCCTGATTATGTTGCTGTTTTTCAAAAGTTAATGGAGAATAGAATCCAGGCGGATTATGCTGCTCGGAACGATTTTACCTCTGAGGAAGTAACAGAAATTTTACAGGAAAGCCGAAAAGTGCTGCGGAGAATACATGAGTATCTAAAAACCAAACTGAAAAACATTCCCCCGCCCGAATAGAAGTAAAACTGATGTTAAGAAGCATTTTGGACTAATATTTTGGTTAAGGTGAATTCTGTTAAATGGCTTCTGAACAGAATAATTTAACTGACTTTATCATTATCGGCGGCGGGGTAATTGGCTGTGCGATTGCCCGGGAGTTGGCCCGCTACACCGAAGATATCCTCGTGCTGGAGAAGGAAGAGGACGTGGCCAGCGGGATTTCCAAGGCAAACAGCGGGGTCCTGCACGCCGGGTTTAACGTAAAACCGGGGAGCAAGAAGGCGGAAACCAACGTCCGCGGTTTGCGTCGTTTTGAACAGCTTTCTGCGGAGCTTGGCTTTCGTATGGAAACACCCGGCAAAGTCGTCGTCGCTCAGAATGAAGCCGAGAAGGCTACGCTGGAAGAACTTTACGAGCAGGGACAGAAAAACGACTGTCCGCCGCTCGAGCTGATCGGGGAAAAGAAGCTTAAAAAACTCCAACCGGGGGTCAAGGGCAAATACGCCCTTTATTCGCCGGAAACCGGAATTATCAAGCCCTACAAGTTTGTTATTGCCCTGGCCGAGAACGCTCACGCCAACGGCGTCCAGTTTAACTTTGAAACTGAAGTTACTACGCTCAGCCAGTGCGAGAAGGGGTTCCGTTTGCAAACTTCAACCGGCGCGAGTTTTCGCTGTCGCTGGCTGATTAATGCGGCCGGCATCCAGGCCGACCGGGTCTCCGGCTTGCTCGGGGAGACGGAATACCAGCACTACCCCTGCCGGGGTGAATACTATGTCACCGACAAGGCTCCCGAGAAACTGGAGCGACTCGTCTATCCCGTGCCCCCGGCGGACGGGGCCGGGTTGGGCATTCATTTTACCCCGACGGTTGAAGGAAATATCCTGCTCGGGCCTTCGGCCCGGTACATAGAGGAACGCGAGGATACGGCCAGTACCCGCGAAATCATGGAGACCATCAAGGGAGAGATAGAACATTACCTGCCGCCGCTTGCGGAGGTTAATTTCATCCGTAACTACGCCGGCATCCGACCCAAGTTAACTCCGCCCGATAGCGGGGAAACTGCTGATTTTGTAATCCGCGAAAATCCGCAGTTCAGCCGGTTCATCGAACTGCTGGGGATCGAGTCCCCCGGCCTTACCGCCGCTCCGGCGATTGCCGAGGACGTGGCCGAAATAATCGGTGAACAGCGCTCTCTCCAGTTACGGGAGGATTTTAATCCGGAGCGGGAACAGCCGGTCCGGTTCGCCCACCTTCCCCCGGAAAAACAGGTCCGGTTAATTGAGGAAAACGAGAAACACGGGATAATTGACTGCCGCTGTGAACAGGTAACCCGGGCGGAAGTTATCCGGGCCATTGAAAACCCCCTCGGGGTTCAGTCCCTGGACGCTATTAAACGTCGTGCTCGTCCAACCATGGGCCGCTGTCAGGGGGGCTTCTGCGGGCCGCGAATTGCCCGCCTGTTAATCGAAAAATACGACAGGGAGCCCGCCGAAATATTTAAAAACAACCGGGAATCACAACTTTTCCGGGGCTATATTAAGGACTGATTTTAGTGCGCAGAATTGAAGTGGACGTAGTCGTTATTGGCGCCGGGCCGGCCGGCCTGGCCGCGGCTACCGCAGCCAGCGAAGCCGGGGCGGCGGCCCTGGTGCTGGAGCGCAACGATTGGCTGGGCGGGATTTTGCCCCAGTGTATCCACGATGGTTTTGGTCTGCACCATTACGGGGAATCGCTGGCCGGCCCCCAGTATGCCGGCCGCCTTGCGGAAGCGGCCGGAGAGGCCGGCGTTGATATTTTGACCAACAGCATGGTGCTGGAGTTAACCCCGGAGCGGCACCTCCGGGTGGCGACCGAGCAGGGGTTGCGGGAGATCGAGGCGGGAGCGGTAATTCTTGCCATGGGCTGTCGTGAACGACCCCGTGGCGCCGTAGAAATTCCCGGCAGTCGGCCGGCCGGAATTTTTACCGCCGGCACGGCCCAGAATCTGATGAACCTGAAAAATATCAAGCCGGGTAACGAGGTCGTAATTCTCGGTTCCGGGGACGTTGGTCTGATTATGGCTCGCCATGTCGCGCTCGAACAGGGGATGAAAATTAAGGGGATTTTTGAACGGGAAGCCTACGTCGGGGGCTTGTTGAGAAACAAGGTCCAGTGCGTCGATGATTTTGACATTCCCCTTCATCTTTCGAGCACGGTAACGGAGATAAAGGGCAAGCACCGGCTGAAAGAAATAACTGTGGCCGACCTTGATAGTGACTATCAGCCGTTGCCGGAGACTGAGCGAACAGTCTCCTGTGATACGCTGCTGCTGTCCGTCGGCCTGATTCCGGAAAATGAACTCTCTCGCCAGGCGGGCGTGGAGATCTCGCCGCTGACTGGCGGCGCCCGGGTTGATAATAACTACGAAACTACTGTTCCCGGAATCTTCAGTACCGGCAACGTGCTCCACATCCACGACGTCGCCGATTATGCTGTGTTTGAAGGCTATGAAGCCGGAGAAGCGGCAGTGAATTTTGTCCGACAGGTTTGGAGCCAGTCTCAAAAGCATCCCCTTCATGCCGGACGGGGAATTCAATACGTGCTTCCCCAATATTTACGGGTTGATTGTCGTTCCACAACTTTGAAATTTCGCGTGGATCGTCCGCGCCGCAACGTTCGTCTGGTTGTCAGTAAAGGTCCGGAAACTCTTTTTGAAAACAGTTATTCCACCCTCCTGCCCGCTGAAATGAAGCAGGTAGAAATTGAAGCAAATTCATCGCTTGAAGAAGTCAGTATTTATCTCGAAAAGGATGAAAAATAATATGCCTGAATGGCTCTCTTTAACTTGCACACTTTGTCCCAACGCCTGTAATTTAAAAGTAAAATACGCGCCGAAGAAAGAAGAGATTCTAACAGTAGAAAACTGCGTTTGTTCCCGCGGTGAAGACTATGCCGTGGAGGAATTGCTCAATCCCCGTCGGTCGGTAATGACCGTGCTTCCCATAAAATCCCAAAGAAACAAAGTTACCAGTGTCCTTACCAGTCAACCGGTTCCTCGCGAAAAAATATGTGAAGTATATAGAGAAATTAATAAATACCGGCCTGAATTACCGGTTAAGCGGGGAGAAACACTCATACACAACGTTTGCGACACCGGAGCGGATGTGATTGCTACCAGGAGCTTAAAAATTTAATTTTACTTGTCTTGAGAAATATTATTTTCCGCTGTCTTTTTTTGTCTGGTTAGGATAAAATTTATTATCTTTTGAAAGCAATATTTGACTCTCTATTTTATTTTGATTGTAGAAAAGTTAAATTCAGAACAAAATTTATAATTTAAAGGTGAAAAAAAGTGCACCCCTGGGACCTGAATGAAGACGAGGCTCGCATGTTGCAGGAAGAGTTGGCTGAAGATTGTCTCCTCAAAGGTGAACCGGATATTAATCTAATTGCTGCGCTGGACGTTTCTTTTTATCCCGAGAGCCGGATTTGCATCGCTTCGGCAATTAACTACTCCGTCGCTGACCATAGAATCCACGAAAAAGTTGTCCTGATTTCTGAGTTAAATTTCCCCTATATTTCCGGTTTGCTTGCCTTTCGGGAAGCTCCCCCGATGATTGACGCGGCAATGTGTTTGGAGACGGAACCGGACTGTTTTCTAATTGACGGCCATGGTTACGCGCATCCCCGGCGCATGGGCCTTGCTTCCCACGTGGGATTGTTCCTTGATACCCCCTCCATTGGTTGTGCAAAAAATATTCTGGTGGGCGAGTGCGATGAACCGGGAGAAGAGGTAGGGGAGCATACTTCAATCTGGGACGGTGAACCGGTCGGTTTTGCTGTCCGGTCTCAGGCAGGCGCCTCCCCCATATTTCTTTCCCCGGGCCACATGATTGAGCCCAATTATATTCCGGAAGTGATTGAGCCCCTGCTTTCTGAAAAATCCCGTCTCCCTGAGCCACTCCGCCTGGCTGACCGGACTGCTCGTGAGGAGCGGGAAAGAATTGAAGTAATTACCCGTCCCTTTCTGGACGAGGATATTGGAGTTTTTCTGGTTGGTGGGACTATTCGCGATTTACTTACCGGTAAACAGCCGGAAGATTACGATCTGATGGCCTCAGAATTTCCGGAATCAGTGCAGAATAAATTGGCTGATGAACTGGCCGGCAAGTGGTTTACTCTTGATGAGGAGCGTCAAATGTACCGGTTGCCGGGTGATAAAACTCAGGTGGATTTAACCGTGGTAGGTGAAGAAAAAGTTGTTGATGATCTTCGCCGTCGTGATTTTACTATTAACAGCATTGCCCTTGATATGGACAGGGAAGCCTGGGTTGATCCTGTGGAGGGGCGGGCTGATGCTGACCAGAGGGTTCTCCGTCTTACCCGGGAGGATGCCCTGGAAAATGATCCTCTTCGAATCCTTCGTGCTTACCGCCTCGCGGCTGATCATAAGTTGAACTTCTCCGAACAGCTTCAGAAAAATATTCGTTCAAATATTTCTCGCCTGGAAACTGTGAGCAAAGAACGAATAACCGAGGAGATGTTAAAAATAGCTGATCGCCCCGTTGCCTCGCGCTGGTTTCAAAAAATGTATGAGGACGGAGTGTTAACTGATTGTCCTTATTTTCGGTGTGAAGCGGTTGACGAGAGCAAGTTGATTGAACACTGGCTTCCCGCTCTTAAAAATTACCCGGCTCTTAGAGACAGGGAATTTCACGGAGGGATTAATATTCTTTCCTGCTTTAAAATGGTTAGATTTATTGCTCAGAATCAACTTTCTTCCTGGCCGGTTCACCACCTGATTAAAAGTTTGGTCCAGGGAAGTTATGCCGGTATTGAAGATAAAATCCCTGAACTACATGTTCTTAAATCTTCAAAAGTGGCTCTCCTGGGCCGATTATTTGGTCGTGGTTTATGGGAAAACTGGAACAAGGATAAAATGCTCCGGGCTATTATTGAACTGGAAGAATATATTGATATCCGGGAAGAAAAAACCAGGGAAATTGTTGAAGCAAACAAAGACGCGGACAATATTGGAGAAATAAAAGATCGTAAGTTCTCAGATATTTTACCAGAATTCTGGCAAAAAACTGTCGGTAAATTGTGAATGACACAGGAACTAATTCTCACCTGGCTTCCAGTGGTTATATTTATTATTGCTGTTGCATTCTTGGTCTGCTTTCCACTGGTAACGCTTTGTTTCCGGGAAAGCAAGGCCCCTGGTTTTACGTTCTCTCTTTCGCGCATTAATTTTTTTGGCGATTTTTTAAAATTTTGGTTTGTTTGCTTGCTCCTTAGTTTTTCTCTAATTTTTGTTTTTGGATGGGCACTCCTCTTAAATTCCTCCCTCTTTACTGAACCGGTCATTGTCACTGCTTTTCTCCCCCTGGCCATTAGTTTTACGGCTGGCTATCTTTATGCCTGGAAACATGGTGTCTTTCAGTGGGAATGAAGTTTAATAAAACGTTAGCGCAAAATTAAATGTGTCCTTCCGAGGATTTTTTATCCCCCACCAGGATAGCTGATTTTCTTGAGGAAAAGCTGGCTGACTCTGGTTCCCTAAAAACTACTCTTACTCCCCAAAATATAGTTAAAATTAAGGTCTCTGCTGAAAATATCTTGCCGGTCTGCCGGACGCTTAAAGATGGTAAACCTTATTATTTTCTCCATCTTTCAACTATTAGTGCTGCTGTAACTGTTCCCGAAAATAACTTGATTGAACTCTTTTACTGGCTCTATTCGTTTAATTTAGCCGGCCGAGCTGTCGTCTCTACTACGTTGGAAGCCCGGGGTCGGTTCCCCTCGGTTTCTCCTCTCTGGCCCGGGGCCCGCCAGTACGAAGCAAAAATCAGTCATCGTTTCAACCTGGAAGTAACGGAAAAATTGTCTCCCCTTGAAGCTGGCAAAGTGAGTTCTTCTGAACCATTCGAAATTAATCTGGTAAAAAATAAATCAAAATGATTACTCAAGTTGAAGCTTCAACTTTTCTGGTTCCTTTACCGGGAAACAATCAAGCCGGGGCAATTAAACTTCATCTTAAAAATGGCCGGGTAAAGACTGCTGAGTTTATAGAAGCCGCTAAACTCCCGGTAGAAATATCTACTGCGGCGTCGACTGAAAAACAGCCTCCTGAGTCTCCGGACCTGCAACAGTTTTCCTGGTCTCAACTGGCTCTGGTTATGGCGCTTGAAAATTTTCTGGACCGGAAAATTCCCCGCCGGGCCAGTTGGCTGCGGACATTTTTTAGTGAATTGTTTCGAATCCGGGCTCATCTGAGTTTATTGGCCGGTGGATTTCGAAATTTAGGAGCAGCTTTACCGGCAGATAATCTTCTCTCAGCCCACCAGGTTATTTCCCGGGCACTTGCTCAAATTAATAGCACCCCCTTTGGTAAGAACCTGGTTCGAATGGGTGGTTTCAAAGGACCATTACCCACAAACTTTCATTCAGTTTTTCAATCTGTTCTGGATCAACTCACTTCTTCTTTACAGTTTTTTGAAAAGAGATACTTTTTCTCCATTTTTTTTAAAAAACGCACCCGGCAGGTGGGTGAACTGGCGATTGAGCCGGCGCTCGACTGGTCGTTAACCGGTCCATGTTTGCGGGCTACGGGGGTTAATTGGGATTTGCGTTCTGCTGAACCTTATTTTATGTTTGACTCTGTTGATTTCAGTCTTCCCGTCGGGGAACACGGGGACAGTTATGATCGGTTTCTGGTTCGATTCAAGGAAATCCAGCAGAGCCTATATATTCTTGAGCAGTGTCTGGAGAATATAGAGGCGGAGGGACCGCTGAATTCTGGTCGAGCACTCCGGCCGTTAACCAACATTAAAAAATCCGACGATTTTGTTCTTGAGGTTAAAGATAACGACCTTCCGACCGGGGAATTTTATTATTGTCTGGAAGCCCCGGCCGGAGAATTAGGTTGGTCTGTCGAATCCCGCCCCCAATCTGATTGTCTTCGGTTCTACCAACGAAATCCGGCATCCCATAATTACTTTGTTTTACAAAAATTAGTTGAAGCTACCAGCCTTGCCGATAGTCGGGCCATAATTTCAAGTTTTGACCTTACGATTTCCGGGGGAAGTGGTTAAAATTTATTACTGGTTTTTATTTTGCATTGCCCTGGTCTCTAAATCCCTGTTTTTTTTAATTTTAATTTTAGTCATAATCGGGGGGTTGGTTTATTTTTTCTCCGCTCAAATAAAAGTTACTGACTTTATAATATCCCCATTTAATTCTCAAAAGTGGTTGCCTCCAGTTGGAACGAATAACCCGGGGAGGCTGGATGAAACCGGAACTAAATCGGCCAATTACCATTTATTTGTTCGACTTGGAAACGTAATTTCAGTCACTGGTTTTCTTTTTCTGTTTGCTGTGCTTCCGTTTGGTCGAGTTAGCCTCTCACTATCACAACTACATCCCGGACTATCCGAGTTTCCTCTACTTGTTGTCGCCACTCCCGAATTAGGTCTGCTCATTGTGGTGGTCTGTGTGTTTCTGTTTTTTCTCGGCCAGCTCCCCAGGCTCTGGAGCTCGGAGTCAGGGTGGAGTAAAATCCGGGAGTTGGCTTTACTGTTTTCCCTCTTGTTTGCCTGGGTTTTCGTTCTCCCCGGTCTGGTAATTTGCTCCGGCTCCCTTAATTTGTTTCAAATTGTTAAATATCAACTGAACCAGGGGTGGTTATTGTTTTATCAGCCTCTGTTAGCTGTTCTTTATTTAATTATCATTTTTTTCTTCCACCGGCGTTTTACTTTCTATTTAGAAGGATTAGAACCTGAATTTTCGGTCAACCGTAAAATTAGCTTTTTTACTGTGTTTACTCAGTATCTTGTCTTATTTGCACAGGCCAGTTTGTTTACGGTTCTATTTCTCGGTGGCTGGGTCCCCCCGGTAAGCAGTTTGTTTCCCCCGGTCATTGATGGTTTTTTTCCGGGATTTAATTTATTCTGGCACCTTGGTTGGTTTGGGCTTAAAACAGGGCTGATTATTTATTTACTGGTCCGGCTCGCTACTTTTTACCCCCGGTTAAAATATCCTCAATTAATGAATTTGTGCTGGCAGTATTTAATTCCTCTGACCTGGTGTAATCTTTTGTTAGCCGGGCTGCTTAAGTTGATTTTTCCCGTTTCAGTTTTTTACTGGGTGTCTGTTCAACTTGTCTGGCTTGTAATTATTTTTTTGAGCCTTGTTTCAGGGCAACTTTATCCTGATAATACGAATACTGTTAAATTGATAGAACCTCGACGGGCACGGTCAGGTGAAAAATAATGGAACAGCTTTTATTTTTTCTCATGGCTTTAATTTCTCTTGTTGGAGCAACCGTTGTAATCTTTAGCCGTTCGTTTTTTCAGAATTTACTCGGTCTGCTGGTAGTACTATTTGGCCTCGGGGTACTTTTTTTTCTGTTGAACCGTCCTTTTCTGGGATTGTTTTTGATGGTATTTTTTGGTGGGGGCACCAGTGGTGCTTTTGTTTTTGCTATACTTTTGTGTTCACAATCATCTGGTGAAACTTTTTTGCGTTTAGACGCTGTGAATTTTTTTATCTTTCTCCAAGTTCTACTTCTGGGACTGCTCCTTTTACTTATCTTTTTGAAATTAAGTTACGCTCCCGGATTGCCTGGAGATTTTGCTTTTTCTCTGGCCGGTGGCGGAGCATTACAGTTTACAGCCGAATTAGCCGCTCAAAATTATTTTGCCGTATTTTCATTACTTGCCCTCTTGCTGGTTGTCACCCTCGTGGGCAGTATATATTTACTTGATTTTTCCGGGGAAGAGTAGGGGAGGAGTAAGCAATAATGTATTTTTATTATCTACTGCTTGGATTGTTGCTCTTTTTAATAGGTTTTTTTGGTCTATTTTACCGGAAAAATTTATTGAATATTTTGCTTTCCGCCGAACTTATGATAATTGCACTCAGTTTTTTAGTCAGTGTCATGGCCCAGTTTCTTGCCCTTGAATCTGACCGGGGGTATGTCCTTTTTATTCTTACTGCTTTTTTCTGTAATTTTGTTTGTGGTTCTCTGTTGATGGTGTATTTAACCCGGGTTGGAGAAGTCCCGGATCCGGATTGTTATTCGGAGTTAAAATGGTGATATTTTGGTCACATTAATCTTTTTTATCTTGATGACACTCGCTCTTGTTTATCCGGCTCTGTTCAACCTGGTGAATTTTAACGCCTATGACTTCAGGTTGAAATCACGACTTTCAGTTACCGGAGCCTGTGTTGCTGCTCTCCTTGCCTGGATATCACTATTAGTTGGAGTTGGTGCTACTGATCCCTGGCCCTTCTATCAACTGATTCAACTCGATGAATTCACTTTTACCTTTACTTTTTCTTTTACTGTTTACACTCTGATATTTTACACGGTTGTAACCACTGTTAATTTTTTCGTTCAGTTTTATTCACTTGATTTTGTTGAATCTTCTCGTCCCTCGACCTATTTTACGTTTTTAAATTTATTGACCGTGAATTTTCTCTTTTTTCTTGCCGCCGGTGATCTTTTTCTCCTTCTTTTAACCTGGGAAGTGCTGTCTGTGTTCCTTTACCTGTTTTCCGGCTACTGGAATCAGAGCGAAGAGACTGGAGCCCGTTCCAACGTAACTTTTTCGTTTAATCTACTGGGTTCAGTATTCTTGTTTGCCGGTTTTATTTACCTTGCTGAACTTGGTGGAAGCACGCAAATAGATGGGCTGGTCAGTTTAATTTCCGAACTTCAGCCCGCGACTCAATTTTACTTGGGAACACTTTTGTTGTTTGGAATAATTATTAAAACTGCTCAGTTTCCATTTTATGCCTGGCTTTCTAATACCCTTTCCGGACCCCTCCCGGGCGGCGGCTTTATTCAAACTGTTATTTTGCCGATTTGCGGTATTTATTTTCTGCATCGTTTTGATTTTATATTCTCAGGCTTCTTGTGGTTTAAAAGGATAATTGTTCCCGTAGGATTAGTAACGGCAATTTTCGGAGCTTTGGTTGCCGCCAGGGCACGAGATTTGAAAAAATTCCTTTCTTTTTCTTCCCTGAGTCAGCTTGGTTTATTGTTTGCCGTGGTCGGAAATAGCTTGTTTTCCGGCGCAATTTTTCATTTACTAAACCAGGCTTTTGCGAGAATATTGATTTTTCTTTCCCTTGGAGTGCTAACTTTGACCTGTCAAAAATACGATCTATTTGAACTGGGGGGGCTGGGAAAGATTGTTCCGGTAACTGCCTTTGGAACAATTGTTGGTTCTCTCAGTCTCGCCGGTATTCCTCCGTTTGGTGGCTTCTGGTCCTACATCTCTTTGTTTCCAGCCGTGGGGAAAATTTTCAGCGGCCTTAATTTCATCTATTTTGTTGGTCTTCTGGTTGTTCGCTACCTGACTATCTTTTATTCTTTTCGGCTTATCTTTGTTTTGTTTGTCAGTAACCGCCGTCCCCCCGGCACCGTACATGAAGATAGAAAATTACTTCGTTATTCTATCCTGGGATTATCTCCTTTCGCTATTTTCGGGGGATTTTTGATGGGAACTATTTATTTCCCGCTCACTTTTTTAAATTTTTGGGCTCTAAACGGTTATTTCCTTCTGTTGGAAGTAATGTTTGAAATTGGGATTATTTTTATTGCTTATTTACTTTATGTTCGGGAAGTAAATTGGCTTCGATTTACAAGTAGTTTTAGAGGTTTGTCTCAGAAAATATCCATTTTTAATTTTTCCCCACGACAGATGATTACTGGGATTTTCGTTTATCCGGTTCAAAATTTTACTCGAAAAAGTATACAAATTAGCGAGAAAAATATTATTGAACCGGCCTGGAACAGTGTGGAAAAAATTCTCGGAGTGTGCAGCACTTTGCTTCGATTTCAACAGCCAGGTCAGCTTAGCCGGTATCTCCGCTTTTGTGTTTTCGGTCTTACTTTTATAATTCTGTGCCTGTACTTACTTTGTTTGTATTAGAGTGGTAAATAATATGTGTGTCTGCGTTAAATTATGAGCCTTGGATTCAATTAACAAATGCAACAATTTCCCTTCCAACATCCCTCACCCTGATGAGGGAGGTTAGGTGGGGGTGAACACTGTTCACGTTATCATCCCCCTTCCCTTAATTACCTCCCATCAGGGGAGGGGAGCTATAGTGGAAGTCGTTGATGTTTTATGTTGCACTTGGCTGTTGAATTTATCTGGCTGATTCGGAGGACTTAAATGTTACTTTTGTTTATTGTTTTGTTTCCCTATCTAATTGCCACGGCTCTTTTTTATTTTTCACCGGCGGAACGCTACTCAATTTGGTGGACATTTTTGGCGGTTGGGCTCCCGGGAGTGGTTGGAGCTGTGGTCTGGAGCTGGCTTCCCGCCCACAGTTCGCGGCCTCTGATTGGTTTCTGGTCAGCGGTAAATTTCAACTGGTTTCTCGCTCCACTTGACTCAAAATTCCTTCTGGCTGCTGACTTGCTCAGCTCTGTTTTCTTCTTTTTTACAGTTTTTTTACTTTTACTTGTCCTCCTTTATCTTCTCCTGGAAAAACTTGAACAGCCCGCTTATTTTTATCCGGCTTTCCTTCTGGCTGCCGGAACCCTGTTTGGACTTTATTTTTCCCGGGACGTATTCCTTTTTTACTTTTTCTGGGAATTTTTGCTCATTCCTGTATACTTGCTCGTTGTTCGGTCAAGTGATGAAAAAGTGGCTCACCGTTACCTGATTCGTTCACTGGCCGGCAGCTTTTTGCTATTTTTTGTAGTTATGTTTATCTACTATTTGAACTTACAACAGCTTGCGGGAAGTGGTTTGAGATTTTCTGAGCTTTCCGCCCTTGAAGTGCCCGGCACGGGCTGGATATTTTTGGGATTGCTTTTGAGCTTTGGACTCAGGTCAGCCCTGTTTCCTCTGCATGGTAAAACTACTGCTTTGTTAAAAGAGCTTTCTCCGGCTTTTGCGGTTTTATTCGTCGGTATTGTTATTAATACCGGTATTTATGGTTTTGTCCGTTTTTTATATCCCCTGACCTATTCCTGGCTGGTAGATTATACTTGGTGGCTGAGTTTACTGGCTATATTTCAGACCGGGTATTGTTTCTTGGCTGCCTGGTTGCAGGATAATTATTTAAAATTGATAATTTATTCGGCTTACGGACAACTGGGGGTTGTATTTCTGGGACTGTTCAACCTCTCAACCAGCAGTATTACCGGAGCCCTGTATCAGGCGCTCAGTTATAGTTTAATTGTTACCGGTTTATTTTTCTTTGTTGGATTTTTTAGAAATCGCGCCGCCCCTGCTAATTTATCGGTTTTTCAGGGCCTGGCTGACTCACACCCGGGAATGGCTGCTATTCTTATTTTTCTTTTATTTGCTTCTATAGGTTTGATTGGCACTTCCGGTTTTATCGGGAGAGTGGCAATTTTTTCGACTTTAACTGCAAATCCTCTCCTGCTGGGCGCCAGTTTGCTGACTGTTCTTCTGTCGCTTCCCTTTGCTTTAAAATTTATTCACCACGCGGTTTTTGTATCCGGTTCTGAATGTATTCTTAAAGATAAACCGGTTTCCAGATTGGGATATGTTCTTCTGGCCATTTTTGTTTTTTTGATCCTCTGGTTGGGAGTTGCTCCTCAATATCTTTACCAACCTCTGCGACCGGTTGTGAATAGGATTATTACCCGCAATCAAAGTATTCAACAGTTACCTCACCAGCTTCCTTCCCGGGCCCGGAGACCGGTCCATTTTACCCGGGGATATAGTTTGAAGGGCGGGGACACTCTATGAGCTTATTTGCCCCCGGGATAATTATTTTTACTGCTCTTGCCATTTTGCTCTGGCGAACTGTGGCCTCGGATACTCCAACAGTTCTTGTCTGGGCCGGGGTTGCAATTGTTATCGCAATAGGTCTGACTCTTGTAAATTTTACCGGTTCCATCTCCGGATTTAAATTTTCTCCTCTCTCTAATTATGCGGGAGTGCTTGTTTTGGTTGCTCAGTTGGGGGTGCTTGGCTATTCTTATCCTTACCTGGAGACCCACAAACTCAACTATAGCGAATGGTCATTTTTTGTTCTTTCACTTACTGTTGGACTGCTTGCTGTAGTTTATACTGAAAATCTTTTTGTTTTCCTGGTAGGAGCGGAACTTGTGTCCGTTGCTTTTTATTTTCTTTGTCTTTATAAACCCGGCAATCATACTGTTGAAGCTGGATTGAAATTTTATCTTTTTAATCTTATTGGCAGCGCAGTTGTTTTACTGGGGATTGTCTTATTTTATTTGGCCACCCATTCGGCCGGGTTAGCAGCTCTTACCGGTGCACAGTCTCCGGTTGTAACCTTTTCGGTTTTAATTGTAGTTACCGGAGTTGCGATAAAACTTGGTCTGGGACCGTTTTATTTCTGGCTACCTGATGTTCTGGAAGGGATACCCTTGCCACTTTTTGCTCTCCTTTCCACCTCTTATCAAATTGCTTTAATAAGTTTCCTTTTGAGAGTGATGCTTTATTTACGTCCTGGTATACCCGTTGCCTGGATTTATTTGTTTCTGTTTTTTACAATAATTTCACTGCTTGTAGGTAGTCTTTTCACTTTTGCTCAAAATTATTTTAAACGGTTGTTGGCCTGGACGGTAGTTTTTCGTTCCGGTTTTGTTACACTGGGACTTGCAACCGGGACTTTACCTGGCGCTCGGGCTGTTCTTTTTTACCTTACCGTCTCGACTTCTGCTTTTATGGGGGTTGCCGGTCTCCTGCAGTTAATTAAATCCGAAAGCGAAGAAAAAATTGCAATAGCCACAATAAGTTCACTTCCGTCAGCTAATAAATTAATCTCCTTCTCCGGGGGGATTCTTTTTCTTTCCCTGGCCGGCTTCCCGCCTCTGGCAGGTTTTGCAGCAAAAACAATCGTATGTCTGGCAGGCATTGGGGCTAATTTTTTTGTTTTTACCGGTCTTGCTTTAGTCAGTCTGTTAATTGTGGTTTCCTGCTATTTTAGACTACTTTCTCCTTTGCTATTTTCGGAGAAAAATGAGGCTGGAGAACTAAAAATGGATGAAAAAAAATACTGGAGCAATAAAGCGGTTTTGTTTACCGCAGCAGGGGTAGTGCTGGTGCTGGGATTTTTACCAAACTTAATTTACGATTATCTGATTCTGGTGATTTCCTAAAATATTAGTATTCAATTTTTTACTATTGAGAAAATTGAACAATTTTTGGCTTTTGCAGGGATTGTGCTTGACAGTTTGAGTAATTATTCCTATCTTCTTATACTCTTGTTTGCTTCTGGCCAGTATTTCCCCTGTACTGCCCACGAAACACTGGACCAAATCTTATTTTTAAAACACTTACTTTTTTAAGGAGGCTTTTTGTATGCAAACGAAAAGTTTACGTGGTCGTGATTTTCTTACCTTAAGGGATTTTTCCCAGGAAGAGATTGGTACTTTTATTGACCTGGGACTTGACCTGAAGAGGAGATTTGCCCTGGAGGAGAAGCATTCGCATCTTCTCGAGGATAAATCACTTTACATGATTTTTTATAACCAGTCGCTTCGGACCCGTAATTCGTTCGAGTCCGGAATGACTCAACTCGGTGGCCATGCTCACTACCTGGCTTCTGACAAGATTTACACACCCGCCGTAGAAGGTGATGAGGAAGCGTATTCTACGGAACGCGTTTCCGACGTCGCCCGGGTCCTGGAACGTTACGGGGATGCCATTGCCATCCGGATGTATGGTCCCCCGACAGGCTGGGTTTACGGCCGGGCCAGCAACTACATGGAAGAATTTGCTCGCTGGACTGACGTTCCAATTCTCAACATGGAATGTGACAAATACCATCCCTGTCAGGCACTCACGGACGTTATGACAATGAAGGAGAAGCTGGGCAGTTTGAAGGACAAGAAGTTTGTGATGTCCTGGGCCTATTCTCCTTCCTACGAGAAACCGCTGAGTGTGCCGCAGTCGGCTATTATTGCCGCTTCGAAGATGGGAATGGACGTTGTCCAGGCTCAGCCGAAAGGCTTCGAACTGGACGATGACATTCTTGACGCCTGTGACACTTACGCGGAGGATTCCGGCGGTAGCTTTGAAGTTTCTTACGACATGGACGAGGCTTTCGAAGACGCCGACGTGGTTTATCCCAAGTGCTGGGGCGCCAAGGACGAATTTCAGAACGTCGCCGCCGGAGATGATTCCGGGATGACGGAACTGTTTGAAGCTAACAAGGACTGGAAGTGTGACCAGGAGAAGATGGCCAAGGCTAAGGATAATGCCTATTACATGCATTGTCTGCCGGCTGACCGTGGCTTCGAGGTCACTGATGAAGTAATGGACGGCGATCAGTCTGTTGTCTTTGACCAGGCCGAAAATCGACTGCATGCTCAAAAAGCAGTAATGGGAGCGCTGATGTAACGATGACCTTGCGCGATAGCAGTTTAAACGGCAAGTCCCTGATTACTACTCAGGATATTTCTCGCGATGAAATTATGGAGATTGTGGAACTGGCTGAGGAAATGCAGCAGGACCGGTATTCGGACAAGTATAATTCTGTCCTCCAGGACCGAAGCTTCCTCATGTTCTTTTACAATCCCTCCGTCCGCACCCGGCAGTCCTTTGAGATTGCTGCGACCGAGCTGGGCGGACACGGACTCTACATTGAACCTGGCAGTATGCGTCTGGAATCCCTGGACGAAGACGCCGAAAAGCAGGGCGGAGAAACGATTGAAGACGTCGCCGGTGTGATGAACCGCTACGGAACCGGTGTCGGGATCCGCATGCTCGAGGATAAAATTGATTACTACGGACGCGGTGACGAGGTGCTTCGGGAATACGACAAGTACCTCGATAAACCGCTGGTCAGTTTTGCCCACGACAGGTTTCATCCCTGCCAGGGCCTGGCCGACGTGATGGGCTACCGCAAGCACTTCGATAAAGATCTCGAGGACTTGACGATTGCCCACGTCTGGGGCCATGGCGCTCTTGCCCGGTCCCACTGTTCCGTCCAGGAAAGTATGCTCATTAGTTCCCGGTTGGGAATGAATGTCCGCACCGCCTACCCGAAAGGCTATGCGCTTGACGAGGAGGTTGTCAGCTGGACCCGGGAGAACTGCAAGGAAAACGGGACCAGTTTTGACATTTCTCACGATCCCGTCGACGTTTACGAGGACGCGGACATTGTTTATTCTCGGAACTGGATGAGCGAAGATGCTTACCAGGACGGTGAATTTAAGAAAGAACAAGAGATCGAAAAGGCCATGCAATACACGGATTGGATCTGTGACGAGGAGAAGATGAAGCTTACTGACGATGGCGTTTTCTCCCATCCAATGCCCGTGGACCGGACCCACGAAGCAACTGATGAAGTTGCTTCCGGCCCGCGTTCGATTATTCTGGATATTGCCGAAAACCGGCTTCACGTCCAGAAAGCTTACATGGCTCTTTCGATGGGTTAAGTTTAGATTTTACCCTGCCCCTTTTTTGTGTAACTAAGATGGTTTGCCCGACCGGTTCAGCCGGTCCGGGCAAGCCATCTTATTGTCTTATATATCTCTTTTACTGGTTTGTTTTAACGAATCTCTTAATGCTTAACTTGATTGAATATTTGTGTGCGAAGAAAATTAATTTATTCTAAGGAGGCAAAATAATGCCTACAGCAGTAATTGCAGTTGGAGGAAATTCATTAATCGCCGAGGAAGGTAAGGAAAGTGTTCCCGACCAGTATTCGGCCGTGGTTGCAACTTCAAAACATATTGCCGGAATGATAGAGAAGGGCTGGAATGTGGTTGTTACCCATGGAAATGGTCCCCAGGTTGGTTTCATTCTCCTGCGGGCTGAACTGGCTCAGAAACAGGCTGGTCTTCACAAGGTTCCCCTGGACTCCTGCGTTGCCGATACCCAGGGCGCAATTGGTTATACCTTTCAGCAGGTTCTGAAAAACGAATTTGATCGCCGTGATATTGACCAGGACGCTGTCACCGTAGTCACCCGGGTCAAAGTCGATAAAGATGATCCGGCTTTCTCCAATCCTTCCAAGCCGATTGGTCCTTTCATGGAAAAAGATGAAGCAAACCAGCACGAAGAAGAAGACGGCTGGGACGTGGTTGAAGACGCTGGCCGTGGCTACCGGCGAGTTGTTCCTTCACCCAAGCCTGAAGAAATAATTGAAGAAGACCAAATTAACGCGCTTGTTGATCGCGGTGACTCGGTTATTGCCGTTGGCGGAGGCGGAATTCCCGTCTATGAACGGGAAGACGGAATTACCGCTGGTATTGAAGCTGTGATTGATAAAGACGCAGCTTCGGCTGTGTTGGCCTCTAATATCGACGCCGACCTTTTCTTGATTTCTACGGCCGTCGATAAGGTCTGCCTTAATTTTGGCGAGCCCGACGAAGAAGAACTCGACGAAATGTCCGTCGCTGAGGCCAAGCAGTACACCGAAGAAGGTCACTTTGCCCCCGGCAGTATGAAACCCAAGGTTAAAGCTGCTGTTGATTACCTGGAACAGGGCGGCAAAGAGGCTATCATTACTTCCCCCGAACAAATTGAATCTGCTCTTGAAGGGGAAGCCGGAACCACTGTGAGGCCTTAACCCATGGCTAATTATCACACCGGATTTACCTGCCTGGAATGTGGAGCCGAATATCCTGCTGATTACGCGGACTACATCTGCAGTAAATGCTCCGGTAAACTTGACGCTGACTACGATTACCAGGGAATCTCAGAGGAATTTTCGGTTGAGGTCTTAAAACAAAACTACAACAGCCAGGTCTGGCGCTATAGTCCCCTGTTTCCCTTTGCCGACGTGGAAAATGTGCCGCGTCTTTACATGGAAGTTACTCCTCTTTACCGGGCTCGTGACCTGGAAAATAAAACCGGGACCGGTGCTGTCTATCTTAAGGATGACTCCCGAATGCCCTCTGCTTCTTTTAAAGACCGAGCCAGCAGTGTGGTGATGACTGTGGCCATTGAGAAAGGGATTGATAAAGTCGCCTGCGCCTCTACCGGGAATGCCGGTTGTTCCTGGGCCTGCATGGGAGCCGCTTGCGGTATGCCTGTGATTATTTTTGTGCCCGCTTCTGCTCCGAAGGCAAAAATTGCCCAGTTGGAAGTGTATGGCGCTGACGTGCGCAAAGTTGACGGCACTTATGACGAGGCTTTCCAGCTCTGTGTGGAGGAATGCGAGGAACACGGGTATTTTAACCGGAATACCGGGTTTAATCCCTTTACCCGCGAAGGTAAAAAATCTGTTTCTTTTGAAATCTGGGAACAGCTTGGTTTCCAGGCCCCCGGCTCAGTCTTTGTTCCGGTCGGGGATGGAAATATTATCAGCGGTGTCTGGAAAGGTTTCCGCGACCTCAAGCAGTTGGGATTAATTGACTCGCTCCCGGCAATCTTTGCGGTTCAGAGCGATTCTTCCGCCGCAATTGCCCGGACTGTGGAAAAGATTAATTCCGGCCGGGAAACTTCGGAGGATTTTGAAATGGAAACTGTTTCTGCTTCCACCCGGGCCGATTCTATTGCCGTAGATTCACCCAGCGATGGTGTCGCGGCCGTGCGTTCCGTGGTTGAAACCGGAGGAGACGCTGTTACAGTTTCTGACGATGAGATTTTGGATACGATTCCGGAACTGGCCAGCAGTACCGGAATTTTTGCCGAACCGGCTGGTGTAACCAGTATTACCGGTTTAAAAGAATTCAGCAGTAATCAAGGCGAAATACCCACTCCCGCTGTCTGTCTGGTTACCGGGAATGGATTAAAAGACGTTGAGGCGGTGCTTGAAACATGAGTAAACGTGATCTTGTTATTCTGACCGATTATGAACGGGAAACCCTGCAGTCAATTATTGATCGAGCCATTGAACTAAAACAGGGAGCAACTCCACGCCGGGGTGAAGATCAAGCTCTGGCCATGATTTTCACTAAACCTTCTACCCGGACCAATGTTTCCTTCCGCATGGCTATGCATCGGTTGGGAGGAACGTCGATGTACCTGGGCGAAGAAACACTTCAGCTCTCTCGTGGGGAAACTATCGGCGATACGGGTAAAACCCTCTCCCGTTACGTGGATATTATGATGATCCGTACTTTTGAGCACAGTGATGTTGAGGATCTTGCCGCCGGTGCCAGTATTCCCGTGATTAACGGCCTGACAGATCTCTGTCACCCCTGCCAGGCAATGGGGGACGTGATGACTATCCAGGAAGAAGTTACCGGCAGTCTGAAAGAGGCTAAATTAACTTATATCGGCGATGGAAATAATGTCTGCCATTCCCTGATTAATGCCGCCGGAATATTTGGTTTTGACCTTACTGTCTGCGCCCCCCAACAGTTTGCTCCAAAAGACGAAGTCCTAAAACCAATGCAGGAAAGAAATTCCGGGATCGAGGTAACTACTGATCCGCAGGCCGCAGTTAGCGGGGCCGATGCCATCTACACGGATGTCTGGGTCAGTATGGGGGACGAGGACGAAGCCGAGCAGAGGTACGAGACTTTTGGCCCTTACCAGGTTAACTCGTCTCTGCTTGAACAGGCAAAAGAGAAATGTATTGTCTTGCACTGCCTGCCGGCCAATCGAGGCGAGGAGCTGACCGATGAGGTAATGGACGGCCCGCACTCCCGGATCTTTGAACAGGCCGAGAACCGGATGCACAGCCAGCAGGCGATCCTCGAATATCTGCTCGGAACCGTCACTACCGACTAAACCAGCACTCAAGCAAAGAGAATATATATAATTAAAAACAACTGTAATTTTTCGGGCCAATATTACAACTTAATTTATTCGCTCATACAGTCTTGAGTGCTGTATCGTAGATACACATCATCCACAAAATTCTAAAATATCGTGGGTGATCTGGGCTAATACTCTAATACTTGAAAAATTTTTCAAGTATTAGAGTATTAGCTCCCTCTAAAAATTATCCCCCCCTGAGGGGGGAAGACCTGTGACGCGTACGTGTTATTTAGATGGGGGGGAAACGGGTTTTAAAGTCCTTCTGGGATTTTAAAAATTGGTTTAATACCTTTTTAGAGTGGACTCATTTAGTTTTAAGAGATTTTTGTATTTAGACTTGTCCGCGCTTTTTCCTTTCCGTACATTGCGTTTATCTGTGATCTATAAGACTTTCAGTTTTCCGAATTAGAATTCACTCAGAGCTTCCGCCGGTCGGCAATCTCGTTTGCTCCGTTAACCCACACGCATTTCGGATTGAAATTTTCAGCTTCGGCGGGATCAATTGAGGCATAGGAAAGAATAATAACCTTGTCGTCGACAGCAGCTTTGCGGGCGGCCGCCCCGTTGAGACAGATTACTCCGGAGTTCTTCTCTCCTTCGATCACGTAAGTCTCCAGGCGTTCACCGTTAGTAATATTAACTACCTGAACTCGTTCATGGGGATAAATATTTGCTTCGTCCATTAGCTTTTTATCAATAGTTATACTCCCGGTATAATTTAAATTAGCGTCCGTCACCGTCGCCCGGTGAATTTTTCCTTTTAATACTTCTATTTGCATTTTAAAGCACCTCATATCGTAAACTATTCAAAGCTCAAAGTTCTGTGATAAAATCAATAACATAGGCATTACTAAATCTTGCCACTCATTCAATAAACAATAAACAAATTATACCAAATTTAAAGCAAGAAAAAAATATCTCCGGTGACAAATTATGTCTCGGATTTCTAAGTTTAAACTATATTTTTATTCTTTACTCGTTCTGCTGGCCGGTTTTTTAGTTTCTTATTATATCTTTGATTTGCTGGCTAATGACTTTCAAGCTCGCCGTAAAGAAGCTTTCCGTAAAGAAGAAAAACAGAATTGTAGTTGCCGGAACAGTTTAATTTTCCCCCGGGGTCAATTAGAATATCTGTATCTATCCGTTTAAAACTGCGTAAAGAACGTAAGCTTTTTGTACGGTTATAGTCCAGCCGCCAAACTTTAAGATTTTTTTGAGGGATTTTTAGTGAAAGTTATCCATCTCTCCGATACCCATCTCGGTTATCGACAGTTTCATAAAATAGACCCGGAAACCGGGGTCAACCAGCGCGAGCAGGACGTCTATAATGCATTTGGACGGGCGGTTGATCAAATTATTAGTCTCGGCCCCAATCTTGTTCTGCACGCCGGCGATTTGTTTGATACGGTCCGGCCCACCAACCGGGCAATAAATGTAGCCACTAATCAGTTTGCCCGATTATCCCGGGCAGAAATTCCCACCGTCGTAATTGCCGGTAACCACGATACCCCGAAAATGGCCACTACTGGCACAATTATGCAGTCGCTTGATCAGTTATCCGGAATAAATGCCGTAACTTCCGATCCGACCAGCCGGGGAGAGGGCTACCAGGACTTCAAACTGGGAGAAATAACCGTTCACGCCGTTGCTGACGCTCCTGTATCTGATCAGCTCGAGGCGCGGTTAAAATCCGTCCAGCCGGACCCGGAAGCTAAATGGAACCTCCTCGTCCTGCACGCCGGCGTCCGCCAGGTCCGGGACCAGGTCTATTCCGGTGAGTTTAACGAACACTACGTCCCCCTGGAACTGCTGGAATCACTGGATATGGATTATCTGGCGCTCGGCCATTATCATAAGCGAATGCCAGTGAGCAAGCGGATCAATGCCCGTTATTGTGGTGCGACTGAACGATTTTCTTTTAATGAATCTGATTATCAGCCCGGTTTTCTGGAATTGACCCTGGCCGAAGATATCTCAATTACTGAGCACCCGATCGAAACTCGACCTTTCCTGCGGATAGAACAAATCGATGCGGCTGAATCTTCCGTCGATGAACTGATCGAAACTATTGAAAATCAGTGGCCGGAAACGATCGCCCGGGCGGAGGCTCTCCTCTCCTTAACAGTGAAAAACCTTGATACGAGTACCCAGTCACTGCTGGAGGAACAGTATCTTCAGGAGCTGAGAACGCAAGTCTTTGAGAGCGAAATTAGGTTAATCGGAGCAGAAGGAGAGCTGACCACCGGGGAGGACCTGGAATTTCAGGACTTGCGCCAGGAATTTGAAAATTATATTAATAACTGTGAACTGGCCGAGGCCGAGGAAGCAGAGGCTATTCTGGAAACCGGCCGAAAATACCTCGGCCGGGCTCTTGGTGATGAAGACGAAGTTTGATCTGCTTGATTCGCCTCTATCTGTGAGTTTTTAACGAGGGTTATTGATGAAAATCCGTGAACTTGAATTGAAGAACTTTCGCTGTTTTGAAGAGGAAGTCCTGGAGTTTCCCTATGGGTTGGTCGGAATTCTCGGACCTAATGGCTCCGGGAAATCCTCAATCCTGGAGGCGCTGGCCTGGGTGTTGTATGGTTCCTCCGGTTCCCGCACGGATAAGGCGGCCATTCGCTACGACGGGGCCGGGGAATCAGCGGAATGTCGTGTCACTTTGAAACTTGAAATTGACGGCGAACCCTATGAAGTCCAACGGTCCTTTCGGGGTAAGAGCCTTACTCCCCATGGCTGGGTGAAAAACTCCGCCGGTAATAAAGTCGCGGAGTCGGTCTCCGGGGTGAATGAATACGTCGAAAATAAAATGTTAAACATGGAGAGTGATTCTTTTTTTAAGAGCGTTTTTTCCAAGCAGAAAAAAGTCGCCGCTCTCTCCGAAGCTAATGCTGAAAAACGCCGCGAGATGTTCAGTCGGATGCTCGATATTGACCAGATTAAGGAGGCCCGTCTTCAGGCTCGCCGGGACGCAAAGACAAAAAGTGAGGCCGCTGAAAGCAAGGAAGAAGACCTGCGTGATCTTGATGAATTAGAGGAAAAGCTCACTGCCCTCAAGGAAAAAGCGGAAAAACAGGAGAAAAAGGTAAAGAACAGGGAAGAGGAGCTGGAGGAGGTCAAGAATAAGCTCGAAGCCCGAAAGGAAAGCCACGACGAGCTTGCTGAAACTCGCGATCACTACCGGGACCTGGCCGCAGATTTAAAAACTGAGAAAACAAGACTCGAAGAGACCAGCAATCAATTACAAAGCGAAAGAGACGAACTGCAAAAGCTTAAGAAAAAACGGAAAAAAATGGGGGAATTAGAGGACCGGGAAAAACGCTACCGGGAACTGAAGAAACGTAAAAACAAGCTGGAAAAAGTCCGGGACGATTACCACAGGCGTCAGAACAAAATTGATCAGCTTGAAGAACGGAAAGAGGAATTAAATGCAAAGATAAAGAACCGGGATGAAGTTGAGAATTACCTTGAAGATTTTGCCGGACTGGAAGAGAAATTGCAGGACCAGGAAGCAACCGTCGGCGAACTGGAAACAGAAGTTGCCAACGTTCGGGAAGCAATCAGTCGCAACCGCCAGCAAATTGAAACGTTTGAAAACCAGGTCGAGACTCTGCAGGGGGACCGGGAAGAAGTGGAAAATATTGGGGAAGACGGAGAATGTCCGGTCTGTACCCAGAAACTGGGTGATGACTATCAAGAAGTGATTGGCCATTTCAACAGAGAGATCGAGGAAAAACAAGCTAAGATCGACGAGCTGGAGGAAGGAATTGAAGAACTTGAAGCTGAGAAATCCAGCCTGAAAGAGTCCCTGGAAGCGGAAAATAATAAGCTGGATGAACTGCGTGAACAAAGTCAGCAATTTGAAAATCTTAAAAGTCGCCGTGATACTTTCCAGGAAGATATTGAACAACTGAAAAAGATAATCGAAAACCTGGAAACTGAACTTGAAGAAATAGGCGAGGTGGATTTTGACGAAGAAAATTACGCGGCTGTCTCCCGTGAATTCGAGGAGCTTGAAGAGGTTCACGAAACTTATCAGAATTTGGCAACTGAAACTGAACGAATTGACGATTTGGAAGAAAAGATTGAGGGCCGCGAGGAGACAGTGGAAGAAACCCGGGAAACAATTGAAGAACTAAAAACCGCAACTACAGAGCTGGATTTTGATGAGGCTGAATTTAAAGAATCCCGCCAAAAACTCGACGAAATTCGTTCCCAAAAAGAAGAACTGACGGAGGAGTTAAGTGAATTAAAAAGCTCCCTTGCCGGCACGACTAAAGAGGTTGAACAGACGGCCAGGCGGCTGGAAGAAGAACGGGAAAAACAGGGCCGGATTGAACGTCTGCGTGAGGAGTCCCGGCATCTTCACCGGGTCAAAAATTACCTGGAAGATTTCCGGCAAAATTTACTCCGGCGGATTCGTCCCGCCCTGGCCGGCCGGACCTCCCGTCTGCTGGATCGGACAACCGGCGGTCTCTACAGCGAAGTAAAGATAGGCGAAGACTACGATGTGCAGGTAAAAGATTCCGGTGAATGGCACTCGCTCGGCCGTTTCTCCGGCGGTGAAACTGACCTGGTTAACCTCTGCCTGCGGGTCGCTGTATCCGAGCTGGTAGCTCGCCGGGCCGGCCGGGAAATTAAATTCATTGCCCTTGACGAAGTTTTTGGCAGTCAGGACGAACAGCGCCGCCTGAAAATTCTCCAGGCCCTCAAAAACCTGGATGATTTGTTCGACCAGATTTTCCTCATCACCCACGCTGAAGACGTCAAAGATCGCCTGGAAAATGTTATGCTCACCACCCGCACCGAAACCAGGGGCTCCACCATCGAAACCCTCTAACCCAGCTTGTTTCTAAAGTTTGTCATTTCCGGACTTTAATCTGGACCACAAACCAGCCCAAACGAGTTCCTCCGGCGCTAAAGGCGTCGCTTCGTCCGGGGGAACCATTACTCGGCTTCAACATCCCAGATTGAATTATCCCACTCATTAAGAAATTCCTGTTTTAGTTCTTCCACCTGCTTCTCTTTTTCCGATTCTGAAACTTCCTGGTCTTCAAGGGCCATCGAGCGGGAAGTATTTTCAACCAGCTTCGCGGCCGCTTTCCGGGCGGCTTTTTCACGGAATTCCTTCAAGCTACTATCCTTCGGCACCAGGGCATACCTGAACCGACAGCCCAGCCCTTCTGCCGCTTTTCTGAGACTGTTGAGCGTAATCGTACCTGCCGCCTCCCGTTTTTCATATTCGGAAACCGTTGGCCTGGTCACACCAATTCGTTTTGCTAATTGCTTTAAAGTCATTCCCAGGGCTTTCCGGATAGAGCGCACCCAGCCCTTGTCCGGGATTTTGGCATCAAATTTAATTTTATCTAATTTTTTTTCCATCTGCCGTAGGGCTAGTTTATTCATTCTTTCAGACATATATATCAGCTCCTTAGGTTATAACTTTCATTAAATCACTAAAAGTGTAGGCTAAAACCTACTTAAAAGTCAAGAATTAATAGGCTATAACCTACAAATATTACAAAAAGTCATAAATTTCGACCAAAAGCTGTCTCTATTCGCCCCAAACTGCGAGCTAAAAAAGTTAGTCAATAATCAAACTCCGTCCCCCGAGAAGATCCAGCATTAAGCACGTCATTCCGGGGTTTGCTCCCGGAATTCAGAATACGAAAGACCGTCATTGCCGGGCTCGACCCGGCAATCCATTTTGACTTTGCCGTTCCCTTTGATTTTCCCTCATCACGAGGTTTAATGCTCTTTCGCCTCTCCGCCTGCTCGCATCTTCGCCTCTCCGAGTTCTTCCGCGTTCCCTTTGCCTTTGCTTTTATTCAATCACTCAATTACTCAATTACGAGATTCAATGCTCTTCCGCCTCTCTGCCTGCTCGCATCTTCGCCTCTTCGACAGTTCCCCCATCACCTCGTCACGGTATACGGTTTCCCCTCGTCACTCAATCACGTTCCCCTTTGCGCCTCCGCGCCTTTGCGTTATCCTTGGTGTTGAACTTGATCTCCACCCCGCAACTCAGAACCCGCAGCACGATTTTATCCCCTCGTTCCTCTAAAAAATTATTTATTTCCGTGAAAATTTAAATTTTTCTGGGAGTCAGGTAAAATTAATCTACAGGGGGAGCCCCGATTTTAGAAAGTAATTAGGAAGGAATTGTGGAAGCTTCCGGGGATAAAATATCAAAAGGGTGGAGTTAATTTTGAAAATTGATTTTATGCCGGTTAAAATTCGGCAAAAACGGATACAACACGTCCGGAAAAAATCAGGGCGAGGTCATATTACGCCTGAGGATATTGTTGAAGTTTTACAAGACCCAAACCGCTCAGTTTATAAGAATAAAAGAAGAGCCGCCGCGGATTATGTTGTTAAAGGACAAACACAAAGTGGAAAAAGGCTAACAGTATGTGTTAAACTATTACCGGAGACAGAATTTTACTCCAGTGATTTTATCACGGCCTGGGAGAGTTGATGATGATTGATGATTCGGATGTGCGTTACTGGGAGAATGAGCGGGAGCAGATAGAATCTGAAACCAATTACTTCGAGGAAAACTACGAAGAAGTAACCGCGGAGACTCTGCCGGCTCCGGTGGATGCTCTGCAGGGGGATATAAAACTAAATAATCTCTCTCCGTCTGAATTCAAGGAACGTTTCGAAGAATTAACTGACAGAGAACAGAGAATTTTCCTAAGATTTATTTCTCACCAGACAGAAAAACTCGCCTGAATTATATTATAGCTATTTAGCTCTTAATTTTTCCACCTTCAACTCAGAATTTTCTAAATCCTGGGCCTGCGGCAATAAAATAAATAGCCGTTGCACCCCTGAAATAATTAAAAATTCCCCCAAAAATCAGGTAATATTGTGTTTGTCGTAACAGAATCCTCGATTTAGTTTTTTTCAATGCTAAAATAGTTGATGTCTCACAAGCGGAGTCTTCTAACGATTTGTCATTGTTGGTTTTAACGCGCCAATCCGGAACTAAAAGACTGTTTGAGCCCGGAGTTCTGGTGGTGTGTGTATTTTCCAGGTTGGTTCTGTCTTTCTATAAAAAGATCAAAAAATTCCATTGTCCACCAGGATTGAGAAGAGGTTTTTATGAGTTTACCAGTTAGCTTGGATGGTCTTATCCACGGCCGAGCGGTGGAGTCGGAAAGGCTCGAATTCAAAAAGGGCTGGCAGCCTCTTTCTACCATCCAGGAAATCTGTGCTTTCGCTAATGATTTTCACAACCTGGGCGGTGGTTACGTAATTCTCGGTATTGACAGTGACAGCGGTCAGCCGGTGCTTCCTCCTGCCGGATTAAATCCCACCGAGATCGAGCAGATTCAGAAGGAACTGCGTGGAAAATGCAAACGGCTCGATCCGGAGTATCAACCTCGCCCGGTTCCTGAGGTCTACGACGGCAAAAACATCCTTGTCATCTGGATTCCCGGCGGCCAGAATCGTCCCTATCAGGCACCAGATTCTTTTGGTGACAACCCCGACTATGAATATTATATCCGCCAGGGGGCCGAAACGGTTAGAGCTCGCGGCCAAACTCGGACGGAGTTAATTGAGTTAACAGCCAACATACCTTTTGATGATCGGATTAATCAGCGTGTTGACGTTGATGAATTGGACAAGCAACTGATCCGCCAATTTCTGAAAAAAGTCAATAGTGAACTGTATGAGGACATCGATGACGTTCCGTTTGGTGAACTCTGTCAGCAGATGGAAATTGCCGATAAAATAAACTCCCATCTTGCTCCCCGGAACGTTGGCCTTCTTTTCTTCACGCCGGAACCGCACGAATACTTTCCGACAGCACAAATTGAAGTAGTCCACTTCCGCGACCAGGAAGGCGGAGACGTCTTCGACGAGAAGATTTTCCAGGGGCCGCTGGACCATCAGATCCAGCAAACCCTCTCATACTTGAAAAACTCCGTTATCGAGGAACGGGTCATTAAGCACGATGACCGGGCCGAAGCCGAACGATTCTACAACTATCCTTATCCCGCCCTGGAAGAGGTTATCGTTAACGCGGCCTACCACCGGAGTTACCAGGAACGGGAACCGATCGAGGTCCGGATATCCCCGAACGAAATCAATGTCCTGAGTATTCCGGGACCGGTTCGCTCCGTAAATATGGAGGATTTTGAGAAGGGAAAAGTCATCGCCCGGCGCTACCGCAATCGCAGAATTGGTGATTTCCTCAAGGAACTGGACCTCTCCGAGGGCCGCAGCACAGGCGTCCCCAAGATCCGGAGAAACATGCAACAAAATGGTTCTCCGGAGGCCCGCTTTGAAACGGACAGAAATCGCACTTATTTTCTTGCAACCCTACCCATTCATTCTGAATTTAAAGGTGTGGACACAGGTTCGGAAAAGCGTCGGAAAAGCGTCGGAAAAGCGTCGGAAAAGGTTGGGAAAAATTGGGCTAGGATGAATCAAAACCAAAGAGAGATATGCCAGGAAATATACGAGAATGAAAACATTACCATTCAAAAGCTCGCAAATAACATTGGAATAAGCCCGCGGTCAGTAGAGAGGAATATTAAAAAACTCAGGGAGGAAGAAATTTTAAAGCGAGTTGGAGGCAGAAAAGAGGGGCACTGGGAACTTCAGCTTGACTGATTACATGTTTGAGAATCTAATGAATGATTGTCTCCATAAAAAACTTCAGCAGGCTCGAACACGAAATTTGTATAATCCCGCAATAGTGCAGAGAAATTAATCATTAATCTGCGTCCACCCGCCCCAATCTGCGAGCTTCTGACAGGAATTTGAAATTTTTCCTCAATCCCCCAACCAAGAAAGTGTTTTCCTTATTTGAATTTTTATCTAAAATATTCAGGTAGAGTATAAAATCCAAAGAAGAGTGACTCTATAAAGAGGAATCAGTTTGTAAACCGGAACGCTCCACGAGTTGTCTGCCTTTTGACTGATGTCTGCTAGACCGTTCACATAGGTGAATGATTTTGGCTTCCGAAGGGAGCATTAAATATGTCCCCTCAGCATAAAAAGTGGCTCAAATATTGTCTGTATGCTGTCCTTGTCCTGGTTGTCTACGTGTTACTCGTCTATACTTATTTTCAATTCGAACAATTCTCTCCTTCCCAGCCTGATGCCACTCTGGTTGATTCCCTCTGGTATGTAGTTCTTAATCCGACCGGCTTGGGGAGCGCTGGTAATTTCATGACCTTTCCTTCGACTTTTTTCGGCAAAATTATTTCCGTGGTCTTTGTCCTTACCGGTCTGGGGATGCTCGGTGTGTTTATTGGTAAAATTGGTGACATGTTCAATGAGTATCGTGAATATCGTCGGCTCGGTTACGCGGGAACTGATTTTGAAAATCACCATTTAATTATCGGCTGGAATCAATTTACTGAGCTGGTTGTAAAACAGCTGCTAAAATCCAATCAGCAAGTTGCAGTCGTCACCAATCGCAAAGCCGATATTGACCTTATTTACGATGAGTACGGGACCGAGGATGTTTTTGTTTTATTTACGGAGTTGGATAATTACGAAAGATTTGAAAAGGTGAATATTTCAGCTGCCAGCCGGGTTCTGGTCAGTCCCGGCAGTGACTCCGATACACTGGTCACCCTTTTGAATTTGAAGGATGACTATGACGGCCCCGAATACGTAGTTACCGTGCGTAATGAGGATTTGGAGGAGACTCTGGTAGAAAATGGAGCTGACTATGTAGTTTCACGTTACCGCGCTGCTTCCGGGCTGATTGCCAGTAATATTTTTGAACCGGATGCGGCCGCTTACCTCAATGACCTTATGACCTCCGTAGAATCGGAAGGGGATCATGAATTGCAACAATATTATGTGAAACCTGACTGTGAATTGGTTGGTGAAAATTGCGGAGAAGCATTTGAATTCTTGTACAATGAGCTTGGCTGTTTGCTGGTTGGTTATAGCCGGCCCGGGGACGAAGAACGACATTTAGAAATTTTACCTTCTGACGCAGATACGATCCAGGCGGAGGATTATTTGGTTCTAATTGTGACCAATGAAATAATGGGCGCGGTTGGAAATTATTTCCAGGTAGAACAGGGGCTGCGATTCTAAAATGGATAAAAAAGTAAAGAGAACCCTTTACTGCATTCTGGGTGTGGTTGCTTATTTCCTACTGTTGAAACTGCTGGTTGTGGTTGAACAACCTTATGCTGATTCCAATATCCAAAATTTTGGAGACGCTTTCTGGTATTCATTGGTCACCCTGACCACGGTTGGCTACGGGGACTACTTTCCGGTCTCGCTCTACGGTAGAATAATCGGTGGCGCTTTCGTGCTCGCCAGCCTTGGCTTCTTGGGCTTCCTTGTTGGCAAAATCGGGGATAAGTTTGCCGAGTATCGGGAACGCAAACGGCTCGGTTACGATGGCACTGATTTTGTAAACCATTTCGTAGTCATCGGCTGGAATAATTTTACCGAGCTCGTGGTCCGGGAGTTAGTCCTTTCCGGCAAAAAAGTGGCGATCATCACTGATAGCCGGGATAGTATTGATTTAATCCGCAACGAGTTCGACCGGGACACAGTTTTTTCCCTGTTCACGGATCTTGACAACTTTGATAATTATTCCAAAGTCAATGTCAATGAAGCGGCCCGGGTCCTGATCAGTCCAGATAGTGATACTGATACTCTGGTTGGCTTGTTGAATCTTCGGGACGAATTCTCTCAGCCGGAGTACGTTGTTACTGTTGAAAATGTTGAGCTGGTGGACACGCTGAAGGAAAATGGTGCTGACTATGTTATTTCCAGACATGATGCGGCCTCCGGCGTGATTGCCAGCTACATTTTTGAGCCGGACGTGGCGGATTATCTGAATGATTTAATGGCCTCTATTTCTCAAAATGGTGACCATGAGTTCCAGCAATACCAGGTTACGGAAAATTGTGAATTTGACGACAGAAATTATGGAGAAGTTTTTAAAAATTTTTACGAGGAATATGGTGAACCGGTTGTCGGGCTCCGTAAGAATCAGCCCGAAGATAACCGGCTGTTAAAACTCCCGCCTGACGATGTAAAGGTGCAGGCGGGAGATTATCTCGTTTTAATTGCTACGGGCGAAAACATGGAGGAAATTGAAGCTTTTTTTGGAGTCAGTCAGGGAATTAAATTCTGATTTTCCGGAGGGAATTCAATGTTACCGCAAGAACTTGAAAATCACGTCGTTATTTTAGGCTGGGATGCATTCAGTGAAATGATTATCCAGCGTTTAGTGGCGTCGCGCCGTAACGTTGTTGTAGTCGCCAAGGAGCCGGAGTTCGTGGATGAAATAGAAGAAGAATTTCCCGGAGAATACGTCCACGCTGTTCACCGGGAGTTAACCGGATTTGAAAAATTTTCCGAGTTTAACATAGAAGCTTCGCTCCGGGTGTTTGTTAATCTTGACACCGACGATGAGAGCCTGATCGCTATTTTGAATATGAAAAAACACTACAAAGAACTGGAATACGTAGCTGTGCTTGAAAACGACGACCTGGAGCAGACCTTTAAAAATGCCGGTGTCTCTTACGCTGTCTCCAAGTTTGTAGTTGCTTCTAAGTTGGTCACGAGTTATATGTATGAGTCTGACGTGGCTCTCTTCGAGGATGATATCTTACGGGGTACCCAGCGGGATGAGGATTATGATTTACAGCAGTATTTAATTTCTGAGGAATGCAAGTATCTTAATTCTACCTACGACGAAGCTTTCTGGGAAATTAAAAACGAGCAAAATTGTGTCTGTGTGGGGATGAGTAAGGCTAACGGTGACGGTGGGCGGGAACTGATCAAGAATCCGGAGGGTTCGGAGACACTGGAAACCGGGGACTATCTGCTCATTATCGTCAAAGGCGAAAAAGAACCGGAACTGGAGAAGAAGTTCGGCGTCAAAGAAGGCCTCCAGTTGAACGGTTAACAGCTCTTGGTTTGGAAGCGGAAAATATAATCGGAGTATGTTGGGGGGAACCCATGCTCGGTAAAATTTTCAATAAGTTCTTCGGCCTGAACAAAATCCTTATTGATTTTGAATTTCAACCTGTAACTTGAAACTTTAAACTGAAAACTGGAAACTTTGCTCTCCCTGGAACAAATTCGTCAACAAAATAATGTTCAAGATGTTCTGGAAGTAGAAAAACTAAGGGTTAAAATTTTTCAATTACTCAATTGAATTTCCTTTGCGCCTCTGCGCCTTTGCGTTATCTTGCCTTTGAATTTGAACTTCAATCCGTGTAATCCCACTAATCTGAGGATCCGAAGGTTTTGAACTTGATTTACAAAAATAATAAATCCGCACTTTCTGCGCTAATCTGCGAGCTAAAAGAATTAATCAATAATCAACCTCCGTCCCCACGGAAATCCATACAACGACGTCATTGCCGGGCTTGACCCGGCAATCCATTTTGACTTTGCCGTTGCCTTTGATTTTCCCTCATCACGAGGTTTAATGCTCTTTCGCCTCTCCGCCTCTGCGCTATGTCGCCTCTGCGACGGTCCCCCCATCACGCTCCCCTTTGTCCCTCAATAAAAATAATTAAAATTCCCCCAAAAATCAGGTAAGATTGATTTACCGTGACAGAATCCTCGATTTAGCTTTTTCCGATGTTAAAATATTGAATGTTGTTCTTACGGAGTTAGGCATGAAGAGCTAATCATTTTAAAAATATATTTGAGGTTGGAAATGTGAACGGTTCAGAAACCGATACTGACCTGACCTTCTTCACCAACCAGGAACATTCCTCTCTGCTGGATCGCTTTGTAAGTACACTCCCCGACGCCAGAACTTTTGATGTCCTCGTCGGCTATTTTCGTCTTTCCGGTTTCCATCGCCTTTACGAACACCTGGAGTCCGTCGAGGAAATTCATATTTTAGTTGGAATCAACGTGGGCCAAAAGACTTTTGAACATTATCAGTCGGCCCAGCGAAAACTTGATATGGAGAACTTTACCCAGGCCGAAGAACAGTATTTACAGCAGGTCCAACAAGAACTGGAGCTTTCCGAGGACGCACCTGAAGTTGAAACGGGAATCCGGACCTTTATCAACTGGCTTCAGTCCGGCAAATTGAAACTCCGAGTCTATCCCTCTGAAGATATCCACGCCAAGGTTTATATCAGCCGTTTTTCCGAAGCTGACCGGGATTATGGTCGGGTAATAACCGGTTCCAGCAATTTCTCCGAGTCCGGTCTGGTTGGCCGGCGGGAATTTAACGTGGAGCTTAAAAATAGAGAGGACGTCCGTTTTGCCGAGGACCAGTTTGAACAGCTCTGGAAGGAATCCACGGAAATAACAGAAAAATTTGTCGAGCAAATTCCGCGAAAGACCTGGTTGAATGATGAAATCACTCCTTATGAGCTGTACCTCAAATTTTTATACGAATATTTTGAGGAAGAAATCAATCTTGACCGCGACTTTGATGATTATCTGCCGCCGGGCTACATCGACCTTGAGTATCAGAAACAGGCGGTTGCCCAGGCCCAAAGAATCCTAAATGAATATGGCGGAGTTTTTATCGCCGACGTGGTCGGTTTGGGTAAAACTTTTATTGCCGCTCTCTTAGCACAGAAAATGAAAGGGCAGAAACTAATCCTCTGTCCTCCTGTGCTGGAGGATTACTGGGAAGATACTTTCCGGGAATTTGGCGTCCGGGGTTATAAAGTCCAGTCCCACGGTAAGCTCCATCACGTTCTCAGAAACAACCCCGATAAATACAGCACAATCCTTGTTGATGAAGCGCACCGCTTCCGTAATGAACAGACGGAAAAATACGAAAAATTGCTGGAGATTTGCTGGGGCAAAGATGTTATCCTTGTCACCGCCACACCATTCAATAACACGGAACAGGATATTTACCGGCAGTTGAAGTTATTCCAGGAGCCCAAGCAGAGCACCATTCCCGGGGTCAAAAATCTCCATAAATTTTTCAAAGGATTGGAAAAACGCAAACGCAATTACGACCCCGATGATCCCGGCTACCAGGATGTCCTGGATGAAGTGGCCGAAGAGGTCAGGGAAAAGATTCTCAAGTATGTAATGATTCGCCGGACCCGCTCCGACGTGGAAAAACATTACAAGGAAGACCTGGAAAAGCGGGGCGTGCAGTTCCCCGAGGTCAAGCCTCCCCACCGGCTCTTATATAATTTTGATTCCGGAACCGAGGAAGTTTTCGAGGAAACAATTCAGTTGTTGAAGGAAATGGACTATGCCCGTTATGTGCCCCTCTTATACCTGGAAGAACCGGTCGAAGAGTTCGAGAAGCAGTCCCAGCGAAATATTCGGGGGTTTATGAAAAGTTTAATTGTGAAAAGACTTGAGAGCAGCTTTCTGGCGTTCAAGAATACTCTCGGCCGGTTTATTGAGTCCTACGAAAATTTTGTTGATATGTATGAATCGGGAGCAGTCTACGTAAGTAAAGACGTGAATATAAATGAACTCTGGGATTCGGCGGAAGCAGACAATGAAGCCCGGCTCCTGGAGCTGGTTGAGGAGGATAAGGCCAAGCGCTGGGCGGCGGAAAAATTCTCGGATAATTTCATTGCTGACATTAATAAAGATCTCCAGCTTCTCCGGAAAATCAAACACCTCTGGAATAATGTCACCACTGATCCCAAGCTGGAGAGTTTGCTGGAAGAGATTGAATCAAACGAGCTATTTTCTAAAAGTCCTGCTGTAATTTTTACCGAGTCCGCGGAGACGGGGGAGTATTTATACGAGGAGCTTAACGAGCGTTACCCGGACCGGGTGATGTTTTATTCCAGCAGCCGAAGACTTTACCAGGGTGCTACCGTGGGCAAGCGGGTGGCCCGGGACAGGATTCGGGAGAATTTTGATCCCGGTATTGAACCGGAAAACGGAGCGGACGAAATCCGTTTCCTTGTCACCACTGATGTTCTCTCCGAGGGAATTAATCTGCACCAGTCGAATTTAATTGTAAATTACGATTTACCCTGGAATCCGACCAAGGTTCTTCAGCGTTCAGGCCGCGTCAATCGTATTGGCACCCCTTTTGAAGAGATCCACATTTTTAATTTCTTCCCGACCAGCCAGGCGGAGGAACATTTGAACCTTGAGGCAATTGTGACCAGTAAACTGCAATCCTTCCACGATATCCTCGGCGAGGACGCCAAATATCTGACGGAAGCGGAGGAAGTTACCACGCACAGTTTTTTCGGGGAACAGTTGTATGAGAAGCTCAATGATCCCGAGACCTACGAGAAGGGCGGCGATCAAGCCTCGCCGGAACTTGATTACCTGGCCAAAATCCGCGAGGTTCGTGATCAAAACCCGGAGTTATTTGACCGGCTCAAGAAGTTGCCGAAGAAAGCCCGCACAGCTCGAGAAATAACCGGCGACAATTCCGCTTCCGGCCTGCTGTCCTTTTTTCGCAAGGGGAATGTTAAGAGTTTCTACCTCTGCGAAGAGGACGGGGCCCAGGCGCTTCCTTTTTACAGGGCGGCCACGCTGATGGAATGTGAACAGGGCACCGAGCGGCTTGATTTGCCGGACGATTATTATTCAAAATTAAATCAGAACAAACAGCAGTTCAAGGAGCTTTTTCAGGAAGAAGTTGAACATTCGCGCCAGGGCGGGCAAACAAATGAACAGTTCATCGTCCAGTATCTACAGGCGGTGGAAAACCACGATAAATTTACTGAATCCGATCAACAATACATTCGCTCGGTAATAGATCTTGTCCAGGGGGCGCGTCCGGCCCGGCAGACAACCCGGAAAATAAAACAGAAATTGGAGTCGCTTGATAATCCAACCGGCAATCCCCTAAAAATTTTAGAAGTTCTCCGCTGTCACATCCCGGACGGCCTGCTGGAAAAGGAGTCCCCGGGCAGTAGCCGGGAGGATCAGCCCCGGGAAATAATCCTCTCCGAGTATTTGGTTAACGCTGAAAATTCCGGGCAACGGGGGGCGGATTAAATGGAACCGGAAGAACTCGAGCAATATCTCCAGGCGGGCGAGGGAATTGAGGTTGAGTTCAAGGAATCCCGCTCGAAACTCAATGAGAACGCCTTTGAAACGATTTGTGCCTTCCTTAACCGCAACGGAGGTCACCTGTTCCTGGGAATCAATGACGACAAGGAAGTAGTGGGCGTTTTGGAACAATGTGTTCAGGATGTCATTAACAGCATCGTGAACAATGCCAACAATTCACAAAAACTCAATCCGCCATTTTATTTGTCCCCGGAGACCATTGAATACGAGGGAAAGCACGTCCTCCACACTTTCGTGCCGGAAAGCTCACAGGTCCACCGGACATGTGGGGAAATCTATGACCGTAATGAGGACGGGGATCTGGATATAACGGACCAGCCTGAGCAGGTAAGTAAGCTTTACAGGCGCAAGCAGTCGACCTACACGGAGAACGAGATTTACCCGTTTGTAGAAATGGGCGATTTCAAAAACGATCTGTTTGAGCGAATACGGAAGCTTGCCCGTAGTGAACGTAAGAACCATCCGTGGCTGGAATTGGAGGACCGGGAGCTTCTTCGTTCAGCCGGTCTTTACCGGGAGGACCGCCAGTCAAACAAATCCGGGTATACGTTGGCAGCCGTTCTGTTGCTGGGAAAGGACGAGGTTATTCGGGACGTGTGTCCACATCACCGGACGGATGCGATCAAGCGGGTTGAAAATAAGGATCGCTACGACGACAGAGATGACGTGCGGACGAATTTAATTGAAAGTTACGATCGGCTCATGGCCTTCGTGAAAAAGCATCTTCCCGATAAATACTACAACGAAGGCGATCAACGAATAAGCGTCCGTGATCTTATTTTTCACGAAGTCATCGGGAACCTGTTGATTCACCGGGAATACACGAATCCCTATCCAGCTAAGTTGATCATTGAGGAAGACAGAGTTCTGACGGAGAACGCCAACCGCACCCGCAACGTGGGGGAAATCAACCCGGATAATTTCTCGCCCTATCCCAAGAACCCGGTGATTGCCAGTTTTTTCAAGGAGATTGGACGTGCTGATGAGCTTGGTTCCGGCGTCCGCAATACCTTTAAATACTGTGGAATCTATACTTCCGGGGCCACCCCGAAATTAATTGAGGATGACATTTTTAAGACCATTATTCCACTGAAACCGACAAAGAAGGATGACGGGATAAATGACGGGATAAATGAGGTTGATCTTGATGAGGATGAGCAAAAAATTGTTAATTACATCCAAAAAAATCAAAAAATAACCACTAAGGAAGCCGTTGAGTTGATAGGGAAAGTAAAGCGAACTGTGAATAGAAAACTAACAAGTTTACAGGAAAAAGGTGTTTTGGAAAGAAAGGCAGAATCGGAAACTGACCCAACTGCGTTTTATCAATTTCCAAACTAATTTTGAACATAATGTCATAGTAAATGTCATAGTAATGTCACAGTAATGTCACAGTAAAAGGTGAGCTGGATATTGACTGAAACATTGATACAGGATACTTGATGGAATACATGCCAGGGTACTTAACGGGGAAAGATTCGGGAAAAGTGAGAAGAAAATTCTGGGATTGATTGGACAAAATAAAGAAACAACGATTTCGGAACTTGCTGAAGATATAGGAATAAGTCAGCGAGCTGTGCAGAAAAATATCAGGAAATTGAGAGAAAAGGATGTATTAGAACGTATTGGCGGCAGAAAAGAGGGGCACTGGGAACTTCAGCTTGACTGATTACATGTTTGAGAATCTAATGAATGATTGTCTCCGAAAAAAACTTCAGCAGGCTCGGACGCAAAATTTGTATAATCGCGCAATAGTGCAGAGGAGTTAATCTCTAATCAGCGCCCACCCGCGAGCTAAAAAAGTTAATCAATAATCAACCTCCGTCCCCACGGAGATACTTCTTTGCGCCTCTGCGCCTTTGCGTTAAATTAAGATCTTGTTTATCCTGTAAATCCTGTCCAATAATGGTTTTGAGGAGTTTCACATGACTGTTCAGGAAGCCACGAAAAACGTTATTAAAAACACCTTCGACCAACCGTTTGACGAGGCCCGCTACCATAACTTTATCAATAACCTCCTCCAGCGCGATTTTGATGATTCCGAGGAAGCCCAGAAAAGTATGTCCGGCTACAACATCCCCGAAGCCTACAAAAAATACGTCAAGTCCTACCGCCGCCTCGGAAAATACGACGAACCAAACGGTAAATACATCCATGTGCTGGTTGTCCATCTCAACCAGGTTTCCAACCTGCGCCGCGCCCGCACCGCCCAGCGTAATTTTGTTGGCTGGTATCTGCGGGACAGCCGGGGCTATCAGAAGGACGGGGCGCTGGTTGCCTTTCACACCGAGGGCCACCCCGACTGGCGGTTTTCCCTGGTCAAGGTTGACTACAGCCTCCAGGAAACTGAGGCCGGGAAGACCCGGCCCCGGCGGGAGCTATCGCCGGCCAAGCGCTTTTCCTATCTTGTCGGGGCCAACGAACCAAATCATACGGCCCAGAAACAGCTCGCCCGGGTTCTTGATCAGGAGAGCAAACCCAGCCTGGCTGAACTTGAAGAAGCCTTTAGCGTTGAACCGGTTTCCGACGAGTTCTTCGAGCAATACCGGGAGCTGTTCCTGGAAGCCAAAGAGGCCACCGAAGAGGTATTAACGGCGGACGATAAAATCCGGGCGGAGTTTGACAAGAAGGATATTACCCCGACCAGTTTTGCCAAGAAGCTCCTCGGCCAGATTGTCTTCCTCTATTTTATTCAGAAAAAAGGCTGGCTGGGCGTCGAACGCGATGCTTCCGGCTCTTTCCACGAGTGGGGCACCGGTCCGAAAGATTTTCTCCGCCGGCTCTTTGCGGGCGAATACTGTGCTTACGACAATTTTTACAACGACGTGCTCGAACACCTGTTCTACAACTCGCTTGCCGTCGACCGCGGCCGGGGCGCCATGGATTCAAAACTGGAGTGCCGCATTCCCTTTTTAAACGGCGGTTTATTTGAACCGATAAATAACTACGCCTGGGACGAGACTGAACTCACCCTCCCCGACGAACTCTTCGCCGAGATTTTTGACACCTTCGACCGCTACAACTTCACCATCCGCGAGGATGAACCGCTGGAAAAAGAAGTCGCCGTTGATCCCGAGATGCTGGGCAAGGTCTACGAGCGCATGCTTGACGTCGAGGACCGCAAATCAAAGGGCGCTTTCTACACCCCCCGCGAAATAGTCCACTACATGTGCCAGGAAAGCCTGGTCAATTACCTCTCCACACATTTGAACAATAAAAATAATCTCTCCCCAGATAGCAAAAACATCTCCTCCCCCTCGACGGGGGAGGACACAGGTGGGGGTGAAAGCTCTTCCCCCTCGATGGGGGAAGAGCAAGATGGGGGTGATTCTTCTCCCCCGGTGGGAGAAGGTGCCCGCAGGGCGGATGAGGGGGACCAAACTCCCTCTCCCTCGATGGAAGAGGGCCGGGGTGAGGGTGAAAGCTCTTCCCCCCCGGTGGGGGAAGATACAGATGGGGGGGACATTCCTGAAGCGGACATAAGATTAGTCGTTGAACACGGTGATCTTCTGCTTCAACACGAAGCGGCCGTTGCGGAAGGTGATCTTGCCGAACGCCAACAAAAAATTCCCGATTCTATCCGTGAGCGGGTCAACAAAATTGACGCGCTACTTGCCGAGATTAAAGTCTGCGACCCGGCAATCGGTTCCGGCGCCTTCCCGGTCGGCCTGATGCAGGAGATCGTCAAACTGCGCCGCCTGCTCACTCCCTATCTTGATTCCGGTGAAGATCGCAGCCAGTATGAGCTCAAGCGCCACGCTATTTTACATAATCTCTACGGCGTTGATATTGATCCCAGTTCCGTTGATATCGCCAAGCTCCGCCTCTGGCTCTCCCTGGTCGTTGATGAGGAAGACTATGAAGAGATTAAACCCCTACCCAACCTCGAGTACCGAATTATGCAGGGCGACTCGCTGGTCGAGGAATACGAGGGGATTGAACTGTTTGACTCCGAACTTATCCGTGACCGGCAAGCCGATACCGAAGCCCGCCGCCGAGAATTAAAAGAGAAACAACGGTCCCTTGAAAAACAATATATAGACCGCCACCAGTCCGGTAATCTTCCATCAGCCGAACAGAAACGTTTGGACAATGAATTGGAAAAGATAAAAAAAGAAATAGGAAATTTAGAGAGTGAACAACAAAACCAGCATGGAACCCCTGACCTCTTCCAGCGCCACAGTGAGGCCCGTAAAAAGGCAGAAGAATTGGATCAACTTCAAAAAGAATTCGCGGATGCCGTCCGCAAGAGCGAAAAACGAGAATTACGCGAAGAAATTGAAGAGCTACACTGGGAACTCATTGAAGCCACCCTGGAGGAACACGACGAAGAAGAAAAACTAAAAGAACTCGAAGAAATAAAACAGTCCCGCCGTCGCCCGTTCTTCCTCTGGGAACTCTACTTCACCGAAGTCTTCCTGGAAAATAACGGGTTTGATGTAGTTATCGCTAATCCGCCCTACGTCAGACAGGAGGACTTGGGAGAACAGAAAGAATATTTTAAGAATCATTATGAAACTTATTATGGCACCGCGGATTTCTACACTTATTTCATCGAACGTGGTTACAAGTTATTGAACCAGGAGGGGACCTTCTGCTACATTGTGTCCAACAAATGGATGCGAGCCAAATACGGAAAGAATCTTCGCAGTTGGCTCGATGACCAACCGATTCGAAAACTGATCAATTTCGGCGATTATACAGTTTTCGATACCGCCACGACTTACCCCTGTATTCTGATGATGTCTCCGACTTCTTTTAATGGTGAATTCACCGCCCTCGACGTTGCCAATGAACAAGACGATATTCTCGGAGATTTATCTGTTCTCTTCCGGGAAGATTCATTTCCTATGAATAAGGAATTCCTAACGGGAGGAAGTTGGACACTTGTAGGTAAAGAAACTCAAGATTTGCTTCGTAAAGTAAGGGATCAGTCCAAGCCTTTAAAAAAAGTCGTAAATGGTGGAATTCACTACGGGATTAAAACAGGATTGAACAAAGCCTTTGTAATTGACTCGGCTAAGTATCAGGAATTAATTGATAAAAACCCAGCCAGCGATGAACGGCTTAAACCATTTTTGAAGGGCCGCGATATCAAGCGATATGCATCCTTGTCACCAGAACATTATCTAATTTTCTTCCCCAACGGTTGGACTAATGAAAATGCTCCAAAAGACGCGGATGAATGGCAATGGTTGAAGCAACAGTATCCAGCTATTACCGGATACCTGAGTCAATATGAGGAAAGAGCTCGGGAACGATACGATCAAGGAGAATACTGGTGGGAACTTCGAGCCTGCGATTATTACGATGAATTTGAAAAGCCCAAATTAATAGTTCCAGATATTGCTGAAAGGGGTAACTTCACACTGGATCGAGATGGCAATTATTATTGTGTAAACACGGCTTACATAATATCCAGTGACGATCCTTATTTACTGGGTTTACTCAACTCGAAACTACTTGCCTTTTATTACGAAAACATCTGTTCATCTTACCGAGGCGGATATCTTCGCTATATCTACCAATACATGGAGCAACTCCCCATCAAACAAATCGATGAATCGAACTCAACTGAAGTTGAACTGCGCGATCAAATCGCCGAAAAAGCCGATAGGATGCTCAGTTTACATGGAAGTCTTACTCAAGTAACATCGGACTCCGAAAAATTAAACATTGAGAAAAAAATCGAAGAAACCGACCAAGAAATTGATCGGATAGTTTATGAGCTATATGGACTCACAAATGAAGAAATTCAAATAATTGAGGATCAATACGATTAAGTATAAGCAATTTGGTTTACCTCGATTTATTGATGAGGTGAGGTTTTACTATAGCGATCTTGTTTATCCAGAAGGATACAATATTCGTTGGTTTTCACATTTATTTATTCATTTATTAGTTTTTTGCTTAATTTTCTGGTTATGTAAAGTTGGGAAAGCTCGTTTAGATTGGAGTTCTATACCTTTTTTAAAAAGCGATGGAAAAGATACACCCCAAGTAAATATTTTTTTATTTACCGAGAATTGGTTTGGGGAAGAACTAAGACAGAATTTCGCTCCAGATAATACCCCGGATTCAAATCCAAGTGATACAGAAGAGACTGTTCAAGATACAGATTGGGAAGAATTAAAACAATTGGCTGATGAATGTGAGTCGCTTAGTGAACTCAATGAAAAAATTGAAAAGAAAAGATCATAACAGTGATCCTGAGGTGAAAAAAATGGATAAAAATTATAACAAAAAGGCAAGTAGTAAAGTTTTTCAGAACTCTAAATCTAATCCTGAGGATTTTCCAATTTATGATGAAGCTGAGTTTATTACCCCGAATATAAAACTAGATTTATCCCCCCCTTTTTATCAATTGACTCCAAAACGATTTGAAAAACTTTGTCTAAATATTCTTAGAAAAGAGAATCATATCGAGTTTTGTGAGTTATATGGTATAGAAGGCCAATCTGATTTTGGAGTTGATCTTAAAGCAATTACTTCAGAAGACCAGATTATTTTAGGTGAATGTAAATCTCATGTAGAAGTAGAACCAAAACTTATTACAAATGTTGTGAATCGAATATTAGAAGAAAATGAAGATCATTGGGATTTTGAGCGAGTTAAGAAAATTATTTTATTTTTAGCGAGTGATATCCAACGGACTCAAGTGCATGATGTAATTGAAAACCAAATACAAAGATTAAAAAAACATGGAATTGATTTTGAAGTTTGGTCAGCTAGAGAATTAAAAGATAAATTGATGGACCATCCTCATATAGTTGCTCGTTTTTTGGAACCGGCAGATCATTGGATTAATGTAATTTGTGAGGAAAATCCAAATACAGATAGAAACTTAAAACAAAAATTAAAAAAGAAAAATATTGTTAACGAGCAAGCTTTCGAAAGAATTACCGAAATGACTTTTGAAGAACTTCAGGAGGTGAAAAATCTTCTAAAACAAGGTAGGACACGACGTGCATATGAACAAATTTTAAACCTCCGAGAAAATGAAAAATTTCTAAATGATAATGAAGTTAGAGCAGAAATATTAAAAATTGAAGCTGTTTTAAAAGCCACTATTGAGGAAGATTTTCCGGAAGCAAGAAAAATTTTCGAAGAAATTGATCAATTACAGGTTGATATAAACACTGAATACGAAAAATTTGTAGTACTATACCATGAAGAAAATCCTAGCAAGGTTTTAAATCAACTAGAAGACCCCTCCACTATAGAAGCAGGTAATTTAATACTTGCCTGTTTGTTGGAAATGAATGAAATCAAAGATTTTTGGAGTCGCCTTGATGAATTTGAAGATGAGTTCACCTTAAATTATGAAACCAAGCGATTAAAAGCTATAGCATTTTTATTACAAGAAAATTTAGGAAAGGCATATGACCAAATCGAGAAAATTGCGGAAGAGGAGCCAGACAATTTTGAAGTTCAGCGGACTAAAGGAATAATTTATTATCATTCAGCTTTCTCTCCTGTCATTCTCCCAGATCAGCCTTTAAATCCCCCCATGCCTGTCTTCAGACATTATCTAATCAAAGACGAAGATATTCGAGAGAGACTTCAGGAAGCCCAGGATACTTTTGATGAATTGATTGATATTGCAACTGAAAATGAAAGAGAGGCAGTAGATTTAGAAGTCTGGAAATTAGCCTGTAAGGCAAATTTAGATGAGTTGGAAGACCCCGGCAATACAGAAAGTGCTAATAATTACGCTGAAAAATTGCTTTCCGAAAATTCGATTCATTATGGGGCTTTTATTTGGGGGACAGCCAGAGATTTTAATGTAGTTAACCAACTTACCGCTAATGAAGTAATTCAGCGTTTTGAAAAATATTCTCCTGGGGTTAATGAAGTAATTGGATTATTGGTTGCTTTATTATCTAGAGGGAATATAGATGATGCCATTTGGCTGCATGAAGAAAGTAAAGAAATATTTGGTGGGGATTCAAAAGAATTATGGAAATATTGGAAAGCCAGAATTCTATTGCTCCAAGGAGAATATGAAAAGGCTTTAGATACCGTCCAGTCATGTCAAGATCTCAGTTATTTTGAACAGATTCAAAATATGTCTTATCACCGAAAAGGTTATGAAGACGAAAAGTATGAGGATTTGGAAGAATATCTCGAATCCAAATATAAAGAAACAGAGCGAGGGGATTTTTTGTATGAATTATGCGAGTTGAAGGCCCAGCAGGGAGACTGGGAATTTGTTTATGATCATAAACAAAAGTTGATTGAAAAGGTTATGACTGATAGCGCTAAAAGAATGGCTGTGGCGGGGGCTTTTAACAGTGGGAGGCCTCGCGAGACGTTGCGAATGCTAGGTGAGTACTATGACGAATAAACTTCAAATGGATAATCAACTTCGGCAGGTAAAAATTAAGTCCCTTTTGCAAATTGGTAACTTTGATCAGGCAGAGAGTGAGGCAAAAGATTTAGTTGATGATAAGCCTACCTCCCAGAATTATCACCTTTACATTGAATCACTGCTTTACAAGGGGGATGAGGAAGAAATTGTCAGGATCGGTGAAGAGTTGCTTGGTCAAGCTCAGGAGTTAGAAGATCCCTTTTTATTACTACGAGTGGCACATTTATTACCAAAAGATGGTGATGAGGGAGTAATTAGCAAACGACTTTGGGAAAAAGCTTTAGAGTTTGAAATTGATACGCCTCAATTAATCGCAAGTGCTGTAACGGTCGGTACAAATCTGGGGCTTGACGATAGTGATGAGATGAAGGAACTGTTTCAGAAGATGAGAGAGTCCGCCGGAGAAGATCCAGATGTATTAAGAGCAGTCTCCCTTGAAGAAACAAAGGAAATGCTGGAGGAGCAAAAAGAAAGAAATAGAGAAATATTGAATCGATATTATCAGGGGAAGATGCCGCTTCATTTTTGGATTGGGGCGATGGGGACGACCCTTCCGTATATTTTCTGGGAAGTGTTTGATGAAAATACTCAATTGAAAAGCCATTGGAAGACTTTTCCAATCATGAATCGACACGGAACGCTATCATTAACCTCCGATCAAAGGGATTTAACTCACAGAACTGATCCATTCATTGATCGAGGAACTGAAAAATTTGTGATGGATATGACAAGTTTACTGATTGGTTGGAAATTGGAAGTGATTGAACACATCGAACAGATCTTTGAAACTATCAAATTGCCAAAGTCTGCAATCTTATTTTTACAACAGCAGGCCGAAAGTGAGTCAAAGCACCAACCGATACAAAAGGAAAATTTTGAGAGATTATCCGAGCGGATAAAAGAGGATGAAATTAAAGTTTTAGATGCTTCCGAGAGTGAATATGAAGGGCATGATTTTCAAGACGTTAAAGATATTGACTGGATCCATATGGCCGAAACAGCAAAGAAGAAAGATGGGGTTATTGTGGAGTATCTTCCAGTCAGAGATGATCATGGTAATTTGACTGAAATCAAACTTGGGGAATATGAAGAATTGGTAGTTAATAACAAAACAATTCTTAAAGCTATTTATGAATCTGGTGAATGGTCAGAAGAAGAGTATGAAACAAAGGTAGAAGATTTAGGTGGTTATGGAGAAGAAGTTGACCACGATGTTCTTCCCAGTCTTGAAGATGATTTGTACTTTGGCGGAAACACTATTGAACAACTTGAAAGACAAGGGATTTTGGAGTCGGTTTTGGAGTATTTCCCAAATGTTTTTATTACGAATAATGAAAAACAGAAAATCGAACAAAATTTAAAGCGTATCGAACAGGGATTATCACTGGCTGGAGAAATTGAAACGCTGATCGATCATATTCAGGAAAATCAGCCAGAAAAGTATCAGTTCCTTGAACTAGCCGAAGATCAGGAAGGAAAAATAAGTAATGAACAAATGCGTGAACCAAATTATAGAGTACTTGTGGATCTTTTAACCGGTGATTTTTCAGAAGAGAGTGTCGTTTGTACTGATGATAGATATGTAAGTGGGCATGGGAACATACAGGGCAATCCAATTGTCGGCATGCCAGAGGTTTTAAAGAAGATAAGACAAAGCCATGAAGAAAGGTATCAAGAAGATGAATCATCTGAATCAACGATAGATAATTTTTATAGTGAAGAGCATTACTATCGTGACTTGATTTATATGCGGGAAGCTGATTTACGGTATCTACCCGTAGATTCAGAGGAAATATTGTATTGGCTTAATGAGAGTAGTTTTGAAGAAAATAGATTTGGGCTATCAGTGGAAGGAACAGATGAACTTGAAGTTTTAAGACGATACGTTAGTGGGACTCAAATTGACAAAGACAATTTGCAATTCCCCAGTGATACTGAAGCTGAAAATTCAATGGGGGAAGTAAGATATACGATGAATCTATTTCATGAAATATCTGCTGTATTAATTGAAATATGGTCGAGTGGTAATTTAAATAAAAATGAGAAGCGAGCATATAGTAATTGGATATTTTCGAATCTGTTTGTTGATATGCTTGGTATACGTCGAATTCTTGAACTCACGAAGTATGAACAGGATGATCTTGTCTTTTATGGACAAAATATAGGAAGGGTTATGTGCAACGCTATTCAAATAACTCACGGGGATTCACAAGTGGAGTCAAAATTTCGAAAAAATTATTTACAATGGCTGTACAATAGGATGTTAGCTCCGAGAGAATTAAACGAAGGGGTTCTCATTAATTCTGTGGGGGAAGCGATACGAGAATTTTTAATTAGTTTTTTAGACGAGGATTTAGAAGATGAATCGCGAGAGAAAACTATGCGGGCACAACTTCAGCGGTTCTTTCGGGATTTGCCAGTCAAAATTCAAAAAAATATAAATTTAGCTGGAATAGCCGATCCACTTGCTTTAGAGCCTCAAGGAACCATAGAGTTTGCAGGATTCGAATTTAAGCCAAATGAAATTTGGCCGACGCTCGCAACTATAGTAAACAGAGAGAGTGAACAGGTAGAGTTACAAGATAGGACCGGTCGGAAAACTTTTTTAATTTCTCCAAACGAATTGGACTCCCAATATGAATTTTGCGATAGCATTAAATTTGTGGATCAAGATACAGATGAGGAATTTACGTTTGAAAGTATTGAATGTGGATTTTTGTCGAGGGATGAAGGAGTTATCGAGGATGTTCTGGAACAAACCTGGTCGGAGTGGTTCGATAGAGATAGGCAAGAGTTTGAAGACGTCTTAGATGAGTTGTTAGAAGCAGATTCGTTAAAAGAACGAATGGAACAAGTTCATAGATATCGTGAGAAATCACTTCCGTTCTACCACTTTGAACTACAATCTCAGGCCAGCACAGAGCCGCAAACATTAAAAAGGGAAGATTTTATCCCTCCCGAAGCCGAGTCTTTCAGAAATTTCCTTCGATATGAAGAAGTTGACGCTACTGAAATAGACGAATCTTTAGAAGAGGCAGCACGAAAACTAATCAATCAAGAGGGTCTTGAAGAAGCATTCCATCGGTTCGCACATCTTCCAAAACATTTTCCTGCCCCTCTCTATCAAGAATTACAAAACTTGTCTTCGGATGATCGCGTTGATTTATTGCAGAATTTATCGGATCAATGGGCTTCGGCTGTTCGATTAATTCACCTGTTTAATTTGGTAATGCAATTTCAAGAAGACGATCCCTGGACCTTGGAGAAAGCTGAGGAAATTTTAGACGGGCTCTTGAATCCTGATTCTCTACATACCGAATCATTCATGATTACGCTTAAATGGGTGAATCGAGAACTGAACCGTCTTCAATATCACGAACAGCTAACCAAAGAGGAATACTTGCTGGCGAATTGGATACACGCTTCTCAATTACAGAATATTATTCTCCGTTCGGGTATAAATAATGAGCAAATTTTTAAGCATTTTAGGATTAATATGGAACAAACTGATCTTCTTACATTCGATCGGGACTTTGAGTTATGGAACGATGTGGCATATCCGAGGGAAGTAAAGAAGCGAACTTTCTTATTCATGGGCTTATTTTCAAGATATGAAAAATTCCCGATTGACCTGATAGAAGATATGGATGTAGAAGAAGAATTGGTTTCAAACTTCATGGTTGGAGAGGAAGATGAAAGATCGATTCACCCTGAATTTATGAATGACCCATCTCTTGGGGAGAATGCTTTAAATTCATTTCTTGGTCGGGCAAGAAATGATGTAGTCGAAGAGACTTTTGGAGAAGACATGGGGTTTTTAGTCTCGTCGGATCTAATGAAAAAATATACAAGACAGGCTCTTAATGATGTAATTGAAGAACCAGGTAAAGATATTGCGTGGACTTTGTTAAATGCCATTGTCGGCCATAGGTCAATGTATCCAGAGTTAAGGGGAAAGTTGCTGGAGGTTATTGAAAAATTTGATTTTGATGAACTTTTTGAGATTGAGGATATTAATTCCCGACTGGCGTTAGAATTCTTTGGCACACAGATAGGGTATTTAGATGAAGAAGATCTAAGAAAGAAATTATTTAAACATCTTAAAAAAAGAGCAGAAAAGGCTTCTGAAGAAACTGATAAGCCATTACCTTCAAAGGAAGACAATAATTTAACCGGTGAAGCTGAGTCAATAGTTGAGGCTCTACTATCCTCCTCAATTTCTGAAGGAGAACCAGAAGAGTCAGCTTCTCGATTCGGTGAAAGAATGGAAGAGATTGTAAGAATTTGGCCTGAGATGGCTCCGCTTTTCCGGGATGGTATCAATAAATTCGTTTGGTACCTACCAATTGAGCAAGCCGCCCCCCTCTGGCGCCTAAACCTCGTCCTGAGAAGTTGTTATTGATGAGTAGCTCTCAAAATGAAGTTGGCGGCAATGAGGAATATTATCTTTTACCCGACGAAGAAATTGGCTCACCCGGCGAGGATGAGTTTGGGAGAAAAAAATATGCCAAAACACTTAAAACCATAATTGAGAAAGTTGATCCTCCATTCAATATAGGTCTCTTTGGTCCTTGGGGGTCCGGTAAAAGTTCAGTAGTCAAATTATTATTCAATAGACTCAAAGAAGAAAATAATGAATATATTTGTGTTAACTTTGACGCTTGGAAGCACGCCGAGGGCTCTGTTCGGACTGAGCTACTTTTACAAATAGATGAATTAATTGGAGATGAATTGGGGGAATCTGATGGGATATTAGGGGAAAGCGATATTACTTCTCAACTATACGATGTCACTGAGGAAATTCAGTCAAATTTAAGTACTTTGTGGAAAAATTTAGTCAAAAATCCTCCTAAATTAATACTTTACGTAACACTTTATACGGTAGGTTTTGTCGTAGCCGGTATAGCATATTGGTACGGAAGTCTTGCTCAATCTCTGGGAATCATAAGTACCATTATTGGGATATCTGTTATCAAGGAATTGATTTCGTATGTTGCCAAGCCTCAAATTAGAGCCTTAAATCCGAGAAAAGAATGGTCTGGAGCTTACGAGAAAATTTTTCAGTCAATTGTAAATAAATCCTTAAACAGGGAAGGGAATTTCGAGAAATTGATAATAGGTATTGACAATTTAGATAGATGTGAGCCAGAAATTGCTTATGAAGTTTTAATCTCAGTCAAAACTTTTATGGAAAATGAAGATTGCATATTTGTGATTACTTGTGATGAGGAAGCTCTCATCTCTCATATATCACAAAAGGCAAATGCTGATGAAAAATTTGGTAGAGAATTTTTAAGAAAGATGTTCCAAACTCAGCTCCGCATACCGAAATTGGAAGCGGAAAACACAGAAGAATTTATCGATGAACAGAACGATACTCTCCAAGTGAAACTCCCCCACGAGGTTCTAGATGTCCTATACAAGGCAAAAATTAAAAACCCCAGAAAAATAAAGCAAATACTTAACAATATTGTTGTTTTGAGAGAATTGGCTGAAAAGCTTGAAACATCTGAAGATGATGAAGAACCAGAAATTAAAAGGAATGTTGTGACAAGTAATCTCGATTTTTTAGCAAAAATTTTGGTTCTGCAGGAATTTTTCCCGAGTTTTTATCAAAGGCTGGAAAAAAACAAATTTCTACTAAAAGATCTGAGGGATTACTTTGATTTAAATGTAGACGAGCGAGAGCAAAAGTATGAGCCACTCCACAAGACTCTTAATGATCCTGTTCATGCTACAAACAAATCTCTTGGAGCCACGTTGAAGTCATTTCTGAGAGAAACCCGAGTTAATGACGTGGAGGATCTTGACCCCTTTATTGATCTCGCTGATCCATCCCATAAAGATTCGGAAAATATATCCGTATTCCAGGAAGCTATCTATGATTCAGAAGGGTTCCGGAATGATTTCCATCCTGAAGAAATCAAATATATCGAACCATACACTTCGGTTTTACGGAAAGAGCTTTTCGAATGTTATAAGAATGAAAGATTTGAAGATTTGAAGGATATTCTTATTTCGTCAGCGAAACTTGCTTCAGATTATAAAGAAGGGAAGACAGAAATTTATAAAGTTGTAATCGATCGACTGATCACCTTGATTCAGCAGGATCCTGAGTATTTAACAGATTTTCCTATTAATCCCCTCTTTGAGATTCTATCAGTAAATCGAGTTGATTCGAAAGAGGTATTTGTCTATTTGGCTCGATTAATAAGTTCAGAAAAAGCTGAAAATAGTTTTAATGAAGAAATTCTAAGAGCATTTGTTTCACATCACGAAAGTGTGCCTAACAGCGACGTTTCTGAAACGATTTCAAAAAGTATTAGTGAATTCTTCGTAGATCACCCGGCTCCCCGTTTTGACAAGGCAATTGAAATATTACAAGAAGAGGAAAAGGCAGTTGCGAAGTATGTTAAGCCAGTAATGTTTAAGGATTATGCGGATACGTTAGAGCCTGATCCAGATGCTCCAGTCCCAGGAAAAATAAAGTATTTTGACAATTACCAGGAACTTGATTCTTACCTCGAAGGGGATGAAGCAGTTAAAGTTCGCTCAAACATGATTTCGAAGATGCTTGATTTAGCGGACGAGTTTAAAGATGAAGATGATAGATATAAGAAAGATGAGACAGATCACATTTTTGCTTCGATATTAGCTTTAGAAAACCAAATTAATTTAGAAGCGTTTGAAAAGCTACTGAGTAAAACCGCGCGAATCTTAAAGGATGTGAATAACAATAGACTCTTAATACCTTGCTTTCATTTTTACAAAGGAGATAAGGGAGCACCAAGAACCAAGTTTTTAATAGATTTCATTTTTAAAATACCAATTTCTTCAAATTTAGATGCCAGTCAAGACGTTATAGATTACGTTACTGACGAGATGGTAGATGAACTAAAGCTGACTGAAGAAGTCAAACAATATTTTACACAAAGATTTGCCAAGTCCGTAAATAGAATTAATAGCGCTACTGAACAAGAAATGAAAGTATATTATTTGGGTAGGATATACGAACAAATGAAAAGTGAGATTGATCCAGATGAAGATTCTATTAACGAGTTGTCTTCAAAAATTTATAAGGTCGCTAGCCCTACCCAAAAAGACCGTATGGAAAGAGATGATATACCCAGTAGATCAGCGGGGTACTTAAAATGTCTGGGTATTATTTATGATGATTTGTCTGGGGAACAAACAAAGAAATGGAGAGAGTTTATAAAGGACCTTCAAAATAGCCGTATTAAGAAGGTCCAAGAGTTTGGGAAATACATGAAAACTATAACCGGAATAGAAAACTGAAGTTTTTATGTAAATGGAGAAAAATATGGATTTAGAAGATATATCTCAATTTGTTTCTAAAACCGGGTCTCGTACTTTTACTTTTTAAGTTATTGCAAAATATCGAAAAATTTTCGGTGAATTATCCCTTGGCAGATAGAGTCGGAGATCACCAATGGTTTTGCATACCCGCTTAAACTATGATAAATTTGATTTTGCAGGGAAGCAAAGTTTAAGCAAATTCACGACTCGTCCTAGGAGTTAAAGTCAAATACCCTTTTCAACGATTAAAGCATTTAAAGGCTTAGAAGCAGACGTAGTATTTTTAATAAATCCAAAGCTGCGAGATGAATACACGAAAGAATACTACACGGGAGCTTCGCGGGGGAAACTAATGCTTTGGGTAATATCGGCAGACGAGAACTTAGAAAATGTTCTGAATAATTAATTGTAGATGCTAGAATTTCTAATCGATCCATCATCGAATTGAATACTACGTTTGGATATTTGGTAGTTATTGGATCTAACTTTTTTTATTCTACAATTAGAAGTCTCCTTGCAAGCAGTAGTTCTGGTTAACTACTCTGAGTCTTTTGTGATATCTATTAAAACTGGTGCCAAACAAAATAAAATATTAATAATTTTCAATCAGGAGGGGCTTATGTGCCTGAACTCGATCTCCCCGAAATAAGTAAAGAAATATTGTCAGATAATCAAAAATTAATTTCATTTGCTATAGATCTACAAGGGATATATGGAAAGAATAGTAATGTCCCCAGGAAAAAACCGGATATTATTTTTCTGGAAGATACCCCAACAGGCAAAGAGAAAGAATGGCGTAAAGAATTAATTGCTTTGCATCGAAATGTCCTTAAAACGTACCTTGATTATTTGAAAGACCCCCCCTCTGATTTGCCAAAATTTGAAATTTTAGTTAATCAATCATTAAGGCGGTGCCAATATGTAATAAATACTTTTGGACCACAATATCCGAACCTGAATTTAATTGAATTGATATGGTTGGATTCGGTTTTAATGTTGATAAATATTTATCTACCTGCTGAAGAGACAGAAGCCAAGTTTTCAAAATTAAAAGAATCATTAGGGATGTTTAACAAATATATCGAACAATGTATAAAGTATCTTGAAGATTTACGTGATCATCGATTAATTGCCGGGAAGTACTAATTGAATAGAGTGGGAGATTGAAAATGGATTCTAAAATTAAATTTTGGGGCACAAATGAACTTTATATAGGAAATAATACAAAGTTGACTTGGTATGATCCTGGACCGTCGGAAGATCTTTATAGATTGGAAATATCATTTACTGGCAAAAATTTAAATTGTTTAAAAATGATTGATTTTAAAAATGTAGAGAGATCAATAACTGGTGGATTTAAACTGTCTGGTGGACCTGATGGGGGATGGATAATAACCAAAGAAGAAGATACCTTTGAAAGAACAGTATTAGAATTGAATGATTTTAATAGGTTTACGCTTAGGGATAGAGGAGAAGTTTTTAGGGCTATTAGAAGTTTTTTTCAAGAGAGAAACAAAAGCAGTTAATTTTGGAAAGATAATCCTCTCGCGGGTTCTTTCTTGGGACGGAGGTTGAGATTTGAGATTCCAATGGATGTCGCTAATAGATTTGGGTCGTAGTTGAACTTTAATACCAGCCTTCACTCCAGTGCCAGCCTTCCAGGTTTTAGGTTTACACCGACAAATCGTTGAAAAATTGGCCAATATTTCCCCATCCTCCAGTCTATACCCGTGCACCTGTTCACAATTGTGAAAACCTGCACGGGTTTGCCAGGTTCTCCGGGTGTGATTAGCATCTTCAGTGGCTGGAAGTTTTCGGGATATTGGGAGAAGTGAAAGATAAAAGGCCGGCCAGGAAAGTGTACATGAAAAAAGAGCGGGTGACCCCGCTTGCTTCATTTTTCTTTGACTGTATTCCTATCCTACCAATTTTGTTGCCCCGGGGTCAACACCTTTCTTAAGTTTGTGCGCACGTAATGAAAATTTGACCGAAGTTTAAGAAGGGGCAAAATCTATTCTATGAGTTTGGATCAAAATTGGACTTTTATTCAGGGTTAGGGTAAACTTTTTAGTGATGTGATAATTATGAATATTGAGCCCCTCCTGAGTAAGATGTCTACTGAAGAACAAATGCGAGTGTGAAGTTGTTAAATAAACCTATTTAAGATCAAAATCTTCTTATACTCAGTCTTTAAGCGTAACAGTTAGTTATTCGGTAGTTCAAAATTTTGGATAGATTGTTGTGTATTTAGTTGAGTTCTGGTAGCGGATAAGGCGGAGGCCAGTTATTCAGATGATTATTCAGTTCTACGAGGACGTTCCCGGTCTGGCGGACGGTCAGCTTCTTCATTTGATCCCTTACAAGAAGGATAAAACGGGGTATCGTACTTTAAGTTTTTAAGTTATTCCAAATATCGAAAAATTTCCGGGGATAAGGTTGTTCAACAACACAAAATGAAAAAGTTATTCATTTCCCAGGATGGAGATTGAGATTAAATGCGCAAGGAAAGTTCGTTTCCTCCAGCTTGAATCACGAAGGCGTGAATTATCAAGGACCGATTGAAGTAGCAAAAACAGAGATAATGACAGACGAAAATTTCACAACTCTCGCGACTATCCAGTGGCTCAAATTTTCCGTTTTCAGAACCTCCCCAAAAAAATGACTGCAAACATATCATTATATGGACATATGTTGATATGATGATATGTCTAAAAATCCCAATTCGATTTTTAAGGTGAGATGGGTTATACTTAATAAAGAAGTTATTATGTTTGTTTGGAGGTAAAAAAATGGCTACAACGAAACAGGAAATTTTACAAATGGTCAAAGAAATGCCCGAGGAGACTTCCATTGATGATGTGA
>CAZVWJ010000011.1:41946-65135 GCA_964631325.1 uncultured bacterium | reverse complement strand
CCTCCCGTAGGAGTCTGGGCCGTGTCTCAGTCCCAGTGTGGCTGATCATCCTCTTAGACCAGCTACCCATCGTCGCCTTGGTGAGCATTTACCTCACCAACTAGCTAATGGGACGCGAACTCATCCCGGGGCGACCCCGAAGGGCCTTTCATTATTCCACCATCATGGAATAACGGGCATGGAAGATTAGCCAAACTTTCGTAAGGTTATCTTCCACCCCGGGGAAGATTATTCACGCGTTACTCACCCGTTCGCCACTCCGAATGTAAATCCGATCAACTGCGTCACTTTGTATCGTCCGGTCTTTGACCCGAAGGTCGCAGACGTTCGGATACTCCGATCAGCAGCGTCACGGCATCCGTCGTGCGACTTGCATGTGTTAGGCACGCCGCCAGCGTTCATCCTGAGCCAGGATCAAACTCTCCAGTTTGTAGAAAACTGAAGCACATAATCGGATAAATGGCACTCACTATTTAACTGTCAGAGACCAATTTACGCACAGAAAGACCTTCTTCAACTTTCCGATTAAAATTGTATAATTTCTTCGATGAAGAGTCAATAACAATTTAGCCGTTGAAGACAAGCCCCGAGTTTGAAAGCTTTTTCTTTAGGACATTTATTTTAACAAACAACATCCTTTGCTTAAACACCTTTTAGCCAACGCTTACCACTTTCAGGGACATATAATATACGACTCTTCACCGCTCCTGTCAATGTTTAATTTTATTTTCCCCAGCACACCCATTATAACGAAAATCCAAGCGAAATTATTCCACCAACAAATAATAAATCCGCCAACCGGTAAATCAGTTATTATTCCAACTCCACCCGACAATAGCGTCTTTTTCCAACCTGGAGAACACGGGGCTCGTCCAAACTTATATCGTGGTCAAACCCCTCCAGCCGTTCATCGTCTAAATACACCCCTCCCTGTTTTAACAGCCGCTTCGCCTCACTGCGTGAATCAACCAGACCACTTTCATCAATCAAATCAACAATCCAGATCGGTGTCGCCTCTTCACTGATCTTAACCAGCTTCATTTCCTCGGCGTCCGGTCCTTCCTCTCCCTCCACCGTCCGGACAAAATGATCGGCGCCGCGACGGGCCGCCTCCTCTCCGCAGTAACGCTCGGTAATTGCCGCCGCCACCTGTTTCTTGAGCTGTTTTGGATTTTCGGTCCGCTCGCGGTAAGCAGTCTCCAGCGCTTCTATTTCTTCCGGCGATAAATCGGTCAACAGCCGGGCGTAAGGCAGAATTAATTTATCGGGAATCGACATCACCTTCCCGTACATTTCCGGCCCGTCAGCATCGAGCGGGATGTGATTATCGTAGCTTTTGCTCATCTTCCTGGTCCCGTCGGTACCCGGCAGTATCGGCAGGGTGCCGATCAATTGCGGCGCCTGGTCCTCCTGTTTCTGCAGTTGCCGGCCAACCAGCAGGTTGAATTTCTGGTCCGTCCCCCCCAGCTCAAGATCGGCTTCTACCTGGACCGAGTCCCAGCCCTGGAGCAGGGGATACAGAAACTCGTGCAGGCGAATCGGCACATTCTCCGCGAACCGGTTGGAGAAATCGTCTCGCTCGAGCATGCGAGCCACGGTATAACGAGAAGCTAAATCCAGGATCCCGTCGGTGCCCAGCTCCTCCAACCAGTCACTGTTATAGACGACCTCCGTCTGCTCCCGGTCGAGAATTTCAAAGACCTGCTCCTGGTAGGTGCGGGCGTTGGCTTCCACTTCCTCTTTACTCAGGGTCGGCCGGGTCTCATCCCGCCCGCTGGGATCCCCGATCCGGGCCGTGTAATCCCCGATAATAAAAACAATCGTGTGGCCGGCGTCCTGAAACTGCCGGAGTTTATTGAACAATACCGCGTGGCCCAGGTGCAGGTCTGTCCCGGTCGGATCCACGCCAAGTTTAACTCGCATTTCTTCGCCGGCTCTTTCCGCAAACTCGTCGGCCGGAATTATTTCTTCGAAGCCCCGTTTTAAAACATCAAGTTCCATTTAACTCACCTGTATTTTAGAAATAAAAAAATTACGGCTGAATATCTTACACTCTCACGCCGCTGCTGTAAAATTTTTTAACTTTGATTAAAAAATATTAATCTAATTTTTTGCTCAATTTCTGCCATTTATATTTTTCGAAAACAGGTAGAATTAATGGATAACTTTTCGCCGGTTTTACATCTATATTCGGAAACCCTTTTTTATTTGGTGTAAAAACCATAAACCAATTCTCATTAACAATTTCCAGTCCTTGATAATTCCAGTTGGCAAACCAATTAATTAAATTTTTTTCTATATTCTGAACATTAGCCAAATGCCCCGGATTGGGTCGAAGATGAAAAAATATCATTCCCGGTTCATATATTTTTAATTGTTGTTTTATATCAAGACTAGTAATGATTCCACCTGCCGTAAGATTAGCTGAAACATTAGCTAATTTTGGGGGACGGGGACGATTAGCCAAAAAATTATAAGAAGCGTAATCAGTTAAGACGTATTCCCCGGGGGGTGTATTCTTTGCAATCCAGTCAGCCTCCTCGGCCACACTGGAATTGTAACCGAGGGGAAAAGTAAAATTATTGGAAAAAATTATCAACCAGAAGAAAAAGAAAAGAAGAATCAAAATACGCCGATATCTTGTCTCCTGGGTTAGCCGGTAATAACCGGTGGCCGCGGGATAACTCCAACAGACAGTAAGAAAAAGCAGGTGTCGAGCATAGGGAGTATTGGGATTTATCAGTAGGTAAGTACCTAATCCCAATAGCCCCACAAAAAACAACTGCTCACTCACTTTATTATTATCTACTAATAAATGTATGAATAATCCGGTAATAATAAACCAGTTACCATAGAACCACTTTTGTACGACAATCAAAACAGGTTTGCCTTGTACTGCCGCCTGGTGACCACCAATAACACAATTCCAGATACCTGGAGTTATCCACGTCCAAAATATCCCTTGAACAAAAAGACCAATAAATAGAGAAAACATGAATCCAAAAACTTTCTCTCTATGATCCTGTTTATAACGGAGGATAATTACCAGAAATAAACCTGGCAAATAATACAAAGTAGAAGGTTTAGTAAATACTGAAAACGAAAAAATCAAACCACCAAAAATAGAATACCATGATAATTTATTATTATTTTCAGAAACCATATCAATGAGAAACAATATTATGCCACCAAATCCCAAAACAACCGCAGGAAGATCCGGACGAAATTCACTTAACATTGACTTAAAAACTGGAGTTAAAAACAGCAAAATAATAACAAGAAAAAATACTTGCGGTTTCTCTTTAGTTTTGTGGTTTAGAAATACCACAATCCCTCCCAACAATAATCCAAAATACCAAACAAATTTTCTTAAAATATCCACCCTATTACCAAACCAGTTTATCAAAACCGAACCAAGAATATGAAAATTGGGCATTTGATTGTCATAAAAATCTTGATAAGGCAATTTCCCCCGGCTAATATTCCAACTGGTATACAAACGAAACCCTTCATCTTCACTTGGAGCCCATCGACGGTCACAACCGGGAACCATCATTAAACCTATGAACAAAATTAACAATAACGTAACGGTTATCATTTTTTGAAAAAATAAATTTACCTGCATTTGTTTCATCTCCTATTAGGCCGGCACCCTCAAGCAATGTAGCGGTCAATTAGTCTCACCCGAAGTATGCGCGACAAAAATCAGACGAGCATACTTTGTCCGGGAGACAACCGTCAAACAAAATGATATCGAATCACGAGTACACCCTGTAATTTTGAATTGCGAATTACAACTTGAATTATTTGTTTCTTAGCACTTTACAGCTGTCCCGTAAGGATAAATCATGCATTGAATAGAAAATTTAATGCATGATTTGGGCTAGCTTGAATCAGTATAATAACTCCAGAACTTGCCAGGGGGCAAACCTGATTCGGTTTAACCGGCTGTTGATGAACAAACCAAATCATTTTTTTTGGTAACATTTTCACCTACCAGTAACAAATCTCTCACCGTTTTTAAGTATAATCACCAGGTAGAGAACGGATCCCATCTCCAAATATTTTTATAGCCCAGAACCGATTGATCGCTGCGAAAAATCAATTTTACGTGAATACTTTATTTACGACATTTATGCCCCCTTGTAACTGTTTTTACAATTTTTCTAAAATTACTGAAATGGTGAACATCAAAAAATAAGAACCATAGTCTTTTTAGAATTTTCTATCACTGTTTTTTCTCTATAAATAATTTAATTCCTCTTCCTTGTAAATCAGGCGGACACGACAACTGCTTGAAATTTTTCCGAAAAACTCGCCGGGCAGAACGCGAAAATGGTTTTCGGTAAACAGTTGACTTTAAAACCAATAATTTGCCCGGTTTTTGCCGCAAATGATTCAGGTATTCCTTTCTCACCCGTTCCTCAAAGGTCGAACGAAAATATACCCGGTGCTGGCTGTTTTTAAAGTTAACGGCCACATAAGAGGGGAAATCCAGCACAAAAATGTGCTTTTGCTTATCTAATATTTTTAACAACCGGCCGGCCACTTTTCGATAAGGTGTAGACTTATCCTGGGGAGAGGCAACAAAACCATTATGGCCCTGCCAGACCAGGGACAAATTACCGGCAAACCGGTAAGTGGGAAAACCAATTAACACTACAATCACAAACAATTTTTTTAGTATATTATGACGGTGAAATACTTCATGGCCAAGATTAAAAACAGCCGGCACCGCTACCAGTAACCACAGTGGAAATAAAAATCCTGCGTAGCGAACCTGGGGAATGCTTCGACTGGAAAACAGCAAACAGCCCAGGGGTAACACCAGCATCCATAAACAGTACCTGGAAACAGAATTTCGCCGCCAGAACCAAATAATTGCGTACCCAAAAAATGCCCCACCCAGAAACCAGCTAAATATTTCCCGGGTTAAAGCGAACCCGTAAAACACATTTTGAAATTTCCACTGTCCCACCTCACTCCACTTCTCCGCGGGCATCCACATAAGGGCTATGATAACGGCACAGAGGAAAATAATAACAATTCCAATGAAGATGAATATTTGACGATTTTTAAATCCATTATGCCAAAATTCGGGCCTCGTAACATACCACCCTGCCAGAGCAATGGGAAAGAGTAATGTTAAGTAATTCAGGTGAAGCGAAATAACTAACAGCAAAAGACTAATACTTCCCCAGCTAAAAAATTCTTTTCTTTCTCGGAATTGGAGCAAGCGCCAGGAAGAGACAATCAAGCCGGTATAACAAACGGTAAACATGCTGTAAAAACGGACCCAACGAGAAATAGTAATAAAATACGGGCTAATAGCAGCCAGGAAAAACACCAGGAGAATTCGAAGCCGGGACAAACCAAGTTCTTTTGCGAGCCAGTAGAGGGGCAAAAACAAAAGAAGCCCCCAAAAAATAGAAACTAAACGAGCCGTGAATAAGGAAACCCCACCAATTTTCAACAATCGAGCAACCTGCCAGGTATAAAGCCAGGCCCGTCGATAAAGGTTGCCCGCACGCTGGTAAAAAAAATCCCAGAAGCGGAATTCACCGGTCTTTAAATAACCAACTGCTGATTTAAACTGCCACATTTCATCAACGAGGATATTCCCGAGTTCCAACCGGTAAAAACGGAGAATAAATGCGACAACCAAAATAGCAGATAACAAAACGAGATACAGCCAATTGGAAAATCCCTGGGCATCGACGGGTGATTTTTGATGGTTAACGTCCAATGAAATTCCAAGTAATAATCCCGTCAGAATCGCCCCCACCCAGAGCAAACCCAGGTTTGGATAAATTATCCAGAGGAAGAACCGGCCTGCGATAAGACAGACAATTAATTTTGCAAGCCAACCTGTAGAATTTAGCCTGAACGAGCTAAAACGCAAAAATCCAGAAGTTCCCACCAGGACAAAAAATCCACTTGTCCAAATAAATAAAAATTGTTCTAACAAATTCACTTCGATCAATCCAATATCCGTTATTTATTCGAGCATATTTCAGTCAACATCCATATGATAAACTTTAATTACTCTTATGATTTTTTCTCCCGAGTGATCCTGTTAAATGCAACAAAAAATTATTCAGCTCGGCCAATGGCTGGAACAATTTCCTTACGAGAACCTTAGTAAGCGGCAGAAAATGAAACCACGTGACGTCGACGTGGTCGCCGAAGAACGCAAACAGTTCGGGGCCGGCGGCACCTGTTTTTCCCTGGTTAATCTCGGTGCCTACCGGGCGGAAAAAATGGGCCTAACGCCCCGCTACTACCTGGGCGACCGTCCCGACGGTCCCGTCCGCCACTGCGTGCTCGGTTTCCCCGAGCGGGGTGTATTTATCGATCCCGGCTATCTCTGCTACCGGCCCCTGCCGCTAAATTTGAAAAAACACATCGCCCTGGTCCGCCAGCACAATATTCTGCACCTGTTTCCGGAAGGGCCGGATCGAATTAAGCTCGAAACCGAACGCAAAAACCAGCGGACCTGGCGTTACACCCTCAACTGCGAGCCGGTGGGCCGCGAGCGGTTTGAGGAGGCCTGGCTGGATTCGTTCAACTGGTACACCGTAATGGATTCCGTCTGCCTGACCCGCCTGCGGTCAAATGATATGCTCTGCTATCTTAACGGACGCCTGGAGTCAGTAACCCGTAATGAACGCCGGGAGATTTCTCCGCCCCCGGAGATAGAGATTGACCGCTACCTCGCCCGGCTGTTCCGGGTCGATCCCGACTTAATGGAGGAATGGGATCTTTCGCTCAGCTCCGCCGGCTGATCAAAATTCAAACACCATAAGCCGCGGACCGGAAATTACCGGGGAGCCAAATTTCTGTTCAAACTTTTTCAGCCAACGATTGAGAATTTTTCGTTTCTTAGCACCAAAAACCTTGTGATGGACTATAATCCCCCCAAATCCCTCCGCCCGCAGTTCTGACCACCCCTTCCCCGGGAGCGGTCGATAGTTATACAGCGCGTCAAGGACCGGGTTGCGGGAAATCCGCCGCCAGAGCGGCGGGATCCCGTAAGACAGCCCCTCGACTGCCAGCTTCTTGTGGTGGATCGTCTGGCCGTATTGCACTTCCGAGGGCCAGTCGGTGAGGGGCACGGGAATTAAAGCGGGAGCTTCGATCTGTTTCTTGACTGCCCGCAAGTTTTTAAACTGCGGGAGCGGCCGGGTGGCGACCGGCGGCCGAATTAACTCCAGCCCAATCAGACCCACCACCGCCAGCCCGGCTAACCGCCTGGCCGGCAAACTTTTGCCGAGGCCGAGGGCCAAAAAGAACACGACAAAATAACCAAACCGCAGGGGAGCACGAAAAGCTTTCAGCCCGGACCAGATTTTAAGCCCCCAGCCAAACGGCAGGAGGCCGGGAATAATTTCCTTCCCAAAAATCATAAGCGCGGGGCCAAGCGCAATGAGAAAAAAGATAATTCCAACCGCCAAAAACCAGTATTTCTTTCGGCCCAGCCGGGGCCAGGCTAAAATTACCACGCCGAGAGCAAACCAGCCCAGGTAAAGCGAAGGCTCGGTCGCCGGCCACAACCGGCTCCACCAGGCGCTTTTCGACGGCAGCCACCAGAGGGCCGCAGGCGGCAAAAACCAGGCGCTCAGGTCGGCTGAAAAAGCTTTAACTATTCCCAGCCGGACCGGGCGATGCAAATCACTGTGGAATAATTGCGGCAGCCACTGGAAACTACTGCCCAACAAAACGAGCGGGACCAAAAGAGCCAGCCGTTTTACATTCAAATTTAACCGCTCGTACCAGGGAAGAGCCAGTAACCAGAGCAAGATAAACCCGGCCCCGAAATAAGGGCTAATTAACACAACATAGATGCCCAGCCCGACCGGCGCTAACAAGCGCCATAAACTGCCCGTCCGGGACCAGAGCACGGCCAGCAGAAGCCAGCCAAACAGCAGATAGGAGAGGGAGTCGGGCCGCGGAAGGTTCTGCCAGGCCAGCGGACTGAGACAGAGGTAAATTCCGGCGGCCAGGGCGCCCCAGCGGGTACCGCCGAGGTAGCGAATTAATAGATACATTCCCACGTACCCGGCCAAGAAAAGAAAATAGAGCCAGAACAACAGGACCTGGCCGGCAGTTAAACCAACCAGGAAGAAGGGAGCGGAGAGAACTCCCAGCGGTAAGATGAGCTGATGAAAGTAAAGCGGAAGTGTCTCGGGGAAGCCGTTATAATCGGTAGTATAAGGGCTCTGGTGGAGGACATAAACGGAGTAATACCCCCACCACAAGTTCCACATGTGGTGGTAAGCGTCACCGTTAGCCACGGTTTTACGATATCCAGAACCGACCGGGTACAGTAAAAAGAAGGCCCAGATACCAATTAAAACAAGGCCGCCAATAAAAATGAACTGTTCACTGTTTAACTGCATATATTTACTTTACCTCAAAATCTGAATGATCCTTGTGAAATTAAAACTCTATAAATTGGCCGTCTACCAAAAAAATATTCAAGAATTTTTCTGAAATTTAAATAAAATAATTCGGGAGGTTGAAATTACCGGCGGACCAAATTTCGTTCTAAACGTTTTTAACCATTGTTTTAATATATCACCAGAAACACGTTCAAAAAACTTACGATGAACAATTATTCCACCAAATTTTTCTCGCCGTAATTCCTGCCAGCCAATTTGCGGAAGAGGCTTGTAATTATAAATTGCATCTAATACAGGATTCCGTGAAATTCGTTTCCACAGTGGAGGTATCCCATAAGAGAGACCGCTAACAGCAAGTTTTTTTCGATGAATTGTCTGGCCATATTGAACCTCCGTCGGCCAATCCGTAAGTGGAACAGGGACCAGGGCGGGAGCCTTTATATTTTCCCGAACCCGATCAAAAGTTTGCGGTGACGGAAGTTTTCTGGCGGCAAGAGGGGGCCTTCCTAATTCCAAAACAAGAAGGATAATTACAGCCAACCCGGTTAATTTCCGGGCCGGTAAACTCTTCCCCAAACCTATGGCCAGAAACAGGACAACAAAATACCCGAACCGGCTTGGAACTCGCAGCGCTTTTAGTCCCGGCCAAATTCTAATTCCCAGGCCCAGCGGTAATAAATCCGATAAAAATTCACGCCCGAAAACAATTAAAGAAGGTCCCGACGCCATAATTAAAAACACTCCGCCAGCTAACAAAAACCAATATTTCTTTCGAGGTAATTGCGTAAATGTTAAACTTACAATCCCTATAACCACCCAGCTCAGATAAAGGTCAGGAATAGTGGAAGACCATAAATCAGCCCACCAGGTCCAACTTTCCGGCAGCCACCAAAGCTGAACCGTCGGTAAAAACCAGGTGCTCAAATCCGCCGAAAAGGCCTTGACAAGAGCCAATCTTGTTGGCGAATGGAGTTCACTGTGAAGCATCCGGGGAAGCCACTGAAAACTACTTAATAATAATGCAAGAATTCCACAGCTAAGCAGCCGGCTAAATTTAAGCTCTAATTGTCGATAAAAAGGGAGCGCCAGAAGCCAGAGAACTACACAACTAACTCCAAAATAAGGGTTCATCAAGAAAATATACAGAACAATCAAGACGGGCACTAAAGTTTTCCACCAGGATCCCTCGTTAGCTCAGTAAAGAGTTAAGAAAAACCAGGGGAAGATTAAAAATGAGAGCGCATCTGGCCGAGAAAAATCCTGCCAGACAATAGGGCTAAAACTAAAATAAATACCGGCGGCCAATGCGCCCCAGCCAGTCCCCCCAAAATATCTAATTAACCAATACATTCCCACGTAACCCACAAATAAAAATAGATACTGCCAGAATAATAAAACCTGGCTGGAATTTAAGCCAATCCAGAACAGGGGCGCTGACAAAAAACCGAGCGGTAAAATAAGTTGATGAAAATACAGGGGGATAGTTACCGGATAACCGTTATAATTTGTGAAATAAGGGTTCTGAAATAGCTCCCAGATAGAATAATACCCCCACCATAAATTCCACGTATGGTGATAAACATCCACGTGGTCAACAGCTCTTCTGTAACCAGTCCCCAGGGGATGCAATAAAAATAGAGCCCAAATTAAAACTATCAGAACTCCAATGGGAAAAATATAATAGTCTCCCGACAAGCTAATGACCATCCACCCCTTTGTAGAAAAAATTAAGGGGAGTATTCAAAACCGGTTTTCTCCCCAGAAAAACTCTCAGCTATTAAGAACCAATTCATCAATAAAGCTAAGTAACCAAAATTTACGGATTCGACAATTCCGTGCACCCAAAAAACAGAAAAGAAAGTACAGGCTAAAGCTAAGTGAAAAATATTTTGCCGGTGTTTCTCAAAATAATTTTTGAGAGAGGTTCTCAAAATAATAAAAGAAAATACTACAAAAATCGCAAACCCTAAAATACCACCATTGTATAATATTTGCAGAAAGACAGAATGAGCCTGGCCGGTAAAAGTTCTACTTTCTCTTTCAGCGAGAGAATAAATGTTTTTTACGTTAGAATAGTAAGTTCCCCGGGCGTGGCCAAGAAAAGGTCGATTAGAAAACATTTCAAAAGCCCAGGGCCAAATCTTCCGGGCTCGGCCCGACTGCACACGAGCTGTTTTGGATTTTTTTACCTCATCCCCTAAACTTTTTTGCACCGGACCCGGTAAAATAAAAAATATTCCCACGCAAATTGCCAGTAAAAGTAAAGATAACAGCAAGTTTTTGAAAGAACAGTTTTTGAATAGATACAGCATTAAAAACAACCCTGTGCCAATAAAAAACGTTCCCATACCGCCGCGAGACGTTGTTAATACTACAGCAGAATAGCCAACATAATAAATCAATAAAAGCAAAACCTGTTTAACTTTACTTGAAAATTCTATAACTCCTGCCAGACAAAACAACAAAAACAAATTAATTAAAATGGAAGTTATCGTATGCCAGTTGGAAAGTATCCTGAATGTTCTCCCGTCCAGCCAGCGATATTGAAATAAATACGAAAGATATCCAAACAATAATCCAAAAGTAAAAATTAAAATATAACCCCAATACAAAAATTCCGATAAATTTTCTCGAAGATCAGTCTCAATTATTAAATAAATACCCAGGACAAATAATATCCCCCAGAAGAAATTCCTATCGAAAATCCATATAAATGCCTTTAATCCGGCTCGTCGAAAATATGTAAAATACCAGCCACTCCCAATAAAACCATTATAAAGAGAAACTAATAAGAGCCAACCCCACAAAATAAAAAACAGAAGAAGTGGAGGTTCAAAACGAAAATATACTCCATCTAAAAAATTCGCTCGCCATAAAAAGAGTAGCCCCATAGAAAAAATTAAATGTTTTAAAGCTACTCCAACAGGAGAAATCTGGTAAAGAGTTATCCCCCCTATAAGATAAAGAAAAAGAACCGCATAACCATAAAATCTTTTCAGTTTCATTGGCACTCCTCTTCTTACGATTTAGCTGATAAAATCTAACCAACCATACTAAACACTACTCTATTCATTTACTTACGATATAATTAAAATCAAATTCAGAAAAAAGTTGTATTATCCTGAAAAGTTCTGGAAAAAATGAGCCCAACTACCGCTGCTGTGATAATTACTACCGCTTCAACAGGTTCCCTTCTTGTTGGGTATTTTTGCAGTTTCTATTTTAGCAAAAATTATCTCCAAAAATTAGAACCATATGCCCTTTTTTCACTTATCCCCCCCGTCTTATTGACTATTTTTGGTGGCCCTCTCGGTTACTATCTTATTGCAAGCCTGCCTGCTGGTTTTCTAATCGGTTTATCATTAAAAATGTCCACCCCCCACTCCCCCAACAAAATTTTCCCTGAAATTTCAAGAACTACTTTCATACTACTTCTCACCGGGATAATTGCTTTAGCAGGCATTAACCGGTATGTTAATCTTGGAACTTATGGTTTCAGATTGGATGAAATTTACCAATATGAAACCGCCGTAGGCTATCTTAAAACCGGTCAATTTGTTCGCTGGGATTTTCTCAAAAACATCCCGGGCGAAAAATATTTGAGGAGCTGGCCCCATACTTACCTGATAGCACAAAGTATGAAAATTTTTGGAAAAAATCTATTTGCCGGTCGCATTGTTTCCCTGCTCTTTGGTCTACTTATATTTGTACCACTATATTTTCTTTCTAAACAGCTTAATTTCCACAGGTTAAATATTGTATTTTTATTCTTGTGGGTCTGTATATCTCCGTTCTGTATTACCATTAGCCGGTGGCTACGCCTGTATGCACCATTCACCACTTTATTCTTAGGCTTTGTAGTGGGCTTCATTTATTGCCTTTCAGTCCACTGTGAACTTCAAAAATCCACCATTTTTTATTTAACAATTATTTGCGGAGTGTCATCTTATTATTTGCATCCACTTCTATTTTTACTAACTCTTCCCGCCTTCATTATAGCAATCATCGTTAAAAACCTGGACACTAAACAAATCATTAATTTAAGCAATAATTTAATAATCAAGTCTATCATCCTTTTTTTAGTAAGCGGAACGCTGATTTACTTATCACTTGACCAATTACAGACAGAAAGTGGTGTTTTTACCACCTTTTACCCTATTTATTTGGTTTACATTGTTCAGGAAAACCTGGGATATGCTCTAGGAGGAATCGCTCTGGGCGTTGCCATAGTTCTACATACAAAAAATATGAAAGAAAAATTTTTACTGTTTCTGATATTTATCCCCCTAATCCTGCTTATCTTTTTGACGCGTCGTTTTCCACAGGTGAGATACGTGGGTTTTATCCTCCCGGTAATTGCCCTTGTTATCTTGAAATCTGGGCGGCGGCTTTTCAGAAAAATTTCTATGAATTTCTCTACTCTGGGGCTTTTAATATTCTTATTAACTTTTGTATTCATCCCCCTTCATTCATATTTTAAAACCCAGGAATACATTCAGGCAGGAAATATAGGAGCAGCTACTTTTCCGGGGTTTCAACCACCAAATTACCGGAAAACTTTTAAAAAATTGAACAAAAAAGTCCGTTCCCAAAATCATTTAATTGTAACCTGCTGCAATCTTTCACCCCTGCTGGCTAAATTTCCAAATATAAACTTTTACTCCCTCGGTCCGAACCAAAAATTAAAATTACAAAAACTCCGAAAATTTGAAGAAAAAAATAAAAGAAACTGGGTTGTCATCCCGGCTCAAGGACCTCATTGCTTAAAACAAAAAACGTTAAAGCACGTCCGAAATCATTACATAAGCCGGCAAAAGTACAATGAAAATTTTCAAGTGAAAGTATTTAAAGAATCGCTAAAGTAATTTGTTTAAGCTTCATTAAAAATAATTATTTTAAGTTCGCTGTAGCCTCTTAAATCAAAAATTTCACTGCCGGCCCAATAAATTAACCCGCCACTGCAGACAGATAAAATAAGGACTGACCAAGGTGGCATAAAATTGGGTAAAAAATACTGTATCAGCCAGACAATCGCTCCCATAAATACTGTTAAAAGAAAAGAACCGGTAACTATCCGCAAATAATTCAGGAGGGAAAAACTGAACGCCCGGCGTAGAAAAAACAGACCCGGCAGAAATGCAATTGCACTGGCCACCACTAACCCCCGGGCCACGCCAAGCGTTCCCCAGAAAACCCCGGAGCTAAATCCAACCAGGATCAAACCACCCTTAATTAACTCCCAGTAAAAATTCAACGCTGAGTTGCCTTTGGCCAGGAGTACCCAGCTAAAAGTTGAATTCAAAGAACTGAGCACTCCAAAAAAGACAAGCACCCGGACCAGGGGAACCATCCCTTGCCAGTGTTTACCAAACAGTCCCACTATAAACGGATCAGCAACAACCCAGAGGCCAAACAGCAGGGGAAAAATCATATAAGCCAACAAGCTCAGAGAACTATAATAAAGCTGGCGTAATGTTTCATCCGAGTCCTGGACCCGGGAGAGTGCAGGAAGCATTACTTTTCTAATTTTCTTGGTGAGCCGCCGGTAGGGCAAGGTAACCAGTGAATAGGAACGACTGTACAACCCAAGTTCAGTTGCTCCCAGGATTCGACCGACCAACAAATCATCCCCGGTGCGAACTCCGTATTTAAAGACCCTTGCCCCCAGGTAGGCAAAGGAAAAACCAAATAATTCCTGCAGGGCCTGAAAACCAAACACAAGCCCCGGCTGCCATTCCAGGAACAGAATAGCAAAGAGCGCCTCGAAAACATTCAAACCAAGATGAAAACAGACCAGGCTCCAGATTCCGCCGCCAGAAATACCAATAATTATCGCAAACGTTCCCGCCAGCAAGGTTGAAAATATCTCCAGCCAGGCCAGAAGTCTGAATTTCATTGCTCGTTTTAACAGGGCCTCGTGTGTCCCGTATAAACCGCTGGTTACAAATACCAGGGACATTACCCGGGCCACCCGGGTCAATCCCTCCACGCCATAAAAACGGTTCAACCAGGGAGCCATCATGTAGAAAAACAGGGTTAAAAAAAAACCAACTAAAACCTGTCCCCAGAAGCTGGTCGAACGATGGTTTTCATGAAGTTCTTTTCGCTGGATTAAGGCCAGCCCAAATCCCAGGTGTGTGACAATTTCAAAAACACCAACAAACACCAGGATCATCGCCATCTGTCCGAACAATTCCGGAGTCAGAAGCCGGGCCAGACAAATGGAGACCACGAGCTGGATTACCCGGGCTACAACCCCTCCACCAATAGACCAGCTTGTTCCCCGGGCAGTTTGCTGAAAAATTTCTGTTGATGCTTTGGCCATGATAGTCAAAACCCTATTTACAATAAAATATTAGAACAATCTAACCGTCCGCATTGCTTTGAATTTTCTGTTATAATTTTAAAGAAATACTTTACTGGCTAAATATTCTCCAAAACAGACGAACTAACAGCTTTAGAGCTTATCAATTTTCTCTTGACACCGTAAATTAATTTCTAAATATTATGCCCGACAAAAGGAAATTAATAGATTGAATTATGAACCCGCTTTACCCCTGGTTTCTTTACTGAGTCGGCGACCTCGGTTAACCAGACCGGCCTTCCGGAAACTGAGTAATATCTGGCCCGATCTCGTGGTTACCACAACTCCGTTTGTTTTCGCTGTTTCCCGGTATTATGAGGAAGAACTTGGGTACCCATTATTACGTTGGTGGTGCTATCGAAAAAACCTGGCCGATCCTTCCAATCTGCCGGACTGGAAACAGAGCTGTGCGCGGATTGAAGACGAACTCCGGGATTGCGAAGGGAATCGCACGGTCAACCTCGATCCGGGCTACCTCAACTATTCGCTGGTTGTGCTTGCTTCCTTCAAACACGACCAGCAGAAAATTTACCTCGGCCAGTCCGTCTACGCCGATCCCCTGCTTATTTACCACGAGGGGAAATATAACTCCTTTGACTGGAGTTTCCCGGACTTTAAGAAAAACACTTACTACAAACGGCTGGAATATTTCCGCCGTATCTATAAAAAACTGCGCCGCGACAAATCAAAGAAATAAACCACGGCCGGAATCTGTTTATTACAGGGTCAATCCTTATTTTCTAACCCACATTATGCACGAAATTTTAAAATTTCGTGCATAATGTGTATCTACGATACAGCACTCAAGGCTGTATCACCAAATAAATCAAGTTGTAATATTGGCCCGAAAAATTACAGGCTGTTTTAAGGGAATATATTTGTTCTGCTTGAGTGCTGGGTTAACCCAGCCTACAATCGAGTAGTTTTATTGTGAAGCTTCACCACTAAAATTGCGTTGAGAACCCTTGGCCAGCGCTAAACACTAAATATGGTGCCTCGATTGAAGGCTGTCCTTCGGGCGGATAATTCACGACAGTTACGCTGTCGCGAATTATCCGGGCTAACCAAAGCAAACTCTACCGTAATGGAGGTATTGGAATGAATACGTTAAAAACAACTCTGTTGTTGACCGGAATGACTGTTCTCTTCATGGGAGGTGGACTGATTCTCGGCGGCCGCGCCGGGATGCTCATCGCGTTAATTATTGCCGGGGGCCTGAACTTCGGGATGTACTGGTTTAGCGATAAACTCGTGCTCGCCCGCTACGGCGCCGAAGAAATTTCCCCGGAAAAAGCGCCGCAACTGCACCGGGTAGTCTCTAACCTGGCTTCAAAAGCCGGCGTCCCCAAGCCGGACGTCTATCTCATCCCCGAGGACTCCCCGAACGCTTTTGCCACCGGTCGCAACCCGGAAAACGCCGCTGTTGCAGTCACCCGGGGCCTGTTAAATACAGTAAATGAAGAGGAACTGGAAGGGGTTCTTGCCCACGAAATGAGCCACATTCTCAACCGGGACACGCTAATTAGCGTAATCGCCGCCACCTTGGCCGGAGCTATCTCCTTTCTCGCCACAATGGCCCGCTGGGGGGCTCTTCTCGGTGGTTTCGGCGGGGACCGCGACAACAATATAATTGTTATCCTGGTGATGAGTATTGTCGCTCCGCTGGCCGCAACAATAATCCAGATGGCCATCTCTCGGAGCCGTGAATACAAGGCCGACCGCTCGGCCACCGAACTAACCGGCCGCCCTCGTGCCCTGGCCTCCGCGCTCAAAAAACTGGAGAGGGCCGCCAAAAACCGGCCGCCCCAGCGCGGCAGTGAACAGACGGCCCACCTGTTCATCGTCAACCCCTTCTCTTTGGAAGGGCTCTCCAAACTGTTCAGCACTCACCCGTCGGTCGAGGCCCGGGTCAAAGAGCTGAACAAGCTTACCGGCCAGGTATAAAATTTATTCCTGTTAACCCGAAGCCGGATTTTATCCTGTCTCTTCCGGTGCGCTTTCGGCTTCCGCCGTGGCCAGCTCGATTTTTTGGACTGAGCCTACCTCCCCGTCGGCGCCGATAAATACTCCGGTCCGCTTGAGCTGACCCTGGAGCTGGTTGTCCTCCAGCCGCTTGTAGGAAAAATCAGTTTCAGCCGAACCGAGGAAGATTGCCCCGATCCCGGCTTCCTCCAGGGAAAGCAGTTTCTTCCCACCGGAAAGGTTGGTAGTAAGCAGGGCAAGCTTGTCATAGACGGCGTCGTTTTCGTCGATGAACCGGTTTCTGTCTCCGTCGTGTTCAGCTAATTCCTCGAACCCTTTTCCGGTTTCCGGCCCGAACAGCTCACCACCGTCATCAATTTTCTCATTCTCGTTTTTATCGAGGGCGAGAAAACCACTGCCCGGTTTCAAACGGGCAATTTTATCGCGGACACCGTCGGCATTGAGGTCAAACTCAAAGGTCTCTTCGCTGAGTTCAGCCGCTTTGCCGTCGTAGTTGATCACCAGAGGGTCAAGCAGTTTGGCATTACCGCCCTGGATTGCAACACTGGTTTTTCGGAAAAAACTGCGGCTTATGTTCAGGTCAAGGTTAAAATCAATTTTTTGGCCGTCGGCCGTCTTGACCATTCCCTCCGCGGCAAAGGTTAACTTCTCCGATTCCCGGTAGCTTTCCTCGTAGCGGTATGAATAGGCGTAGTCAGCCCCCCGGGACTCCGACGTCGTTTCTTCCTTTGCCGCCTGGATCTCTTCCTGCAGTTTTTCTCCCTCTTCCCTGGCCTCCCCTAATTTTTCCAGGAGTTCTTCGGGATCCAACCACCGGAATTTCCCTTTGAAAATACGGCCCAGCGCTTTCGTAATTATCTGCAACTCCAGCTTCTGCCGGGAAGTTAATTCGCCGTCAAGCGCGTCGGATTTATCTGCTTCCGCGGCTTTTTTCCCTTCCTCGGAGACCTCCACCCGGTCCGGCTGGATGTGCTGGACGTTTCGCGTGGTTTCCACGTTACCCTCACCGTCAGCCTGGCGGCGAATCACCTGGCGGCGATCACGGGTGGCGAAAGTTAATGTTTCCTGGCGGGAATATTTCTCGTGGTAGGAATGCTCGGTCCGAAAAGCGATGTCGTGCTGACTGATCTTCATCGGCATCTCCTCCCTGAGAGCCAAATTTTTTAGATAACAGCAGCAACATTCCTAATTATCGACCCCCACTAAAAATAACTGTAGAACTAATTTTAAAATAGTTAAAAATTCCCAATAATTCGGCGGCGAGCCAAAACTATTAGCGTCCTCCATTGTAATTTTAGACCTCGCCCCCGGATTTCCCCGGAGCGAAAGAACACCACTGTTTTCCAAATAATCTATCATCGAATAACACATTCTACAGTTTGTCAGAACTTTCTAATGACACCTTAACGTCATTCCGGGTGGAGGCGCGAAGCGCCGGAAACCCGGAATCCATCGTTCTTTGAATTATGGATTGCCGGGTCAAGCCCGGCAATGACAGTTCGTTAGAAAGTTGTGACAGTTTGTACAATTGTACAAGTGATAGAATGAGGGGGAGAAAGTTAGCTGATATATTCGGTTCTGGTGGTTTTACGGGGTTTAACTGCGGTAATTGGTTGGAAACTCCGGGGGGAAAATGACAATTGACAACTCCGTCCCGGTATTGGCCCTTAAAGAAGTTGTTTCAGCTTGCGTGTAATGTATTCGGATCGACTTTCACCGTTCACCGGTCGGTCCTGTTTTTCACACCAAAGAAAAAATTCAACCGCCGTTACCGATACCTTCCGCGTTTTGCATCCCTGCTGTTGCATCCGTTTCATTTCTTCTTTAGCTGTCTGTTTCCAATCCTCGTAGCAATCGTGCATTTCCTCTTTGTCTTCCGATAGTTCTCGAATTCGCAACCAATCAGACTTCTTATACCAGCCCACTCCTATAATCACATCATTGCCACTCATATAGTTTCAGTCCTTCCTATATTTCAGATTGTCCACTATTTTCAACGTAAATTCGCCCCGCTACAGATAAATCGCACCAATTACGTCCCCGCCTCATCAGCTATTTTCCGGACTATTTCCCAGGAATTCCGGGGGGTTGTTTCACTCCGGGGCGTTGCTTTGCCCGGAATGACCGGCCCGACTAACATACAATATCCTATTCCTCTAATTTTACCACACTGTAAATTCGGTTCCCCGTAGGAAGTTCCTTTCTCATCCAGAAAAAACACGTCGATTTTATTGTCAATGGCAAATTTAAGGGGGTCGGTGGTAATCGTAGCAGCGGTAGCAATTAATACCCGATCTACCTTTTTATGGGAGACTTCGAACTTATCCCCGTCACGCTCCAGGACGAAGCGTTGATCCTTTTTCTTAAGGAAGGTGCCGTAGAAGTTAAGAACGAGTTCGATGATTTAATCACCAAAGTTGAAAATTCCTTTGATCTTTTCATCCAAATACATTATATTATTAGTGGCAGGTTTGCGCGGGGCTTACTGGAAGGTCACCCTTAAGGTGGCAGCGCCCAACGGGCGTTTCCCTTCCCCCCGGGACCTGCCTTTTTCTATGTATTTATCTCGTCAACCCATTGCAACCCTACCATAGAACGTAAAGCCTGGTAGCTGTGGGGGAATAGTTTCAGACCATATTGAAACAACTTTCCTTTCCGGCGATAAAGCTTATCCTGAAGTTTGAAAATATACCCCTGCTCAACATGGCCAAACTCATTTAATTCAAGCGCATTGAATAAAGACCCCACACAGCAATCAGCCACCTGTAAGTTTTTGTACTGCCAGCCCTCTTCGGCTTCAATATTACGAATTATTTCCGGATGAATCTCGTTTTCTTGGGCAACGATCTGCGATTGTATATAAGAACGAAGTTCGGGATAGGAAAGATTCCTCCGATGCTCAAAAACACAATTTACCGTCCCTCCCCGGTCATCAACGAACCAGGTGATCCTCTCCAGCAAAAGTCAGGCCGTGTATAGATAAAGCGCCGGATATTGCCTCAACTTACTATCCGGTTCAATTTCATACTTATCTATTCCCACAGCAGTAAAAGTAAAATCCTTAGCCGCAATAAGATCTACGATAAATTTTTTCTGCTTGTGCTTTCTATCCACCCAGTGAAGTGGCTTCTCTGCAGGAATACTTAAGCGTGTTTTTACCTGGTCAATAACATGACTGAGGGCAAGGTCCTTATCTTCGCGAACTATAACACCTCCGAGCACAAACCATCTTGTTGAACCTGTGCCATCCTCATACCACTTAAAACCGTTATCCCCCGATTCATCGATATATACATTAAACTGTTTCATATTCCCACCCGTTTAATTGCCCCGAACCCGTGGGAAACCGATTTGCCCAGCCCCAGGTAATCGGGAAGCTTGAAATTGACGGTAAAAGTACCTTTGAAGCCGTGAAACTTCACGCCCTTGTGATGTACTGAATAACAGAAAAAAGTAAGAATTTGTTTGAAGAATATCAAGCGATCATCGAAGAGTTTCCTCTGGGATTAACGACGATAGCTTCCAATTAAAATGCAGTAGAAAATTAGAGTGGCCAAATAAAACTGGAAGAGTTTACAGCAAAATAGTAGTTTCGTTTAACATAAAAATTACCCCTTAAAATCCGGGACCCGACAAATGTCGTAACTATCAATCGTACAAGTGGCTAACAGCGGATGGCTTTAATTTTTCGTCTTTTCTCTAATTCTAACAGTTTTGAAGGCATGAAAACTGCTTTATTGAACTACATTCTGAAGGGAATGGCTTGCTTTCGAATAACTTAAAAACTTAAAGTACGATACCCGATTTCCTTAGGATACAATAGGTAAATTGAGCAAAATTACAAAAATTTCTTTCTCCGTACAAATAAGCTCCGATATTACAAAAAAATTAAACAGGTATAAATGCCTGTTTACCGGATTAACAGGAGGAATAGCCTGTTATTCTGTTTTAAAATATTTTTCAAAGCTATTGACAAAAGGTTTTATATTTTTCCAATCGCTGGCTGTCTTCCGGTCGTAAACTGATTGTTGAGCTATATCCAATTCATCCTGAATCTGTTTATCCTTAAAGTCTCGTAACTTGTAAGAAATATATTCCGCCTGGGCAGGAGTCAGCTCAGATAAGTAAAGTGAAAGAAGATCAAAAGCCCCTTGAAAAACAGGGACTATATTTTTTTGACTGTTCTCCGCAATATTAAAATTTAGTCGTTGATGGGGTTTTAAATCGTTAAGTCCCGTACCAGATAGTCGAAATACCACGCCTTCTCCCGTAGAGACACGTTCCTCCGGAACATTATCCAAATCACCCAGAGCAAGACTTAATCGTGTGTTAACCTGGGGTTTTTTAGAAGCAAGATGTGAATAAAGGAAGAGAGAACCTTTCAAGGACTTTCCGGGAGCGTCTAGTAAAATTTGAAACTGATCCCCGGCATACCGATCAACCTCAAGCGGAAGATATTCTTCGTATATAACCTGAAATTCATTGAAGGTTTTCTTTAATCTATCTCTATAATCTATATCTAACTCTCCGGATTCAATAACATCCCCGGTAATGACAGCGTAAATTGGAAACACCTGCCCTCAATTAACCTGGAAATTTAAATACGTCTTTAAATATTAGGTTAACTCTACCGTAAAGCGATGTAGAAGTAAAGTTGACTTAGCTAAATTTTCAAAACCGGTGTACTGAGACCGTAAATTTGAACCACTGGATAGCTCTGAGAGTTGTGAATTTTTGTCTGTCATTCTCTCTGCTTTTGCTACTTCAATCGGTCGTTGATAATTCACTTTTTCGTAGTTCAAGCTAGATGAAACAAATTTTTCGGACGCATCTCATTTGATGTCCCGGCAGTCACCTTTTACAGTGCTGAATATGTTCGTAAACGAGCTCTGAATAATCTTCAAAAAGTCAACTCCGATTGATATGTCTCAATAAATATCACTATTCTTTATACTTTGAAACTTTCAACCTCCGAGGCTCGATGATTTCGGATATAGCTTCTTCGTTTCAATCCTTGTTTTGTTGGATCTGGTGGTTGGACAGGGCTGTTGCCAAGAAATTATTAAACAATCTTGGGTTTCAATCCTTGTTTTGTTGGATCTGGTGGTTGGACTGATATTACCAACGTGGCTCTTGAGCGGTCTAATTTGTTTCAATCCTTGTTTTGTTGGATCTGGTGGTTGGACTCGGGCTTTTGGTGACGTGGCCGATAAGGATTTCTTGTTTCAATCCTTGTTTTGTTGGATCTGGTGGTTGGACATATCAGCCATTGCGGTCATCCTCCCATAGATTTAAGTTTCAATCCTTGTTTTGTTGGATCTGGTGGTTGGACGGATATCTCCCCCGAGACCCCGGATTACAGTTAGGTTTCAATCCTTGTTTTGTTGGATCTGGTGGTTGGACGCCTTGAATCTGGGGGAGAAAAATCGCATTTGCTCGTTTCAATCCTTGTTTTGTTGGATCTGGTGGTTGGACTCGTAAAGCTCGACGGTTTCCAGACGCTTCGTGTTTGTTTCAATCCTTGTTTTGTTGGATCTGGTGGTTGGACACTACGCTGAATATTCAGATATACAAGGAGTGATTTGTTTCAATCCTTGTTTTGTTGGATCTGGTGGTTGGACTTAATGTTTTATTAGCATAACCATAATTACCAAGGTTTCAATCCTTGTTTTGTTGGATCTGGTGGTTGGACGCGTGGGGTCGCCATTCCATTGCATACCGGCCCAGAGTTTCAATCCTTGTTTTGTTGGATCTGGTGGTTGGACTCGGCCCTGAGTTTGAGCAGGCGCGGAGTCATTTTCGTTTCAATCCTTGTTTTGTTGGATCTGGTGGTTGGACGCCTTGAATCTGGGGGAGAAAAATCGCATTTGCTCGTTTCAATCCTTGTTTTGTTGGATCTGGTGGTTGGACTCGGGCTTTTGGTGACGTGGCCGATAAGGATTTCTTGTTTCAATCCTTGTTTTGTTGGATCTGGTGGTTGGACATATCAGCCATTGCGGTCATCCTCCCATAGATTTAAGTTTCAATCCTTGTTTTGTTGGATCTGGTGGTTGGACTGAAAGCCTGCGACGATAAGCCCGACGATGACACTGTTTCAATCCTTGTTTTGTTGGATCTGGTGGTTGGACGTCCTGATTTTGTAATTCTACCGGGATATTCTCACCGGGTTTCAATCCTTGTTTTGTTGGATCTGGTGGTTGGACCCGGGCCACCCGGCGAAATTTGTAGTCCCGCATGTATCGTTTCAATCCTTGTTTTGTTGGATCTGGTGGTTGGACACCGGTTACCCGGTCCGCCGTGGATGAGCTGAAAGTGTTTCAATCCTTGTTTTGTTGGATCTGGTGGTTGGACGATTCAGTCACCGTGCAGGGACAGGTTGCAATCAGTTTCAATCCTTGTTTTGTTGGATCTGGTGGTTGGACCCTCGTGGAACCCCACGT
>CAZVWJ010000011.1:0-41846 GCA_964631325.1 uncultured bacterium | reverse complement strand
GCCAAGCAGATACTTGGGTTTCAATCCTTGTTTTGTTGGATCTGGTGGTTGGACTAAAACAGGTGGGGGGACCGGCACTCGGGATCTGTGTTTCATTGGATCTGGTGGTTGGACAGATAACGGTTATATAGCTTACAAAACTTTCAGCGTTTCAATCCTTGTTTTGTTGGATCTGGTGGTTGGACTAAATCGGTGATTTTGAACTGTTGGGTATATGTAGTTTCAATCCTTGTTTTGTTGGATCTGGTGGTTGGACTGTATTTCTTCGTGTGCCATACGCATACGACGAACGTTTCAATCCTTGTTTTGTTGGATCTGGTGGTTGGACTAATGATCACTACAGATCTGTGCTCAAAAAGTTTGGGTTTCAATCCTTGTTTTGTTGGATCTGGTGGTTGGACATAATCATCCATGACTTGTTCAGTGTCGATCCGATGTTTCAATCCTTGTTTTGTTGGATCTGGTGGTTGGACAAGTACCAGACCGGTCAACGTGTTGAAAGTATTTGTTTCAATCCTTGTTTTGTTGGATCTGGTGGTTGGACCAGATATTATTTTTAAGGAGGGAGAGACTTTCACGTTTCAATCCTTGTTTTGTTGGATCTGGTGGTTGGACTAAATAATATGGTTGGAGACATTTATAATTCTAAAGTTTCAATCCTTGTTTTGTTGGATCTGGTGGTTGGACCATCCCGATACATATAGCTTATAATTGTATTAGGTGTTTCAATCCTTGTTTTGTTGGATCTGGTGGTTGGACGATGAAAATCTGCTCAAAGGACTATTTGGTTTTTCAAGTTTCAATCCTTGTTTTGTTGGATCTGGTGGTTGGACAATTTATACAAACAAGTAGTGGAACACCCCGAAACAAGTTTCAATCCTTGTTTTGTTGGATCTGGTGGTTGGACTTCAGACCAGAATCGGATATTACAAACTACTCCGAGTTTCAATCCTTGTTTTGTTGGATCTGGTGGTTGGACAAAACTTCTACAACTTTTCTATGGCATTTAGTAGTGTTTCAATCCTTGTTTTGTTGGATCTGGTGGTTGGACACCATTGACTCCAATCTCCAGGATGGGGGATTTCCGTTTCAATCCTTGTTTTGTTGGATCTGGTGGTTGGACACTTCTTTCTTCATTATTTTTACCCCCTACCATCAAGTTTCAATCCTTGTTTTGTTGGATCTGGTGGTTGGACCCATTATCCTCTTCTCCGGGCCTATCAATCACCTGTTTCAATCCTTGTTTTGTTGGATCTGGTGGTTGGACTGCTCTGTGTGAACTATAAAAGCTGTCCTTACCGAGTTTCAATCCTTGTTTTGTTGGATCTGGTGGTTGGACCAGATTGAGGTTAGGGCATTTGAAGGCCCCGTTGCGTTTCAATCCTTGTTTTGTTGGATCTGGTGGTTGGACAGCAATTTCCTCCTAACCCTCGTAATTTCAGGTATTTCACCTCATAGTTCAACAGATAAATTCCGATGATTATCCTTATTTAATCACTTTTTAACATCAATCGACACAAGTTTGTCAACACTCTGGTGGGGCAAAGTTACGTAATTTCAGTATTTAATTGGAAAAGAGCAACTTTTCCTAATAAATCACCAATATCAAACCTATATTGAGAGCTCAGCTCCTACACAGACTGAATTATAGGTACAATCTACGCAGCGCTTCGTCACGGAAGTCGGTTCAGGAAAAATCCCTCTATTAATAATTTTACGAACTTTTTCAGCAAAATCCACTGATTTCTCTATATGCTTCTCTTTGATGTTGATTTCCTTTAACTTGTTCTTACTGCGCGTGTAACAGATGAATGCCCTGTCCACATCTGCCTCCAACTGCTCCCGGATCATCAAAGCATAATAAACCGCCTGATAGCGGTGGGTCCGAAAGGTTTTTTCCCGATATTCAGCAAATTTATAATCCAGGGGGGCCATTGTTTCATCATCCAGAGTCAATACTTCATCCACTATTCCGTGGAGCCGGTGTTCATGGGAAACAAGGCGCACCTCTATCTGTTTATCAACTGCACCAATTTTTTTACGCAGGTAATTCTTATTTCTAACAGCCTTGAGCTTATGAATATGGCGGCCCTTTAAAACTTTATCCCGGGCCTTTTCATTCTGAATCAGGTCAAGACAATACATGAAATAGATGAAGCGCGGACAGTATAGACACTCCATGACATCAGAGGGAGAAATATAGGTCCGCCCGTCAATTATCCACATCTTTCAGAACATGTGAGTGGTAAGTTCATCGGCAACCAGCTCTTTATCAAACTCCTGGCCGATCAGTTGGACTCGTTCAAAATCCTCGCGACACATGGGGAAAATATAGACCCGGTCATTTTCTTCTTCCTCGATAATATCCTCGGCGTAAACAGCTATTTCATCCCGCTCATTGTTATTTAAATCCCCCAAAAACACCGAATACTGGACGCGGCGCAATCCCATGTTCAAACATTTTTCCGAAATGGAATTACGAATTTTATCCTCGGTAATATCGTAAACCACCCAGGTAAGCATCAGTTTTCCTCCTCTAACAAGCGGTTGGCTATCCGGTGACAGCGAAACTGAATAACATTTTTTCGCTGGATATTACGGCCCTTGTAGCGCATCGATTCTTCCATAAACTGGTTGAAATTCTGGATCAGCAGTTCCCGGCCGTTCTCATTCAAACGCAACCCCCCGGTTACCTCGTCCACGTGCTCACCGCTTACTTTGCGTTTGCTGAACAGGTAAAAGACCGGTTCTTCAACGAAAATTCTGAACATCTCCACAAGGTCAAAAACAAGGCTAACCTTGTTATAATTATCAGCGTGAATAAAACCGATATAAGGGTCCAGCCCGGCAATGACACAGGCGGCTTCCACGCGGGAATATAGAATCCCGTAACCGTAATTGATAAAGGCATTAAAGCAGTCCTCCGCCGGGTTACGGCTGCGGCCGTTAAATTCATACCTGTCCGGCAAAAGCTCACCAAGGGCATTAAAATACTGGCGACCCGCACTGCCTTCCAGCCCCATCACCCGGTCTCGCACACCAGCGGGAGTACCGGAAAGCTGCTGCAGTTTCTCAATATTATCCTTGATTCTGCCGGTTACTTCAGTAACCATTTCCTGCTTGGTTTTATTGCGCCGGCGGCCCAACTCCTCCAGGAAATCCACCTGGTTGGTCAATTTTTCCACCACCCACTCCCGGGCCAATTTCCAGCCCTGCTCCGAGTCGCTGGCAGCAAGCTGACGACGACGGATTAAAACAGTACTGCCCAGCTTGCTGGACCAGACTCGACCGTAGGGATCCCCTTTCTCATCAAGGAAAACCACGTCGATTTTATTGTCAATGGCAAATTTAAGGGCGTCGGTGGTCACCGTAGCAGCGGTAGCAATTAAAACCCGGTCTACTTTTTTATGGGAGACTTCGAACTTATCCCCATCACGCTCCAGGACGAAGCGTTGATCCTTTTTCTTAAGGAAGGTGCCGTAGGAGTTAAGAACAAGTTCGATCGGTATCTACCCGAATATAAATTTCACTATCCTATTTACGCTGATTTCTTGTTCAGGACAGGAATTTCAGTCATACCGGAAGCTTGTATTTCCCCCTGAAAATAATCAGCCACGTACTGGGCCGTATCAGCGGGAACAAATATTTCTCCACAAACAGTACATTCCAATAAATCAGCATCCTTAACCAAGACACTTTTTCCATCCGGCCGGGTAAAAACGTGATCCCGGCGAACATACTCCAGTGTCTCACCACAACCGCGCGGACATTCTTTTTTCGTTTCTTCAAGCCATTCCTGAACTTCAGTCATCTTTATTCCTCCCTGCTGTTATTATAAAACATGGATTTGTATTTTTCACGACCAGATACCAGTCGCGCCAGACCAAGGTAAACTTTGTGAAACTACCGCCGGTTTCCTCATCCGGCTCTTTTTTGCGAACAGTCCCCTTCAGAAAAATATTTTGAATCTCATCCTTACTCATCTCTCCCATGAACATTTTATCCTCGACTTTAGCTGAAACAACAAAACGGCCCTGAGCCCCTTGTTTCCGCAACTGATCAAAAGGAGTTGTCATATTATTTAGAATTTCCCATCCGTTTAATTGTCCCGAATCCGTGGGAAACCGATTTGCCCAGCCCCAGGTAATCGGGAAGCTTGAAATTGACGGTGAAACCACCTTTGAAGCCGTGGAACTTCACGCCCTTATGATGAACAGGGCGATCAAGGCTATAAAAATCAAGCTCCACTTCGAGCTGATTATCAATCCAGTAATCCAGTCCCTTGGCCTGAGAGAGAATATTTCCCGTCAGGATGCGCTCCAATTCTTCTTTTTTAGCCTCAAGTGTCTCCAGTGCTTCATATTCCTCATAATTATCCTGGTTCAACGACAACCAGGGCGTCAAAAACTCATATTCACAGCGTTCCTCTGTATCCCCGTAGTCCATCCGGTGTTCCCGAAACCGCCGTTCGTATACTTTCAACTTTTCACCATCAATTTCCACTTCGTCCAACCGGGGAAAAATATCATAGACAATTTCATTGGCTTCTCCGACGGTCACAATAGTGGGAAGCTCATCAATCACCTTATACTGAACCAGCGGATACCGGTAAGCCAACTCTCCGTCCAGGTGATTGTGCAGAAGCTCATGCTCGGAAAAAGCCCCACCCATATAGCCACGCAGCTTCCGCGGCGCCACGGTCCCTTTTTCACCAATAAAGAACTGGAAGAGGGAAATTTTGAGATCATTCATTCAAAAAACCGCGGTTTTTGATAAATCTCTGGAGTCTGGCTCCACCATAAATCCCTTATTTTTTGAATAAACATTATCGATGTGCCTAAATGGCACATACCAGAGGTCCCGAGCTACAGACTGCCGAACATCATCAGATTTTTCCCGCAAGTAATTCTCCAAGTGATTACGATTGACTGAAATCGTATAATCCGCCAGTTGCTTTTTGAGGAGCACGGCACGCCCCATTAAATGATCCCGCTCCGTTGAATAATCATCCGTTTTCGAGAACTCCCTGTAGATTTCATCATATTCTTCAAGTTTTTCCTGAACTTCTGGTTTCGTACAAAGAATAATATCCTCCTGATAGGGTAAATTTTCGATCAGCTCAAACTGATCAATAGAAGTTTCATTTTTCCGTTCAGTAGTGTAGTTGAGATTTTGTAACCCCTTAAGAAGTTTCTTGCTTTCCAAATGGTAGTCAAGCGATTGAAAATATTGTCGACTCAGTTCAAAAAAATCGCTTGATTCAATTTGTTCATTTTCAGTCAGAATTTTCCGGGATGCTTCCAATAATGACCGGGAATAGATATAAGAAGCATACTCATAGTTATTGTGGTCCTCATTTACCAAAGAAATAACTCTCAACTCTCCCTGGTTATCCATTTCACCATGCCGGTTACAGCGCCCGGCGACCTGCACTATACTGTCAAACGGCCCCAGGTCCCTCCAAACCTTCTGAAAACTCAGGTCCACCCCTGCCTCAATGAGCTGTGTTGAAACAACTATTATGGGTTCTTCCTCTGCCAATTTGTCTCTAATAATATCAATTTTTTGCAAACGATCACCGGGCGTAAGGTTGGTCGTCAAACAGAACTTCGAATAGCGTTCAAGTTCAGGATGTTTTTTGATTAAATCGTAAAACTCCACTGCACAGGATTTTGTGTTAAGAACAATCAAAGCATTCTGAGAATCAAATACCTCAACAAACTGGTCCCCAAATTCTTTTAATGTTTTTGAGGCAATACCATCGTCAACGACTACCTGGACGCGATTAAATAAGTTATTGTGAAAATAGTTATTTTCTTCACAAAGCTCTATAGCAGTATCAGAGGAAAATATTTCTGGTTGTGTGGCCGTCATTAAAATGAAGTACGTATCAAAAGATTGGGCGAGGACTGAAAAAACCTTCCGGACAACTCCGTAATAATCAGGTTCTATATTTTGAACTTCATCCAGTATCACGATTGAATTGACAATATTATGGAATTTTTTAAGAAATTTATTTTTGTTTCCGATGATCGAGTGAAACAGTTGAACAAAAGTCGTAACTATGTGGCCCGACTCCCAGGATTCGTTCAGCATTTTCTCACGCAGGTAAAGCGCGGGATCGTTCATGAGCTGACTGGGAGTCTCGGAGTCATGGGCCATAGTCGATAGATAATGATGTTTGAGTAAATACTTTGAATGATCAGGGTTAAATTCACTTTGCCAATCCATAATTTGACGTAATTCCTCATAATTTTGATCAATGATCGAGGTGAATGGAAGTGAATATATAATACGTCGATTACCGGTGAGTTTTGATTTAAGTCGACTTGCAGTTTCATACGCCGCAAAAGTCTTTCCGATTCCCGTGGGAGCGGTAAGCGTATAAAGATGGTTTTTAGGCTCTAAATTTTCATGGTTTGTAACCTGTTCAAAAAAGGCATTCCGTTTTCTATTTAACGGTTCCCGGGGATCGAACTTCTTCGGTTTATTTTTCCGTAAATATTCAAGGTACTCAGAAACCTTTAACGTTGGTTCACAGGCCCCTTCAAACGGTTCCGTATTCAATTTTGCAGCCGATTTTTTGTCGGAATCAACTAAAATAGAAAACAGGAAATTACACAATAAATATAGCTCGATTTGTTGTTCTTCTGAATGTTCTTTCAGTAGTTTAAAAATCGCACCGTCAATATCTCGATGAATTTGATCCAGACCACTGTTAATAAATTCGCCAAATGATTCAAAAAGATTACTAAATTCATTTCTTACGGATTCCAATAAAGATTCGAATATACGTCGTAAAAATTCCAAATTTTCGGTTTGAATATTATGCCACTGTTTTTGTATATCTCCCTTTTTGTAAAGCTGTTCCTCGGGAGATTTAAGATTTCCGTGATGATAACGAACGACCAGGTAAGACAACTCGGGAAGAAGTGTTTCTGCCTCCAATGTTCTTTTCACAAGGTGATAAGTAAACAGTGAGGAAATCAGGGCGTGATGCTGTTGAGGATGGCTCTTCTTATCACCACGAATTACATTCTGAAAAAATGTTGTTGCCTTTCCAAAATCGTGACCAATTCCTATCAAGTATGAAACCTTCGCAATGTTTTTAGCGGAAACAATCGAAAGTTTTAAAGATCTGTCAAATACTGCCTCTTTTGACCGTTTACCGACTTCCCGCAGGTGATCCTGAAGACGTGTGTCCGGGTGAGAAAAAAGCGTCATAAAGGGGTGAAAAACGAGATGTTTTTCTCGTTCACAGTAATCACTTGTTTGAAGGTTCCCGGCAGGGGATTTCCCTGGCGTTCGAATATCATCATCCCCGTGTCCTCGGGTTCCCTACCTCCACCTGCTTCTCGCATTGAAACCGGCATGGAAACAGAGGCAATATCCAGGGAAAAATCCCCTTCAGGATTAGTTTCAATAATATTGTTCTCAAAGGTAAGTGTATCGATCTCGGCCTCAACTTTTCCCTGAACCTCAATATTGTCGGGAGGTATTAACTCAGGATTCTTTGTGCTGGCCCTGAATGGTCTTTGACCGAGATACAGGCCATATCCAGGATCGTGTTTGCTTATCGTCTTGTAGAGAGTATCCACTACCTCTTCATCCGCGTGTGTTACATAAATCTCGTACTGAAGTTTGCTGTTCGCCGGCAGAAGTAATTCGAGCCGGACCTGAGTATGGCCCCCATCCTTCACAAGGTAATTCATGCACTGCATTAATTTTCTAGAGGGAGACCTAATGCTACATCCGATTTTACACCGTTCCGGATGTAAAAAGTCATAATAGGAATCCCGGGGCATCTCAAGAAGGGATGCGAGCATCCCCATAATTACGGTGCGAGGAGGTATCTCGTAGGTCAACGAGGATACGTTGGAGTAATATTTCTTGAAATGCCCCATGAACCCTTCGACTTTGAACCGGAGAACTGAACCGATACTGTTCACAGTTTAAACCTCAATCTGTTGATAACGGTCATGTTCGAAATTAATCCCGTCGATTGTCAGGTTTCTATCTTTCCAGTAATGAACCGCCTGGATCACGTCAGCGTGATCCTCCAAGTAATTTTCGAGTTCTTCAGCCTGAAGGGTCAGTTCATCGATGTCACGAAGTTCACTTTCGGGTACTGATGGTTCAATATCCACGAATTCTCGTAAATCATTTAGAGCTGTCATGTGGTCCTTCAACTCCACCCGAAGATATAATCGTGGGGTTTGACCGATCTTAGACCGAGTACGATTAAGGGGAATGGCTTCAATTAAGGCCTCATCCAAAAGTTCAAGATCCTCGTCAGTCATGCGGGTACTTTCCGCCACCCGAGCGTTGACTCCGCCGCTAAATGCAAGAAACGAGTAGTTTACCCGGTAATCTTTTCCAATTCCAGCACCTGATTCACTACGGCCAGTTTGCAGATGAGAAGTAATAGTTCTGCTTTCCTGAAGCTCATCAATTCGATTCAGAGAATAGCCCCAGTTAAACTGTACGGGACCGGTAAAGGTTGAGGAGCCTCCGCGACCATCTTCTACTTCAATCGGAATGGTTGCCCCGAATAGTCGTATATCCGCAAGCCCGAAGACCTCATCACCAATCTCCTTAAGTTCACTCTTATTAAGATTTACATCACCTTTTGTCAGTTTATCTTCATCCTCGCCGTCAAGATGAACAAGTTTATAGAGCCCCAGAGCTTCCTTTGCTTTAAGTGCATCATCGCCCAGTTTCCTGACGAAAATAGGTTCCTCTTTTTGGTCAAGGAGATAATCCCTTACATACCGTTTCAATCGAACATCACTAACCAGATTCCGGCCAGCCTCCCAGTCCATGCGGGGCTTATTTTCATTGTCCATGTCACCGTTTGGATTACACCGTTTTGCATCGTAAAGAAAAAGAATCTCCGAATTTCTTTTAATTACGTCACTCATCGTCCTCGCCTCCGTTAGTGGATTCTTGTGCTCGATCAATTCCAATCTTTCGTCCCAATGAAAATCCGGTCAAGATATAAAACAATACCTCGTCCTTACTGAGTTTGCTTTCCGAAATCTCCTGGAGCCGGTCCATCATCAAGGCATGGATTTCTCCGGTTTCTGGATAATGCCAACGTTCATAAAGTTTTAGATACTCCGTGATCTCGTTGATAAACCGATCCATACGACGGGGGGACATCCCTTCGAAATTTAATTTGTCGAGTACTGTCGAAGATTTTCCTTCCTGATCCTGTTCATACCAGATGCCGTTCATCAAATATCCGAGCATAACTAACCCCTGTCGTGCCGGTCGTTTCGAATAAATATCCTCGTGGATTTCAAAAAACTTCTGCAGCTCCTCCTGCGTAACATCGGTGATCGAAACGGAAACGCTCACAGCGTCCACTCCTTTCAGTTGTGCTTCCTTTTGAAATAGTTCGAGCAACTGATTCATGTGCAAAGGCCGATTCAAGATGAAATCAAGGTTTTCCCGGCGGTGATAAATCCGGGCAAAGATCGTATTAAATCGATTAAGTACGGTTCGATACGAAATATTGGTTCCTTTCAATAGCGATTTAAAAATTCCCAATAGATCTTTTCGATACTGCTCGGGGTCGGAATTACTGTGGGATTGCTGATTAGGAAACAGCAACCAATAAATATGATTAAGAGAGAGAGGCTGAACGGATTTATAAATCGGAAGCTGATTTAGGTTATCTATTGTGGAGAGGATAGATTTTATGTCCTTCACTCGAACATCGGGAATCAAATCAACAACATTAAACGAAGCCTGGTCAAGGAAGTAAAAAAGAAAATCAAACCGTATATTCTGTCTGTCCAGCTCGTTTAATACACCGAGATGTTTTTCCGTTTCTTCGTGTGATGAGCCAGCTTCACGAGTTAGAACTCTTTCTAAAAGGTACTCGGCTTTGTTTTCAAAGTCTGAAAAATCTGACACATTTTTTGGAACAAGATAATAACGACAGCCAAAAAGCCAAGCCTGGTAATCTTGTTGGATTTGGTCAATTCCGTGAAGAAGCTGTTGATAACAATCCTCACAGAGTGCAAAAGATTTATATGCATCCCTATCATTTCCATTTTCAAAAAAATAACTCTTGTCTGTGATGTAAAATTTTGTAGGAACATCAATTTTTCCAGTCACTTTTTTAGAATGCTGACACATTGAACATATTTTATCGTTGCGAACTTTGCTTTCACTATTCTCAAAGAAACGAGCGTGTCGGTCGTAATAAACGGTATCTACGTAATCCTCCTGAAAAGATCCTTTGTGAAGGTATTCACCGTTTATTTTAAGGCTACAAATATTAATCTTCCCGGCATCTGATTTCCGGGTACTGCCTAAAATTTCTTTGCTAAAAAGTTCGATAAACGGATCTTTTAGGTCTTTTTTTGTAAAAGCTTCTACATAATTGTCTTTGTTTCGCTCTTTAAAATCATCTTGTTTATCAAAAAAATCTTGAACGATATCTTTTTTCAGGAGGCGATCTTCCAATTTGAGTAAATTCAAAAATTCATTGCCCGCCGAATCTTCTGCGTAAAATTGTTCCCGGAGGTTATTTAGGAATTCGATGAATTCCGGTTTCCCTTCATTGAATTTGTCATTAACGTAAGAAATTAAATCCGGAATGGTCTCCAGATGATAATAGACGTTATTAGTGGTAGCATAAATTTTTCTTCCCGCTTTTCCCATAAGCTCAAATCCAAAAAAATCCCCTCTCAGATTCGAATCCAGTTCCCGGCCAGTTTTTAATTCAATTTGGTCCCGCTTAGTGTTCAAATTCACGACAAGCTCCCGGCGTTCCCCTTTAAAACTGTCTCCTGGCAACTCTGGAACAATAGTTTGAGATTTAAGAAACTCACGCTTCCGCTCCGCTTCGTTTTTTCTCGACAGCGCCTCACGACCAACCTCACGGCACACTTCAAGCATCTTTTTTCACCGGTTTTGTGATTAGTTTCGGCCACGGTGTCACTAATACTGTCAATTTACTCATTTTCTTCCTCCAATCCCCCCTGTGATCCAGCAGTAACAAATTGTTCTTGCGCAGTTTTCACGGCACGTTCCAGACGTTTTCTTAAGACCTTTTTTTCAGGTAACTCTGTCAGATATTCTGCAACATGTATTCCCGACTGGTCCAGCTCCAATAACTCTATCTGTTCTTTTTTCTTTCCGGTGCATAAAATTATTCCGAGCGGATAATTGTCTCGACAGTGTAGAGACAATTCGTTTTCCGTATTCAGCCCATTCTTCCTCTAAAATTTCCTCCCTGATTCTTTTGCCTATTTCCCAGTAAAGCATTGTTAAAACCTTGTTGACGGCAACCGCAACTGAATCACATGTCTGATGAATCAGTTGTTGAATATCCTCCAAGAGATTCTCAGGTAAATCCTTTTTCTTTAAATTCAAAAAATAGAATCCCTCTCAACAAAATAAATTCCCTGCTCAGTAAAGGCATAAGGAGCATAACGACGGCCACCCCAACTTGAGGTCACAGTTTGTGACCTCAAGTTTTCAAACTCTTCCTTGCTCAACTGAAACATGAAATCTTCAGGGAAACGATCACTATTTCGTTTAACAGCCTGGTTTAATACTTTTGTTTTCACCTCGTATAATTCAGCAAGATCGGCATCAAGTATAACACGGCGGCCGCGGGCACAAGACACTTCTAACATTGGACAAAACTTCGAAATGATTCTTCCTCCTTGACGGTGGTAGACACTGGTGGGGGTGAAAGAGGAATTTCCAGAGCCCATTTACCGCTCCCCCTCACCTTAATCCTCTCCCACCAGGGGAGAGGAGATTCGTTTTGAGGCTCTAAACTTTGGACCACGTAGGGGGAATGGGTAGAAGAGATAGGGAAAACCAGGGAAGAAATAAAATAGTTAACAACAGAGGTGAGCAGAGTAAAATATTCGATAATAATCTACTCCCTTTCCTTGGATGATTGTATTATTACAGATTTGTAACCGGGAAACAAGGGGGGCTTTCTATCGAGTCCTCACTGCCGGAAATGTAAAACATTTTAAGAATAAACCAGACAAGCAATTTTGATGATGATTGTAAAAAACTGAAATTCAAAACCAGATGGATTCCGGGGTCAAGCCCCGGAATGACAGCCTATTTTTTTGGTTTCCGGGATCAAGTCCAGGAATGACGGCCTATTTTTTTGGATCCCGGGGGCAAGTTCCGGAATGACGGGCTATATTTTTTGGATTCCGGGGTCAAACCCCGGAATGACAGCCCCCGTTTTTGGTTTCTGAGGTCAAGCTCCGGAATGACATCCTACGTTTTTTGTTTCCGGGATCGGAGCTCCGGAATGACTGAGGGAGGCTGGGGCTCTTGGATCGGAGGCCCGGAATAACTGGGGAAAACTGGAGTTCCTGATCGGGGTCCGGGAATGACGAGGTTGGAAGTTGATTCGTGGTTCGGTACTCGAAAATGAAGTGGCCGGAGGCTGGATTCCGGGGGGATTCAGTCGTCTGGTTGGACGTCCTCGGGTTCGGGGTGGTCGGCCAGGGGGTCGAGGCCCAGTTGGACTTCTTCCTGGGTAACTTCGCGGTCGGCCAGCTCCCCGGCAAAGTAGGACTGGTAGCTGTCAAGGTCGAGCAGACCGTGGCCACTCCAGTTAAAGAGAATTGTTTTTTCCCGGCCCTCTTCCCGGGCCCGCCTGGCCTCTTCCACGACACAATTAATCGCGTGGGTGGTCTCCGGGGCGGGGATGAAGCCCTCGGTGCGGGCGAATAAAACACCGCTCTTGTAGCAGTCCAGTTGATTGTAGGAGCGCGGATCAAACAGGCCCAGTTCAGTCAGGTGACTGACCAGCGGCGCCATACCGTGATAGCGCAGACCGCCGGCGTGAATTGGCGGCGGGACAAACTCGTGGCCCAGCGTGTGCATTGCCAGCAGGGGCGTCAGCCGGGCCGAATCGCCGTGATCGTAGGAATAAGGCCCCTTGGTCAAAGTCGGGCAGGCAGTCGGTTCGACGGGAATAATCTCCAGTTCGTCGTTTTCCAGCTTGTCGGGAACAAAAGGAAAAGCCAGCCCGGCAAAATTACTGCCGCCACCGGCACAGCCAACAATCGTATCAACTGTCTCGTTGAGTTCGTCAAGCTGGCGCTGAGCTTCCAGCCCAATCACAGTCTGGTGAAGCATCACGTGGTTCAAGACACTGCCCAGGGTATAGCGAGTCTTCCCCGACTCATCGCTGACGGCCTCTTCAACCGCTTCGCTGATCGCGATCCCGAGACTACCGGGGGTCTCCGGATCTTCTTCGAGGACCTGCCGGCCGTTTTCCGTCTGCTTGCTCGGACTGGGCACACACTCTCCCCCCCACATTTTCATTAACTGCTTGCGCTGGGGTTTCTGATCGTAGCTGACCCGGACCATGTAAACCTTGCACTCCAGCTCGAACTGACTGGTGGCAAAACTGAGGGCACTGCCCCACTGACCGGCCCCAGTTTCCGTGGTCACCTTCTCGATCCCAAACTCCTTGTTAAAATAAGCCTGGGCGACTGCCGTGTTCGGCTTATGACTGCCGGGCGGGCTGACGCCCTCGTGTTTGAAATAAATCCGGGCCGGGGTATCAAGGTATGCTTCCAGTTTTTTCGCCCGGTACAGGGGCGTTGGGCGCCAGGTGGAAAGAACTTCACGCACCGGTTCGGGAACGGTTATCCAGCGTTCCTCACTTACTTCCTGTTCGATTAAGTTCATCGGAAAAATTGGCGCCAGGTCCTCCGGGGTGACCGGTTCTCCGTCCTCTTTCCGGGGCGGCTGGAGTGGAGCCGGCAGATCCGCCTGGACGTTGTACCAGTCCTCCGGTAAATCTTTTTCGTCCAGCAAATTCTTAATCTGCATCGGCAGGGGCCTCCTCGGGGTGGTCGGGATCGAGCTGTTTGAGATACCTGATTCGATCGGGAATCGGGGGATGAGAGTAATGAAACGCCGCATACAACGGATGGGGGAAAGGATTCGAGAGATTCTCCCCGGCGAGCCGGTAAAGGGCGTTGATCATCGGGGTGGAATCTTCCAATACCTCAAAAGCAAATTCATCCGCCGCCCGTTCATCCCTAATTGAAAGATAATTGGTCAACGGCGAAAGCCAGCGACTGAGTGGGCTTAACCAGAGACCGGCGAGCACGAAACCGGCGTAAATTGCCGCTTCCGGAACCGAGAACATGGAATAGAGCCAGCTCGTGTTGACCAGGTAATAAAGGATAAAAAAGGTAATGAAATTCTTGAGTGCATCGAAACCGAGCCGTTTCCAGATGTGACCTTTCTTCCAGTGGGCCAGCTCGTGGGCGAGGACACTCTGGACCTGGGGCAGTTCCATCTGCTCAATCAGGGTATCAAACAGAACGACCCGCTTGGTCCGGCCAAAGCCAATAAAGTAAGCGTTTGAATGGGAGGAACGGCGGCTGGCATCCATCGTATAAATCTGGGAACAGTGAAAGCCGGCGCACTCGAAGACTTCCTCGACCGCGTCCCGCAATTCGCCCGCCTCGACCGGTTCAAAGTCGTTAAACAGCGGAGCGATAACCCGCGGATAGATTATCTGCATGAGCAGATTGAAAGCGACAAAAAGCGCCCAGCCGGCGAGCCACCAGTAAGTCGGCAGAACCTGAATAAAATAGAGGACGGCCCCGGCAAGCAGAGCAGTAATTACCAGGCCGACAGCCAGACCTTTCAGTTTGTCCTTGCACCAGAGCCAGACGGTGCTCGTATTAAAATCAAAAATTTCTTCGATAACAAACGTCTTGAAAGCGGAAAATGGAGCGGAGACCAGCAGGGAGAGAACACTGAGAGCGAGAAAAAATATTTCGCCGCGAAGCAAGGTTTCCCAGCCGGCCGGCAAAGAGAGGCGGCAGAGAAGTTCCACGGCGCCGGTGAACAGTCCCGAATAGAGAACTAACAGCATAAGCCCCAGCATCACAACGGACTGCAGACTGCCGAAGCCGGTCTTCAAGCGGTTATAGGAGAGAAGCCGGTCGACATCCTCGACGCCAAATTTTTCCTCTAACCAAGCGCTCTGTTCCCGGGCCTCAGCTTCCCCGTGCTTGAGGTTGACCATACTGAGCCAGAAGAAAAATAATTGAGTCAAAATAATTAAAGCAAGCAGTAAAACGTGTAAATAAAACATGAGATAACTCCTTATATCGCGATTAGGTAATGTAAACAATTCAAGTGATTGAATGAAAGCGTAAGTGTACTTGTTTAGCGTCCCCCTTAACTGCGAATCATATCCGCTGTTTGATGAAAGATTCAAGGGATACGCTAAATATTAAAGCGTAAGCGCTACAGGCCTTCCCTCATCAAAGAGGAAGAGTTTCTATAGCGAGCTCATTAGTAATACTCTAATACTTGAAAAATTTTTCAAGTATTAGAGTATTAGAACAGCGGTCGTGGAATTATTTAGACGATTCGAAGAGAATAAACTTAAACCCGCGAGCGGACCAGCGGTATGTTCCCTTTTTTAAGATAGAAACTTTAGCATCTGCAAGTAAATTGTGCCAGGGGTAACCAGGTTTAGTGACAAGCAGAACCCGGTGATTATTCAACCAGTCTTCAATTTTTCCCGCACGAACCGTCTGTTCATTACGTCCTTTTTCCAGGATGAATTCATTTAAAGAATACTTATGATAAAACAGGGCGGGGTAAAAAGTAAATCGTCCCGTGTGAATTACTTTGGTCTGGGGAGCAGCCAGTTCGTTTATCCGGCGGGCCACTTTTTTCACGTACTGGTGGGGGGGATTTAAATATAACCCCCCGAGCTGAGCGAGAAGAAAGAGACCAAAAAGGAGAAGCAGGCCAAAAACAGCCAGGCTTCGAAATTCCCGGTAGCCGGCCAGCAAAAGAAAGATTACCGGGATGAGGAGAGGAACAAAAACGCGGTAGAGAAAAACCGATTGGCCGTGCAGAGAAAGAAACACAACCAGGAAAAGCGGGAGCAGAACAACCAGCCAGCAGAACTGAACAGGACGAGAAGTAAAATTAGCCAGTGAGACCAGCAGGGGATAAAAGAAAACTGTCCAGAGCAAAAGAAAAACAGCCAGGCCGGCGAAGCCGGAAAAACGGGGACCGATATATCCGGCCAGCAGGTAAAAAAGGTTGGGAAGATAGAAGCTTCTAAAGGGAGCCAACCAGAAATTACCGGAAATCCTGAGAGCCTGGCGGAGCACGAAAAACAGCCAGGGGGAATAGACGAGAAAGCCAAGTCCGAGGGTGAGACACCAGCGCCGCAAGCAATTGTGCCGGAAGCTCCACCAGCCAAGGTAAAGCGCAAGCACCAATAAATAGAGGGCGGTAAAGGAATGGGTATAAAGAGCGACGAGGGAGGCCAGGAGCCAACCCGTCCAGGGGACAATAGTGTTTTCACCCCGCTTGATAATTCTATCGGTAAAATAAAGAACAACGGTCAGGGCAAAAATGGCCAGGGCATACATTCGCAGTTCGAGGCTGTAATAGACGTGGAAAGGGTTCACAGCCAGCAGGAGACCGCCGGCCAGGGCGAAAAGAGGCGAAAAGCGGGTGCGGAGCCAGTGGTAAAAAACAAACAAAGTGGCAAGAGCAAAAACAAGATTAAGCGATTCCACCAGCGGCTGGGAAAAGGCGGGGATAAGCTTCAGCCAGCCGTGCAGAAGCAAAAAAAACAGCGGTGGATGGTTGATCCAGGTCAAACAGTTGGCAATTATCCAGCCGGGCGCCTGGAGGGCGTAGAAGTGGGCAACCGCTTCATCGTGCCAGAGACCGGCCCGGCCGAGAAATACAACCCGAACAACCAGGCCCGTGGACAATAAAAATACCAGTGAAAAATAATAATCCTGAAAGAGGTCACGAACCGAATCAACAATATTTTTTAAAGTTTTCATCTGTTATGAAAGTTCTTGCGGGGATCGAGGCTGATTCCAGACAGACCAGAAATAGAGACAGAGACCGAGGAAAATCATTACCAGGGAATACTCCTGGCCACGGGTCATGCCGAAAAGCTCGTAGCCAATGAAGGGATCGGGAGCGCGAAAAAATTCAACAAAAAACCGGATCAAGCCGTAGTTAACCAGGAAACCGGCGGTGAGGACACCGTCCCGGCAAAAATAGCGGCGGATCAAATAGAGGAGGCCAAACAGCAGAGGTCCCTCGAGGAGGGCCTCGTAGAGCTGGGAAGGATGGCGCGGAACAAAGTCACCGGGAGCGCGGGGAAAAATCACACCCCAGCTACCGGCCGTCGGCCGGCCCCACAGTTCCCCGTTAATAAAGTTTGCTATCCGCCCGAACATCAGGCCGGGCGGGGTGACCAGCACGCCGGCATCAGCCAGCTCCCAGAAATTTATATTATGTTTCCTAGCAAACCAGATCACGCCCAGCAAAGCGCCGAGAAGTCCCCCGTGGATGGACATCCCCCCCTCCCAGATACGAAGCAAATAGAGCGGGTCACGGAGCAGAAACTTAAGTCCGTACAGGAAAACGTAGCCCAGCCGCCCGCCGAGAACACCGGAGAGGGCCCCGACCAGGACAACGTCGGTTAATTGGTCCTCGGAAATTTCCAGCCAGCCTCTACTTTTCTGCCAGCGCAATAAAAAGTAACCGGCCAAAAACCCGGCGAGATAGGCCAGTCCATACCAGCGGATCCCAATCCCTTCCCCGAACTTGATCAGATAAGGACTGAGATCATGAACGTAGATAAAATCAAACATCAAGACAACACCCCGGACCAATATGAGGTTTTGTTCACTCAACTAACCCACATTATGCACGAAATTTTAGCATTTCGTGCATAATGTGTATCTACGATACAGCACTCAAGGCTGTATTACCAAATAAATCAAGTTGTAATATTGACCCAAAAAATTACAGACTGTTTTAAGGGAATATATTTGTTTTGTTTGAGTGCTGGGTTAACCCAGCCTACAATCGGGTAGTTTTATTGTGAAGCTTCACCGCAAAGTTGCTTTGAGAGCCCTTTGCCAGCGCTAAACACTACATATGGTGCCTCGATTGAAGGCTGTCCTTCGGACGGATAATTCACGACAGTTACGCTGTCGCGAATTATCCGGGCTAAAAATTAACCTACATATATAGTAAGATAGTTTGGCAGGATTTCGAGACAAAAACAAGGAAGATAGCGGGTTGCCCCGGGAGGAACAGCCATGGAGGTAAAAGTTAGAAATGCCCGAAAAGAGGGATACTACCTGGAACTCCGGAAAGAAGCCGGTAGTATCATCATGCACAGCAAATACGCTCCCCGGGAAGAGGCCGGAAAATGGTTCAAAGAGTGGAAAAAAACAGGGGAAGGTAAACAGTTAATCGTACTCGGCGGCGGGATGGGTTATTTCCCGGCCGAGCTGGAGGCCCACGGTTACGAATGCGTGGTGCTGGAACTTTTGCCGGAATTTGAACCTCCTGAAGATTCGCCGGCCAGCCGCTTCCAGAAAGAAGAGAAACATTTTTTTATCTCGTCCGGAAAAGAATTAGAGAAAACGCTTAAAAAATTGGAGAATAATTTCCTCCAGAACGCCCGTCCGATCATCCACCCCTATTACCAGGAGCTCTACCCCGAGCGAACAAAAAAGATTCATGAACAGCTAATTCTTGACGCCCGCCATCAACTGCGTGAACGCCAGACAAGGCGAAAATTCTTCTGGCTCTGGTTTGATAATCTGCTAAAAAATTTACCGGAACTCGATGAAATGCAGGCTCTTACTTCCCTGAAAAATTCATATGCCGGCAAGCCTGCAATAATCATTGGAGCGGGGCCAAGCACCGGAAAGGCCCTGGGCTGGCTGAAAAAATTCCAGAATAAATTTTTAATTATTGCTGCTGATACCAGTGTCAAAATACTGGTAAAAGCAGGAATCAAGGCAGATTATGTCTTATCCACCGATCCCCAGGAAGGAAACAGTAAATACATTTCAGGAATCGAGGAAAAAATAAACCTGATAGGAAGCTGGTCGGCCCGGCCGGAATATTTTCAGTGGGCTAAAACTCAGTTTAGATTTCCAACTTTCATTTCCCACGAAACCACGGGCAAGGATCCCGTTTTCCCATTCGCCGCCTGGTTAAGCAATTTTGTCGAAGGAATTGTCTCCCTTCAAAGCGGCGGTAGCGTCACCACAACGGCCCTTGATTTTGCTCAATACCTCGGCACACAGCCAATCGGTATAGTGGGAGTAGACCACCTTTTCACCTATCATCGAGCAGTCAGCCGGGGAGCTCACTGGGAGGAGGAACAGCTAAAGAATTTAAACCGGTTTCGAAGCCTGCCCGGGACTCACTTAAACAGTTTTCTCGGTTCAGGAAAATACAGTCACAAGCGAGTCAGCCTGGTCAACAGCCGGGAAAACAGGAAATTTTATACTACGGATGAGTATCAAAAACAAAACGCCTGGTTTGAAGAAGCCGCCGGTATCCTCCCCCATAATTGCTTAGACTTTAGGGACGACGGCCTGGCGATGCGCAACTGGACTGTAATAAATGATCCGGCTGAATACTGGGCGAAAAATGAAAAAATCAGTCCACCAAAAAACGTCGACATTTCTCCGGCACCGATCAAAGTAAATTGGTCACAAATGGCTACTGAGGGTCAAAAACTCCTGGATCTATTCGCGCAGAAAAAATCTACACTCACGCAAAAATTAATCCGGCTGGATGACTCGCTACCGGAGATTATCCGGAGGCTTTATGAACCGTTTCAAAAATCCGAAGGGCTCGGAAAAAGAAATCAAAATAGTCTGGCGACAGGGTTTATTGAAAAAATCAAGTCCCGCCTGAAGAAAGTAATAAAAATAGCCAACCAGAAAACAGGAAACTGATTTTTCCCTTGTCTCCCCAAAAAAGGGGGAGGTAAAGACCCACCTACTTTACCCGCATAAACGTAGGAATATTAAGATCATCGTCATCCGGGTCGTCATCACTTTCTTCCGGGTTCTCGTTAACAACCTCTACCGGGCCTTCTTTTTCTTTCCTTTCATAAGCCGGTTTTTTGAGGTCATTCTCGGAAAGATCCCGCATCCGATAGACCTTGTTATCATCCCTGCCAGTGTTACTTTCCCTTTCTTCTTTGGCCGGAAAACCGGTAGCAATAACAGTAACCCGGACCTCATCCAGGTCATCACGAACAGTCTGTCCGGCGATTACGTTAGCTTTAGATGCTGCTTTACTCCGAACAAGATTTATTGCTTGTTTAACTTCGTGAGCGGTAATATCACGTCCGCCCATTATATTAACGATAACCCCGCTGGCTCCATCAATGTCGTTGGTTTCAAGCAGAGGACAGTGTAGAGCCTGCTGAGCCGCATCAACAGCCGCATCATCACCAGTCGCTTCGCCAATTCCCATGAGGGCGTCGCCTTTTTCTTTCATAACTGTCTGAACATCAGCAAAATCAAGGTTAATATCCCCCTCTTCCACAATCAGTTCAGAAATACCCTGGACTCCCTGGTAAAGGACCTCATCAGCAATTTCAAAGGCCTGCAGAAAGGGGGTATCCTCATCAATAACGTCAAACAGCCGTTCGTTGGGAACCACGATCAGGGTATCAACACTATCCCGGATCTGTTTAATCCCGGCGGCAGCATTTTTATGGCGAACTTTCCCTTCGTATTCAAAGGGACGGGTAACGACACCAATTGTTAAGATACCCAGCTCTTCCTTAGCCATATCAGCAATTACCGGCGCAGCACCTGTACCGGTACCACCGCCCATTCCGGCAGTTACAAACAACAAATCGGCCCCATCAATAGCCGATTTGATTTCTTCGCGGCTTTTTTTAGCGGCATTCAAGCCCACTTTGGGGTCTGCTCCAGCACCGAGGCCATCAGAGCCGTCATTACCACAAATTCGCAGTTTATCGTCAGCCCGGGCCTGTTTGAGGTCCTGGGCATCCGTATTCACCGCGATAAATTCAACGCCTTTCACACCGGCTTCTTTCATCCGGGTGACAGCGTTATTACCGCCTCCACCAACACCGACCACCTTAATATCGGTTGGATTATTAATTTCCTCTTCGTCAAACTCAAAAAGATCTTCCTTAATAGCCATTAAAAAAACCTCCTAATAAAGTTAATCAGATTCCCGTTCCATCCAACTAATTTAAGATTCAAGTTCATCCTGTCAGAAGTGCTCCCATTTCACTGAACCACTCTTTCATTCGTCCACCAACATCACCCAGCAGATTTGTGCCCGGGGCAAACGAATAACTGGACTCCTCCTCAGCCTGCTGGAAGCCGTACTGGACAAGTCCGACGCCGGTAGCATATTTGGGATTATTTACCGCCTCGATTAAGCCGGAAACGCCCCAGGGTTCACCGAGCCTGACTGGCATATCAACAATCTGCTCGGCCAACTCGGGTACTCCCTGCATTCCGGATGCACCACCGGTAACAACCATCCCGGCAATAATATCGTCGCGATAACCGGACTGTTTAATCTCATAATCGATGAATTTAAAAATCTCCTCCATCCGGGGTTGAATAATTTCACAGAGATGCCGGCGAGAAATATTTCGTGGTTCCCGCCCGCCAACCGAGGGGACTTCAATCATCTCATCTTCGGGGACCATATCCACCATTGCGCAGCCATGATTTATCTTCACCATCTCGGCGTCCTTTGAAGAAGTACAAAGTCCCTTCATAACGTCCTGGGAGACGTGTTCACCGCCCAGGGCAATAACCTTAGAGTCATAGACCGAACCGTCGTTAAACAAAGCGATATCACTGGTTCCCCCGCCAATATCAACGAGACAGACGCCAAGCTCTTTCTCATCCGCATCAAGGACGGAATAACTGGAAGCAAGTGGCTCCAGTACTATATCTTCGACATCATAGCCCGCCTGGTGGACACTTTTTATGATATTCTGTGTCGCACTAATATCAGCGGTAACCAGGTGAACGTCCGCTTCCAGACGAACCCCACTCATTCCTACCGGGTCAGCGATGGAGTCCTGACCGTCTACATAAAATTCCTGGGGTATCACGTGGATTATCTCGCGCTCTTTCTCCTGGGAAAGCGAAATAGAGGTGGCAGCGTCAACGACCCGCTGAACATCTTTCTCATTAATTTCGCGAGTTTCGTTAGAAATAGCGATCACACCGGGGCTGTTCAAGCTCTTAATATGCTTCCCGGCGATGCCAACATAAACACTATAAACGTCAACGCCAGCCATCAATTGCGCTTCCTCCACCGCCCGGGAGATGGACTCCACCGTATCTTCCACGTTAACCACCATCCCCCGATGCAGACCACGTGAGGGTTCATCCCCAACTCCAATGATCTCTATATCCCCTTCTCGATTTTTCTCCCCGATAATGGCACAAACCTTAGTCGTGCCAATATCAAGACCGACAATGTACTCGTCCTGCGGCATAAGAACTCACCTTCCTTAAAAAATTAATTAAAGTTTCAAAATTACCTGTTTTTGCATTATTTTCAACGGGCTCTAACATCCTCCGGATCAGTTAAATCGATGTAATTATCAATCTGATGGAAAGCATCCGTAGTCATCATTTCGTACAATCTTCTTAGTTTGGGTTCATAATTTTTCTTACCCAGGTGGATAACCAGGGTGCGAGGGCGATTCAGTTCGGCAACAAGCAATCCGCCCGGTTTAAATCTGTACCAGGTAAAAATCCGGCGATTAAAAATTTTCCGGGAAAGCTCTCGGACCTGTAAAAATTTTGACCAACGGCGTTTAAATTTGGCGGTCTCCGGAGACAATTTTTCAAGTCCCATTACAAAAGGTAATTGTTTTTTGAACTCTTTTTTCTCCCCGGGTTGTATAGTAAAAATAACCCCTTCCCTGTCAACCGGTAAAAATTTACGTTCTTTCCACTCGGAAGAACTACGACGAACCAGGCCGAGGGGGGTTCTTTCTTTTACCCGAATAATTAACTCATGGGGTAATTGCTTTTTTACCTCCACGTTCTCGAAACGGGGAAATTTCTCTTTTAGGCGCGTTTTAATAGCTCCCGGAGCAACGGCCAGTATGCTTACCGTATCACCGGCTGGAGTACGCAGTCCCCAATCAGGCCGGGAAGATTTAGCCGCGCCGGGAACCAGAGCGGCCCGCAATTGTTTTTTAGAAATTTTCTTATTTCCCCGGAGCTTAATATTTACCGTTAACCGGGACGTGGTGCGGGCAAACTGATAAAAGTCATAAAACCCCAGAAACACCAGTAAACAAAGCAGACCCACCAGGACGACTTTAAACAGGCCCCAGCCAGTAGTGAAAATATTTTTCCAATCAAACCCGGAAAAATAAGAACGATTACGTTTACTGCTCTTTTTAGGATCAACGCGTGGCGACATTATTTATCCTCCCAGGCCCGACAAACCAGGCCCCAGATCAATTTTGGAAACTCTACCCCGGCCGCTTCTGCCGCCATAGGAAGCAAAGAGGTAGCAGTCAAGCCGGGAATAGTATTAATCTCCAGTAAATAAGGATTTTTCGCTTCATCCAAGACATAATCCACCCGGCACAAAGTTTCACTCTGAAAACCATGAACTGCTCGCTCAGTAATATTCTTTAGATTTTCCACAACCTTTGCTTCCAGTGGAGCCGGCACATCATATTCGGTCAACCCCTTGGTATATTTAGTATCAAAATCAAAAAACTCGTGGGTGGGCCGAATTCCCACTGGAGGAAGAAGTTCAAAATCATCCAGCGTCACAACTCCCATCGTAACTTCATAGCCGGGAATATATTCTTCCACCAACAACTCATCGTCGTATTCTCGGGCGTTTTTCACGGCTCCGGGAAACTCATCCTCCCCAACTATGGAAAGGCCAATACTACTTCCCTCCCGCCGCGGTTTGACAACAAGCCGTTCAAAACCAGCTTTATTTTCCGGGGACTCACCGGCTTCAAGAATAAACCAATTCGGGGTGGGTAGATTCAACTCTTCTACCACAAATTTAGTATAAACTTTATCCATGCAGAGTGAACTGGCAGCAACTCCGGGACCGGTGTATGGAATATTATTCCACTCCAACATTCCCTGAATTTCTCCATCTTCACCACCCCGGCCGTGTAATGCAATAAAGGCAACGTCCACTTTCTCGGAGCGAAGTTTCTCCCCGAGATTCGGAGATGTATCATACAGAGAGACCCGGACCGAAGCCTCTTCCAGCGCTTCCTCAACCGCATGCCCGGTCTTCAGCGATATTTCTCGTTCCGCTGATTCACCTCCGCAAATTACGGCAACATGTTGTGGTTCACTCACAGTAATCACCTATAAATTCAACCGAAAATCCGAAAGAATTATGTTTAAACTTTTGTAATTTTACGCTCACCAACAACCTCTATTTCCAATTCAAGCTCCAGACCATATAATTTAAGTATGCGGTGACGCACGCGTTCAATCAGCCGCAGGACGTCGGCGCAGCGTGCGTCACCGCAATTTATTATAAAATTGGCATGTTTTTCAGAAATCTTCGCCTCGCCTCTTCTCTCCCCTTTTAAGCCGGCTTCGTCTATTAATTTACCGGCGCTTTCATTCCCCGGGTTTTTAAAGACTGAACCGGCGGTCTTTTCGTTTAATGGCTGGGTATTTTTCCGCCGCTGCAAAAATTCTTTTTGCCGCCTTTCAATTGTGTTAGCCGAACTCTCCTCAAGAGAAAATTCAGTTTCAACAATAATTCCGCCCCGGGGAAATTGACTTTGCCGGTAGTCAAACTCCAGCTCAGAGCAGGAAAACTCCCGGAGCTGCCCCTGCCAGTCAACCACTTTTACCCGCTTTAAATTATCAGCAACAGTTCTTCCAAAAGCGCCGGCGTTCATCGCCACAGCGCCCCCGACTGTCGCCGGTATCCCGGTCGTCCACTCCAGGCCGGCCAGTTCCTGATTTCTACAGATCTTTCTTATTTTACTTAATCTCACCCCACCCTGGGCTAACAGTCGCCTCCCCCGGAGACTGATTACAACTAAATTATCAGCCAGACGGATAAAATCAAAATGAGATAAATCCTTTTGAACAAGTAAATTACTGCCGGCGCCAAGCACATACAACTTCTTTGTAGATTCCCGGGTGGAGCCCAGCAATCCCTGGACTTCAGAAATTGACTCAGGCTGAAATACTTTTTCCGCTACTCCGCCTATCCCCAGGGTAGTAAACTGACCGATACTTACGTTTTCCAAAATCTGCACGTTAATCCCCCCGCATCTTTTCAAGCACCCTGTCCTGGGCTGGTTCAGCCAGGCTAACCACATCTCCGGCTCCGAGAGTAAATAAAACCTGTGATTTACCAGGTCTGTAATTCTCAACTACCCAGTCCAGGATTTTCTCTCTGTCAGCTTTAAAATCAGTGTTTTGTTCTTTTCGATGCGGCAAAATATGCCGGCGCAAAAAATTTAAATCGATCCCGGAAACTGGTTCCTCGCCGGCCGGATAAACATCAGTCACACAAAGCTTGTCAGCTATTTTCAGGGCCGGGCCAAACTCTTCCGCAAGCTGTTTAGTCCGGGAATAACGATGCGGCTGAAAAACTACCAGCAGTTCTCCGTCAAGGGCCTGCCGGGCCGCCTCAAGCGTTTTTTTAATTTCCGTGGGATGATGGGCATAATCATCATAAACTCGAAATTCTTTTACCCGTCCTTTAAAATCAAACCGCCTGGCTACTCCCTGGAAGGATTCAAAAGCCTGCCGGAGAGTCGCGAAACCTACTCCCAACTCCAGGGCAATTGCCGTTGCCCCAAGGGCGTTTAAAACATTGAATCTTCCAGGCAGGGGTAAATCCAATTGACCCAGCTTTTCTCCTTCAAGAAGGACAGTAAACTCCTGCCTACCGTTGGTAGCTTTACAATCAACAGCCCGCAACTGGTTATGCTCCGCGAACCCATAACTTTGATGGGGACGAGTAATTTCCGGCAACATCTCTTTAAGCCGGGGATCATCGCCACAAATGGCAGTAAATCCATAAAATGGAACTGAATTTATAAACTCCTTAAAAGCGGCGATCAGAGCACTCATTGAGTCGTAATAATCCATGTGATCGTCCTCAATATTGGTCACCACGCTGAGCACCGGAGCCAGTCTTAAAAACGAGCCGTCAGATTCATCCGCTTCAACTACGATATGTTCACCGGAACCAAGCCGGGCTCCTATCCCTAAATTATGCATCCGCCCACCGACTACTACAGTGGGATCATATTCCGCTGATTGCAGTAAATGAGAAACCATAGCGGTAGTCGTTGTCTTACCGTGAGTACCGGCCACAGCAATACCTTTTTTCAGGCGCATTAATTCAGCCAGCATTTCCGCTCGGGGAATGACCGGGATATCCTGTTCACGGGCCGCCTGTATTTCACAGTTATTTTCACCAACGGCCGAGGTTCGGACAACCACATCAACTCCTTCAACGTGGCGGGGGGAGTGGCCAATTTCTACTTTTGCTCCCCGGCGTTGTAAATTTCTAATCCTGGCGTTTTCTTCGATGTCCGAACCAGTAACTTCATAGCCAAGTGTGAGCAGAACTTCGGCAATTCCGCTCATACCTACTCCACCAATACCGGTAAAGTGAATTAACTGAGTACTTCTGAATTTCAACTGCCCCGCCTCCTGGAAATATTTAAAAGCAGACCTACCGCTCCCATGTTTACCACAAGTGAGGAACCACCATAACTGATAAATGGCATCGGCACCCCGGTTGTCGGTATTAAACCGGTCACCACACACATATTCATTGCCGCCTGCAGGCCGATCATAGTAGTAGCACCCACGCCAATCAGCCGCAAATAAGGGGTCGAAGTCTGGAGACTAATAGTTATCCCGCGAAACAGCAAAAAGAATACCAGACCAAGCAAGAGGGCAAGTCCCACTAAACCAAGTTCCTCCCCGAGAACCGCCACAATCGAATCCGTAAACGGCTCCGGGAGAAAGCGATGAGCACCCGATCCCAGCCCCTTGCCCAACCAACCGCCCGAGGAAATAGATTTCATTAAATGAAGTGTCTGGTAACCCTGATCAAAAGGATCGCTCCAGGGATTTAAATAAGAAATTATTCGAGCGCGTCGATACCCACTTGCAAAAACTATCATTCCCAAAAGGGGGGTTAGACCGGCCAGCAACAAAAACAGGTAACGAAAAGCGACTCCAGCCAGAAAAAGGAGCGCGACTCCCAGCATGAAAATTTGGAAGGCAGTGCTGACATCAGGTTCCAGAACAACTAAAGTTGCCTGCAAACCAGCCAAAAAACAGACGGCCAGAATGTCTCGGATTACATTTTTTTCCGTCAGTTCACTACGGCTCAAGTAAAGCGCCGCGGTTAATACCACTATCAATTTAGCCGGTTCACTCGGCTGAAACGTAATAATCCCAAGATCAATCCAGCGTCGAGAACCACTGGACTCTTTCCCAATAAAAGGAATTAACACCAAAAGCAGACAGACGAAAATTAAAATATACAAAGCCGGGGTAAGATTTTTTAAAAGATCAACCGGAACCAACATAGCAAAAAAACAACCAATAAATCCTACCCCCACCCAGGTTAACTGACGCTGAAAAAAATACGGAGCTTCTCCAGCCAAACGGTAGGCCTCAATTGCGCTGGAACTAAAAATCATAATCAAGCCCAGAGCAAGCAAGGCACACATTGCTAAGAGCAAGGTCCAATCAGTACTTTCCACGTTCACTTTTACCTGAACACCTCTTTTGTCCAGCGACGAAACTTTCGGCCCCGCTGACGGTAATTATCAAATTCATCAAAACTGGTCGCCCCCGGCGACAGCAAAACCGTTTCTCCTTCTTTCGCACTTTTCAGCAGGGACTTAACAGCTTTTTCCCAGTTGCTGTGACGCTGATATTTAACTTCGTTTTCTACCGCCTGTTCAACCAATCTATCTGTTAATTCCTTTTCCCCACATAAATATAGGGCCCGTAAATCCTCAACTCGCCCGGCCAGACAGGAAAAAAGGTCGTCAAAATTTGCACTTTTCTCGCCTCCCCCAAGAATTAAAGAGAATTTTCCCGGGGTGTTCTGGATCAAAGCCTGAACTGAAGTCGGAGTAGTCCCTTTTGAATCGTTTATCACCATCACCCCAGCACCGGTTTTAAGTAATTCAGCCCGGTGGGGGGGAACAGAAAAATGGGTCAGTGCCCGACTGATTACCTTTTTTTGGGCCGGAGGCTGAACCAGGGCAATGGCAGCCAATAAGTTTTCGGGAAATAGACGGATTATATTCGGAAAATTGTTTGCCGGAATAAAATATTTTCCGTATTCCAGCCCTTCTTCAGTCCACCGCAAATGTATATCAAGTCCTTTAACCTCGTGGTGGCCAAAAAATAGTTCTTCCTGCTCCCGAGTATCAGTCCGCTCGGTCCATTCTTCCCGGCGAGATTGGGGAAGAACAACTCGTCCTCCGGAAGCGGTTCGCCGAATCAACTCCCATTTTAGAGAAAAATATTCTTCCAGGGAACTGTGGCGATCCTGGTGATCATCACCCAGGTTAGTTAATAGGCTTCTATCGGATAAAAAATCCTCCATAGACTGAACTTGAAAACTGCTAATTTCAACCACAAAATCAGGATTATTATTTTCAAACACTGCTTCAATAAATGGTTTGCCCCGGTTTCCACAGACTACTGCATTTTTACCTTGGGCCTGCAGTAAGGCACCGACTAACTCCGAGCAGGTACTCTTTCCATTAGTGCCTGTAACTGCCCAGACCCGCCCGGAGCAAAGTTGATAGGCAAGTTCAACTTCACCCTGCACAGGAATACCTTGTGATCTGGCCTGGCGAAGGACGGGGTGATCAATTGGCACCCCGGGGCTGACAATTAATCTATCCATCTCGCCAGATAAAGAAACGGGGGAAAAATACCAGTCAAGCAAATCCGACCAATTTTCCTGTTGTTCCCGAAAGGCTTCCGGTGTCCCGTCCTCCAAAATTGAAATCTGCTTGCAAACAGGAAGTAAAGCTCTCGTTACAGCTTTCCCTGTGCGGCCAAATCCATAAACTCCAACTGTTTCTCCATTTAATTTATCTACTAATTTTTCCATCCCGACCATTAGTCAAAATTCACCGGAGTTTCAACGTACTCAGAGCCACAAGGGCCAAAATTATTCCAATTATCCAGAAACGGACAGTAATTTTACTTTCCTTCATTCCTTTTAGTTCAAAATGATGATGGATAGGGGCCATTTTAAAAAATCTATTTCCCGTTAATCTGTACCAAAAAACCTGCCACATAACTGAAAGAGCTTCCACAACAAAAATTCCTCCAACTACAAAAAGCAAAAGTTCCTGTTTGATAATTACAGCTACTGTTCCCAGACAACCGCCGAGGGGCAGGGCCCCGGCATCTCCCATGAAAATCTGGGCGGGATGTGCGTTAAACCAGAGGAAACCCAGGCCAGCCCCAATTAAACTGGCAATAAAGACGGTTAACTCACCACTCCCTTTTAAATTGGGAACCTGGAGATATTCAGAAAATATATAGTGACCGCCAATGTAGGTCATACCGCCGTAAGCTACGGCAACAAAAATAACCAAACCAACCGCCAGCCCATCCAGTCCATCAGTTAAATTAACCGCATTTGTTGTCCCCAGCATTACGGTAATAACAAAGGGCACGTAAAAAACTCCCAGAGAAATCCAGGTAGCCTTGAGGAACGGAAAAAAGAGGGAGTGGGCCAGGTCCGGCCGAAATTTTTCACTCTGCCAGAGCAGGCGAATCGGCATTTCCACGTTAGCCAGCCAGACAGCAACTATTCCAAGGATAACGAACTGACCAATAATTTTGGTCCGAACAGTAATACCCTCACCGTCATTAAAACGCATTTTTAACCAATCATCTATCCCACCCAAAAAACCTAAAGCAATTAGGACGAAAAGGAGCATTAAAATAAACTGATTGGTAAGGTCGGCCCAGAGGAAAGTGGAAATAGCAATAGCCGCGACAATAAATACCCCCCCCATCGTAGGCGTTCCGGCCTTGCCTTTCTGGAACTCCAGATGGGGCCGGTCCTTAGCCAGAAGCAACTCCCACTCTTTTAGCCGTGGGATAAACCACCAGGCCAACAACCAACTTAATATTCCGCCGGTGACAGCGGCGTAGGCGGTGCGAAAGGTAATATATTTAAAAACACGAATAAACGAATACCACTGCCGCGGGGAATAAAAATGCTGGTAAAGAGCATACATCATCGGTTTTCAGTCCATTCTTTAATCAATTTTTCAAGACCTACGGCATTGGAAGCTTTAACAAGAACAGAGTTATACAGGGAAGGGTCCAACCCGTTGAGGTCTACCACGGCTTCATGGAGCCGAAGGTTCTGGTTCCCTTCCATTCCATCTGCCAGCTCATCTCCAAATTCACCAACAAAATGAACCTCCAGCTCCGGAATTTGGGTCAACCACTGTCCCAACTCCCGATGTGCTTCCGGGGCCTTAGCTCCCATTTCTTTCATCGTACCGAGCACAGCGAGACGGGGACCGGGTAGAGCCTCAAGCCGCCTGAGGGCCGCTTTCATTGAATCAGGATTGGCGTTGTAACTGCCGTCAATAACAGTAGTGTTGCCAATTATTTTTTCTTCGCCGCGGCCCTCAAGTGGCTTAAAACGGGCCAGAGCTTCCCTGATCAGCTCGTCCTTAACTCCCAGACGTTGAGCAGCAACTACTGCCAGTATCGTGTCTTTTACTAATTCTTCGCGAACAAAATTGCACCTGTATTTATTGTCATTCAAACGAAACGTGGTCCCCTTTTCAGAAAGCTCCCAGCTCACCGGTAAATCGGCCTCTGCCGTGAGGCCGGGCATTACTACCGGGGCCCGGGAGGCAGAGCAGAGCGTCTCTCTTTTGTCCACCCAATCAGGAACCAGGGCGAGTCCATCTTCAGGCAGACTTGCCAATAATTGCGCTTTTTCTTGAGCAAGCTGTTTAACTGTCCGGACCCCGGCCAGATGGGCCGGCCCAATATGGGTAATAATTCCAACCTCCGGAGAAAGAATCTCAGAGAGTAACTTTATTTCCCCGGGCTTATTCATGGCTATTTCGGCAACCAGAAATTCTTCTCCCCCTTCGTTTAAAACGGTTAGTGGTAGTCCGATATGGTTGTTATAATTACCCGGAGTCCGGCCCACCGTGTTTTCTGCGGCGATCAATTTCGCCAGTATTTCTTTAACCGTGGTTTTACCACAACTTCCCGTGATACCTACAACACCCGTCGCTAATTGTTGTCGGTACTTTCGGGCCAGCTCCTGGAAAGATTTTAGTGAATTTTCGGTAACAAACTGAGGACAATCAACGGGCTGCCGGGTTTCCACGAAAGCGGCGCGGGCACCGTTGTTAACAGCGCCCGCAACGTATTGATGGCCGTGAGAGTCAGTGCCCTGAAGAGCGACAAACAAGTCACCCGGCTTACATTTTCGGCTGTCAATCTTTACCGAAGTAACCATATCCGGCGGAGATTCTGTCCACTCTCCCCGGAAAAGTGACTCTGTCAATCGGGCCAGGGGAATTCGGTTTTTACTCAACCGTTTCCAGAACCTCGCGAGCAACTTGAGCGTCGTTAAAAGGCAAAACTCGATCTCCAATTATCTGTTCAGTTTCATGTCCTTTCCCCAGGATCAAGACAAGATCATCAGCACCAGCCCGTTCAATCGCTTCCCGAATTGCCTGACCACGATCGAGCTGAACGTGATAATTGTCCCCCTCCATTCCAATCAGTATGTCCTCAACAATTTTTCGGGGGGACTCTGACCGGGGATTATCAGAAGTGACAATTGAATAACCGGCAAGTTTAATGGCTGCTTCACCCATTGCCGGCCGCTTATCACTGTCCCGATCACCTCCCGCTCCAAACACACAGATTAAGTCTCCCTCATACAACGGTTTCAAACCACTAATTACGTTACGAACCGCGTCCGGAGTATGAGCATAATCAACTATCACGGCCGGTGAACTTGAAATTCGTTCACAACGGCCCGGCACACGGTCACAGTTCTTTAATCCCTTTTTAATAACTGCCGGCTTTATACCCAGCACAGCGGTAATAGCTACGGCCAGGGCAATGTTTTTAAAATTATGTAGACCGGTAAGAGGAGAATTGAAAGTATATTTTTTTCCGTCCGGAAACTGAAGAGTAAGTTCAATCCCAGTCAGAGCAGAACTTTTTTTCACTACCCGGTAATCTCCCGCTTCCCCAACAGTTACAGATTTTACTTCCTCGGCTAATCTCCGACAATACTCATCGGCCAGATACACAACGTTTTTCTGGCTTTGCTCAAATAATCTTTTCTTCGCCCGATAATAGTTCTCCATATCACCGTGATAATCAAGGTGATCCTGGCTGAGGTTAGTGAAACCGGCAGCAGCAAATGAAAGTCCCCCCACACGGTCCTGGTCCAACCCGTGTGAAGAGACTTCCATAATCACTGCCGAGGCCCCTTCCGAGGCCCATTCCTGCAGAGTCCGGTAATTATCCACTACCGACGGAGTTGTGCACTCTCCCTTGAATTGCTCTCCCTTGAATCGACGCGTGATTGTCCCAATCAGGCCGACAGATTCCCCTTCTGCAGCAAAAATCGATTCAAGCAGGTGAGTGGTAGTAGTTTTACCGTTGGTACCGGTAATTCCGAGCAACTGTAATTTTTCAGAGGGATTACCGTAAAACCGCTGCAGGAAAGTAATAAGGAACTCCCGTGGAGATTCAGCTTTTAAAACTGGAACTTCAACAGAATCAGGAAGGAATTTTCCTTTACCGGTAGAAATAAGGAGGGCCGCTGCCCCCTTTTCAAGAGCAGTGGGTATAAATTGATGACCATCACAATTATGACCGGGAATTGCAACAAATAAATCCCCGGAAGATAATTTCCGGGTATCTACCTGGATTCCCTGGATCTCAGTGTCGTCAGTAATATTAAAATTAAACCCATTCACTAATTTGCTCAACAACAAATGTCCGCTGACTCCCTTAATTAAGATCGAAACAATTATTTACTCAGTCATCTACCCCTCCTCCCCGTGGTATCTGGACCCACTGTCTTCTCGACATTTCCAGCACGGGAACAGTATCAGCCAGCTTCATGCCCAACTGGGCGACCGCAATCCGCTGAATTCGGTCTAATCTCTGTAGCCGGGAAACCGCAATTTTCTTCTTATGGACCTGCATCCGCAGATGATGGTTCTTTTCTTTTAACTGACTGATCTGATACTGCAGCCGGGCACGCTTAACCTGCCGCCAGATAATCTGATTACAGAGAGTAGTCCCCAGAACAAATACAAGGAGTGAAAGTATAAGAAAACGAGGCGAGATTGAATCTTGACGAGCTCGAACTAATTTACGCAACCAGCCCACTACGCTATTTATAAATGAGTATGCTCTTTTAGAGCGGCTACGATAATAAGAGTTGTTTCGGTGGTACATCGGCTGCAGCATCCCCTGTTGTGTCCATTATTGTCTTAAAGAGTGCATAGAATACTGTGTTTACGGTCGACATTATCTGGATGAAGCTAAAGCAACAATTCCGTAGATTATCAAAAGGTATATTAAAAGAACGATATATTAAATTTTTTCAACTGCTCTTAACTTAGCCGAACTGGCTTTTGAATTCGCCTCGATCTCCTCCTTTTCAGGGATTACAGGTGATTGAGTTACCACATTACAGATTTTTTCCTGGTCACAGGCACAAACCGGCAGTTCCGGGGGGCAAATACATTCCCGGCTTGCTTCACGAAAAAAATGCTTGACTATCCTGTCCTCAAGCGAATGAAAACTAATTACTACCAGTCGACCGCCCCGTTTCAGCAAATCAAGAGCGCTCTCCAGACCTTGCCGCAATTCATCTAATTCCCGATTAACCGCAATTCGGAAAGCCTGAAACACCCGGGCAAGCTCGCCCCGGCGTTTGGGAGGATAAACTACTGCCTCTACCGCAGAAACAATATCACCCACGGTTTTAACAGGACGTTTTTCGCAGAGCTCTTTAAGGACAGGCCCTAAAAAACGAACTTCACCGAACTCGCGAAGTATTTCACGAAGCCGGTCACGACTGCTCTTATTTATAATTTTCCAGGCCGGAGGACGCTCACTCTCGGGATTGAACCGACAATCAAATGGTTCCGAGGGTTTACGAAAAGAAAAACCACGTCCCGCATTCTGGAGGTGATAAGAACAAATTCCCAGGTCAAAATATATTGCATCACACAAAGATACTTCTTCATCCAGCGCAATGTAACTACAATTAATGACCCGGACGCGTGAATCAGACTTAAATTTTTGCCCGGCTTGCTGAAAAACCCCGGGATCTTTCTCAAAACCAATGAGTTCCCCGTCCGACCCCAATTCATTCAATACAACTTCAGCGTGACCACCAAAACCTATCGTGGCATCAATCACCGTATCAGATTGTGAAAGAGCTAAATATTCAACCAATTCATCCTTGAGCACCGGCAGGTGCCCCTCATTCTCTTCCGGTTCCATAACTCAAAATCACTATCCCCCAGTGATAAAAAAGTGAGGTTTATTAATTGCGTTCAAAGAGAACCGGAAAATACTTCCTCCGCTGCGGCCTCCAGGTCAACTCCTTGCTGATAGTCGTCCCACTTACCAGGGGACCACAGCTCCACAGTGTCGTAGTTCCCAACCACAGTGACTTCGTCTTTGATTTCGGCCCACTCCTTGAGCCGCTGCGGAATAACAATTCTTCCCTGACTGTCAGGTGAAACCTGACTGGCCCGGGCGGAAAAGAAACGCCGCAACTGCCTGGTCCGCGAACTTGGGCCGTCCGAACCGGCGTTTTCAAGAAATTTTTGCCAGACCGGTTCAGGATAAATTGACAAACAGTTGTCAAAACCGGCGGAAAGAATCAGATTATCTTCCCCGGCTAACTTATCCCGAATGGAAGCGGGCAGGGTGACTCTATTTTTATTGTCAATACTATGTGTAAACTCACCATACAAACCATATTGTTCCTTCATTTTTGTCTCCTGTCAAGTGTCTTCCACTTTGGTCCACTATTTGCCACTTCCTGACATAGTTATACCACTTCATCTCCACCCATGTCAAGTTTTAATTAATTTTTTCGGTAAATTTGGGGAATAAGACAGGTAAGAGGGGGAAGGATAAAAATATAACCGGTGCGAGTGGTAAGCCGGATTCTGTTCTGTCGCGGCCATTTATCTGGGCCTTTCTTACGAAAAGGCACGAGCGGCCTACCCGCCCCGCACTCAATCGGGGGCCTCCAGACTCTTCCAACAAACTAGCCCAGACCTTAAGCTAAACAGTATAAAATTAACAATCTACTGTAGACACCTGATTGAGTGCGGGGCCTATTTGGCCTTGCTCCAGGTGGGGTTTACCAGGTTCACGCCTTGCAACGCCAACCCGGGTGGTAGCGGATAAATAACTTGCGCCAGGCACCCACGGCGCAAATTTCCACATCCACCCGCTTTTCACCTTTCCCTATTTTCCGGAAGGAAAACGGGTAGTATAGTCTCTGCGGCACTGGCCGGACCCGCCACGCGGCGGGCCACCCGGTTTTCCCGGGTCACCAATAAATGGAGTCCGGACTTTCCTCCCAGCACTCAATCGGGGACTTTCAATAAACTTCTCGTTTTATATAGCTAACTTGAATCATTGTTACTGTTTCCCGGGATTATCTAAAGACACCCGATTGAGTGCTGGGCGACCGCTCACACCCACACCGGTTAATTATTTATTTTTATCTTCCTGTATAATAATTATATCTTTTCTCCGGATATTCCCGGAATATTCTTGAGCTAAACTTAACGGCTAAAATCAGCTATAATTAGTTTTTGATATTTTAGCAGGAGCCAAGAGAATGGAAATTACCCTTGATGAACTTTTTAAACTCGAGAAGCCTCTTCTCATTGACGTCCGAACGCCCGCTGAATACGAAGAAGATCACCTGCCGGGAGCAATTAATTTGCCCGTCTTATCCAACGAGGAACGGGACCGGGTGGGGACTATTTACCACCAGGAATCACAGTTTAAAGCGCGGCGGGTCGGGGCCGGGTTAATCTGCAGTAACGTCCCGGAAATCCTCGAGGAAATTGAAGCGCGCCGGACCGATGATCAGTCGCTGGCCCTTTACTGCTGGCGGGGGGGCAACCGGAGCAAGTCGCTGGCAATTATCCTGGATAACATCGGCTACCCCACTTACCGCCTCGCCGGGGGCTACAAGTCCTACCGCCAGCGAGTGCATAATTTTTTCGAGAAAAAACGATGGACCGCCCAGTTGGTCACCATCTACGGACTCACCGGGGCCGGCAAAACACGTCTGCTTCACGCGCTGGACTCCCGCGGCAAGGCGACGCTGGATCTCGAAGGGGCCGCCAACCACCGCGGCTCGGCCTTCGGCTCAGTCGGACTCGGGGAGCAACCCACCCAGAAAAAATTTGAAAACCATCTTTACCAGCAACTCTCAGAAACTACCGGGCCCGTTTTTACGGAAGGGGAAAGCAGACAGATCGGCCGCCGAAACATTCCCGCTGCCCTCTTTGAAGAGCTTATTTCTCCCCCCCGGGTCTGGCTGGCAACTGACCTGGAAATCAGGGCCCGCAGGATCAGGGAAGAATACGAGTGGCCCGAGACCCGTGACGAGCTAATTTCCCTGGTAGGAAACCTGAAGGAAAGACTCGGTAAAAAGAAAGTTAACGAACTGCAACAAAAACTACGGGATAACCAGGTCCTGCCCGTCGTCGAGACTCTTCTTGAAGAATATTACGACCCCGCCTACTACAACTCCTGTCCCGATCAGGAGGAATTCGACCATCAAATCTCGGGCAACAACCTCGACCAGGCCACCGAGCGGCTGATAACTACCTACTCCTGACCCGGGTCCCCAGGTAAACCTTATATTTTAAATTAACAATTAATCAAAGCCATAATTTCCCCAAGACCGGACAATAGAACTTCCCGATGCCCCCAATCGCGCCCACCTCAACAATCCTAATCACGCTCCGTGACAAAATTATACCCGCCACATTTATTTAAAAATAAAATCCGACATTTCCGCATAACCGGAATTCCGGAATTGCGGATATGCGGAAATGGGGTACAACTTTTATAATAATTGTAGAAAAGGGTTTAGGTCTCGGTTTTATTAAAGGGCTCTACACAGCTATATACTTTTTGGCGCAAAGTGGTTAGTTAAGGGAGGTCGTTTGGGAACGGCCTGGGATAATCAGAGGGGGGAGTTGATGAGGCCCCCGCCGAGGACGTATTGATCGTCGTAAAACACGGCTGCCTGGCCCGGGGTTACGGCGCGCTGGGGTTCCTGGAAACTGACCCGGACACTGTCGTCAGTTTCTATCCGTAATACAGCGGGGGCAGCCGGGTGGCGGTAACGAATTTTTACTTGCGCTTCCAGCTCGGCTTCAGGCGCCCCGGGAGCAATCCAGTTCACCTTCTCCACCAGAAATTCTCGGCTGTATAACTGCTCCCTGTCACCAACTACAAGGGCGTTTTTTTCGGCATCTATCTCCAGCACGTAGAGCGGTTTGTTGGCGGAGATGCCGAGCCCGCGGCGCTGGCCAACGGTGTATTTCTGTATCCCCTCGTGCTCGCCCAGCTTCTCCCCGGCTCGATTCACAATCGGGCCGGGACGAGGTTCCTCGGCAAGCAGTTCCGTGTAATCCCCGGCGTAGAAGTCCTGGCTCTCGTCCTTATTTTTGACTTCCAGACCCAGTTCTTCGGCCCGAGTGCGCACTTCTTCCTTGGTCAAATCGCCGAGAGGAAAGAGGGTGGTGGCCAGCAGTTCTTGCCCGAGCGTGTAGAGAAAATAGCTCTGGTCCTTGGCGGGATCCCGGCCGCGTTTTAATTTGAATATGTTTCCGACCTGTTCACGGCGCACGTAATGGCCGGTCGCAAAATAGTTCCAGTTAATATCTTGAGTTTCCAGCCCGTCAAGCAGAGCCACAAATTTGAGCCGGCGGTTGCAGAGAATGCAGGGATTGGGAGTGCGGCCGCGGCTGTATTCCCGGCGAAAATAGGTAAGAACCTCCTGTTCAAACTTTTCGTGCAAATCGACGGAATGGAAGGGAATACCGAGCTGTTCAGCGACTTTCCGGGCATCTTCAACGTCATCCCCCTCCCCGGGCCCAAAACAGGCGTGAGCGGCCGGCTGAGCAGTTTCCGGCTGGTAGTTATCAGACCAGATTTCCATGGTAACACCGTGAACATCGTACCCCGCTTCAACCAGGAGCGCGGCGGCGACCGAGGAATCCACCCCACCGCTCATGCCGACGACAACAGTTTCTTCAGGCATAATCAAGCATTCTATCGAGAGCCGCCCGGGCGGCCCGAACAGTTTCTGGAGAAAGCTCCACTTCAAACTGGTCCTGTTCCAGGGAAGCAAGGACATCGTCCAACCCGGTGCACTTCATCCCCTCGCAGATCCGCGGTTTGCCGGCCGTGTAAAACTCCTTGTCCGGTCCTTCCTGCCGGAGCCGATGGACAATCCCCTCCTCTGTTCCAATCAAGTAGGTCGCTTCGCCGGACTGGCGGGCCAATGTTACCATGCCGCCGGTGGATTCAGCGGCATCAGCAGTATCAATCACTTCCGGCTTGCACTCGGGGTGAACGACCAATTCCGCTTCCGGCAGTTTTTCCCGGGCTTTCTTAACTTCCTCCGCGGTAATCCGGTCGTGCACGTAACAGAAGCCGTCCCAGGGAATAATTTCTTTGTCGACAAAACGCCCCACGTAAGCGGCCAGGTTCCGGTCCGGCACAAAAATAACTTTCTCAGCTTCCAGGTTACGCACCACCCGGACGGCGTTCGAGGAAGTACAGCAGACGTCCGCCTCCGCTTTCACAGCCGCAGTCGTATTCACGTAGGCGACGACACTGGCCCCGGGATGCTCTTCCTTCAACGCCCGCAGTTGTTTTGCGTTAACCATGCCGGCCATCGGGCAATCAACCTCGGCAGCCGGCCGGGGCAGTAAAACTTTCTTTTCCGGGGAAAGAATCTTCGCCGTCTCAGCCATAAAACTGACCCCGCAGAAGACAATCCGTTCCGCTCCAGTCTCCGCGGCGGCCCGGGACAACCCCAGTGAATCGCCGAGGTGATCGGCAATTTCCTGCACCTCGGGACGCTGGTAGTTGTGGACCAACACAACAGCGTTTTTCTTTTCTTTTAATCGCTTAATTTCTGCTCTTACTTGCTGGCTTTCGTCACTCATTGTCCGACTCCTCTTGCTGGTTATTCCGATAATCCTCAATCGCCGCCTCCAGGCCCTCTTCAGCGAGCAGGGAACAATGCTTCTTATGGTTGGGCAGACCGCCCAGCTCGCCTGTTACCTGCTCGTTGGTCACCTTACCGGCTTCTTCCAGGGACTTTCCCCTGGCCAGTTCAGTGACCATTGAGGAAGTAGCGATGGCAGCCGCACAACCAAAAGTCTTGAATTTTATCTCTTCTATTACATCGTCCTCGACCTTAATATAGATTGTCATCTGATCGCCGCAGACAGGGTTGCCAACCTCACCGACACCGTCGGGATCTTCAATTTCTCCCATGTTCTGGGGCTCCATAAAATGTTCCATAACTTTCTCGGAATAATCCATCATTTCCTCCTCCTCAAGTTTTATCACGATCATATAAGGGAGACATCGCCCGCAACTGCTCAACTATCCCGGGCAGTACTTCGATAACCCGATCAATCTCCGCTTCAGTATTCTCGCGGCCCAGGCTAAACCGGAGCGAACCATGGGCCAGCTCCGGGGGAATCCCCATCGCAGTTAATACGTGGGAAGGATCAAGAGTGCCCGAAGTGCAGGCCGAGCCACTGGAAGCGGCAATATTCTCGTGATCGAGCCGCAGTAGCATTGATTCTCCCTCAATGTATTCTACACAGATATTAAGCGTGTTAGCCAGCCGCTTGTCCGGATGACCATTCAGGGTGACCGCATCAATTTCTTCGAGTAGGCCGGCCTCAAGCCGGTCTCGTAACTTTTCTATTTCCGGCGCTCGAGCCTGTTCGCTGGTGGACAGCTCGGCCGCCTTACCCAACCCGACAATTCCGGCCATGTTTTCCGTGCCCGCCCGCCGGTCATTTTCGTGGTGGCCACCGTGGAGCAATGAATCAATTTTCGTGCCCTCCCGAATATAGAGGGCCCCGACCCCTTTCGGACCGTAGATTTTATGGGCGGAAAGGGCCAGCAAATCAACGTTTAGCTCGTCCACGGTAAAAGTAATTTTCCCCACTGTCTGGACCGCATCCGTGTGCAAATAAATGTCGTTCCGGGCCGCGATTTCACCTATTTTCTCCAGCGGCTGAATAGTCCCCACTTCATTATTTGCGTGCATGATCGAAATCAGTATAGTTTCCTCAGTTATTTCACTTTTAAGCTGATCAAGATCAACCCGGCCGTTTTCATCCACTTCCAGGTAAGTGACTTCAAAGCCCTGCTCCTCCATCCATTTACAGGCGTTCAAAACGGCGTGGTGTTCTATCTCTGAAGCGATAATATGGTTCCCCCGGTCCCGGTTGGCATACCCGATCCCCTTTATCGCCATGTTATCGGCCTCGGTTCCACAGCCGGTAAAGACAATTTCAGCCGGCGAGGCTCCCAGCAAATCAGCCACCTGCTCACGGGCCTGCTCACGGGCCTGCTCGGCCCGCTTGGCCAACCTGTACAGGCTGGAGGGATTTCCATATTCAGCTCCCAGGTAAGGTTGCATTGCTTCACGCACCCGCGTGTCGACAGGCGTGGTAGCATTGTGATCCAGGTAAATTAAGTCGTCATCCATTTTAGTCATCCTCCTGTATTTTCGATTCGTCCTCCAGATTTTGCTCACGAGCCAGATCCGCCAGAGTCAAGTTTTCCAGCTCTTCCTCCCAGCTCTCCTTGAGCCTCTGCCAGACTCCGATTACGGAACAGTCCGCCACCCGCTCACAAATTTCCGGATTATCCACGCACTCGGTGGGAGCAAGAGAACCCTCGAGCACATTAATTATCTCCCGACAACTAATATCCTCCGGGGCGGATGCGAGCACGTAACCGTCACTACAGCGGGAAACCAGGCCGGCAGACTTTAAATTGCTGATTATCCGGCCCAGATACTTCATAGAAATATCCTGGCGCTCAGCAATTTCCTTGAGCAACAGCGCTTGTCCGTTATTTTCGGCAAGCTCAACCAACGCTCGCAGACCATACCGTCCCCGCGTAGATATCTTCAAACCGGTCACCTCTATTAGTTCTATCGAATTGGTAGAACTGAAGAATTATAAAAAAAATTATGGTTAAGGTAAAGAGATAAGGAAAGATTGTCTGAGCCGAAGATATATACGACTTTGCCACATTCAGTTCTAAATCACGTAACTAAATACAAAGTTTAATTAAACGAAAAGACAAAAAGTGAAATCGGGAGACAGGTAATTACCTGTCTCCCGTTCACTAAAGCAAATTTACTTACCGCGAACTATAACCTTGGTCGTGGCGTAAATTCCCAGAATGTTTTTAAACTTGTAGTCAACACTTTGAATCTGAGAAATATTGCCATCTTCCATAGCCGCACCAATAGATGCGTCACCAATTCCAACAAGACCAAGAATAGATTTGGCCTGAGACTCTCCAACTTTAGTATAACCATCAAGTCCGGTAGCAGTAACGGCACCGGAAGTCTCATTATACAACATCCCCGTAGCCGGGCTCTGCAGAGTGGAAGTATAGTGAGCTCCACACCCAGTTACAAAAACTACAGAAACGGCCAACAAACAAATCAACATAAAACGACGCATAAATAAATCACCCTTAAAGAAAAAGTTTAGGTAAAACACCAGCAGTATATTTGAATTTACCCCCCCTGTCAACACTGCTCAAAAAATACCAGAACCTTCCATCGGGGTAAATTTTTTGATTGAAAACAGTTAAAATTAAGGGAGAAGTGATTCACGGGATGGAAGGATTTATGTTTCT
>CAZVWJ010000010.1:0-66938 GCA_964631325.1 uncultured bacterium | reverse complement strand
ATGGACGATCACTCATTAAAATTTAGGTGCCTCAAACTCTATTCGAGTTTTTGGGCATAATAAAACTACCACCAAAGGCCTTTTTACTGGTAAATTTAAAATAAAATCAAAATTCTTAAACTCGGCTTATTTATTTCAGGAACTATGTTAGTTCAAATAGCCAATGCCGTCAATAAAGCCTGCTTTGCTATTTTGGTATTATTCGTCGGTCGGGATGGTTTTGTTTGGACAAAACTGTCCTGAGATTCTACGCCAAGCTTTTGTGGTCAGGAAATTGGCTTCAGGAGTTGAACCCCGGCTCGGCAAGGGGGGGGGCAAAGAGCCAACCCGAAAGGCATTAATTTCTCAAAGATCTTCTTCTGTATAAATTAGTTCTACTGAGTGTTTCTTGAGCCACCGGGATTTTTCTCTTGGGTTTTCACAGTAGTTATTTAGCAAACGCCAGAATTTTGGGGAGTGGCTGGGTTCTCGCAAGTGGCAAAGTTCGTGGATAATTACATATTCGGCCATTTCAGGTGGGGCCATTATGATCCGCCAGTTGAAGTTGAGGTTGTTCTTTGATGAGCAGCTTCCCCAGAGAGTTTTTTGGTTCTTGATTCTGAGGGTGTCATACTCGACGCTTAGTTTTTCGGTGTATTCGTCAACGATTTCCTGGATAAATTTTCGGGCTTCTTTGCGATACAGGCTCTCCAGTTCGTCTTTAATTCCATTCTTTTTAACTTGAGATTCCGCAAGCAAGAAGTGGTTGGAATCTATTCTGCTGTTATCGATTTCCGCAACAACTACTTCCAATTGCTCCCCTTTGAAAGGAAATTCAGCTCCTTCTTCAAAAGTTCTTTCAGGAACGCGCGAACGCAGTTCATCAAACTTCCGCTGTTTCTTTTCGATCCAGTCCCGTTTACGGTCGATCAGTTCCTCCGGTTTAAGGTCTATACCTTTGGGGATGACTACTTTTATCCCATGAATGTTCACGTCTATACGGGGTTTATTGGCTTTGTTGCTTATCGAAACCTCATAGTCAATTTTTTCCATTATGTCTCATGCCCAGTCAACATTCTCAATAAGATAATCGGTTGCTTGGTCGACGAATTTGTCGGCGTGGTAGAGGCCGGGGCGGTCGAGTTCTTTGACAATTGTTTCAATGACAACCTGCTGTGTTTTGTTGCGTGTTTCCGGGTTTTCCTTCCAGCCCTCGTAGCCCGTGTCTACTTTTTCCCGGAAAGCTGCGCCAATGGTCCGGGCGAATTCCTCGGCCTGGGCTTCGGCCTCTATGTGACTTTCGTATTCTTCTGTTAGCAGTTTCGTGATGGCGTATTCTCCTTCTGTCATTTCTCTTTGTTCGGGCTCCTGTTCGACCTCGAGTATTTCTTCCTCAACGTCGACCAGTTGGTCGGCGGTAAACATGTCTTCAACTTCTCCGGCTTCCCATTTTTGAAGGAGATCCTGGACACGCTCGTGCAACTGCTCGTAGCGGGGGTTCTTCTGTTTCTTGTCCCGGAGATGTTCGGTTACGGCATGGGCAATTTCCGTGGCCTTGGTGGCCGGATCGAGGTTTCTGATTCTGTCGAGGTGTTTCTGGCTGACTTCGATGACCGGGTAATCCCGGTTTATCTCTTCAATTGAAATATTTTCTTCAAGAATCTCCTTGGTCTTCTCTTTTAACTCACGATCGGCGTTTTCATTCCGGTAATACTGTCGCTGGTAAGCAACCCAGACCTGATTCAACCAACTGTATTTTCGTTCGACGTCATCTTCAGCCAGCCGTTCGTCGGGGGAGAGTGATTCGTATAGATCCCGGAGACTGCGGTAGCACTGCTCGAACTGTTTGCGTAAGTCGGGCCGCTTCGTCAGGCGGGTCAAGCACTCGTTGAGTGTTTCGGAGGAATTACGTTTTTCAATGCCCTCGAATATTTCCAGCAGTGCTTCTAACTTCTCGAAGAAGTTTGCCAATAACTGTTCCCGGTCAATCGCCGCGTTTTCCCGGACCTCAAGGTCGTAGTCGAGTGCCTTATCCAGTTCCTGGAAGACGCCCTGGAAGTCGACAATTTCACCGTTCACTTTGCCCTCGGCGGGGCGGTTCGTTCGCGCAATGGCCTGGAGGAGAGTGTGGTTCGTCAGGTAACGATCCAGGTACATCGTCTTGAGGACCGGCGCATCGAAACCGGTGAGGAGCATATTACAGACAACCAACAGTTTCGGGTTAGTTTCCTGCTTGAAGTTCTCGACAATGGTGTCCCGTTCTTCCGAAGTCGTGTGGAACTTCGTCATCCAGGGTTCGTGATGCTCGTCGTCCCGATCCTCGGAGATCATCACGGCAATCTCTTCGGGATCACGAAACTTCATCAATTCCTCGCCGTAGAGTGCCGCCGCTTTACGACTGGGAGTGACGACCATTCCTTTCCAGCCGTTTTTCTGGACATCAGCAAAATGGTGGTGAATTTCCTCAACAATCGCCTCGACTCGCGGCCGTAGTTCAGCCAGGTCAGACTTCGTCACCAAATCCCGGATCAACTCATCCCGGTCCTCGTAGGCCATCTCCTCGAGACTGCCAATTTCACGGTCAAAATGTTTATCAAGCAGTTCCGGGTCCCAGTCCCAGACCTGTTCGTGTCTCAAGGTGAAGGTGACCGGAAGAATAACCTCATCTTCCATCCCTTGCTTCAATGAATACCGATCATGGTAGAATTCATCGCTGGCGTCCGGGGTATATTCCCTGAATGTATTTCTATCGGATTCCCGAACCGGAGTACCCGTGAAGGCAAAGTGGTAGGCCTCCGGTAAAGCGGCCTTTAAATCACTCCCCAGGCTCTTTTCCATAAACCGGTGGGCTTCATCGACCATGAGAACCGTGTTCTCGTTGCCCTGGCTCGCCGGATCGACGTCCTGGAACATCTGTATTGTCGTCAGAATGATTTCGCTTTTGCCGGCCTCGATATGTCGTTGGAGGTCATTGATACTCTTCGCAACGTGGTGCTGTTCAATCCCGACAGCGTTGAGGACGTTTGACATCTGCTGACGGAGTTTATCCTGGTCGACGATAATGATAACCTGCGGAGTCGAGAGAATTTGTTGTTCCCCTTCCCGACCGAGCAGGTTCGCCGCCGTGAAGAGCATCGTGTACGATTTGCCGCTGCCCTGGGTATGCCAGTAAAGTCCTCTGTCGGCTTCCCCGGTTTTAAGCCGTTTCATTAATTTTTTTGAGGCGTAATACTGCATATAGCGAGGGATGATTTTCTTATCGCCGCCGGTCTCCGCGGCAAAGAACACAAAATTATGGAGAATGTCCAGCAGGACTTCCGGCGCCAATAAACTCTCAAAGGCATCACGCGGCTCATGATTCGTCCGCTCGACCTCGGGTTTCCGCCAGGGAGCGTAATACTCCCGGTCAATATCCACCGCACCGACACGTAACTTTTGATCGTCGGAAGCGATGTTAAAAAGGGCCGGGACAAAAACATCCGGCACTAAGTGCTCGTATTGTTTGATGTCCTTGTAAGCGTCTTCCCAGTTCGCGTCCTGAGTTGTCGATTTAAGCTCACTGATAACAAGAGGAATACCATTAACCAGTAAGACAACGTCGGGAATGACCTGGTCGGCTTTCTTAACCCGGAACTGGTTGGCAACAATCAATGAATTGTTTCCAGGGTTCTCGTAATCAATCAGGTCAGCCCATTTTTGTTCGGTGCTACCATCCGCTTGAGTTATTGTAACTTTTTTGCCCTTCCGGAGAACGTTGTAGAACTCGCGATTTCGATCAATTAAGTTTTCGCCCTTGAGATCTCGCTTGAGGGAGTTAATTGCTTCGGCAGCATCATCTTTTTCAAGAAAATCATTTAGTTCGAGCAGTTTTTCTTCCAGGAGATCCCAGTAAACGACCTCATGAATATCTCGATCATATTCTTCATCGAGTAATCGACAGCCGTTATCTTCACCCTCCACTCCACTTCCATACCGCTCCCACCCAACATCATCGAGCCAGCGGAGTACATCCTCCTCTAAACCGCCTTCCGTAAGCTTTTCCTGTTCGGTAATATCTTCAGACATTAGAACGAATCCACAGTATTTATAAAATCCGGAAAGGTGTAATTCGCGGGGTTTCTACCGTGACCTGCACGGAGAGACAATGGGGAAAGCAGAATTTGAGGTTCCGGTACTCCTCGGAGAATACCGTCGAAACGAGCCAGTTGGCGGTTAGCTTCACCAAGTAATGAGACAAGAGGTTCCCAATCAATGTTTTCCAGTGGTAATTCATCAACTTTTGATTCAATAGCCATATTCAATCACAAATCCCATAGCATATGTAAGAACGCCAAAAATTGGTTTATGTTAAATATTTTGAGAAATATGAGACATAAATTAGTTTGTCCTACACAGAATAAACACAAATTATTTTATGTTCAAAATTTCAACATTTTTGATTCACAAAAAACTTTGTGTCTAATTCGTCGGATACAAATTCACTTGTGGTTAAACTTTATCGTATTCTTACACAAAAAAGAATAAGAAACATTTCTAAAGTTTACCCTGATTTCACTCCATGCCACTTCACTGAACCAAGGTTATAACTCAAGCCAAATGGGCCAAAACTGAATCATCAACCCTGTTCAATAACTTCATCGAGTACCTCGATATTTTTGTCGTCTGTTCGTATTGCTCCGGTCAAAAGATCCTGCATTAGTCCTATTTTAATTATTTCATATTTTTTCAATACCTCTTGTTCATTTTTCAATTTCTGATCAACAGACGACAATTTCTCAGCTATCTCTCTTTGTTCATCCTCACTTGGGAGCAGGACCGGAAAATTTGACACCTGCTTCAAACTTAAATTAGTTTGTGCAGTATGAGTCGATATGGATCTAAAATATTTTTCAAAAATAAAAGTGTCCAGAAAATATCTCACGTATTTTTTATCTACATCATCCTCAAATCTAATCAAAGCAAGGGCTTGATTTATATTTGCTGGTAAAATTTCATTTTTAACTATTGTAGAACGTCCCAAACCACCAGCTATAGAAAATAAAAGATCCCCTTCTTCTAATTTAGAACTTGAAAACTCCTCATGATTTTCTTCACAGATTGAGGCAACTTTCTCTTCAACTAATGTGCCATCTTCATCAATACTTTCTACTTTTAAAAAATTGACCCCTTCATCTTGGTAATTGAATCCATAAGATGTAGGTGTTTTACCTTTTGTTATTAGATTTGTCATAGTTTCCAAATTCACTTTGGACCATTCTTTAGGAACCTCAAGCCGGATTGCCCCCAGGAAAATTTCTTTAAATTCAGAATGATTTTTAGTCCCCTCCGTAAACAAATCCTGCATTAAACCTTTTTTGACTCGTTTGGTTTGTTCGATGATTTCTTCGGTTTTTTGGATGGCCTGGTCCACGTTGTAAAGAATAGAAGCAATTTTTCGCTGTTCGGGTTTGGGGGGGACGGGGATTTTGATATTTTTCAAAATTGACTTACTAATCTCAGTAAAAGTACTCCCCGCTCCAAGACTTTCTAAATATGGAGCCATTCTTGAAATCTGATAAAAAAGATACCAAACGTCAATATTTCCATTTGGTACTAGATTTTGGAAACCTTGATTTGTTGCCATCGGGACTTTATTTACCGCACATTTTCCAATGGTTGCCCGGGTTGTCAGTAGCAGAGAATTTTCAGGCAGGATGTGAGTTGAAGTAGAATTTAAACCTTCTTTAGTAATTTTTGATTCGGTGTCTTTTATTTTATTACCATTTAATTTAGTAAGATCAGTGGGAGTCGCCCAAGGTATATCTCCACTCCAATATTTTGATTCATTGGTTGAAGGAGTGCTACCTCCTGTAATGTTTGACACATCTTTGATTTTTTTTAAATCCCAAGTTTCAGGTAAAAATTCTTGTTTTAATTTCATGATTATTTCTGAGGAAGCATATTTATTGTTTCTCTAATAAAAGGACCGGGAACAACATAAGCAAGACTCAATTTATGTTTTTTTGTTACTATTTCAGTCAATGATTCAATTTCCTCTTCAACAACCTCTTCAGCACTTACCAATCCTGCTACAAATTGGATTTTCCCAGGATGTAAACCACCATCATAATTTCTACCAGATTCAGAAAAATAAACGGGACCACCACTATTACCTTTAAAAACTTCAAAATCATAAAGGATGGATTTATACCTTCGGGTAGGAACAATTGGATATGATGCTATTTTCCCACTTCGCAAGATAGGAAAACCGGCTGGATTGGCTTCCTGTAGATAAGGATAACCCAAACAATTCAAATCATCACCAGGATGGATCTCAAATTTTCTAAATATAGTATCTGAAGCTAATAACTCCGTAGAAGCTAAACTGAAATTTAAAAATGATGGAAGATTGAATTTTATTACTGCCACATCCATTTTTGGATGTTTCATCCATAGTTCCGTTTTCTTTTTTCGGATTGGCATTTCATAATCTATTTTTATATATTTTCCACCTATCTTTTTTCTTAGGTGGACAATTGCAGTTGTACCTCGCATATCAGATAAAACATGGTTAGCCGTTATTAATATATGGTCATACTTTTTACTACCACTATCGGGTTTCCCCATTATAAATGCTGTTCCGGTTGAACCTTTTCCACTGATTTTAAAAGTGGATTTCATTAAAATCGTATTTATATCATAAGAAGCACTAGATTGAACTGGAAAGGTAATGGCTGTTACCAAAATCAGGAGCAATAATATATTTGTTCGAAACAAGAACTTCCAAAAGCTAAAAATATTTTTATTCATTCTGATCACTCACACTCCTCTTCAAATTCGTCAAATATTTCAAAAGTGTAATTGTCCTCAAACTATTGTAGAAAATCATATGTTTTCTGATTCATGCTGAAATCAAATCTCTATGTTCCATGGGAAATTCATTCCACACTTCGCCTTTAAACTCACGCCCGTTTTCTTTTTTTGAGCGTTTTTTACCGTCCGGGCCGTATGCTCCCCATTGTTTAAAGAAAAATGACACATTCTGTTTCTGGCACTCCTCAAAAATATCAAGAACCCATTCCGGATCCATAGGCCGAGCTCCGTTTCCGCTTTCGCCACCGACGATTACCCAATCTATACCTTCTATATTCAAATCTTTTACCGGACCGAGCAAAGGTTCAAAAGATATGAACTTGATTTTTGAAGGAACTTCGCGCAATTTATCAATCCGTTCAATAAAATCATTGTTTTCAATGCTAACACCAGCCCAAATTTGTTTGGTCCATTCAAATTCTGTAGATAATTTCGCCATACGTTTCGCTCTTTTAGTAAGAACTTGAAAAAGATGTTGGTCGCATTTATTCATAACCTCAAAAATTTTCTTAATAAAATCCAACGGGACCTGAGGGTGAAACATATCCGACATACTGTTTACAAAAACCCGCCTGGGTTTTTGCCAGTGAAATGGTTTTTTAAGGGAGGATTCCACACAAGTGATTTCACCCGTCCAGTGACCATTGGAATCGACTGAATTTTTATACTGGTTTCCAGAGTCAAGCATCGATTTTAAACGATTGGCAAAACGCTCTGCATAACAATTTTCACAACCTGGTGAGATCTTAGAGCATCCAGTGATTGGATTCCAAGTTTGATCTGTCCATTCAATTTCTGACATATTAATTCATCCCAATTCCAAGCGACGATACTTATTGAAAACTTGCCCAACAATTTTTTTAGCTACAGGCTGATGAGCAGCGAAAAAAAGATAATATAATTCAGCACCTATTGTATTACACATCAATGAGGGTTCGGGCACAAATTTAAATAGTTGCTTCATCTTCGCTCTATACCACTGAACGAATTCACGATTACCTGCAATTTTTTGTTCCAATTCTTCCCCAAACAATCCCGGATTTGATTCATACATTACATCCTTCCAAGAGTTATCGGGCATGCATTGATCAAAATTCTGTCTCATTTCTTCATTTTTCCCTTCCGAAGTAGATTCCCAAAGTACATTTCTATTTGCATCAGAAATCATAAAGTTATAGAAAATCTCCATATTGCCTTTGTCTGATTTTGGACCAATTCCTGTTTCTCCAATCTTTTCAAGAGTTTCCCATTCAACACCAATATTGTATGGGTCCAATATGACTAAAGCTCTTTTGAAACTTCCATAGGAAAACTGCGGACAAATTTCAAACTTCAAAATCTGGTTACAATCACCTTGATAAAAATTACAACACCCTAATAATTCTGGATATTCATTACTCACTATTTCCTTCAATAACTCTAATTTATCTTCATCCAAGTCAATAAAATGATAACCAGAAAATTTGTATTCTAAATCCAAAGCTCTAAGAGGAGAACCGGGAACCGGTTCCTCTGTTTCTCGATCTAAGGCAATGCCAGGCCCAGAAAACGCATCAATATAATGAAATCCCTTACACCAATCCTTCTTTCTCATTATCTTGGTATAAGCTGACGCATATTCTTGAATAATTTCATGTTTTATTTTTGACCAGGGACCAATTTTGTCTAAATTTATGGTTATAACTCCTTTTCTTTCACAAACTCAATGAATTCTGTAGAATCATCATCCGCATGAAAAAACTGGATTCCAAGCAGTTCAGTTAATTTTTCGGCTTTGTCCATAATATCGCTATCCCTTGTTATCATTGCCGAGCAATTGGTCTTGTATGCTGAATCAATATGTAGAGCATCTTTGCGATTTTCTTTCCCAATTAAATCTAAAATTGTTTCAAAGTGTTCAGAACCTTTATGCTTTTTCAACTCCGGCCATTCCGACATCGGCATATTCAAGTCACATAACATAGCCTCTGAAAATTCTGCACGGTTGGGCAACTTTTTACTTTTAGAATCCAGATCATATGGATTGTGACAAAGTTTAATTTTTCCCGCTTTTTCTAACTTCTTAATTTCAGAATTTAAAGCACTATGTTCAATATATATCTTCATTAATAAGTTCCTTTTTTCTAATATCTATTCAGCAGATGATTCTACTAAAAATTTCACTATTCCCTTAAAAACAGTGCTCATCAAATGACCCAAATAACCATGTATTACTAATTTTAACATCAAATCCCCCTCCCCTTGATTCTCTCCCACAAGCGGCAGAGAATGTAAAACCTTATTTAAACCGGATTTTTTACTCAAACACGAATAAGATAATCTTAGTTGAGTAATTTAAATTTAATCAACTATATTTAAGAAAACCGCTATCAGGATTATAAAGGCTACATATTTACTCAAGTATAACTATCTTATTTATGTTTGAGTTATTTATATTCCAGTTCCTTCACGTAACTATCCAGGCGTTCTTCAATTTCTTCTCGCTCAGACTGAAGTCCTTTCAGTTTTTCGTACTCCTCGGCTACATTTATATCCTCTTCCGGTTCGGTGGTGTCCACGTAGAGGGCAATGTTCAGGTTGTAATCATTCTCAGCAATTTCCTCAAGTTCAACGCCCCGGCTGACTCGTTCTTCGGTCTCCCAATCGTTGAAATTCTCGACAATGTGGTCGACGCCGGCGGCGGTCAATTCGTTCTGGTTGCTGAGTTCGCGGTAAAAGTCTTCGTCGTCCGCGTGCACGAAAAGAACCTGGTCTTTACGTTCTGTAGGCTTATCTTTGTTCATCACAAGAATGGCACAGGGTATGGAATTGTTCTGGAATAAATTTTCCGGTAGGCCAATCACTGCCTCCACAAGATCCGCTTCTAAGAGCGGTTCACGAAACTTCTGTTCGTTTGAACGGAACAGCACCCCGTGAGGAACAACCACGGCGAGCTGACCATCGGCTTTCAACTGCTCGACCATATGGAGGATGAAGGCGTAGTCGCCACGGTCGGCCCGGGGAAGTTTGTCCGACCAGTGAAAGCGATTGTATTTATCGTCCTGGAGGCCCTCTTTGTCCCAATCATAGCTGAAGGGGAAATTAGCCAGGACATAATCGAATTTTTCGAGTTCACCGTCTTCTTTAAACTGAGGATTCGAAAGGGAATCCTCGCGAGCAATTTCACCGTTAAGATCCTGGATGTAGATATTCATACGAGCGATAGCCGCAATGTCCGGATTAATTTCCTGGCCGGTCAGTCGCAGCTTAGTGGGATCTTCCTCCTGTTCGTCTCGGAACCACTTAGCGACCTCAATGAGCATGCCACCAGAACCACAAGTCGGATCGTGAATTTCGTCGCCCTTCTCGAATGGTTCCAGTAAGCGAACCATCAACTGGATAATGTGGGGTGGCGTAAAGAACTGGCCGCCGGACTTACCTTCCTCGGTGGCGAAATGGCCGACGAGATCCATATATGCTTCGCCGAGAAGATCGGGCGGAACTCTTTTAACGCTTAAATTCTGCGTATCCAGGTGCTGGATAAGCTTGCGGAGACGCTGATCGTCGAGCGCATCAGCATCCATGTAGTCAGCCCGGAACACACCTTTTAACTCGGCCGGGTTCGCTTCCTCGACCGCATTGAAACACTCGTTTATAAACTCGTCGATTCGTTCGCTCTTCTCAGTCAACTCCTCCCAGGTATAACCCTCGGGTATCGTAAACTTGTGAAACGCCTCGTCCCGAGCAATATCCTCGTCCTCGTACTCCTCAAGCAACTCCTCATACTCGTCCTGATAAGTATCATTGATCGTCTTAAAGAAAACCAACGGAAGAATATAGTCCTTGTAATCCGTCGGATCAATCGCGTCCCGAATAATATTCTGACACTCAAAAAGATGGCTATCAAGTTCGTCGAGAGTTAGTTCAGACATTTATTTGTCCTCCAAGATTTGATCCAGAAACTCAAGCAATTCCGGAATGTTATTTTTCGAGGCATCCCACAAGATGTCGTAATCCACATCTTTATAAGCATGAATTAAGTGATTCCTCATACTGATAATTTTCTGCCAGGGAATGTCCGAGTGACGGTCTTTGAAATCATCCGTCAGTCCGTTAGCCGCTTCTCCGATGATTCCAAAACACCGTTCCAGGCTTCTTCGAAACATTAACTCCGATTCTAATTCCTCACGAGATCGAACTTCGGTCAGTTCAAGAATTTCTTCGCTTGTTTCCCGTATATCTCCCAAATATTCTCGGTCACGCCGCTTCATAAAGGACCTCAACGTCCTCCAGGGCTCTTGAACGGAACCTGTCACTCATCGAATCCTCGGTCACCAGATCTACCTTTCGCTGAAAAATATCCTCTAACTCCCGCTCCAGACCGAAAAAATCAAGCCCGGGCGTTTCACCGGGTTGAAATTCAACCGCAATATCAATATCACTAATCGGGCTAAACTCGTCACCGCCAGCTGATCCGAACAGGGTCAACTTTCGAATCCCATTCGCCTCGCAGAAGGTTTCCAGTTTTTGCTTAATTTCACTTCGTAATTCTCCATCTTCAAAAACGGGAGTTCCCTCAGCCAGCCTTTCAAACACGGGATCGAGCCGGCTTGTGCCCCAATCTATGCACTGAGCCAAATGATCAAAGGCCTCACGGACATCTCCCCCCGAGCCTTTTTGTTTGCCCTCCCACATTTCCTCCTCTATTTCTTCGTGAGTTTTCCGGACAAGTCGATCAGCATATAAAAATACTTCGCGGAGAGTCTGCAGCCAGGATTGCTCGCGAACGGTCAACAGCGATTGCACCAGGATCTCTCGAAGCATTTCCCGGATCGCCCGATGTTCAAGCCACTGCTCGAGCTTCTTCTTGGTCCGTGTCCGCGCCTTGTTCTTTCTCCGGATTTCCTCGGAAAAGAGGTCAGATTTAGCTTCGCGGACCAAATACTGCTCTAAGTGCTCCCGGTATAGTTCAAGAAGCTTGTCGTCATTGAGGGTAAAGCGTTTGTCCGTTTCGACAATAAGGTCCTGCTCCAATAATTTTTTGGTATTATTCGATACTGCCCCCTTACTCAGCGGCAGAACCTCGGACAGGTCCGTCACACGACCCGGACCGTCGGATTGAGATTCGTAATAGACAACCCCCGAGAGCGTCTGGAGCTGGGTTCGTCCCTCGCGCGGAGAAAGTAAATTGGGCATTGGCTAAACCTCTCTGTGAAACTAATTTAAGTTGTTATTATTAGTATATTACGTAAGTGTGACTTCTGTCAAGTTTTGTTTTTCATTTGTTGTAGTAATATTTTGTTTAGGTATTATGACTTTTTAATAATAACATGGATTAGTAAGCGATCGATTAAACAATACCCGGGGGAAGTCCCCCGTCTTCTACGTCCCTTTATCGAGGGAACGTGCTTTCCAAAGAGAATTATTTGCAGGTGAGCAGTTAATCGGAGAGTTTTAAAATTTTTATTGCGCCCCGGAGGACAAAGGCAAACACGACCGTCCCGATCAGCAAATCCGGCCACTTGCTGTTCAGATAATAAACCAGCAGGCCGGCCAGAATTACGCCGCCGTTGGCGACAATATCATTGGAGGTAAAGATGGCGCTGGCCCGCATATGAGCTTCCTCGGTGCGGGTGCGAGAAATCAGCCAGAGGGAGACGAGATTGCCGGCCAGGGCAAACAGGGAAACAACGATCATCCACGTAAAGAGGGGGACCCCGCCCGGAGTTAAAAATCGGCGGACCACCTCCGAAAAACCGACAACGGCAAGACCGGCCTGGAAATAACCGCTGAGCCAAGCTACTTTTTGTTTGCGGGCGACAGCACCGCCAACGGCAAACAAGCTTAACCCGTAGACGATAGAGTCGGCGAGCATATCGAGGGAATCGGCGACCAGCCCCATGGACCAGGCAAACCAGCCGGAAAATAATTCAATTACAAAAAAGGAAAGATTTATCCCCAGGACCCACCAGAGAACCCGGCGCTGGCTCACCCCGGTTTCGGCGGGCAATTCAGCTTCTGTAGTGTTGCGGATTTCAGCACCCAGTTCCAGCTCCGCTAGTTCAGCCCGAACAGGCTCAATTTCACCGGTATGATAGACCCCAAGCAAGCGGGCGGAAAGATCGAACTGAAGCTGGTGAACCGCTGACAGTTCTTCCAACTTCATCCTGACCAATTGTTCCTCGGCTGAACAGTCCATTCCAGCAACGTAGAAAGTAGTTTTTTTCATTGTATTCAATCTCCGTTTGTCCTTGTTTGACATCCTCCCCGGAAACAGCGAATCATACTCCCTGTGTAACTCATTCTCACAGCCCTCCGGGCTGTTCTGAGGGTTACATTTTCAAAAACGACTCATCCTGAGTCTTGAAAATCTAAAAATCCGTCAAGCAGGGAGCGCAATTCGCTGTTCAAAATACGGAACAGCCGGGGACTAATGTCCACTGTAATCTTGCCGGGAATCCAACAGACTGTGGCCCGGTTCCTCGGCCAGCGGACGACCAAGAGCGGCCAGCCGCTCAAGCACGCAGTTCGCACAGCGGGCGGCCCGTTCGTCTACACAGGGTTTATCCGGGTAAAGCTGATACCGACGGCGAAACCGGGGCGGCGTCATGTTCGGCATAAAAACGTTCCCGCCGCGCTTGAGCACCAGGTCCCGCCCGCCGGGTTCGAGGGCATCAAAAGCGGTCGTCGCCGGAATGTGGGCAAGGGGATTTAGAAGGCGCAGAAGGGCCATTACCCGGTAATAAATTTCTATTTCAAGCAGAGGTCCGTTTTCTCCTTCGGCGAGAGGAGTCCCCGGGGCCGCCAAATAAGGACCACAGCCAATCATATCCAGCCGCAGATCGGTGGTAAAAAGGATGTCCCGGGCCAGGTCTACCAGTTCAAGGTCGGGCAGGCCAATCATAAAGCCACTACCCACCTGGATTCCAGCCTGGCGGATATCGGCAAGGGCCTGAACCCGGCGGTCAAAATTTATCTCGGGATGCAGTTCTGCGAATAGCTGGCGGTTGGCGGTCTCGAAGCGCAACAGATAGCGATCACAGCCGGCGGCACGAAATTTTTCATAGACCCGGACCGGATAAACTCCAAGGGAGAGGGTGACCGCAAGCGCAGTTTCATTTTTTATTTTACGAATTATTGCACACATTTGTTCGGGACTGTAGGGAGCCGGTTCACCGGACTGCAGAACAACGGTCCGATATCCGAAAGATTCCGCCTGCCGGGCCTGGGCCAGGATCTCCTCCACCGCCATCGTGTAGCGCTCTACTTGTTCGTTTTCCTGGCGGATACCACAGTAAAGACAGTTGTTCTGACAGCGATTGGAAAACTCGATTATTCCCCGGACGTGCACCTGGTCCCCCACAGATTCAGCTCGCACCCGGTCGGCGGCCCGGTAGAGTTCCTCTCCACCCGAGCGGAGCGCTTCCACCAGCTCCTCTTCCCTAACTTGTTTCTCCCCGGCACCGACCGCCAGCCACTCTTCAACTTCCATAATTAACCTTCCTCAATAATTTTTCTATATTCGCCCGAGCCAGAATTATTTATTTTGAAATAATTCTGCGAGATTGGCGGCCAGGCGCCGATGACCTTCCCGGGTCGGATGGATGCCGTCAACGGTTAAACCCTCCAGGGAAATGACCCGGGCGAGCAGGAGGCGCGGAATCAACCGGACGTCGTATTTACGACTCAACTCGTGCTGGACCCGGCCGTAACTGTTTTTAAACAGTGGCAGAGGTAGTTCAAACATAATTATCCGATTATTTCCCGCCGCAAGCCGGCGGAGAAGGCGATTAAGATTTTTCCGGTACTCGGAAACCGGAGACGGTAGCAGCATGTCGTTGCCCCCGAGTTCAACAATCACCGTGCTATTTTTAAGCTTATTTAACAGCTCCGGACGGGCGGCATAATAAGAAACTTTAGCTCCGTTTCTGGCGTATACCTTAATATTGTAACCGTATTTTCGCCGGAGCAATGCCGGAAACGCATACTTGGCCGGTAGAGGACCACCGCGGCTGAGTGAATCGCCGAGGAGATAAATTTTTTCTTGTTCAGTCACCGTAAACTCGTGATCAAAATCAGCCAGGTAATTATATCCTAAAACAGCAATGAACAGAGCTAAAAGAAGGGCAGGAAGAATTCGCTCGTTTTTGACATTTGGCAGGAGGGGAAAGCCACCGGCCAACAAGATAAAACCAAGCTGCCAGTAGCTGACAACAGTCGTGAACAAAACCAGGATAAGTGCCAGCAAAGCAAGCCGGGAAGCAAACTTATTAACAGTCTTATTACCGGAAAGAAAGCCAAGTTGAGCGAAAATCAGCAGAGCCAGCCCCGCATAAAAATTATAGCCCGTGCCAATGAAATAGGCGATCAAGTTATCGAGTGGATACATTGTTTTATCAGAGCTTCAAAAACTTTTTTATTGCCCTGGAATTCCCTGTCGTACGCAGGGCAGACGCAGAATTGTAAATCGAACTTGGCCCGGTAATCAATAATTCAAAAATCGATGGATTCCGGATCTCGGTCGTTACACTCCCTCGTCCGGAATGACGTTTTGAGGTTTGTTGTTTTGTGAGCCCTGCTCCCCGTTAAGCCGTCTTTTCAAAGATAAAAATATATTCGTGTTTGAAGACGTAATAGCCGCCGGCCAGGGCGCGGTAGCGCCAGAGGCTCTCCCGGCTTCTTTTTCCCCGGGTCCGGTTAAAATTTTTCACGACTATACTTTTCAGCCGGAACTGCCTGGCCAGCACCTGCTGCATACACCGGTAACCCAGCGGAATCCATTCCCCTCCCGTGTATTTATCGCCGATTACCAGTCCCAGAAACCTTTCTGATTCAAGGTAGGGCGTGGTGTTGTCCAGGACCTCAGAAAACTGCTCAACAAAGGCGCCCACCGACTCCGCCCGGGAGAGATCGCGCTCATCCCCGGTGAACTCAATGATGTCGTGATAGGGCGGATGCAGAAGCAGGAGCTGGAAATTATTGAGTCCCTTTTCTTCCATAACTTGCTCAATATCAAAACCGCGACTGTCGCCGGTGTATACTTCAGTTTCAACGTTATCACCGGATTCCTGTTGCTCGATTAATTCCCGGGATTTTTCGGCCACCTCGGGGTCTAATTCAAGGCCAACACCATTACGGTCCAGCCGCCGGCATTCGATCAGGGTAGTACCACTGCCGGAGAAAGGATCCAGCACCCAGTCCCCCTGCTGAGTATAGCGTTTCATTAACTGATTGGGAATCTGCGGGATAAAATTTCCCCAGTAAGAGGCAATATGAGCACCACTGCGGTCGCGATCCTCCATTACCCAGAGGCTGTCCGTAATTACATCCTCGTATTCTTTCCAGCGGTTAAGATTAATATCATTAATTCCATTGGTCCGAACTTCCTCCACTCCTTTTTTTAAACGGGAGAGGTAATGCTTGGTCCGCTCCAGGGAATTAGCCTCAATAATTTGATTTAACTCTGAAATGAGCACGTGTTTCTTGTAGGTAATTTCTTCCCGGGAATCACCGGACGCAAGGAGAGGAGAATCTTCTCCGGAAAGTAAAATATTTTTTATATCAAAAATCGCCTGGTTTACCTCTGAAAGTTCTTCTTCCGCCAGCGCCTCCTTCAGCCGAGTTAAGAAAATTTCCTTATCAAGCTCAACAAAATCAGCTTGGTCAGCCTTATTCTCAGGGAAAGAATGATTAATTTCAGCCGGGGGCACCATCTTCTTCACTCACCTTAAAGGTAATTGCACTCAGACAGATTCACCAACTATTGTAAAGGTTAGCCGGGCGGTTGAAAACGGATCCGGATGTGTCCGGTAGACGCCGGGACAAACTTAGGCAGACCAGACTGCCCCGGCCACTACCACGGATTAATATCTACCGGGTGAATTTCAAGAGGAAAGGTAATTTCCCGGGCCGGCGGGGAACCGGTCCGGGGGAATGGGTTTACCTGTCGACCTGAAAGTATTTCTCCTTTTTACTGCCGCAGATCGGACAATTTTCCGGGGGCTCACCAATAACCGTGTGCCCGCAAACCTCACAGAGATGAATCTCACGGTCGGGCAGATCCTCACCGGCCTCAACAGCCTGGAGGGCCTCGTTGTAGAGACTGCTGTGGACTTCCTCGGCCTCCAGGGCAAAACGGAAACCGGTCTGGGCCTCGGTCTCCCCCTCTTTTTTGGCCTCCTCCAGAAATTCTGGATACATGTCCTGATACTCGTAATCTTCCCCGTCAATTGCTTCCTGCAGATTCTCTTCCGTACTGCCAACCTTACCCAGCGCCCGTAAATGGTTGTGGGCGTGGATCGTTTCAGCCGCCGCGATCGAGCGAAACAGGTGAGCCACCTGCTCGTAACCGTCAGATTCAGCCCGGCTGGCAAACGCCAGGTATTTGCGGTTGGCCTCGCTTTCCCCGCCAAATGCTTCTTCAAGATTGTCTTTTGTGCTCACAACTAAAACCTCCTCAAAAAATTTTTATCCGCAACAACTCAACTATTACTATTTTAGAATTGTTCTAAATAATTCTATCTATTCTTTCGGGGTTGTCAAGGGAACGTTAATAAACTACAGAATTCCAAAACATCTAAAAAATGGATTGCCGGGTCTAGCCCGGCAATGACAACTTTCTTTAGAAAAATGGTTTGCCGGTTCTAGCTCGGTCTACGGTCCTGCATACGTCAGGGCAACGACGTTCGTTTTTTTCTAAATTTCCGGGCAAGCCCCGGAGCATTTTGCGTTCCCGGCAATAAAAAATTTTGAAGTTCTGAAAGAACAAACTTTAAAAACTTCTGTCAGGAAAGCTTATCCAGTAGTTTTTCGGCTCTAAAGCGATACATAGACTCAGAAAATTTCATCAGAATCTGTTCCAGAAGAGGCCGGGCTAACTCTATTTTATCCTGCCGGTAATACTTTTTAGCAGCCAGGTAAAGCAGACGCGGATATGAAAATTTTCTCCCCCACCCGGCAAGATTTTCTGGTGAAATAGCTCCGGTATTTAACCGACGCACCCACTCCCCCAGCAAAACCCTGGGAAGCCGATACTTGCTTTTAGTGCTCTTGATTGCGGGGCCGGTATCAATAGAACTATTCAAGGGATAGCGGTCGTACCACCGATAAAATCCCCTTACTCTCTCTTTTTTGTCAAAACCTGCTATAGCCAGGGCCACAGCAGTCTCACGTTCCGTCGGACGGGTATTTATCAATTCCTGCAAAGCGGTATCTATACCCTGGCCGGTCATAAAATGAGCATAAAATTCAATCCAGGGATAATCTCCTGAGATTTTGTCAAGGTATTCCAGTAGAGCCGGATAATCATTTTTAAAACGAAAATAAGCAAACCACAGAGGAGCCAATTCCGGCAGTCCGGTGGCCGGAAAAGATTCCAACGACTGCCGGACCTGACCGGGTTTTTTCAGCAATAGATAGCTCCGGGCTTTTACTTTGGTTAAATCAATTTTATTAGCTCCAGATAAACTTGTCGTATCTACCTGAACAATTTTCCGGAGAGCAGAATCGGGTCGGTTATCCAGGGCATGGATTCTAGCGAGAGCCAGAATGTCACCCGGTTTTGAAGAATATTTTTTTTCAATTAGCTGGCCGACTCTAAAAGCCCGGTTGTATTTCTTCTTTTGGATCAATCGCTTGCGGACCCGGCGCAATCTTTTTATTCGTATTTGACGATTCTTTGCGGGACAGGACTCAATAAATTCTACCAGTTCTACCGGTGACCTCTCGTGAATTAAATAATCCATGGCCAGCTTATACAACCGTCCTGAATTAGGGGCCGACATTTTTTGCTGAATCCGTTGTAAAAAATAATCACCCAGCTTTTCTTTTTTTACCAGTCCGAGGATCCGGGAACGAAGATAGGAGGAAAAATACCGGTGCCGGGCCGTGCGAAGATATACTTCCAGGGCCCCGCGATAATTTCCAGAGCCATAATAGGTTAGAGCCAGGCGTCGATAAAATATCCTGCTCTGGCCGTGTTCGTCACGCACCGCCTGAATTACATCTCGCGCCCGCTTGTAGGCCCCCTGATTTAACAAAAGATCTATCATTTTTTTAGCCCGACCAATATTTCCGGCAAATCTATCAAGCCACTTTTTAAGCCACTCATCCACCTGCTTGCCCCGACCCAGTTGAAGAGCAAGCCGGATCTGAAGCCGCGGAACTAACAGCTTACCGGTCAATTCAGTTCCCCGGGCCAAATATTTATACCGCAGTTCAGCCGAATAGAACGGTGAGCGACCCAGTAACCTGTAACGTCGAAGTTTCCCCCGGGTATCAGCCGGTATATATTCTTCCAGCCAGTCAAAGAATTCTGTGTCCGAATATTTTTCACGATATTTAGTAATTGTATCCGCAGCTCTTGTACTTCCAGTTGAAAACAAAACAGCGCTTAAAACAACCAGAAATATCCCAATCACCTTCACCAGCAGACGACATAAATCGGGAAAAGATAAATTCATTGCACGGGTTCCTCCCGTCCCTGCTGACGAAACCAGTAACGATAAAAACGTAAAACTGCTTCACGTTCTTCCGGGGAAAGATCAGAAATTTCCGGCTGTAATTTTTTCATGATCTGCTGGTAATCAGAGGGAGCAAAACTCCGGGTATCAGTGCCGGTCGCAGCGGTAGCAGAACGTTTTTTTTCTTTCTTGATTTGCTGTTCAGATTTCCCGGTAAGGCTCTTAGTTGCCTGCTCCAGGCGCTGAAGAATAGTTTTTTGTTGGCTCTTTAATTTCTTGTCAAATTTCTTCTTTTTCATTCGTTTACTGGCTTTCTTCATCTGGCCGGCCAGCCGCTTTAAATCCCCGAGAACCTCTTTTTGTTGTTTACGCTGACTCATTATATTTTGCATTCCCTGTTGAATCATCATTTGCTGGCGGGCAAACTTCCGGGCCAGTTGCGGAGAAACGGAAGGTGATTTAAAAAGTGGAGTCATATTTTTCATCAACTGACGTTGTTGTTTTAACAACTGGGAAAGGCTGGGCGTTGCGCCCCCCTTACCGCCTTTTGTCCGCTGGCGACTCTTCCAGTTAAGAAAAGCGGCAATCAACCGGGCCTGCTTTTTCTGCAGTTTTTTTAACTTTTTATTCAATCCCCGGGTGCGGCGTTCCTTTAACCGTTCAGTCACCTGCTGTAATCGTTCCGCCTGCGGTTCCAGTTTCTGCAAAATCTCCCGGGGGAAATTCAAATCCATTTTACCAATTCGTTCGGTCAATTGAACCAGGTAGGTCCAGCCTGACTGTAGTTCCACCCCCCCTTGAAGTGCCTGATTTAGCTCAACCATCTGGCTGTTAAACTGAGCCCGAAAACGCGGCGGCAAACGGAGTCTGCCCACTTCTTTGGACCAGGCCTGAAGCTGGGCGAACCAGGCTGTCCAGTAATTAACCAACATACTTTTTAAGCTCTGTTTTTCTTGACTTAACTGCTTGTTCCTGGCGGAGAGCAGTTGTTTGAAATCCCGGCGCATATTTTTTGTGAACTGTTGATATTCTTCAAAATCCCGGGCTGATTTTTTAGCTTTGCCAGCCAGTTTTCGAGCCCGGTCAGCGGGAGTCCCGGCCCGTATTTTTTTAAGCATTTTCCGGACCTTGCGTTTAGCTTTCCCCTGCACTTTTTTTTCAATCTGTTCTAACTGTTTTTTCATCCACTCCCACTTTTTCGCCTGCTGTTTCAACTGCCGCCTGTCTGCGTCATTCCATTTTTTCTGGCCGGCCAATTTTTTTTGCTGTTCGGACATTTTATCGAGAGTATGCCCCATTTTGTCCATTTTCAAAGCCGGGCCCAACTTCTTCAAGTAAGAATGCATCCGCTCTATGTCCTGCTGGAACTTCTTCAGGGACTTTCGGGAATACCGGAGCTGTTTTTTGTCCAGTTTTCCTTCCTTAAGCTGTTTTTTTAACGCTTTATTCAAAGCTTCCCGGGATTCCTCAAGCGATTTCAATCCAAATTTATTAACCATTTTACGAATTTCTTTCAATTTTCGCAGATGATTCGAAGAAAGTCCGGCCGAGTTTTTCCTGTATTGATTTATTTTCTGGCGGGCCTGGCGCAGTTTTTTTTGCTGACGCTGTAATTGTTTTTGAATTTTTTGCATCCGCCGGGCCTTTTCCCAGTCCCGGGATTTTTTCCTCCGCATCATATTGCCCAGCTCCTTCTCCAATTTATCAACCGCGCCCGACATTTTTTTCAGGAGCGAAGTCCCCCGGGCACGCAGCCTGTTCTCCCGGGCCATCATCTCCGCCCAGCTAAAAACAACAATCCGGAAGGGGCCGCTGGTCGTTTTTTTTGGTCCACGAACAGTATCATTATCCCAGGCAGAAACTGTAAACTTAAAGCTTTCTCCCGGCAGCAGGTCAAGGGCGGAGCGATCAATCTGACCGTATAATTCTCCTTCGGCCTGTTCTTCCGGAACAGGAATTTTCGCTGAATATTTTTGGGAGCGCCCTTGCCGCCAGTAAGATACTCGCGCGCGACTGAGACCAAAATCATCGTTAAACCGGACCCGCAGTGGCAGTAATCCGGCTCCCTCAACTTTTTTATCAGGATCCGGTTCAAGCAATTGAAGGCTGGGGGGAGCATCTGTTTTACTGTTCAGAACCAGGCTGAAGGTATCCACCTGAAAACCATAACTATCAGCTCCGCTGACCACAAATTCACCATCGTCCTGAAGGGGAGCAAAATAATTACAGCGTTTCTGATTATGAACTTTTTTCAACAATTTCCCACTCGCATTTTCAATTTTGATAAATTCAAAAACACGATTTGTTTTTAACGCCAGTTCAAGTTGGCTCCCCGGATAAAAACTGACCTGCCGTTCCTGGTAAACTTGTTTTTTTCCATCCGTATATTCGGGCGGTGATATAGTAATCTTCCGGCCAGTAAATTGTGGTTTTTCAACCACCTCAACCTGCTTCCAATCGGTAACTTTATTCGGGGAAATAGCCCGGAACGAGATTGATCGCCGAAGAGGAAAACTCGACCAGCTAAACCGGGGCTTCTGACGGATCCACTCAACCCGTTTTATATTTTTTTCCCGGTGTCTTACCTGGAGGACCGGGGAACCGTCCAAGTGATTGCCGGAAGCAGACACAGTAACCGTATCCCCCCGCAAAACAACCGGCCGGGAAACTTGAAGGGCTAAACTACGGCGCCCCTGCTCGGGCCCCAGCTCCAGGGCCGGCCCGGGGGGAACCACCACCGGTAAAACCGCAACCAGCAAGAGGCCGCAGAACAACTGTGAATATTTTTTTTGAGAAAATAGCGAGTCAACAGATTGTTTGTTTAACAGTCCCTGCAATTCTTCGGTCAAGCGCCGCGAAAAATAAGAATGAAGGTAGGTATTTTCCCGTTGAAATAAGTAAGCTCGCAGGACTTCCCAAGCCGGGTCAAGTTGTTCAAGGACCAGGGCACAACCCCGGTCACTCAACGGCAATTTACGGATTGTCCTGTAAAGCTGAACGAAAACCCAGGTAAGAAAGAAAGCAAGACCAGCCTGATAAATAAAGGGGGGGATAGAAAAAAGGGCGAGGACGTTAAGAACAACTACCGCCGTGGCAAGCGGAAATAAAAGGGCACTGAAGAGTTCAATGGAGTAATAATAAAGTCTAAATTTAAGTAAGAACGTCCGGAGAGAACCACGTAATTCCTCGGAATCTACATTCATTGTGAAAACATCCAGAGATATATATTAGTTCCGAATTTTAACGCTTCATTACGAACAGCGGGAGGATTACCGTGAGTTTCCGGTTCGGCCCAACCATCGCTAATATTAGTATTGTAAGTGTAAAGAACTACCCATTCCCCGTCCACTTTTATTCCCAGGACCCGGGGAGGCTCTTCAAGATTGTGTTCATGAATCCGGGGAACAGCCGAGAAATCGTAATAAGCCTCAAATAGGGGGTGATCAGCCTCCAGTTGAACCAGCGGATGTTCGGGAAAGAGCCGTTCCATCTCCCGGCGAAAGCTCTGATCCATTCCATAATCATCATCAGCATATAAAAATCCTCCGCTGAGTAAATAATTGCGTAAATTATGAATCTGCTGGTCGGTAAAACTTATGTTTCCATGGCCGGTCAAGTAGACAAAAGGATACTTAAAAATTTTTTCACTGCCGGGCTCCACCACAACCTGCCGGGGTTCTATAGAAGTGCCAATCTCCCGGTTTATAAACCGGGCAAGGTTGGGGAGAACTTCCGGATTATTGTACCAGTCACCGCCACCGTCATATTTCAAGCGCGCTAACCGGGCCGCAAAAACAGTCCCGGAAAATATCATCCCCACAACTAACCAGACAATCACCAGGGCCAGAAAGTTTACCCGTTCAGACACTTCAAATCAGCCTCCGGGAACGCCGATACCAGAGCAATATAAAGAGCAGAATTGCAAGCAAGAGCACCAGGGGATTGTTCCATTTAAACTGTATTTCTTCGCGTTTTTCTTTTTGTTCCTGCCAGATTTTTTTAAACCACTTTAACAATTCGGGAAGATCAGTGAATTGATTATCTGGTCTTACCAGGCCCTGGAGATAAGTATTTTCCGGAGCTAATCTCTCCGCGCCGGGGGAAACCACCACGACTGAAGCAGTTTTAACGCCTCCCCTGTTAGTTCGAAGCTTCAACTGATATTTTCCGGGGCGGGGAAAATACAGCCGGGCTGGCAACTGAGGTCCCCGATAGCTATTTTTCCACGGGCCACTAATTGTTAACTGCCGGGCTTTCCGAAAATTTAAAGGAAGCGGTTCACCGGTCACCACTTGCTGACGGGCAACAATTTTTTTAGTAGCTCGCGGGCGCATTTGAAATAATTTTTGAATAATCGTTCGAGCCAGCTTACCCCCAACCTCCGGCCGTTCAAACCGCCCCCACTGCATTGACAGGTTGTAAAAGTCAGAAGAAGCAAAAAATCCCAGCGGCCGGGCCGAATACAATCCAAACAAAAACTCGCCCCGGGCCTTAAGAATTTCATGATAAGGTCCGGAACTCAGATTGACCAGCAGAGAACGAAAAGGTGGTGCACTCTTGAGGCTACCCTCAAAACGAGTCAGAGCTGAAAAGTTCTCGAGCCAGCCCGGGGCCAGTTGTGGAGGGAAATCTCCGGTCCGCTGCAGCAGGTCACGCTGACTGTCAAAATCCAACAGCTCAAGAGTTTCTCCAACCTGACGGGCAGGCTTTGGTTGATCGGCAAAAAACAAGAGAGAAACTCCCCGCTCAATCCACCGGGCCAGCTCCTGGCGCTGATTTTTATCGGCGGGAAAACCAAAATACAGCACCTGGTCAGGAGGTTCAGCAATTGTTTCCTCCCAGCCAGACGCCCGATATTTATATGCAACTTCCCAGTTTTCAACCTCTTTTACCTGCCGTCCCCACCAGCCAGAGCGCCAGCGCGGATAGCGATCAACGACCAGTATTTTTTTCTTTAAATCCGAGACCACAACTCCGAGCCCGGTTTTACGAGAATGATCCGGCGGTAAAGATCCCTCGCCGGCCTCAAGCAGCTGTAGCTCAAAGTAATGGACCCCTTTTTCACAGTGTGGACTGGTTAATTTTAACTTTTGAAAACTGTTCGTGGCAGTAATCCTCTTTTCAGAAATAACCTCTCCACCGGCACTCAAAACCAATCTCGGGGAGGATAAATTATCAACCCCGGAAAGGTGAATTGACCACTGGGTCCGCCCCGGATAATCCAGGTTTTTAATCGGTTTTACGGCCTTCACAGTGACTTCAGGCGCGTAAGCAGTAGGAGTATAGAGAGAACGGTAAGTCGGCGAACTATCGCCGAACAGCGGGCCGGGGAGAGGAACTGTATGCCGGCCGTCCCCCACGACCACCTGGACCGGATCGTTAATTGACAGACTCTTTTTTAACTGATTGTAATCCCTGAAAAACGGAGTTTCCCAGCGCTCATCCAGGGGAACAATTTTTGCTCGCGCTGAACTTACAGAAGCAATTTTTTGCCCGAGTTTTTTTGCAATTTTTTCATATTCAAACCGGCCGGTGCGGGGAGTGTTTTCATAAATTATTTTAACCGGTGTTTCCGGAAAACGATACGTCACCCGGGTCAATTCAGCCTGGAAACCAGCCGCCACCAGGACCAGAACTATTCCTGAGGCCAGCCAGAAATCCAACCAACTTTCAGTGTGACGAAAATAAATATAGAGCAATACCAAAGCGACTATAAATATTGCCCAGGGTGATATAACAGGATCAAAATTTAGTTGAAGCACAACTCAAATCGTTCTCCTTATTTAGACCCGCTCCGAAAGAGTCCGGGTAAGAAATCGCTTAATGGAACCTAAATTGAGCGATTGTTATCGAAGAACACATAACTCTCCGGATTCATTCTCGCAGCCATCCCGGCTGCTCTGAGGGTTGTATTCCTCAATACGGACTCTTCCTGAGTCCTGAGGAATACAAAAATCCACCGGAGAGCAATATGTTCTTCTCTTCACCGCTATGGTGAGGATGTAAGATGTCCTGTTTCTGGATTTATACAGCTCTGTATTGGGCCGCAGGAGGCGGACCAGGAGCTGTATACCTCGGAGACGACACGACCGGGGAGTCCCCGGGGACATATCCAATGTACGGCTTTTGGCCAGAATAACATCGGCCTTGTCTATCACCGTAGTTGAGACAGCCTCAATGGCTAATTGCGAGAATGATAGAAACAGGTGATATCTTGCAGACTCACCATAGAATCGCTCAGTTTAGGTAGAAGTAACAGACAAAAAATTGTAACAAGATACGAAAGGTTTCTGAATGGAACCGCGTTTACTGTCAGTCTCCGGCAGACCACTTATATGTACGCAAAAAACGAGTTACAATATATTGAGCTGGTATTTTTCACTGAATGACCTGCGTTTTTCAATTTGTGGAACAAACTGGTGATCTTAATGAGAAACGAATTCATTATAAATATTTTTTTGAGTTGCCTGCTGGGACTGGTTATCCTGGGCGGCTGTGGACCGGAGGTTAAGGAGGGCGAGGTTCCAAATAAATTAGAAATCGAATTCAAGGAAGTAACCTTAACCAAAGGCCCGGTTACCCGGCCAGTTAAGCGTCATTCCAAAATCCTGGTTCAAGCCCACCTGGTCAGGCCTTTTTCCGAAAAATATCAGCTAAAAGAAAAACACTGGGAATGGAAAATAAATAACCATTTGCTTTCAAACAGTATTTCCGACTCGCACCTTTTAACAGTAAAGTCCGATCCGGTAGAAGCAAAAATTATTCTTCACAGCCGCTGGCTTAAGAAAAGTTCTACCGGTAATGCTATTATCGCTGATACTGACTCCCGGAAAATTCACCTGGTTCCCCCGGCCAGGAAAAATCCCGGTGAGACAACTATCAACAACTACAGAGTCGGATATTATCCCCGGCCTGAGACAAAATTATGCTGGTATAAAAACAACCTGATAATTACTAAAAATTCCGCCCCCTATTTTGCCGGACCGGAGACAGAAAATGTCCGGGGGAAAATTCAGCACGGTCGGCGCGTTCAACCGATCTCGACCGGCGCCGACACTCTTGTGCTAATAAATAAGCGAATCAAAGCTAAGCTCAAAGGTGAAATTGTCTGGATTCCGGAAAAATCTTTTGTGAATCCCCACTCCGTTCGTTTATTCCCGCATATTTACAAACAGCCCCGCTGGTTTTATCCGGTTACAAAAGAAAACAAACAGGGTTATGTACTGCCCGGGATTAAGTGGAATGAATTTGACCATGACCAGTACGTCAGAAATAAAATTGATCACCCCTACCCCCATTACATTCCCCTTAAGCTCCCCTTGTTATCTGAACTGACCAGACTGCAAAAAAAGCTGGAAAAACAGGGCTACTCAAACAGGATAAAATTGATCAGCGGCTCCCGCAATCCTTTCTACAATCAGGCTGAAACGAAAGAAACAAATTCCCTAAAAGCAATTTACAGCCGGCACCAGTATGGAGACGCAGTTGACTTTATCGTCGACGGAACAATGAACAAAAAGATGGACGACATCAACGAGGACGGAGAAATAACGATTAAGGACGCCCAAATCATCGCCGAGCTGGCTAAAAAATTAAGAAAAGAACTGGGAATTAAGGGAGGAGTGGGCACCTACAGCCAGAACGACGTAAAAAGCCGAACTCAAACACCTTATGTTCATCTCGACCAGAGAGGATTAAACGCCGAATGGAGCAAAAAGAACAAATAACTTCCCGGTGGGTTCAATCTCCGCAACCGGAGTGGAAAGAACCGCTCGCCCAACTGGCCCGGGAATACCCTTTTGATCAAAAAAGGCGCGAACTGCTTGAACTTGACCCGATAAAACATTTAAATAATAGCTGGCAAAACCCTGTTCCGGGAACTCAATACCTGGTAAATCTAATCAAGAATCAACCAGTCGGCTGGCTCAAGTTAGCTCCCAACAGGCTCCACTCCGACAACCAGAACAGAGAAGTCTACAATACAAGCTGGGAACTAATTGAACAAAACAGAAACGACATAAGACTTGCCCAGATGCAAGCACTCCGGGCAGTATTTCCCGGCACAATCATTCATCTGCGCCAGCCCACAAAAAACCGCAACGCCACCGCTCTCTTAAAATCTCATCCAAACATCTTTCCGGGGGGTTGTGACCAATTTTTAGGGCGCTGGCAAAATTTATCAGTTCAATCAGCAAATAGAAATATAGACCGGGAAATGTCGCTTGAGAACGGGGATCAAATCTCCCCCCGAAAACTAAAAAATCTGCTTGAACACTACCGGTGCGGACAGTTGCACACAGACAGCCCCTATTCGCCAGAGGCCGTCCGAAAAATTTATTTTCAGTGGACTAAAAAACAGTTAAAAGACAAAAATCACCGGGCGCGCGGATTGATCAATAAGGGAGAACTTATTGGCCTGGTTATTGTTAGATTTTTGCCACCAAGCTTTCCGGCACGGCGAAAAGCGGGCTCCATTGCTTTCCTGCAGGTTGCTCCGGCGGTCCAGGGTAACGGATATGGGAAATATCTGTTAAAGATCGGCGAAAGACTTCTCCTGGACAAGGAGGTAGAATACATCGAATTAAAAGTTAACCAGGCAAACGAACCAGCCAAGCAATTCTACCGAAACCAGGGCTATAAATTGATTACCCGGCGCTCCCATTTTTACTTTCAGGCACCGGAAAAAACCCCATAAATCCCCTGTCCGCAAGCCGGACATTTATTCTCATCTAAGTTTACACTACCGATAGAATAACCGGTTCGCTTGATGAGTAACTCACCACATTCGGGACAGTAAGTGCTTTCCGCTTCTCCAACCCGGCCCGGTAAATTACCACAGTAAACGTAATTCATACCTTCCTCCCGGGCAATTTCATAGGCCATCTTAAGGTCCTGCGGTGAAGTTGAAGGATGGTTTTGCCACTTATATGCGCCCCGGAAGGCGGTCAAGTGCCAGGGAATATCCGGAGAAATAGAAGCCAGAAATCCAGCCATTCGACGTAATTCTTCGGGCTCATCAGTCCGTTCGGGAACAAGCAAAGTGATAACTTCAAGGTGAAAACCCAGCTTATGAATTAGCTCCAGCATCTCTTTTACCACTTCTACGTCCCCCCCCAGTTCCCGATATTTACCGGGGGACCAGCCCTTGAAATCAACGTTGAACAAATCTGTCCAATCACGCAGATACTCGATCACTTCCCGGGAAGCATAACCGTTTGAAACGTAGCCGGTTAGATAATCTTCCTCCCGCGCCAGCTCAAAAATTGTCCGGGACCACTCGCTGGTAATTAAAGGTTCATTATAGGTGGCCACCACACTGCTAACGTTTGAACCCCGGGCCTGCTTAATAATCTCCGCCGGGCTAATGTCCCGGGGCTGAACCCGGGCTTCGGAATCCTTGAGATTCTGGGAAATATTCCAGTTCTGACAGTAAGGGCACTGGAGGTTACAACCAAGCATTCCGAAAGAAAGAGCCCGCTGACCGGGCAGGGCATGAAAAAACGGCTTTTTTTCCATGGGATCAACGTGCAGACTGGAAACATAGCCAAATGGCACCCGCAGTTCTCCCGCCTCATTCCAATGCATCCGACAAATCCCCGTCTCCCCTTCTTGAATTGTACACTTGTGCCCACAACTCAAGCACTGAATTGTATTCCCATCCTGCTCTGAGACCAGTTCCGGGGCCGCTTTCCGCGACCGTTCACGCAATTTCTGTTCGTATTGTTCCATCTCAATCACCCCAATTAATTACTATCAACCTTTTATCTGCTAACTGGTTATCATAGTATTTTTACACAGGAAACCATTAATTTTCAATAGTAACCAGGAAAATCCAAGGAGGAAATATTATGAAAAAGTTTATCCTGTTAATCGCAGGTTTAGGATTAATTGCGGGAATTATATTTTTTAGCTGGCCCGAAAGTAAACAGGCCGAACCGCGGACCAGGCAATCCTCCGGCACAACCGGCATTGAACTGCCCGAACCAAACATTAACAAAAAAACGGGCGGATCTCTCCCGGTTACTAAAGCGTTACGGCAGAGACGTTCAATCCGCCAATATAAAGATCTTCCCCTGGACCTGGAAGAACTGGGACAAATTCTCTGGGCCGCCCAGGGAATAACCCACAAGCAGGGTTTTCGCACCGCTCCCTCGGCCGGCGCCCTGTATCCCCTGGAAATATATCCCGTAGTGGAAAAGATAGAGGGAATCCCGGCGGGAGTTTATCACTATCTCCCCCACAAAAATAAAATTAAAAAAATTAAGGCGGGAAAATTACTGGATCAGCTTTCCCGGGCCGCCTTAGGCCAACCCTGGGTCAAAACCGCACCGGTAACACTGGTGGTCGGGGCTGTTTACAAACGGACAACCCAAAAATACTCAGAGCACGGACGCCGTTATGTTCATATTGAAACCGGACACGCAGCCCAGAACGTCTATCTCCAGGCAGAGGCACTGGGGTTGGGAACTGTTGACGTCGGCGCTTTCTACGCCAGTAAGGTAAAAAAACTGCTCAATTTGCCCGAAAAAGTCCAGCCCGTTTTATTAATGCCGCTCGGGCGACCGGCTGATTAACCCTTACCTAAATTGAGCGATTCTATAGTGAAGAGAAGAACATATTGCTCTCCGGTGGATTTTTGTATTCCTCTGAACCCAGGAGGGGTTCGTATTGAGGAATACATACCTCGGAGCAGCCTGGATGGCTGCGAGAATGAATCCGGAGAGTTATGTGTTCTTCGATAATAATCGCTCAATTTAGGCCTTAATTACAAAAACGGCGTAACGGGCCAGGAGATTGGCCAGAAAGGAAGGAACACGATAAAACTGAGAAGTATAAAAAACCCTGTCCTCGATAAGCAGCTCCTGCTCCCGGCAGAAGCTAATGAAATCTTTTATCGTCAGGGGGTGCACATTCGGGGTTTCGTGCCAAGTTTGTCCCGGGCCGCCGGTAACAGGTCGCCTGCCGGTGAAACAGAACTTTAAGCGGGCCGTCCAGTGACCAAAATTAGGGAAACTGATTATTCCGCGCCGGCCGACCCGGAGCATTTCTTTCACTATCCGCCGGGGATTCAACGATTGCTGGAGAGTCCGACTCAAAATTACGCAGTCAAACGAATTATCAGAAAACATCTGGATTCCTTCGAACATGTTACCGTGATAAACAGGGACTCCCCGGCTCACACATTCTTTCACCGCGTCCTCATCAATGTCGATGCCCAGCCCCTCAACCTGGTCCTCGCGAATCAATTGTTCGAGGATACTCCCGTCCCCACAGCCAAGGTCCAGGACCCGGGAACCGCTGGGCACGTGCTGGGCAATAAATCTATAATCTAACCTGAGTGGCATTTTTGAACTCCCTCTTAACTTTCTTGTGAATGTTTAGCATATCCCTTAATTCTTCATAGAAAAGCGGATCGTGCTCCCTGTTTGACGGATTTTTACATTTTCAAGGCTCAGGATGAGCTGTCCTTGAAAATGTAATCCTCAGAGCAGCCTGGATGGCTGCGAGAATGAGTCTCACAGGGAGTAGGATACGCTGTTACAAGGGGTCGCTAAACAAGTACATTTTCTTTCGTTTCGGAAAGTTTCCTGTAGTTATTATCCAGGAACTTGCTGATCAATTTATCGAGTGTTTCATTTTCCAGCAGAAAGACGTCGTGACCGTAATCTGATTCTATCTCGCAGAAACTCACCTCAAGCGCATTTGCATGGAGAGCCTTGACTATTTCCCGCGACTGGTAAGTGGGAAACAGCCAGTCCCCGGTAAAGGATAACAGCATAAATTTACTTCGCGCCGCCTGGAACGCTTCAACCAGGGAACCGTATCTGTCCTCGAGGTCAAAATAGTCCATGGCCTTAGTCATATACAGGTAACTGTTGGCATCGAAACGCTGAACGAAACTGTCCCCCTGGTAGCGGAGATAACTCTCCACCTGGAAATCCGGCGGTCCAAAGTCATAGCCCAGGTCATCTTTGTCCTGGAGCGAGCGGCCAAATTTATTCCGCATCGACTGGTCACTGAGATAAGTGATATGGCCGACCATCCGGGCCACTGCAAGGCCGCGGTCCGGTTCCTTTTCTCCGTAATAATCACCGTCATTCCAGTTGGGGTCACTGTAGATCGCCTGGCGCCCCACCTCGTCAAAAGCAATTGCCTGGGCACTCAGGCGGGCGGCGGAGGCAATGGGCAGGGCTGTTTGCACCATCTCCGGGTGGTCGATCGCCCACTGGAGAACCTGCATCCCCCCGAAAGAACCGCCGATTACACTGAACAGGCTATCCAGGTTAAGCTCCCGGGTGATAAGTTCATACTGAACCCGGACCATGTCTTCCACCGTCACCATGGGAAAATCCAGCCCGTACGGCTCTCCGGTATCAGGATTAATTGAAGCGGGCCCGGTCGTCCCCTGACAGCCGCCGAGACAGTTCGAACAGATCACAAAATACTTGTTCGTATCAATTGGCTTGCCCGGGCCCACCATAATTTCCCACCAGCCCGGTTTATTATCTTCCGGGGAATGTTTACCGGCCACGTGTGCGTCACCGGTAAGCGCGTGGCAGATTAAAATTGCGTTGTCCCGCTCAGGACTCAATTCACCGTAAGTCTCATAGGCCACCTCGATGGGCCCCAGTGTTTCACCACAGCGCAGTTCCAGTTCCTCCGGCGGCTCAGCAAACTGCCATTTTTTCGTCTCCACTACTCCTACTGAATCTTCTTCGCTCATCTGTTCACCTACTTTTTAGTCCGAATTATTCACGAAAAATAAATTTTCCATGAATAATTCGTATCTACGATACAGCACTCAAATCAATATTTGCACTTAAATCAAGTTGTAATACTGACAATTCAAGATACATAGTATAATTCAACTTTAACTTTTTACCGATTTGTGGGCTGGACTAACCACGCCTTCAATCGAGTAACAAAAACATTTATGCGTAACTCATAAGATATGATTTAATATTGTCCAAGCATTATTAGTTGCTAACCGGGGCTCGATTGAATGCGTCCCTCCGGGTGATTAATTCTCGACAGCACGACCGTCGCGAATTAATCAGGTTAGATATAACTTAAAAATTCGCGAATTAGCTGGGCCGTGATTCCCCAGATTACATGTTTTCGGGCTCGATAAATATAAATATTGTATTTTTTGCCGCCCCACGGCTTGTGATAACGTTCCGGCAGACCTAATTCCCGGGCCGGCAACAACACTTCCCGGTTTCCCGCTTCATCTTCATGGGTCGGTTTAACTTCCAGTTTCACATCGTATATTTCCGGTTCTGTCTCCTCAAAATACTCCACCGGGACAGTAAATGTTTCGGCCACCTCGGTCTTTTCTGGTTCCAGCTCTTCCAATTGCTCGGGCGGCAAAACAGTAACAAAACTGTCAATCGTCGCGCCCATCGGCGCCACTATCGTATCCATCTGGCCGATTACCGACAATTTAGCTCGCCTTACTCCCAGTTCTTCCACTGTTTCCCGCAGGGCAGTCTCCCGGTAATTTTCATCCTTTTCCGGGTGAAAACGGCCACCGGGAAAACAAATTTCCCCGCCCTGCTCAACTCCGGGGGCCCGCTGTTCAAACAAAAAATTAAACCCGTCCTCTTTTTCTACGAGCAACACACAAACCGCGGAATTAAAGTAATACTCCTCCTTCCCCAGGATACCGGGAGTGGCCGGTAGATTCCGCTCTAATTCTTCAAGTCCTTTTCGCTTGATTGCCCTGGCCTCCGGATTTGCTAGTTAGCAGCCTGCAGGCCGCGATCTAGATCCGCGAGAATATCCTCTACGTTTTCGATCCCAACTGACAGCCGGATGAAATCCGGGGTAACACCGGATTGACGCTGTTCCTCTTCACTGAGCTGTTGATGGGTGGTGCTGGCCGGATGAATCGCCAGGGTCCGGGCGTCTCCGATGTTGGCCAGGTGACTGATTAGCTCGAGGTTATTAATGAAATCTTTGCCTGCTTGCAGGCCACCGCTGATCCCAAAACCAACCATGCCTCCGTATCCGGAGTCCAGGTAGCGGCCGGCTAATTCATGCGTCTCGTGTTCTTCCAGGCCGGGATAGGTAACCCAGTTAACCATCTCGTGGGCGGCGAGATATTCCGCCACCCGGCGGGCATTCTCACAGTGTCTTTCCATGCGCAGGGAAAGAGTCTCTATTCCCTGGATAATCAAAAACGCGTTAGCCGGACTGAGACAACTGCCCAGGTCCCGCAGGATTCGCGTTCTGGCCCTGGCAAGATAAGCTTCCTCGCCAAATTGCTCGGTGAAACTCATACCGTGATAAGCGGGATCCGGATCAACCAGCTCATCGAACCGGCCGCTGGCTTCCCAGTCAAATTCACCGCTGTCCACGATGATCCCGCCAATACTGTTTCCGTGGCCGCCCAGATATTTAGTCAGGGAATGAACGACAATATCCGCCCCGTGTTCGAAGGGACGACAGAGGGCCGGCGAAGCCATCGTGTTGTCGACCATCACCGGAAGGTCATGCTTGTGAGCCATTTCAGTGATAGCTTCAAAATCGGGGACGGTCAGCCGGGGATTACTTATCGTCTCCAGGTAAATTAACTTCGTGTTCTCCTTGATTTGTTTCTCAAACTCAGCCGGCTCATCGGACTCAGTTATGGAAACATCAATTCCAAACTTATTCGGAAAAGTCTGGCTGAACAACGTGTAAGTTCCCCCGTAGAGCCCACTGGTTGATACTATGTGATCACCGGAGGACATTAGAGTCAAGCAGGCCGCGTTGATGGCGCCCATGCCGCTGGAGAAAGCAACTGCGCCGAGCCCGCCTTCTAATTTTGCCACCCGTTTCTCCAACACCTCGGTGGTCGGATTCTGAAGCCGGGTATAGATATATCCCTCTTCCTCCAGGGCAAACAAATCCGCCGCGTGCTGGGTATCCTCGAAAGTGTAAGAAGTAGTCTGATAGATGGGCACCGCCCGGGAATGAGTGTCTGAATCAGGCGTGTGTCCCCCGTGCAGAGCGTCCGTATCAAAACCGCGTGAATCTTCGTTCATAACTAAAACCACCGACCTTCCCAAAAAATTTAAACTGCTAATTTACACTATATATTCTACATTAACCTACTAAATTTGCGTATCCGCGCAATTGCGCAATTGCGCAATTGCACAGGTGGATGAAAAATTGTCTTGGTGAAATATCCAAAAGTGGTGGGGGAATATGCGGATGGAAAATTAGAGGATCATAAATCGAACTAAAAAGTCAGCTTTACCGGCAAGCAAAGCGGCTTTTTAGCTAATTGTTTAACGTGGCCGCAATACGCCCCAAATCACCACGAAAAAGAATTATACCATTTTTAGACGACAATACAAAACACAACTTCAAAACGATTCATTTCATCCTTTCAAGGTTTTTACGGGCGAATTGATTGTCCGGATCCAGTTTTAAAACCCTGTTCATGAGGGATTTTGCCCGTTCTATATGATCCAGCTTGTATTCCGTAATCCCGAGCCAGATTAAATTATTCACATGCTTCGGGTTTTGTTTCTTAACCCGAAGAAATAATTTGCGTGCTTTCTCATAACGTTGACGCTGATACTGTTCTTTAGCGCGTTTATATAGCTTTTTCCAGTCGGCTTTTGGCTCCTGTTTTTTCTGCTTGTTCTCAAGTGAAGCCTTCAATTTTTCCAGGTTACGCCGGGCCACCTGGTTACCGGGATCAAGTTCCAGGACTTTTTCCATTCGTCCTACTGCTTTCTCCAGCTCCCCCATTTTACTTTCTGTAACACCAAGATAAATCAGGGTATTTACATGGCCGGGTCTTAACTCATTCACTTTCGAAAATGACTTTCGGGCTTTTTCAAACTTCCGCTTTTTCAACTGCTTTTTCCCCCGGGCTAAAATCTTTTTCCAGTCCACCGACGGCTTTATCAGAGGTGGTGCGTCGGCAGATTCATTTTCCTCTGAAGCATCTAAGTCAGGTAATTTTGATTTACTTCCCTTCTTTTCGATGTTCTCTGTAGTTTTTCCTTCTTCTCCCCCATCCTTTTTATCTTTATCAGGTGTTTTTGGCTCCCGGATTTTCTCTTCTTGTGGTCCCGATTTTCTATTATCCTGCATACTAACTGATTTTTTCTCACTACCAAATATATCTTCAGTAGTGGTAGTATAACTGAGCCGGTAAACGTCAGCGTTTTCGCTTGCTGAATTAAGTGTTGCACTCAAACTAAACCCGGCAACCCGAAAATCAAAACCATAGGAGACTGAAAATGAACTTTCCGCACCTATGGCAAGCGAACCATATAGAAACGGTTGAAGTTTTGCCTGTTTATTAGCTGTAACAGGGATTTCAGCCATCACACCACCGGTCCCAAGCGGAAAAAAATCCGAATAATCTCCGGTCAACCAAAGTGCTCCTCCCCCACCAAATGCAACCACGTCAAATTGTTTTGAACGGCCCAGTGAACCAAGATATTTATCAATGTTTCGCTTGACGTTAAAAAAACCAAGACCGGCATGAATGCCTGAGCCACTGGCAAAACTGCCAGCATAGCCAAACCCGGTTTTACTGGTTTTTCCCCATTCTCGGGCAAAACCGCCCCCGTAAATAGTTTCATCTTCTATATCCACGTAAATTCCAGTATAAGTGGTTGTCTGCCGGCCTTTAATAATATCGACATTCTTAACCGGCGAAGGAGAGATACTCTGAGCCACTACAGATTCGGAGAATAGAACCAAAAAAACTGCCGTAAAAAGCAAGATAACCCGGCATGATTTTTCTCTTATCTTGGACAATTGTTTCAATCGAAATTTACCCATATCAAAAAACCTCCGCGGATTTATTCCGTAACCACTCAAACAGCAGCCGGCACCAAAAAATTAAATACAGACCTATAGTCTTACTATGATCACGCCTCAAACTGAATCCTGCCAGAAAAGAATCTCCAAATCCCAGTAATCAATAATATCTCATAAACCAACTTAAAATCCAAGTATCAATCAGAACTATCTACTAAAATCTCAATGTCATTCCGAATGGAGACACGAAGCGCCGGAAACACGCGATTTGCATTTCGCGAACGCGAAGAATTCAAAACTTTTAAAAATGGATTCCGGGGGCAAGCCCCGGAATGACATTCTCTTAATGGATTGCCGGATTAAGCCCGGCAATGACAGACAATGTATATTTTACACTAAAATGCCGGAGCAAGCTTGATCTACTCTCCTGACTCGGCCCTGCGTACGCCAGGGCAACAACAGTTCGTTCATAAGTTTTTGTGGTTTGAATTAACTGAAGTAGATTTATTCCCAGTAATAGCGAAGGGCAATGGAGATAGAAGAGTGTTCCATTTTTGTTTCCAGGGGGATGTTGGAAATTCTGTCGCCCTCCTGGTCGCCGCCGATTCCCGGGTCATCGCCATACCAGTATTGATCCTGGTGGCCTTCCGCTTCTGTTCGCAACTTTTCTATGGATAATAAGAGCCCGGCCCGCGGGGAAAGGTGATAGGTCAGCCGACCCCTGAGAATAACTCCGTCCCCGTAAGTTTCGCCCCGGGAGATCTTGTTGCGAAGAGTGTGATCGTCCTCATCCTCAACCCGAACTTCCGGTGAAAAAAGAAACCGGCCGGCAAAGTCAATTGACGGCGGCAGGCGACCGTTTATACCAAAGCCAAAGTAAGGAAAAAGCATTTTTCGTTCATAAATTATTGCCACCTTATCCGTGGTAATAACATTGCCGCTATCATCTTCCTGATAGACATTATCGTTTTTCAGCCGGTAATATTCTCGCCGCAATCCGCCGGTTATTCCCAACCAGAGATTTTCCTGGCTTTGCACGTCAAAGGACAAACTAGTCTCCAGAATTCGCCCGGTCTCCAACTCGCAGTCCATCCGCCCGTATATATCAGGCGCCGGATCGCTGTCCAACCAGTCATAGTCCTCAGCCTGGCCGGCCGGACCACCTAAAACCTCGCGCCAGCTAACCTGCCAGGTCAGGCGATTTTTCCCGGTCCGACCAACTTCAGGTATTCTCCCCCGGAAATTAAAGCCAAAAGTGTTATTATCAACCGGGAAGATCAGCCGGCTGCGGCCGGCGGGAAATTTTATCTGGTATTCCATCTCACCTTCTAACTTCCCGAGGGAAGCTGAAAAATCTTGCCCCGGGGTCCTACCCTGGACAAATTTTTGGGGGGAGGTATGTTCAAAATATTTAGCCGTCCGACTGGAATTCGAATTAAGCTCGGGCAGGCGCAGAGTCCGGGCTGAAGTTTCAGCCGCGGAGGTTGCAGAGGAGGTTAAATTAGCTTCCCCGGCCCGGGACAAGGCCGGGAACAACAAAAAAATAGCCATGACAATGAGCAAGCCAAAAAACACAAAACGCCTGGGAAACCGAAGGGAAGACGAAGCGGCGGAGTGGCGAAGAGGCGGGGAGGCGGAGGGGCGAAGAGGCGAAAAGGCGAAGGGGCGAAGGGGCGAAGAGGCGAAAATTCTCAAATCCGAAACAACTATATTAACGCAAAGGCGCAAAGACGCAGAGGAAATCGAAGAAGCAACAAGGCGAAAAGGCGAAGGAGTGAAACACCGTAAGAACAAAGAACAACTCGAAGAGGCGAAGTGGCGAAGAGGCGGGGAGGCGGAGGGGCGAAGAGGCGAGGAGGCGGAGAAATCCATAAAAAATTCACCCGGTTAATTGATAAAAGCGGGAGATAAGTTCAAACTTATCCTGCTTGTGGTGATAACGGTAAACTGTTCGCAGGCGGCGTTTTACGCCGGCCGCCTGGAGTTCAAAATCCAGATAAAACGAATCGTCGCGGAGTTGAACCACGGGAAGTTTATTCTTGATTCGTTTCCAGACCTGTTCCTGCTTGAGGAATTTTTTTAACTTTTCTCGGTCCTGGAAAGCACCCGCGGGAGCCGAAGGTAAGCGCCGGGGGAAAACGTTTCTCAGGAGGCGCCAGTGAGTTCTTTCCAGGTGGAGAAGGTTTAAATTCCCACTGCCGTGAACTGTAAAAATACGGCGAAAAGCAAAATTTATCCCGACCTGTCGGAAGCCGGAAATCAGCTCCAGCTCATCCAGTTGATAAAGCCGGCGCCCCGGACTGGAATACCCGTAACTGCTATATTTTGAAGCACGATCAGCTCCAAGTTCACCGGCCGGTTCAATCCAGTTGACGATTTCATCTACCCCTCGCCGGGGATAGCCCAGGGTAACAAATAGTTTCTCAACCACGGGCCGAATTTTTCCGGCCACACCGGCCCAGTTTAACAAATTTAAATTAATTTTCCCGTTTAAAACTTTTACAGTCCCCCGGGTTTCAATTCCCGGCGGCAATTTTCGGGTAATTTCAGGCGGTTCCGTAACGGTTCCCCCCTGCTCTTTTAACTTCTTATGAAGGCGCGAAAGTAATTCCGCTTCAAGATACCGGTAGGCCTGGTTTAATTTATAGCGCCGGAACCGGTAGCCGGCCAGCCGGTTCTGCCAGCGGCCATAGGCAATAAAAACGAGGCCAATAAAAGAAACGACGGCGGCAACGAGAAGAACGGTAACAAGGGCAAACCCTTTTTCGCGTTTAGATTTACCGGCCAAACGCTTCAAAAAATTAACAGAGGACCGATTAACCATTGAGAGTTATCCGCCTCCCGCCAGGAGAAATAAAATTATGAGAATAGCGGGCGGGAGCAGCAATAACGCCACTGTCCGACTGATTGTGCAGGCAATCCACAAGTAATTCCTGTTCATCTATCTGCAGACGAACGGAGCGGGGGGACCGCTTGAGTTCAGCTATAGAGGAAACCCATTTGGCCGGTTTGGCAGAATAATGAAAATATATCTCCTTGCCCCGGGCAAGCAGTTCTTTTGCCTGATAATCGTCGTGAAGATCCACCCATTTCCAGCGCCGATACAATTTCTGGCCTTTAGAGGCCGGCTCCACAGTATATTGAACCTTGGTCTGCAACTGAAGGTGCCGGTCGGACTCCGGAACCACGGTAATAAACGACAGTTTATTTTTTGTTCCCTGCAGTTCCCGTTTACCCACGGGAAGGCTGGTCAAATCCCGGTTGAGAATCGTCCACAGCACCTGCCGGCGATGGTGATCAAGGCCCCTGTTCTTGAGGTGACTGCGAGCCGCAGTCAGGTAAGTAAGCAGTTGGAAGACAAAGACCAGCAAAAGACTGCCCACGGCAATCCCGGCCAGCAATTCAAGCAGGGTAAAACCATCTCTTGAAGACAATATTTTTCCGCCGGAATTACGCCAGACTTTATTCATTTTTTGATTGGTATAACGGGATTTCAAGAGGTTCAGAGCGGGGTGGAGTCCAGCGATAAACGAGCCAGGTTCCATGTTTTTTCTGCCGGCGGTCAATTACATTCAAGTGCGGAGTTTTTCGATGATAGTTAGGGTTCTGCCTCAGTTTGCGGACAATTTCCTGAAAATCACCGGGCGTGGATGAGAGAGAAGCGGTTGTATTTCTCAAAATACCCAGGGTGACCAGGGCAAGGCCGCTAAACAGAGTCAAACCAAACAAAACCTCCAGGAGTAAATAACCGGGCTCACCGGCAAACTTTTTAAACCGGGTTGAAATTAACTGTCCGGTTATCCCCTGCATAAGTCAAAGATCATCTGATTGTATTTGACGTTGGAGACCAAAAATACGATCCGGAACAAGACGATATCGAACAGTCCGGGCAGAGAGATTTATTTTTTTAGGACCGGTTATATTTGTCGGGACCATTTTCACCACAAATTTATTTTCGGGCTGTTCCAGCTCGAGGCTGGCGAATTTAAACTTATCCTCAATTTCACCGTCCCGTTTAAATTCAACCAGATCATTTTTTGGGGAAAAATGGGCCTGAACCGGCTGACCGGAATTGACGGCAAGCCACTGGGCTGATCTAAAAGTGGCCAGAAACTGTTCCAGCTCATTTTCTGCCTGCAGTCCAAACAGGTCAAAATTAGCCGCAACGATACCAACAAATAAAGAGATGACGAACAACACGGCCATTATCTCAAGCAGAGTGAAGCCGGAGGTCCTACCCAAAATCGATAAATTGCTCACTGGCGCTGGAGGATTTCGCTTAAATTCCAGGACTGAATATCCCGGGCTGTCCCTTCTCCCCCGCGTTCACCGTCTGAGCCCAGGGAATAAAGGTCGTATTCACCGTGCTGACCAGGAGAAAGATAAACATACTCGTTCCCCCAGGGATCAAGTGGTACAGACTGCTGTTTCAGATAACCGTGTTCCGGATAATTATCCGGGATCCGACCGGACTGCGGTTTCTCCACGAGCGCCTTCAACCCCTGCTCGGTGGAGGGGTAAAAACCATTATCCATATGAAACTGGTCCAGGGCACTCTGCAGTTGTTTAATCTGCATGGCCGCCTGAGTTTGCTTGGCTTTCTCAGTCCGACCGATAAAGCGAACCCCAATGATCGTAGCAAGCAGACCAATGATAAACATCACGGCAAGTATTTCAATCAAAGTAAAACCATGTTCAGAATCCATAAATATCACTCCTTAAATTTTAAACCTAAATCTCGTCAAAAGGCGGTGCTCATCTGGACGATCGGGAGCATTACCGCGGCAAGGATAAAACCGACCACTCCCGTGAGCAAAAGAATCATTACCGGTTCAAAGAGCGTGACCACCCGGGAAAGGGTCTCGTCTATTTCTTCCTGCAGGAGCTCGGCCTGGAATTCAAAAACACCGCCGAGGTTACCGCTCTGTTCCCCGGTAGCCAGGCTGTCATAAGGGATCATATCAAAATTATTACGCTGAAGGCTATCGGTTAACATATGGCCTCCCCGCACGGATTCCGTAACATCACGCAAACGTTCCTGGAGGTAAGGATTCCCGACCACCTGACGGGTCAACTCGAGCGCCCGATCTATCTCCATGTTGACACGGAGACACATCGACATTGTCAGGGCCAGCAACTGGGTCTTCAAGCGTCTATAAAGGGCGGAATACAAAAGCAACCAGGCCAGATAATTCTGGACCACCGGACGCTTAAAAAGGCGATAAATCGCATAGCCGCCCAAACTGAACAAAAGAAGCACCGGGAGAATATACCAACTGCGGGTAAAACTACTCAAGGAAAGCAGAAAACGAGTCATAAAGGGTAGGGATGAATCAGGCTGTTGGAGCAAAGCGGAAAGCCGGGGTAAGACGTAAATAAGCAAAAAGACGAGAATCAAGCAGCCAATTCCAAGAACAATAAGCGGATAGAGAAGTAAATTATAAAGTTTTTCAAGGAACTGATAACGGACTTTAAAATAATCAGAGAGTTCACCACAGACTTCGGCAAGCTGGCCGGACTGTTCACCGACGGCACAGAGCCGGTGAGCGGCAGGTGGAATATAAGGAGAACAGGAGCGCAGAGAGTCAGCCAGTGAACGGCCATTTTGCAGGTCAGTTATTACCGTTTCCAGGCAGGCGGCCAGCTGGGGTTCATCGAGCCGGTCCTTAACCTGGCTGAGCGCTGGAATCAGTTCCATGCCGCTCTCGAGGAAAAGTTTCATATTTCGAAACAGCCGGGCCAGAAGCCGGCGGCGTCGAATCGGTCGGGACCGGTAGGACTTAACTTCCTCCACTGAAAGAGGAGAAAGCCCCTGCTGGGCAAAAAAATCCTCGAGGGCGGCTCGATCCGCAGCGACTCGCCGGCCTTTTCTAACCGCCCCGTGGCCGTCAATGGCTTCAAATTTAAAGCTTTTCATTGTTGATTGAGCATCACAGGCGTAAGACCCGACTCACTTCCCGGGCCGTAGTTAAGCCCGATTCAACAACTCGTTCTCCCTCGGCGGCAAGAGGTTGAAAACCGGTGGACTGCAGGTGAGAGCGAACCGCTTCTTCCCCGGCTCCCTCGTCCAACAGTTCCCGGATGCGGCTGTCCACTTCAAGAATTTCAAACAGGGCCTGGCGACCGGAAAAACCGCTCCCCCGGCACTCCTCGCAATTTTCCTGCTGAGTGCCGCCTTCGCATTCAGGGCAGAGCAAGCGAATCAGCCGCTGGGCCATGATTGCGCGAACACCGGCTCCGATCAGGTAAGGATCAAGCCCGAGATCAATCAGCCGGCTCAAGGCGCCAATAGAACTGCGGGTGTGCAAAGTGGTGAAAACCAAATGGCCGGTCAGGGAGGCGTGGACGGCCAGCTCGGCGCTCTCCCGGTCCCGGATTTCACCGACCATGATAATATCCGGGTCCTGGCGCAAAACACTGCGCAACCCGCTGGCAAAGGTGAGTCCCTGGCGCGGTTTTATCTCGATCTGGTTAATTCCCTCCAGTTGATACTCTACCGGGTCTTCAAGCGTAATAATATTTTTTTCACCGGATTTTAACTGCTGGAGAAAACAATAAAGACTGGTTGTCTTGCCGGAGCCGGTGGGACCAGTAACCAGGATTATCCCGTCCGGACTGGAAAGAAGTGATTCAACCTGGCTGACTTGCTCGGGTCGCAGTCCCAGTTCCGCCGGGGAATTTTTTAGAGTGTCTCGATCCAGCAGACGGAGCACCGCCCGTTCCCCGTGAACCGTAGGAACAATAGAAACCCGGACGTCAATGTCTTTGTTTCCAATATCCAGATTCATCCGACCGTCCTGGGGCTTAAGCTGTTCGGAAATATCAAGGTTGGCCATCACCTTAATCCGGGAAATCAGCCCGGGCAGAATATCGCGGGGAAGGCTCTCGTGAGCGGAGAGAATACCCTCGTGGCGAAACCTGACTTGAATTTCTTCCTCGCGCGGCTCAAAGTGAATATCAGAGGCCCCGGCGAGAACACCCTCGGCAATAATGCTGTTGACCCGGCTGGCGATCGGGGCTTCTTCCGAAGTATCTAACTTCTGGCGCTGTTCCCGGACCTGGTTGCGAAAAGAGGAAAGGGTCTCGGCGGAAAGCGATTCAAAATCAGCCTCACTTTCAGCCAGGCGTTCGCTTTCGAGCCGGCTCAACGTATCTTTTATCTCCGCAGCCTCCATCTGCACTGTCTCAAGACCACAGTCAAGCTGGAGGGAAAGATTATCCAGCAACTGAGGATCACAGGAGTCGGAAACTCCCACAACCAGCCGGCCGGATTCAGATATTTCAACGGGAAGGATGGTATTCGTCCGAAAGAAACGGAAAGGAACCTGCTGAAAAACATCATCTAACTGAAGCTCAGCAGTAGTTCCGGCCTGATTTTCGACAGACGGTTCAGTCATTCTGAGCCGGCGAATCGGAAATTTTCTGTTGCTGCAAAAATTCCTTGGGAGAAACCTTCAGGGGGTGAGTGCCTCCAGCCTCCTGCCGCATTTGCCGGGTTATTGCGGCCGCTTCCTCGCCCGAACGAAGGATATGAGGAGTAAGAAAAATCAACAGATTACGGCGTTCCCGGACGTCACTACTGGAAGCAAAAAGGTAGCCAAGCCCCGGAATAGCAGAAAGATAGGGAACAGAATTATTAGTGTTGTTCTGCTTGGTTTTTAGAACTCCACCCAGGACCAGGGTGATATTATCGGGCACAGTTACAGTAGTTTGCACATCCCGAGATTTCCGGGTTGGAGCGCCGAAGACTTTATTGTCTCCTGAAGACTGAAGTTCCTCAATTTTCTGGTTAATATCCAGGGAAACGGTGCTATCACCACTGAGAGTGGGGGTCATCTGCAGATCGATGCCAACGTTCTCAAAACTGTAAGTTTTGTTCAGGGAGCCCCCTTCGGTAACTTGAGAGTCCTTGAGAATAGGAACCACATCACCGACAGAAATAGAAGCCTTTTCATTTTCATTGGCCATCAGGTGTGTGGTTGATAAGATATTGAAATCCTCGTCCGTCTTATAAGCATGCAAAACGCTGAGCAGAGTCTTCTTATTTTCACTTAGGATTCCGGCATTAAAACCAAATAAGTTATCCTTCGACCCCAACCCCAGGTTTGTTCCAATTGCCGCCTGGCGACCGGAGCCAGAGACAGTCACCTCCCCTTCAGCTCCCCACTGGATCCCCAACTGCCTGGTTTTATCAGCAGAGGCTTCCACTATGTAGACATCGACAAGAATCTGTTGCTTGGGAGAATCAAGTTTCTTAATCATTTTTTTTATCGTTGAGAATTCATCTGGCGGTGCCGAGACAATTAGACTGTTGGTCTGCTCGTCGGCGGTCACGCGTAAATCAGACTTGGAATCCTCTCCTTTGAACAAAAATTGTAATTTTTCAGCCAGGGGGCCGGCTGAAATATTGTGGACCTTGTAAACGTGATGGCGGTTCGGCTGGCGGGTACTTTCCTTGTCGAGCTCATTAATAATTCTCTCCACAATCGGAAAAACTTTTCGGGATTCGGCGGAGACAACAATAGCCTGCTGGCGCTGGTCGGCAATAACTTTTATTTTACTCTCCGGCACGTGCCCGGGCAGTACTTCTTTAATCTGGTTAACTATTTTAGCCATTGCCTCAACCCGGGCGTGGTCAAGGTGAAAGATCCGAATATTTTCCGGCCGGCTGGGGCTTTTCTGGTCAAGATGCTTCAGCATCCGCTCAATTACTGAAAATATTTCCGTTGAATTGGCAGAAGCCACAACCGCCTGCCGGCGATTGTCGGGGATCAGCTTAAAGTCATTTTTTGAATAATTTTCCGGCAGAGCCAGAAGTAAATCCCGGAGCTGGCCGACTACTTCCTTGGGCTGAGAATACTTTAGTTTAAATACTTCGATTCCTTTTGGCGCCTCCGGCGTTGGCTTGTCGAGCTGACTAATCAAGCGGGAAATCATTTTAAAAATCCGCTGAGAAATAGAAGAAACCACAATAGCCTTCTGCCGCTTGTCCGGAACCAGGCGAACCTTATTCCCGGCAAATCCGCCGGGCAGAACCGCCAGCATCTTCTTAATCCGATCAGCCACCTGAGAAACCGAGGCGTGCTCCAGGCGAAAAACCTTAATCCGCAGACGATCAACGATATCCTTATCAAGCCTTTTACACATTTTACGCACAAAGTCCGCTTTTTCCTCGGCTACAATCACGTAGAGACGGTTAGTATTATCCATCCGGATGAACTGAAAGCTTCGCTGGTTTAAAAAATCCTTGAGCATATTTTTCAATTCACCGGCCAGTTTACCCACGTCGACGTATTTGGGAGAATAGCTGATAATTTTTTTGCCTGCCGGCGGCGCATTCATCGCTTTCAAGCCAGCAAGTAATTTCCTGGTTTCCTTCAATTTATCCGGCCGCCCGGTAATCATTATCTTATCCAGGTCAGTTAGGTAATTATACTGGTAATAGTTGGGGAGAAAAGAACTTAAAATAGATTTAAGATCATTCCAGGGAAGGCCGTCCAGAGAATAAAACCTCGTTTCCAGGCCGGATTTTGCCTGCCCGAAAGGGACTCCTTCACGGCGGGCGTTTTTTATCCGCTTGACCTTGTAGGTCCCTCCCTCTTTCACCGCCGTGTAACCCCGGGCTTCCAGGACCTGGATAAAGACATCAAATAAATCGTGGACCGGAATAGGCTGTTTGCCGAGCAAAGTTACTTTCCCATTTATGCTTGGTCTGTACATAAAATTCTTCCCGGTTAAATCCGCGTAAGTGGAAATAAAATCCTTCAGTTCGATTTTTTCAAAATTAAGTTTAATTGCCGGCGGCGGAATGTTATCCAGGGTATAGGAGCGGGGTTGAACAGCCTCATCTTCGAGTAAACTTTCCAGACGATTGACGGCCTCTTCGTGATAATCAGCCTCAGAAAAATTATCCTTAATCGCTTTCAAGTAAGGGATAGCGGTTTCCGGCTGATCGAGCTGATCGATAAAAATTTCAGCAATAAAATAGAGTGCATCATCGGTGAGATTACTGCGGGGATACTGCGAATAAACCCGGTAGAACTGCTTGACCGCGGCAAGCGGAGCATTACCCTGTTGATAGATGATTTTCCCCAGCAGATAGTGGGCATTGCGAGCCACCGAAGTGTCTGGCTGTTGCTTGAGCAGAGACCTGAGCAATTTCCTGGCTTCCTCTTTTTTCCCTTCGTTAAAATATTTTCGGGCCCGGTGATACGTTTCTCCATGATCAATTTTTCCGGCCTGAAAAAATTCAGCCGCCCGCAGAAAAGGGGCAATCAGCAGGCAGGCCAGGAAAATCAGGAAAAAACTAGCGAGTAAGCCGGTAGGATAACTTCTGCTTCTTCCCATCACGTAGCACCCTTATTACAAATTCTTTTTTATTTCGCAGTTGCGACCACAGACTCAGCGCTTTCTCAACACTATTAACTTTTTGTCCATTTACCCGGGTAATTATATCATCCTTTTGAAAACCCAGTTTTTTTAATAATTTGCCCGGTTTACCGTTCAAATGTTTTAATCGGAAACCGATAATTTTACCGTTCCGGAGCTCGGGCCCCGCATCGACGGTAGCCAGCAAATTATTAATGTTGCTGTGAATAGCCTGATTAATTCGATAGCGGCTGACTTTTTCAACACCGGATTTTTTCTTCTTATCCTCAAGTGATGATTTTGCTGACCTGGCAATCGTTAAGTATTCCTCCTGGTCCTTCTTAAAATTTAAAATTTTAACTCTGTCCGATTCAACCGCAAGCAACTTAAACTCCCCCCACTCTTCTCCGGGCTCCAGGGTAAAAGTCTTACGAGGATCAAGCGAGCGAAAAACTGCCCGGCTATAAGATTTAGCGCCGGCCAGGGTCCCCACCAGCTCCAGGGGTAACTCCGTGGATTCAACAGTTTCTGTCTCGGCCAGCGTAACTTGATTCCGGTGAGAACTTTCTTGGGCCGACGAAGAACCGCTTTCTTCAATCAGAAAAAAATCCGAAACCGGCTTGTATGAAACAGGCTGACCAGAAGTTTTTTCAACCTGTTCTACAGTCTTTACTTTTTTGGGAAAAGGCTGAATACCTCCCCGGCTAACCAATAAAATATTAACCGTCCCGGAAACCAGAAATCCAAACAACAGCCCGGTAAGCGACCAGACAACTAACTTCCACATCCACTTTTCCTCCAGCTTTTTAGCCCACATCATGCACGAAATTCTAAAATTTCGTGCATGATGTGTATCTATGATACAGCACTCAAGGCTGTATGAGCAAATAAATCAAGTTGTAATATTGGCCCGAAAAATTACAGACTGTTTTAAGGGAATATATTTGTTCTACTTGAGTGCTGGGTTAACCCAGCCTACAATCGAGTAGTTTTATTGTGAAGCTTCACCACTAAAATTGCGTTGAGAGCCCTTCGCCAGCGCTAAACACTAAATATGGTGCCTCGATTGAAGGCTGTCCTTCGGACGGATAATTCGCGACAGTCACGCTGTCGTGAATTATCCGGGCTAAATTCAGGAGAGTAGGAGGAGCAGGAGAGCTCCGGTACCGGAGAAAAAGAGATAAAGCTGTTTTGCCGTAAACTCGTTAACCGCTGTTTGATGTTGAGTATCGAGGCGGGGCTGGGGAGCCAGCATCTGTTTACCCGCATCCAGAGGTTGGGCCACGGGGCCTGTATCCTGACTGGTTGGTGCGGGAATGTCTTCGGTTTGAGTTAATATTTCCAGGGGGCCCGAATCAAACTCAGTTTTGTACTGGAGGGCGCTTTTCGGTTTTTCCAGACTTTCCCCTTCAATAATTATTCTTTCCTGTCCCCGTGCCGGCACAGTGATAACCACCAGCAAAAGAAGAACAGCTATAGTTCTTCTAACCATTTTTCCGATTTCTGCCGTAAGTTTTCAGCCAGAGTATTATCCTCCTGGAGCTCGGTGAAAATTTGACGCGCCTTCTCCGGTTTGTCCAGCTTTACATAACAGCGGCCCAGCATAAATTTTGCTCGCGGGATCGTTTCATTGGCTGAGAAAAGCATTTTTACCTTGTGATACTCAACAGCGGCTTTTTGAAAATTCTCCCGGTTAAAATAAATATCACCAATTAATTTCTGCAGGCGGGGCCCGTACTGAGAATTTTGTTCGATCGCCCGGTTCAAAACCTTATTTACCCTGCTTACCAAGGCTGTATCAGTATTATCCCGAGCTTTCCCAACCAGCCGATAATAGGATAATATTAGGGGCGCAGTTCCCCCCTCAGTTTCAAATTTAGCGGTCAATTCGGCAAGTTTTTCCCACCTTTGCCGGTTCTTCAGCCAGTTTGCAGTGCGGCTGAACAGCGAAGTAGAAAATTGGGCGGGTAGCCGCTTGATGTACCGAAAGACGAGCGGAGTATCATTAATATCCATACTCCAGCGCAAACCAAGCGAAACCGCCCGTGTATCAACGTCACTGAATAGCACCCAGTTATTATCAATCAGGCGGGCTGAAGATAAGCGAAGCTGATTACCGCTACCAACTATTTTCTCGAGCCGCCCCAACAGCCGGCCCGACCAACGTTTAACAACAGTATCTCCTCGGGGCAAAAGCCGGATACAGTTATGAAGTGCCTGCAGAGCCTGGCGGGGCCGGTCCAGCTTCAACTGGATCTTACTCAACCTAAATGCAATCCGGGGATTCGGACGGGCTTCCCGGTAATAACCCCGGGCCAACCGCCATTTTTGCTGGTGGAAATAATAATTTCCCAGCTCGCTTGCCGCCCGGGGGACCACCGGCTGATTGAGCTGTTGGTAAAGAAAATTGGCAGCCTCAATTTTATCCAGCTCGACCAGGGCCTTGAGCCGGTGAAACTGCAGGCGGGAGGTTGCAGGAACTTCCGGCAGGAGTTCAACCAATTTTTGATAAGATTCAGTTTGCCAGTAAATATTCTCTGCTATCTGCCGGTAATCATCTTGCAGAGCATTATTTTTCGGCGGAAAATAATCAGCCCGGAATTTTTCCAGGTGACTGAGAGCGGCACCGGTATCCCCCTGTTGGCGGTTAAGTTCAGCCCGGTAAAGGACCGACCGAGGACCAATACCCAGTTCAGTCAACAAGCGGGCGGCGATCTGAGACCGGTTATTATTCAAGGCCAGCGAGATTCCCTTAAGCCGGGCTTTTTTCGTCCATGAAGCAGTCTCAGGAGCTGTTTCTATAGCCCCGGTCAGCCGGTCAAAACCGGCCGTGTCTTCACCGGCCCGCACCAGGTTCTGACCGATCTGGAAGTTCAACCACTGTTTACGGCCAAATTCACCGTTTTTCAGGACCCGCTGAAAAAGAGAAATTGACCGCCGGAAGTGCTTTAATTTCCGGTGCAAAACACCCTGCCGGACCAGGGCTGAAGAGTTTTCGGTTTGTTCGTGTATTTTTTTCCACTGGTCTAAGGCTTTCTGGTAAGCGGAATTTTTTTCATAAATTCGAGCCAGCCGCCGCCGGACCGGAACTTTTTTCTGCTCATAATCACCGGCTAAATATTCCTTGTATTTTTCCCGCGCCTGGGTATCCGAGCCCCGTTTTTCCCGAATTCGTCCCTGCCAGTAAATTGTATCTCCCCGCGGCAGGTAAGTTGAGTAGTTTTTTTCCATAACCGCGAGTAATTTCTCAAATTTTTCCGGATATTTTTCTACTCCCCGGCCCTGCAATATTCTGCTGCCCGCCTCTCCACCCCGCCCTAACTTGTGCAATTCCCGCCAGTGTTGATAAGCCCGGGACCAATCCTGGAGCCGCAGAGCAAGCTCAACCTCCGTGCGCAAGCACCTGTATAACCATTTATCTGACAGCTCATAAGTTTTACGTAAGCGATTGAAGGCCTGACGCGCTTGCTCCAGGGCCCCCCGGTTATAAAAAGCCAGCGCCCGGTAGTAGCCCAGTTCAATCAAAAACTCGTGGGCAGAAAATATTTTCGACAGCTTACCAATATAACCAAGGGCAATCGTTTCTCCGCCTTCATTAACCCAGTATTTAATATTTTTGACCAGCAGGTTAAATTTATCCGTATCTGAAAACCTCTCGGTCTGTAAAAAATCCCGGCTCCAGGTGTCCTGAAGCTGTTGTTTGTCCAGCGACCGAAAGAGTTTAAAGCCATAGCGATAAAGCTGGACAGGGGGTGAATCCCACTCCTGCCGCAGGGAAAGTAACTTCCCTAATGTCTCTTTTTCTTGCCCCCGGTGAACCGCAGTTATAGCCAGGTTAAGCCGGCCGGTTAAACTGAGCCTATCCCGCCCCACTTCCAGTAACCGGCGGCGGGCCGCATCAATTTTCCCCAAACTCAGCTCAAAAGCAGCCATGGTTTCTCGAATCAGGTCAGAATCAGCCCGGCGAAGACGGGGCACGGTCTTCAAGAGCTTACGTAAACTCTTTAACCCTTGCTCGGGCTCTGAAATTTCCCGGTAATAACGGGCCACTACCAGGACAAGCGGTCGAACGTTTGCCGGCTTCCAGTTAGCCCATTTTTTTACTGAGGGAAGTGACTTTTTTAGCTCAGCATATTTTTTTAACTGCAGAAGAGTTTTAAGATGAGCTAACTTTATTTTTTGGAAAACCCCCGGTGAGTAATCATGAACAAGCAATTGTTTGCCGGTTTTTAGGGCTAATTTTAACCACCCTCGCCTCCGGAGCCTGTTAACAGTAGTCGCCCCCCAGTCCCTGCGGACCCGTTGATTAGTCTTCAGCAGGGGAAGTAAAATACTGTTCCACCACTGGCGGGGCACTTTACTGGTAGTTAAGCGACCGTAAAAGCGAGAGTAATAAACGTCCCGTTTGAGTTGCTTTTTTAATTCCTGCGCGCTCGTCAAAAGGCGAGGTGTCGGCCCTTTTCGCCGGAGACGGTCAGTTAATCTCAGGATCTTATATTCAACCGCCAGGTCGGTCGAGAGGTGAACGGGATTTACTTGCTCCAGGTATTTTCGGGCCCGGGCTCGCTCTTCTTCAAAATACATCCGGGCAAGATGAAAACTGACCCGATTTTTTAATTCCGCCGACAGCGTCCCGTCGAGCAGTCCTTGTAATTTTTGCCGGGCCTGTTGTTTCTTGCCCTGTTTATCCGCCACCAGGGCAAGGTTCAGCCGGGGTTCCGGACCTCTAAATTTTTCCTGCCAGTGTTTAAAAATCCGGCGGGCTTCAGCCAGCTCCCCGAGTCTGTAATAAATACTCCCCCGGAGCCGCATAGTGGCAATTTTTTCCTGGCGCTCAGTGATTGATTTTAAGACGGGGATGGTCTCCAGGGCCCGGTTGAGACGCTGAAGTTTAAAATAGCAAAACGCCAGCAAACGACGCCAGCGGGGCGAATTCAGGTTGTTGTTATTGAGATTTTTTTCAAGCAGATTGGCCGCCGACTTGTACTCGCGCCGGGAAATATAACCTTCGATTAAACTCTTTTTACTGGTCAGCGGAAGAGCCCGGGCAAGCTCATAATAAGGGACCGCTTCCCGGAGCTTATCCTGTTCGACTTTATATTCGGCAAATTCAATACACAATTTAGAACGCCGGGGTTCAGAGGCCAGGTTAATCGCGGTGTCATACCACTGCTCAGCTTTATCAACTGACTTCATTTTACGATATACCCGGGCAAGATCGCGGGCGGCGAGAATCCGCAGTGACATTTTTGCCGGCGGTGCTTCACCGGCTACTTTTCGTAACAATTTACGCGCCGCCGCTTTATTTTGCTTTTTTATTCTTATCCAGGCCAACCCGTAAAGAGCGTCGTATTTTAATTCCTCTGCTCCCCGCAAGCGCTGATAATCTGATCGGGCCTGGGCTAACTGACCCCGGGTCAGGGCAATTTCAGCCCGCATGAACCGGGCCCTGGTTCCATATTCATCTTCTTTCTCGACAAGCTGACCAAGGTATTTGTTAGCCGCCTGATAACTGTCCGAACGGGAACAAACCACCGCCTTTTGATACAGCCAGAAAGAAGCTTCGGGCCGCCGCTCTAACACCCGGTCAATTAATTTTAGCGCTTCGCCGTATCTTTTTTCCGCCTCAAAAAGCTGGAGCGCATGTCGCAAACCGGAATCCGGTGCCTGATCAGCAAATTTTTTACCCGAAAGTTCAAGAATTTTTTTAGCCAGGCCGGGCCGACCGGCGCGATGAACCGATTCCAACCCCCGGGTAAACGCCTGGGTTTTATAGTTGTCCGGCAAATTATGCTGAAGTCCCCGGTAGTAATACTCCCCGGCCGAATCAAATTTGTCCTGGAGATAATAAGTTTCCGCCAGGCCAAAATACGCTTTGCCTCTTCTGTCAGAACGGGGATAATTTTCCAGGAAACTGTTGTACTGGGAACGGGCCAGCTCCAGCTCACCGTTGCGGAGTAATCCCACGGCAGCTCGATACTCCCGAATTTCCCAGAGCCCGGCCCGGGCGGGCGAAGAAATAACGCCGATAAAACCGACTAACAGTAAAATAAGCCAGGCCTGGGCCCCGAAAAGGGACAACCAATGATTTTGATTATCCGGTAAAGTAATTAAATTACTCATTCAGGCCACCAGCTTGAAATAAATTTCAAGTTTACGTTCCTCAGATTTATTTCCCTCTTCATACTTCCATTTTTCTAATTTATTAACAACCAGGGAGTCAAGGTCCGGATAACCGGAACTGGTAAGTATTTTAACAGATTCCACCGAGCCATCCGGAACAATTGTATAACTGACCACAAGGCGCACATTCTGACCGGTTTTAGCTAACCAGCCAGGGATCGCGGGCAGGGGATTTCGCAATAATTTACGGTCCTTTCCCGCCTGTTTATTATGTCCCCGCCCGGGGGCGGCGACGCGAAGTCGCACCTGGCTTTTTTTCTGCTCCGGGAAAAGTGAAGCGTTGGAACCCGGTACTGATAAATCCGGCAAAATTGTATTTTTCCTGTCTGTTTTATCATTTTTCGGCGCCGCTACCGGTTCCAATTTATTTCCCGGTTGTGATTTCACCGGTCTCCGGGAGACTGTAAACTTCTTAAACGTGTCAGAAATCGTGACAGCTTTACTAGATTTGGAACCACTCTCAAATCCGGTCGGCCTGTTGTCAGACTGAAACATGGGCTCACGCTGGAGAAGACTGTCTTTCCCAGTCGGCTCAACCGGGGATTTTTCAGATTTTTTAACTGGTTCTTTCTGCGGGCTGGTTTCAACCTCCTGAAGTTCAGGCTCTGACCGAGCTTCAACCTCCGCATTATTTTCTGGTTCCTCTTTCTTCACTGGATCTTCCTGCTGTTCTTTTTCCTGTGGGGGCTTTTCTGCTGTTTTCCGGTCCGCCGGCCGGGATTGATTCTTCTCGGGACTCTTATCGGGGCTGGGCGAAGCAGGAAGAGTTGTCCGGAGATCCACGGTCAGGGTCTCCGGGGCCGGGGAAGAAACCTCGGGAAAAGAAATAGGTATACTGATTACCAGCAAGTGAAGCACCAGGCTTATTACTAAATTAACTAAAAGACGTTTATTCATTTTTCTCAACAGGACGGGTGGAAAGACTTACTTGACCGACACCTACCTTTCTTATTGTATCAAGAATTTTAACTGTGTAACCGTGGGGAACAGATTTATCCGCCCTTAAGACTACAGATTTAGGATGCTTTCTCAGAGCTTCCCGAAGCTGTTTTAGTCCCACCGAGCGATCATTCAAATATATAGCTCCCCGGGCAGTTAAAGAAATAACTGCTCTTTGCTCGGGGACCTTTACTTCTCCCCCCGACCGCGGGAGGTTGATCTTCAACCCCGGCTGGACAGTAAAAGTCGTAGAAACCATAAAGAATATTAAGAGGAGAAAAACGATATCTATCAGCGGAGTTAAAGTCAGGCTGGAAAGAGAATGTTCCGTTTCAGCCCGGTCAAATGCTCTGGATTCTTCAAACATCGGCTTCCTCCAGCAGAGAAATAGTTTTTCGAACGCCGGACTCCATTTCGTTGACCATTCGATCCACTTTGCTCTTCAGAAGATAATGCAAGAACAGGGCAACAATTCCCACGGTAAGACCGGCCGCTGTCGTAATAAGGGCCTTGTAAATTCCACCCGCAAGCATATTGGGGTTCCCTATACCGGCCTCGGCGATTACCCGAAAAGTTTCAATCATCCCGGCCACAGTCCCCAGGAGCCCGAGCAAGGGAGAAACCTGGGCAATAAAATCAATCGTCGGCAAAAATTTCCGCAGACTGAGAATAATTTCATTGCCGGCGTTTTTCATGGACTCCTCAACATTTTCAATTGTTACCGGCTCAGCGCTCAAACCAACTTCAACCAGTTCGGCCAGCACTCCGTCATACCCGGCGGCCTGTTCACGCGCAGACTCAAGGTCACCACTGGACAGGGGTTCTTGAAGCGTTTCCCAGAAACTATTATAGGGGGTATGATTAAGGTATAAAAACCAGAATCTCTCGCCGGAAAAAACCACCGCCAGAATGGAACAAAGTCCAATCGGAATCATCAACAAACCACCTTTAACCAGTAAAGCAAGCATAACTATACCTCCGTTATATCTTCATAATAAATTTTCTAACCTGATTAATTATTATCGTCAATTATTTTTTTGAGGATTAGCCCGGAGAATTCGCAACAGCGTAACTGTCGTGAATTATCCGTCCGAAGGACAGCCTTCAATCGAGGCACCATATTTAGTGTTTAGCGCTGGCAAAGGGCTCTCAACGCAATTTTAGCGGTGAAGCTTCACAATAAAACTACTCGATTGTAGGCTGGGTTAACCCAGCACTCAAGCAGAACAAATATATTTCCTTGAAACAGCCTGTAATTTTTCGGGCCAATATTATAACTTGATTTATTTGGTCATACAGTCTTGAGTGCTGTATCTTAGATACACATTATACACGAAATTCTAGAATTTCATGGATGATGTGGGTTAGTCCTGTTAAAGTATAAAATAACCAGGGTGACGAGAGAAACCCCTGCCAGCCCCCAGAACATACCAAACAGGCCGGTAAAATCAGCCAGCATTCCCGAAATTCCGGCGCCGGCACTGCCCAGGCCAAAGCTGGCCATAAATGCCAAACCGTAGAGACGGCCGTGCGAGCGACGGTCACCGAAACGTGCGAGAAAACTGTTGCGAACCGGCTGGGTGGAATAATAAACCATTCCCCAGAGCACCAGCCCGGCAATAAAAAACCAGCCGCTCAAAAACGGTAAAATAAGTAAAATTAGCGAGTAGATAAATATCTGGGAGAGATACAGGGACCAGAAATCTACCTTTTCCGCTATCCGCCCCCCGGTGAACTGACCAAAAATTCCGAGCAGAATAACCAGGGTGGTCAGACTACCCACACCGGCAGTCTCCAATTTTGCCCCCCACTGGACCGCAATACTGTGAGGGATGAAAGTTACCGTTCCCCGGTAAATAAATCCGCCCAGGCAGTAAGCAACTAACAAGACAACCAACTGGCCCCAGGGCGGCAGTGCCGCCGGCGGGTCCGCTGATTTTTCCGGTCGCTTGCTCTCGCCTGCCGGTAAAATTAACAAAGCACCCAGCAGGGCCGCCAGGGCCCCGCAGAGAAAGGCGGCCCGCCAGTTATAGGCGGAAGCGGCCATTCCCACCAGGATCGGAGTAAAAGCCAGGGTGATGTTCCCGCCAATCCCGTGCCAGGCCATTGCCCGGCCTGTTTTCTCCGTGAATGTCCCGGCAATCACAGAAAGACCCAGCGGATGATACATCCCGGCAAACAGGCCCACCATAGCCCAACCCGAGATTAATACGGCTGATCCGGGGGAAAAAGCCATCAGCAACAGGCCAACTCCAATCCCCAGCGCCATCACCACGAGCAAAACTTTCCGCCGCACCCGGTCGGCAATCCAGCCGCTGGGAAAGGCGGTCAATCCAAACAGCGCGTAACCGAGGGCGGCCACCCAGCCGGCAAAGTAAAGGGACCAGCCGAACTCGGCCCGCAGGGAGTCCAGCACCACGGGAAAAATTATCATTCCCCCGTGAATAATCCCGTGCAGAAAACTCAGGACCACTAACTTGTATTCTTTCGTGTCAATAAAACTTAACAAACAATTCAATCGTCTATTCACCCTCCAGACAAAACTTCCCGTCCAGCACTCAATCGGGGGCTTTCAATAAATTTCTCGTTATATATAGCTAACTTGAATCATTGTTCCTGTTTCCGGGGATTATCTAAAGATGCCCGATTAAGTGCTGGATGACCCCGGAAATCCATCCTGACCCAAACGTCATTCCCGGGCTTGACCCGGGAATCCATTGTTTTATGGTCTTCCCCTGCCTTCCTGTATCCACAGAAATGATATTTTGGAAAGAGTGTGTTACCAAAATTGAGCGATTCTGGCGTGAGGCTGCAAGATGTCCTGTTTCTGGATTTATACAGCCCTGCATTGGACCGCAGGAGGCGGTCCAGGGGCTGTATACCTCGGAGACGACACGAAGTCGTCGAGAATGATAGAAACAGGTGATCTCTTGCAGACTCACCATAGAATCGCTCAATTTAGGTGTTAATAAGTTAGAAACTAATCTTCGGCGGGCGGCTCTTTTTCAAACACGGGGTTGGCGTGTTCGCTGAGGATTAAATCTTCCTCCAGCGGGTTGCGCAGTACAACCTCGCGGGTTTTTCGTTCGCGATAATCCTCGTCCCGCTCCGGGGGCGGCGGAATCTCCGCCTCGCCCAGGCAGTAATCCCAGTGGTCACACTTGATCATTGATCCGTCGTTTTTCTGGAACTCACACCACTTGTACTGCTGGTTGCGGGGATAGTCCTCCAGTTCCTCGGAGACAGTCAATTCCCGGACTCTTTTTAACATCAGGTGGACCGACTCAATTGTGCCCGGGTCAATTTCCTTGAAGACAAAGGCGGTCGAACTCTGGGGCGGCTCGGCCAGGAAATGGATTCCTGCTACTTCAGGTACGTGGCCAAAGGCCTGGTAGTAAAGCCAGGCGTAAATGTCTAATTGCCGGCTGTAATCGACGCTCAAGGGAGAGGCGGCGTTAAAAGGGCTTTTTCCCGTCTTGTAGTCAACGATCGTCGTCCGGTCAAACCAGAGGGGGTGCTTCTCGTAGACAGCGTCGATATCGCCGCGAAACAGCCATTCCCCGGCTTCGTCCGTGACCAGCACGGACAACTCGTTTGCGTCCGGGGAGGCCTTCCGCCAGGCCTGTTCCGAAGTTAAATCAGTGCGCCGCTTAACACCGCTGAACCGCTTGAGAAAAGTGTCCACGTAGTTTTCAAACTGGCCTTTTAATTTCTTCACGTTCTGTTTCATCTGATCGGCGAACTCGCCGGGCAAACCCTCCTGCCAGAGCCGGCGGGCGACTTCATTTATCCTTTCCAAAAGTTCATCCTTCTGCTGTTGTTTGGCCCCGCTAATTAACGCACCGGGATCCATATTAAACTCTTCGACCACGGCGTGGACAAAAGTTCCCTTCTTCATCGCGTAACTGGGCGGTGGTTTCAGCCCTTCGATGTATTCAAAGGCCCACATCCGCGGACAACTGTAGAACTTGTTAACCTGCGACGCAGAGAAAGTGCGCAGTTTATCTTCTTCGGTTCGAATTGTCTCCATAATTAATCCTGACTCCTTAAGATTTGTTTAAAAAACTACCTTATAATTTTACTCCTTTTCCCCCAGATATACAACTCTCGTGGAGAAGCAAAATTCACTGCGAACCGGATAAATGCCGCCAGAGAGTCTCCTATCCTGTAATTCCAGCGTGGTTGTGCTATACTTTTTAGGGGTTAGTGAAATTCTAAATAGCGGAGAGATCACCTATGGTTACTGAAGCGAAAGAGAAGCTCAAAAATATTATTGATGAGCTACCGGAGGATGAAGCTACCAGACTGCTGGAAAAACTTCAACCTTCGGGAACAAATATATTAGAATTCGATGAAATGAAAGAAGACTACGACAAAATTGTGAATCGTTTCGAGGAAGCTTTTCAACAACTTGCCCAATAGATTAACTACATCTCCCTTGAATCCGTCCTCGAGATTCACGAGGATCAGATTCAGAAGTTTGGTGGCAACGCCGGGCTACGTATCATAAATCTACTCCAATCAGCTCTTGAACAACCTTTTCAGACTTACGAAAGCAAACCTCTTTATCCTACCATCTATGAGAAGATAGCAGTTCTTACCCACACTATCGCAAATAATCACCCCTTTGTTGATGGGAATAAACGAACTACTGCCGCCGTAATGATTCTATTATTAAAGTTAAATCAAATTCATTTCACGGGGAGCAACAAAGAACTTATCAAAGTGATAACCGCGCTTGCCGACGACAAAATAACGAAAGATGAACTGTTGAACTGGCTACAAGATCATTCGCTGGAGAAATAATGAGCGATTGCGGCACCAACCACTTAAAGTTTTCCCGGGGGTTCTTTTATAATACTGGAAGTAAATGTACACTTATAGGTGAAATGGAGGAAACAATAGGATGCGAATAAAGATTGAACATAACCAGAGTGAAAATAACTTTGTCTGTCAATTAACCGAAGTGCACGCGGTGCTTTCCTACTCCCGGAAACACGAGGCGCTCGAACTCAATGAACTGTTTGTGCCCGAACACGTCGACAAGGACAAAATTGCCGGGGAGCTGATTAAAGCGGCCTGCCGTTACTGTCAGACAAACGACCTGAAATTGATTCCCGTGGCGCCCTATGTCGCCGAGGAATTTCTGCCCGCTCACCCCGAATACGAAAATTTGGTCCAGGCGGACCGCGGCCCGGGCCACGGCGCTGAGTTTCTCCGGCTGTGAACTAATAAGCCCTCCCGTCTCCCGTAGAACCTTTAAACGTTCCTCTGCGCCCCCCCGACGCACCAAATTTTGATATTTCGGGAAGCTCACATCCGGGCTTGTTACGGAGGTCCATTGACACTCACGCAACAACATGTCAGCTGGATAAGCGGGAAGAGACATTTCAACGAAGAGTCAATGCAGGAGTTGATGAAGAATTTCAGTGAGACAAAATCGAAGGTTGTGAAGTTGAATTGAGCTTCATTGGAATCCCATTTTTACACCAAGGTATGATACTTGACCCCCGCTGTCTACGAAAGAACTCGCAGCTAACGCTCTATTACTTCTTCTATTTAGCCGCCTAACCTGCAAATAAAAGAAAATAAGCTCTATCCGAGTTCCCCCTCCTGAAAGATAGGCTAATCTACTGATTCAGATCGACAAATATATAGGGGTCGGTGGTTAAAAATGTATTTAAGTCCCGTTCTCGGCTCTGGTCAGACTTGCTCCGTTCAGGAGAGCAGTACTGCTTCATAAGCCCCTTGACAGGGGCGCTGAGCAATCTAACATTCAGGTATCTCACAAGCAGGGAGCGAGATGCGATGAATAAGAAGACAGTTTCAGGAATAGTTGAAGTTTTGCTTATTGTTATAGCAGGATTTGTTCTTACGCTTTCCCCCATAAACCAGGTATTTGCCGATCCTCCGTTTGACACTCCGCCGGGCCAAAAGAACTCCGAGAAGGTAACCATCTGCCACATTCCACCCGGTAATCCCCGCCAGGCGAAGACTATGGAGCTGCCAAGAGCTGCCGTTCCCGCCCACCTTGCTCACGGGGATACGTATGGGAGGTGTCTGGTTAAAATCGATGAAATTCAAACTGAATCCTTCGTTGAAGATAGTCGAATGGATGGAAACGGTCAGGTGGCGATTATCCATACGAAAGAAAACATTCAGTTTTACGAAAACGGTCAGGAAATCAAGCGAATTGCACTGAACAAGGGTGATCAAGTGTTGATTTCGGAGCAGGGGCCTCCTGCGGTGGTAGTCTATCGTGTTTCAGAAGAAGCCGGAGTGGATCAGATGAAACGAGTTGCATTCGACCGGAACTACAAACTCTATGATCGGCAGGGGAATATAACGGCGTCAGGTGAAATTGAAGAGGTGACGGAGATTGTGGATGTGTTAGGAGATGCTATTTACGTGGGTCGAGCTGGACATTCGCTGTCCAAGTTAAATACCAGCACGGGCGAATATGAATGGGTGGCTCCGACAAGAACCCCGATGGATTTCAAAACCATTTACTTTAATCGCCCGGCCGTGAACAAAGTTTATCTGCTTGGAACGGGAATCATCGACGATCAAACGGGTGAAATTCTCCGAGAAAGCTCCATAAACATTCATGTGAAGCAGGTTTCGGAAACCATGAAATATGTTGCTGGGGTATCTAGGTCAGGTTCCCACAAACAAGGAACAAGAGAATTGATTTTGCATGTGTTTAATTCTGAGTTCCAGGAGATTGAAAGGTGGGACGGCCTTTTTTCTGTTGGTAATTTTCCCATTCAAATCTTTGAAAATCGTGAAATTATTGCAGCCCCCCCCATAAATGGAGAAATTTTCTTGGGAAATATCCAGAATCCTTATATTTCTGAAATTATTAAACCACCAAATCCTATTACTCTTATGGATATTACAAAGGATGAGGAGAATGTTTTACTTTTTATATCTGGAAGTAGTTATCCCGGTCAAAGAGATTTTAGCATTGAACAGTATAATCGAGATCGTTTTGTACATATTGTTGATATAAAACAAGAGCAATATTTGTCCCAAACACTATGCTTCTTGAAATCGGAAATTTCAAAAGAACGTTTTCGTGGTCCCTTTCTTGAGGTGGATGAAGAAAGTCAGATATTAAAAGTCGATCTTCCTAACAAACTTGTCAGGTATCGCTATGATTAAAAGAAGAATATGCATCACTGTTCTATTTGTAGTTATATTAAGTATATCTACTTATGCTGTCTCTTCAGTTTGGGCCTACCGTTGGCCACTAAACGGTATAAACACGGCAGCGGATGCGCCATACATCACCGGAACTATCAGTGAGGTTCGCCCTACGCCTCAATGGCGAATCAATTTATTTGGAGAAAGCTTCACCCACCGGGATCATTTTCATTCTGGTGTGGACATGGCTCGTTGCCAGGGAACACCGGTTTACGCGGTAGAGGATGATTTAGAGGTGATTGGTGTCGGAGGTTCGAGCCTGACGGTGGGTTCCTATCGTTATGTACATATTCAAGAAATTGTTGTTCGGGAAGATCAGGATGTTAACGAAGGTGATCAGCTCGCCGAAATCGGCCCCTATGGAGCCGCTGGTTGTGGAGGTGATCATCTTCATTTTGTGGAGGCTGAAGAGGAATATCCGGAAGTTCATCCTGAATTCGACTGGGGTGCTCACCTCGAAAACTTCGAAGTGGCTAAAGAAGACCCTCTGCGCCGGATGCACATAGGCGGGGGAGGGCTGGACCCGGCCCCGACCGACAACTACAATCCGATCATCCGCGATGCCGGCCTGATCCACAACGAGGGTGACACCACGGAAGAGTGGCAACCCTTCCCGCAACTTTCCGCACAGCATCCTGACAGCGGCCCACGAATCCACGAGGATACGACAGGGAATGTGGTGAACGCCGACTTCGACGACACCTGGGTTGTGTGGGGGCCGGTGGAGGCGTGGGTGGATGCGTATGATCCGGAAATTAACGATCCCGGCCATACGCTGGGAATTTACCGGGGGGAGTCATCATTTAAATTTCAAATTGAGGGGGTCTTGGATGGAACATATGAGGGGCAAAGTCTTTCAACGCTTGGATTTAATGATTTCTTTTCTGAGACGTTTACGTTACAAACGTATGATACAATTCCGGGAGTCAGCGGGAGCTTAACAAGAAGTGATATAGCTAAACACGCCTTTAGGGATGGTTCGCAGATAAGTCCCACCAATTACTATTATCTACTTCATAATAATCCCCACGGCGATACGTCGCTGTTTATGGATCCGACCCAGACCGATGCGGAGGATGCCTCCCGGGGATTGAATAGATTTTGGGATACGAAAAAACCACTTTTTGAATTTAGTGATTTTTCTCTGCCAGAACCTATTTTTAATGATGACCTCCCATTTTATTTTAATCGTTGTTTCCCGGACGGTCCTTATAAATGGAGAGTAAGTGTTGAGGATGTAAGCGGTCGGACGACCGTTGATACTGAATCTGTGGTTGTTGATAATTTTTGGCCACTGCCCCGGCAGATTATGAGTATTTTTAATTTCCCGGTAACAAAGGGTGTTTTCTGGAGTAATCAGGAAGGAACCCTTGTGGCGGACGGTGTTGGGGACTCTCAAATTGATACCAATTCTTTTGAAGCTTTGGTTCGAGCAGACCCTACGAATCAAAATTACTTACGTCTTCAGACGACGGAACCAATTAAACCAACAGTCATTGTGAATGAGGATACTAAAATAGTAGCCGGGAAGATATCGGCCGGTTCTATAACGGATATTACGGAATTCTCACGATTAGAAATAATTCCAGGGGAACCCCTGATAGAGAGTGGACCCACGAGATATCATACACAATTATTTAGAGTTAACTTATGTTACCCCCCTTTAGGTACAGAACACAAAAAACCCGAATCCGCTTTTTTTAGCTTATAACCCCCGTTTCAGGGCTTTCTCTGGATTTCTAATCAACCTCCAGTAATTTTTTTGTTATACCACGCTGGTATCCCTGGATTGATTTCCACCACCCTACCTCCCGGATTTCCTCGACGACTTGCCGGCCCACTTCCCCCCGGCTCCAGGAATAATCTTCATTTACATAATCCTGCACTTCAAGCCGGTGTTTGACCAATTCCAATTGGTCCCACTTGTTTATCACCGTCTTGACCTCGCGATCTTCTCCGGCTTCTCTGAGCCTTTGTTCAATCCACTTGACCAGAAAATAGGCCAGGAAGCAGATAAGCACATGAGCCCGGATACGCCGGTTCAGACGATGGTAGATGGGCCGAATCTTGAGGAAACTTTTGATAGTCTTAAATCCCTTCTCTACGTGGTGCAGTCGCCGGTAGGTCTCCTCAACCTCCTCGCTTGTTTTCTCCTCACTCTCGAGGCTGGTCTGAAGGATATATTTTCCTTCAAGTGCCTCCCGACGATCAACAGCCAGCTTATCCAGACTCCATTGTAAGTTCTGTCTGGCCTTCGTTTCCTCATCAACACCATCCTCCACTGTCTGTATATTAACAGTATACAGGTCCTGAACTCCATTTTTCTTCAACAGATTCTGTACTTTTTCATAGAGACGCAGTTTCGTATAATACGTCCCTTTCCGGGCAGATTGAGCCCACTTCTCAAGCTTTTTGTTGACCTGCTTTACCGCCCTCTCGCGCCGCTTCTTTGCACGCTGTTTTCGGGCCTTGCTGCAACACCCCACATACCGAGCTCCGTCCTCCTCGAACTCGTAGTAACCCTGCTCGTCAAACAACTCCAGCTGCTCGGGCGCCAGCTGTTGAAGCCGCTTCTTCTGGCTCTTCCAGGCCAGCGACATAATGTAATCAAACCCGGCCTCTTCAATTGTTTCAATATTCTCTTTCCCGTACATCCCTTTGTCTCCGACAAAAACCACCCCCTGAAATCCGAAGTCCTCCCGGAGGGCTTCAATGCGGTTGTTCACGGTGCTTGCATCGTGGGTATCCCCGTCGAAAACCTCCACCGCAATCGGTAGCCCCTCGCCGTTGGTGATGATCCCGATGATAATTTGATATCGATCTGGACGGTGGTCCTTGCTGTTGCCGTGTTCGCCTCCCTCCGCGCAGGTTCCTTCAAAATAGGTGCTGGTCGTATCATAGAGAATCAACCGCGGTTCTTCGTTTAAATGAATCTCTTGTAGGTTCTCCTGAATGGAGCCAAATTGCTCATACAGCTCGTCCATTACCTCATACAGGGTGTCTTCGTCCAATCGATTGGTTGAAAACAACTTCGCCAGCACAGTGTCGGCCAGCTCATCTTTCAGAGCTAATTTTGAGGTGGGACCGGTGATGCGCGAGAAGACCATAGCTTTGATAGACTCTATCTGTTTGTCCGAAAACCCCTTCAGCACCCGGTCCATGTCGGTTTTCTCCCAGGCCCGCCAGAGAGACAGCTGCCCGGCCCCTTGCAGGGAGTCACCGATCTCGGGTTCAAGTGCCTGAGTCTCGACGGTAGTTTTGTTCTCGTCGAGACCATCTTTAATGGATTGAATGACGGACTCGGGGGCATCCGAGAGATTGGCCAGATACTCGTGTCGTGTTATGCCCTCGGCGTCTTTGTAGGAGCGGACCAGATGCTGGTATCGATATTCTTTGCCATCGACGTTGCGACCGGTTTCTTTGATAAAGGCCAAGATGTAATACCTCCTTACCAGAATACTTTTACTTTCTTATAGATACCATTATCTAATAGAACAGAGACCGTGTAAAGACCTTTGTAAGAGTCTCATTAATAATTTAGTTAGAGACCATAAAATTTAAGCCAAAAAGAGAGACAAGCCCTATGACAGGCTTTAAAAATTGGTATTTAACGGCTAACTGGATTTAACAGGGGGGGTAAGATAAGTTAATTTCTTTGAATTAGGAACAAAACCCGATAAACGAACCCTTGTTGTTACGGGACAGGATTTTGCGGGAAATAAACTTGATGGTTCACCCTCAACAGTTCCCCGACGACAAGATAATGGTGATTTCTCAAATATTCCCACGGAGCATAAATATGATTTAACTTACTTTTTTGATTACTCGGATCCGACTATTGATAATTTAGTAGTGACCAGTGATGAAGTAAGTTTTGACTTGTCTGACCAAGGTAATGACCTTTATTCTGGGAGTATGCAAGAGACAAGGTTAGGTGTCCATTGGTACGGGGATGATTTTTCGGAAGCAGCTTCTATTTATGAGTATCCAACTATATCCACATCAAATGTACCAAAGTCGTTTTCTTTTGCATTTCCTGGAGGTTTCACTCCTCAACGGGTAGAAATATTCGGAATAAATCAATCCGGTCGAATGACTATGAAAGTACAAGAACTATCTGCACCGGTTTCAACTACTGTTGATTGCCTGAGGTCTGGGGCGGCAAGGGATTCTGATGTGAACTCTATCCCGGTAATCGATCATCTTCTTGATCTGAAACAAAGTGGGATCTCAAGGACAGTCAATAGGCGTTGGGTATGGGATCAAATATCTAAGTATGAAGCGAAGATGTTAGATAAGCCGGAGGTAGATTTTTATGTACAAGAGTTATCTGATACTATTCGGGTAACACCATATTTTAAACGAACTGCCCCCGTTTTTGTAAAAAAAGATAATTCAGATACTAAACCTGTTGTATATTTAGAAGCAGATACTTCGATGAGCTTTCAGTCTGTATATTTCAAGGCTGATTCATCTTCTCGAAGGAACAGAGTTCAATCCTCACAATCAGAATTTTCTGTAGAAACTACTTTATTATCAAAAAAAGATAAATTAAACATCAAAGGGAATGCAAGCCATAGAAATATTGGGATGCTAATAGATATCCGAAGCGATACTGATTCTCTCCACAACCAACTGCCTGGAAATCTTACCGATAACAAATTAGGGCAAGATGTTTTGGCCAGAACTGCTATCATGCTGGAATGGTGTGATGAGTCTGGTGAAGTTTTAGGTGATTATACCTCCACAACTGACGTGTCAGAACATTATCGATATGACCTTGTTTATAATTTGTCCGAGGAGACCACCCGGATGTATCACAAGCTGGGTTTGGACACCTCGGCCGGTTCGGATGATTTTTACTTCTACTATGCCGACTATTACGAGGCCCCCTGGTATGTGGACGAGAGCGTCGACGTTTCGGTGGATACCAGGCCCGACGGGGGAATTGACGTTGAGGTGGCGGGGATCACCAAGGATCTGCCGGGAGCGCTGGGCGGGGCGCCCACTGCCGCCGGCTACCGGGAGGAGAGTCCGGAAAGTGCAGGCAGTTGCCTGCTGGAACGGCTGGCTTTACCCCGGATCGCTCTTCACCACCTGCGCCGGGGCCGTGATCTGCTTCTGCAGTCCGCCCCGGGCCGCTGGCTTACCACGGTTTATTACTCGCTGACTGATTAACTTCCAAAGTTTCTCAAAGCGGACGGTTCCTGTTGGATGTCTATGTGTTCCCGGCAGATCCTTCGTGATGCCACTTACCGTTATCACAGCCCCATTCCCGTCCTGTGGCGTGGAGACGGATACGTCCGCCCCGCTCATCGGTTTCCAGTCGCTTTCGTAGGTGTCCGCATACCAGTAGGCCATCGGGCGACGCCTCTTTTTGTTGATGTTGTTTTGGTTAATTCAGTGAATAAAGGATAAATTGGTTTTTCGAAAAGGTTAAGGGAACAGTATTTTTCTGGTCTGGCCAAGATGAAGGTTCAACTTCCCAGAGTTTTGAGTTTCTTTTTGACGTCGGCGGGCATCGGGACTGCTTCGTTTTTGGCCTGTTTTAGTTTTCTTTCCTGTTTTTCAGCTTCTTTTCTTCGATATAGTTCTTTGAAGAAGTTTTGGGTTGCCTGCCAGGTTATATAAAAGCCCTGCCAGCAATAGTCCAGGCCTTCTTTTTTCAAGAAGAACGTCTAATCCAGTTATTTCTATCGTTTGGAAGGCTAACGTGCGAATAAAGCTAAAAGTGGTTCAACGGGTTTTGCCCTTCTGAGCAACCGGCAGATTCAGGACCTCAAGCAGGAATGGGTCGGTGGGTGAAAGTGTGTTTAACGCTTTTTTGGGTTAAGAGGAAAATGTTTCTGCTTTGGCCGGAACAGCTTAGAGCGTTGTAATGGAAGTTTTTAGATGATCGGATTTTTGTGGGGGATTTATAGGCAAATAGAAGGTTGAGGGGAGTTAATTAAATTATTTTTTTTACGGTATTTGGGACTCTTTGGGACTCTACGATACTTTTTTCACGTTTTTTGGGACATAATTAGAAATAATAAGGTGTTCGGTTTCCTGATTGTTGCGACCTTTCATGTTGTACGAATAGGATTTCTCAAACGAGGAAATTGTTAATCCTCGCCCCTCATACAGTTGACGGATAATAAAAAATCGTATCGTACTTTAAGTTTTTAAGTTATTCGTCAACTTCTTTCCATTTCTTGTATG
>CAZVWJ010000009.1:0-73056 GCA_964631325.1 uncultured bacterium | reverse complement strand
TCATAGATACACATTATGCACGAAATTCTAAAATTTCGTGCATAATGTGGGTTAGTAGGTCAAATAAGCTTCACCGATCGAGTCAACCTTTAACGGAGAACCGGAACTTTCCATAAACAGGGCTTTTCTACCGCCGACCGGCCAGAATATATCCTGGACTGCTCCCCCGCCGCCGGAGCCGTAGAAATGGTAAATCCCATTACCATATTCCCACTCAAAATCGGCACTGATCTGGGTCCCGGAATAATCGGTGGCATTAAGTTGAGCCGTCCCGGTATCGGTTCCTTGATCGTCAAACTCTAAGTGGCCTGAACCGTAGGCAACATCCCCGGCAATATCCCGGAATAACAGGTTAAGTCTACCGGAATACCGGGGGGTTGAATCACCGGATTGATTTATAAATCCGACCAGGGGAACCGGGCGGTTTGATTCTATAAGGTTTCCGGTCATGCCGCCAGCACATCGTTCCCCGGAAAAAGCCCCGGAGTGATAAAACTGCATTATCATACTATTATCGTCCTGGCTATCCTGCAAATTCTGATCCCCGTTCTGCCAGTCTGCATCTTTATCCTGCAGGGTGGTAAGCATACTGCCCGCAATAGCAAACAGCGTTGTATCCGATCCAGTCTTAAAGTGGTGCCCGACAACATAGGTATCAGGAAAAGAGGGGGTGACAATAGAAGGATTTGCTGATTCAATGTAGGTAATTGCAGTATCCCGGTTCATAGAAGCATCCACAAAGCTATTGTGAACAAAGCGGACGTGGAGGTCGTAGTTAGTGTTGGGGTAAAGGTTGGGTGAAAGGCTCTGATCTTTGACCATATAGGCTTCACCAAAACGAATTAAATCATTGGAAGCAGTCGTGTCAGAAGTCTCCGCGTAAATCCCCCGTCGATTACCGACCGGGAAGAAAACAGTGATGTTATTGGTGTCCGCATTAAGAGAAAGCGCGGCCAGCATAGTCGGTGTATCGCCGTAGTAAAGCAGTCTTGCCTCGTTGACGGGCAAACTATAACGGGGCTGATTAGCCCACCATTCGTGAATATTCATCTGCTGGAGATCAATCCCGTGAGTCCCGGAATTATCCATATAAGGAGTAGAGGAGAATTTCATGCTCCCCCAGTGAACATCAACAGTGTGGGAAATAGTATCGCGAATATTGGAGCGAGCTAGAAAATACTGGGTATCTGCGAAAAAGAGATTCACCTTCTCAGCCACCGCCGCGGGACCGGGAAGATTATCCCGAGGAAGCAAGGTGGCGACAAAATTCCCACGCCGTTTAACCGGTTCCTCGGCGTCCGTGTCAATAATTGTTCCAGAAATCCCACCAAGGGCACCGACTTCACCGGCTAACTGGCTGACCTCGCCCGTATTCATAGTTACCTGGCCCACAAAGGAGGATCCACTTATCCGGCCGGCGATAGTGTCGGTGGCACTGGAAGCAAATATTTCCAGGCCGGCTGTATCCGGATCATCAGTTACCGTCAAATCGTAGCATTCAATTTTATTTTCAACTTCGCCAAAAACCAGTGTGTCATTCGCGTCAAAGGCATAGCTGGAGAAAGGCAGAGCAAACAGGTAGTAGTTACCCGGTTGAATTGACTGGCTCATCACCCCGGAAGTAAGGGCTTTATTGCGACCCTCACCGACCCGATTACTGTCCGCAGTGCTATCAGCAACTACATCTGAATAAAGATAGCGGGTATCCGAATAATTCAACGCCCCGGCCTGCAATAAATTACTCCGGGCCGCATCCAGATCGCCTTTTTCAGAGATAAATTCCTCGAACAAGATATCAGTTACCGGAGTAATATTAATCGAATCACTGCCGGTCTTACCAACAAATTTCATTGCCGGAGCGGCAAAACCGGTAGTTATTTCTGTGCCCCCGGCCGACTTAATATAAATCATGTCCGGCAGGTCATCAAAATCCGACTGAGATATTTCAAATTCACCCAGGCCATCAGTTGTATATCTTTGAAGTAAAGCTGGAGTGTCAAAACTGGCTGAATTAAATATTTCTACCGTTGCTCCACTTACATAACCATCGGCCACATGCCCACGTACTCCTGCGGTAGTATCAGAACCGGATCCACTACTGCTGCTACCACATCCCACCAAAAACATCATCCCTGTAAATAACACCGCTAACATCAGCCATTTTCGCACACTGCAATTCATAGTCATCGCCTCCCAAAAATTTTGCCCACTAACCACAAATAATCTTAACTCTCAAACATACACAGTATACTACTAAAGAATACAAAAATCCAGTTTTTTTATAGTAATTAACTGATATCTAATCCGGAGAGCTTACATGAAACAGAACTTTCCAACGAACTGTCATTGCCCTGACGTACGCCGGATCGTAGACCGGACTTGACTGGCTCCTGAGATGAAGCAAGCCCCGGGTTTTCGGCGCTTTGCGTCTTCCCCCGGAATGACGTTTTGGTGTCATTAGAAAATTCTGTACACAAAAGGATAAATTCGGCGGCGTTCAAATCAAGGTTACAGATTAAAACGACATCTAATCATTAAAATCGCTTATCCCCGGTTAGATAGAGGCCCCTGAAAAAGAATAAAATCTCCTCCCCCTCGATGGGGAAGGATTAAGGTAGGGGTGAAATGGGTTATGAAGGCCCTAAAGCACCTTTCAAGTTTTATCCCCCTCACCCTAACCCTCTCCCACCAGGGGAGAGGGGATTTTTTGAATAGGCTCTTCACGATATTTTAACTGTTACCTTAAATCTGAAAAAATTGAACGACGCCATAAATCAGACAAGAAGAGTAAATCAACACATATTATCCGGGAACAAGACAGAAAAAAACTGGAGAGTTAAGAAGATTAACTAAAAGGGGGAGTTAAGTATTTTCCCGGGAATAACAGCGCTGGCAGAGACCGGTAATATTCATTGTTACCCCTTCTACCTCAAATGGTAAATCCCAGGATTCTACTTCTTCCTGCAAATCAAAAGGGATATCAATAATTTCACCGCATTTACGACAATATGCGTGCGGGTGAAATGACCGGCGAATTTCGTAATAATCGGCAGTAGTCATTTCAGGCAACCGGCGAAGAAAACCAATTTCAAGGAAAACGTTCAAAGAATTATAAATTGTTGCACGAGAGAGGGCATCTTTTTTCTGATTATCAAGTTTTCGAAGGTCGTTAGCGTTAAAATGCCCCCCCGCCTGTTCACACAATTCAATAAAATAAATACGTTCCTTTGTAACTTGCCGACCATTATTGGACAATTTTTCAAGTGTCTGTTCCTTAAGAGTCAACTTAACCACCCCAAAATTATTAATCTTTTGTCATATTTAAATTAAGATTAATTTTAAACTAATCTTAACTGCTTGGCAACCTACTTAAAACAGAATCATCGTCCCCGGCAGAAAAGTGAACCCGGGCGTCAGCGAATCACTTAAGAATTCAAAAACATTCAAAACCTCAAAACGAATCTCCCCTCCTCCGGTAGGAGAGAACTTGTAAAGCGTACACGTCATTAAGTGAGGGGGGGCGGGGCAAATAGGCACTAAAAAACCATTTTTCACCCCCATCTGTGTAACGCGTACGCGTCACAGGCCTTCCCCCATCAAGGGGGCGGGATGATGGAATGAAAGTTGTTGCACTTGATAGTTGAACCCAAGTTATTTTGAAGGACTGATCTGGTCTAATTTGCGGTTAATTTGCCAACACCGTTCTTTAATTATAGTATTGAGAAAACCTTTTTCTTGATTCAAATCTCTGGCCTGCTTACAGTTGTTTTGGGCCATTTTATAAGCGGAACGAGCCCGGGCCGAAGATATGTTACGATAATAATCTCCCCGATATTCCGCTTCTCTTGCTTTTCGCAACCAGTTCCAAACCGTAGTAAAAGTATTTTCCATGGCAAACGAAGCAAGTTCGGACTGAGGACGGTTACCGGGTTTAGGAAGGCGCGTGGTAAACACCCAGGTGGCGATCAAAACTAAAAAAAGATAAAAAACAACACGTGAGATCCGAGCAATCAATGGCTTTTACTCATCCGTAATTAGAATTTATCCTCACATAATCTTCGGAAAGATCGCAAGTAATTCGCCGAACAGATTCTCTTCCCTGGCCAAGCTTGACTGTCACCGTATGATGATCTTCAGTTTCCAGTTTTTCTCGTAAATCAGACTGTCCGCGCACCGGTTGTTGCGCACGATAAACCACGGTATCATTCATCCTGATTTCCAATTTTTCAGGTTTCAAAGGAACTCCGGCCGCACCGATAGCAGAATAAATTCGACCCCAGTTAGGATCGCGGCCATAAAATGCGGTGCGAACCAGGGGAGAGCCGGCAATTTCCTCGGCAATCCGGCGAGCTGCTTCTTCAGATTTTGCCTGCTGAACCCGAACTTCCACTGTACAGGTAGCTCCTTCACCGTCACAGACAATTTCGTAAGCCAGGTTCTCGCAGATTTCAGTTAAAGCGTTATTGACAGAACTCGCGGCCGGGTGGGAGGAATCAATTGATTGACGCTCCGGAAGCTCAGCGGCCCAGGCAAGAACAGTATCATTAGTTGATGTCTCACCATCAATGGTAATTTCGTTGAATGAGTCACCACAGACGGTAGAAAGCTTATCCTGCCACCAAGAAGATTCAACGGGATAGTCGAGAAAGATGAAAGCCAACATTGTAGCCATATGGGGATTTATCATCCCCGACCCCTTGGCAATCCCCAACATTGTGGCATCAATATCTTTAATATTTTTTCGGCAAACTTTTGCGCAGGTATCGGTGGTTAAAATAGCCCGGGAAAATTCATCGGGGGATTGCTGCAGGTCGTCTACTGCTTTTGGGAGGTGATCTTTTAATTTACCAAGGGGAAGGGAACGGCCAATATAACCGGTAGAAGCCGACAACATCTGAGCGGAATCTATGTTCAAATAATTAGCCGCTGATTTCATCAGCTCAAGGTTATCGGCAAGACCAGCCTCACCGTTGGCGGCATTAGCAACACCACTATTAACAATCAGGCCGTGAAACTGCTTTTTTTCAGCAAGCCGACGTCGTGCTTCTATTACCGGTGCAGCCGGTAAATTATTCCGGGTAAAAACACCGGCCACAGTAGAAGGATAGGAGCTATAAACCAGGCCCAGGTCCGGGGTTTTGCCACCTTTTAAACCGGAATGTACGCCGCTCCAGAGAAAATTATCAGGTATATTGTCCATAAAAGTATCAACTTTCCTTTCCTAACAAGCCCAAAGTCATCTCAAGGTCCAGCATTAAATTAGCGTTCTGCAGGGCCTGTGAGGAAGCCCCCTTGAGCAAGTTGTCAATACAACTGAAGACGATAATTTTTTCCTCGTTACCGGTACAGGTAAAATCACAGTACGGTGTCCGGGCGACTGCTTTAATCCCCGCCGGTTTTTCACGGTAGCGAAAAAGCTCATGCTCAGAAGCAAGCTGCTGAAGTTCAGTTTTAATTTTTGCGAGAGAAGAAGCCGAATCACGTTGAAAATAAATAGCGGCTTCAATACCTCGATCAGCGGAAATAACGTGAGGAACAAAAAGAGGCGAGAATGATTCACATGGTAGATGGGCAGTTATTTCCGGTTGGTGGCGATGGGTTCCCACTTTATAGGGTTTGATTTCCTCATTACAATTAACGAAACTGTTAGCTGATTTAGGCTCTCGACCCGCTCCTGAAATACCTGATTTTGCGTCAATAAACACCGGCTCATTTACGAGCCCCTGTTCAGCCAGTCTAACCAGGGGAACCAGTGCAGCCGTGGCATAGCAACCGGGATTGGCAACCAGAGAGGCGGACTGAATTTGTTCATAGTTATATTCACTCAAACCGTAAACTGAAGTTTTCACATTTTCCGGATCAGCGTGGGAAGTGTCATAGGTTTGTTCAAAGTTCTCTACGTTGGAAAATCGATAATCCGCTGCGAGATCAACCACCAGCGTATTCTCCAGGTCAATTTGAGGAACTATATCCTGGGAGACTCCATGGGGAACAGCGAGAAAAACGATGTCCAGTTGAGTAAGCTTATCCGGATTAAATTTCTGACAGGTGAAATCAATGTTTTCAGCAAAACGTGGATAGACAGAGCTAAAATTCTGTCCCGTAAAAGAGCGTGAAGTAAGGTAAGCCAGCTCTATACGAGGGTGATTATCGAGGAGGGAAACAAGTTCAGCACCGGCAAAACCGGTTGCTCCAACAACACCGGCTGAATACAATGTACCACTCATTAATCAACGTTTTGAAACTTGGGATTTTTTACGTGCACCGGGCTGATTAATTTTTTTCCGTTCGGCCTGGCGATCATCCCGGGTCAGAAGGCCGTCGGAATGAAGCGGTGGACGGGCGTTCGGGTCCATATCAACGAGAGCCCGGGCCAGACCCATTTTGAGGGCTTCAGCCTGGCCAGTTTTTCCGCCGCCTTCAAGATTAGCTTCCACATCAATCTTGTCTTCAAAATCAAGGCAGGCCAAAGGTTTTTTGGCTTCTTTTGTCCAGCGAGTCCGATGATCGAAGTAGAAGTCCAAATCATTCCCATCAACAGAAAATTTGCCGGTTCCAGCAGTGACCCAGACCCGGGCAACTGATTGTTTCCGGCGCCCGGTGCCATAAAATTTACCCTCAGTTTCTATTTCGGGTTCGGGTGCTTCTTCCTCCACTTCCACCTCTTGTTCAAGTTCACTACTGACTTCTTCATTTTCCGATTCTTCTTCTGTTTGTTCAGTTTCTTCATCGGACATCTCTTCTTCAGCCATAATTAGCCTCCCTGGTGAATATACAAACTTATTTTACCGTATCGTTTTCCCAGTCATATTCTACTGGTTGTTGAGCTTGATGAGGATGTTCATCGTCCCCATAGACCCGAAGATGTTTTAACATTTTATCGCGTAGACGGTTTTTAGGTAACATCCCTTTTACTGCTGCGGTGAGGACTTTTTCAGGATTGTTTTCCAAATATTCAGCTAAATTCTTCTCTTTCAACCCACCAATAAAACCGGAGTGCGAAACCGGAACATCCTCATCTCCTTTATTACCGGACAAAGCAATTTCCCGGGCATTGATCACAATAACGCCATCCCCACAATCCAGATGGGGTGTGAAATCGGAGCGATGTTTCCCCCGCAAAACGCGGGCCACCCTGGTAGCAAGCCGGCCAAGTCTCTTATCTTTGCCATCAAAAATAACCCATCTTTTTTCCCCGGGGCCAACCGCGGGCATATAAGTTTTTTGACTCATAGTTTCTGCCTCCATATCTTACTCAGTTACAGTAATTTAGCTAATTTCAGTTAATCCCTGACGAAATATCAAATCAACATCCCGAGTGTGATAAAAGACCCGGAGAAGATAACAACCACCGGGCGGAGCCGGTTTTACGGTTCGATCGGGATTATTTATTAAATCTTTTACACGTTTTTGAGTCCAACTTCCGGTTGCCACCTCTTTTACCGGCCGAGCAATGCAACGAACCATTCGATATAAAAAACTGCGGGCACAGACCAGCAGCCAGTAATCCGAGGAATTTGATACCAGCCGGAGGTTCACCGGCCAATAATCAGCTTCGTAATTAGAACCCCCCTTGCCGGAAAAAACCGAGGCCGGAATTTCACCATTCAGCAGAGAAATAAGTTTTTCCGCCCGGTATTGGTCAAACTTTCCAACGGACCACTGATATATATTTGATGAATTCCCGGGGAACATATTACCGGCAGAACTGCTAGCAAGCTGAGAAAAACGATATCCATACAAGCGATAACCAGCAGAATACCTGGAATGAAAATCCGAATGAACCGGATAAATATCCCGGATAAGCAAATCACTTGTTAATTTAGCATTTAGTATTCCAAGCCATCTGGCCGGGGAAAAGGAAGCCGGTGGTCTAACACGATCTTTTAAATCGAAATGAGCCGTCTGACGGCAAGCGTGCACTCCCCGGTCGGTTCGACCGGAACCATAAATTTTCAAAGAGCGGCCAAAAAAATCAGTTAATTCTGTCTCCAGCTTGGCCTGAGCTGTGGGAACATCCGGCTGTTTTTGCCAGCCATAATACTTGCTTCCATCGTAAGCGCAATCAAGCCGATATCTATACATTTCAGGTAACTACTCACCTATCCTCTCTCCCCTGGTGGGAGAGAACGTAAAACGTCCCAAGGAGCCAGAGAGAGGGGGACTATCAGTTTCTCAGGCGAAATTGTTACGTCAAAAAGCCCTTTAAAACCCTTTTCACCCCCATTTGTATTTTCCCCCATCAAGGGGGAAAAGATTAGGTGAGTAGTTACCATTTCAGTTTAGATAGCAATAAGGGTTCGTATTTTTCAACTTACGGAAACTATGCAACAAAAAGTTGCAAGAACTTTTCAAGCAAAGATCAAACCTGTCTTGCGGGAGGAACTACTATTCCACAAATTCAATCAAGGCTCGAGGGGCGCCGTCACCTTTTCGTCGATCTAATTTAATAATCCGGGTATAACCACCCGGGCGATCAGCAAAACGGGGGCCAAGCTCTTCAAAAACCTTCTTAACAGCTTCCTTGTCAACCATTTTTTTATTCACCTGGCGACGATTATGAACAGTATCCTCCTCACCGCGGGTGATAATTTTTTCAACAAAAGGCTGTAATTCCTTGGCCTTGCTCACAGTAGTCTTTACCTGTTCTTCAGCGATCAAATTACAGGCCAACTGGCGAAGGGTAGCCCGTCTGTGGGACGAGTCTCTATTTAACTTTCTTCCTTTTTTCTGATGTCTCATTCTTCTTCGTCGTCCTCTTCCAGTATTGCTTCACGATCAATCGTTTCAACAAGGTAATCTACGTCTTTCATACCGAGTTTCAATCCAAACTCCGCGAGTTTCTCCCGAATTTCTTCAAGCGATTTTTTTCCAAAATTACGAGTCTGCAGCATTTCGTCCTCGGTTCTGCGAACAAGATCACCAAGAATATTAATATCAGCATTTTTCAGACAGTTACTGGACCGAACAGAAAGCTCCAGCTCATCGACAGGAGTGCTGAGAACAGCTTTCAGTTTTTCTTCCTCCGGCGAGAGGCCCTCTTCTTTCTCTTCCATTTCAGTTTCTTCAAAGTTAATAAAATACTGGAAGTGTTCTTTCAAAATTTTGCCGGCATGACCAATTGCATCACGAGGAGTAATGCTGCTATCAGTCCAGACCTCCAGGAGAAGCCGATCATAATCCGTCATCTGGCCCACCCGGGTATCCTCGACCAGATAATTAACTTTTTCTATTGGTGAATAAAGGGCATCAATCGGAATCAGACCTTCCGAGCGGGGTTCATCTTCCTGCTCCGGAACATCTTCAAACCCTCGGCCTCTTTCTACGATCAAATCCAGAGAAAGCTCTCCGTCTTCCGCAATATTTGCAATTTCCTGTTCAGGATTAAGGACAGAAACACCGTTTTCACTGCCAATATCTTCTCCGGTTAAGGTAGCCGGCCCTTCAGCTTCAACGGAAATTTCAACCGGTCCTTCATCCTCCCCGAGATCCAGCTTGAGATCTTTTAAATTAAGCAAAATATCGACACCGTCTTCACGGATCTCATCCAGACCGGTAAATTCGTGGGGAACTTCCCCCTCCGCGGTTTCCATCCGGACTCCGGTTATTGCCGAGCCCATAATCGAAGAGAGAAGAATCCGCCGGAGGCTATTGCCCACGGTAGTTCCAAAACCGGGTTCAAATGGTTCGATGGCAAATTTGCCATAATTTCCATCCGGGCTGGAATCAACTTCATCAATCGTTTTAGGCATTACCAGGTTCTTCATAATGTCTTCAGTTTTAGCCATAGAGAATTACCCCCTGCAGTTACGCATGAATTATTTAGAATAAAGCTCAACTACAAGATGTTCTTCAAATTCAAGGTCATCAATATCGGAACGTTCAGGTGCTCGTAAAACCCTCCCGCGAGCTTCATCGCTCAACTCCAACCACTCGGGCACACCTTTCTGGCGGGCAAGAGAGGTATATTTTTCAACCTCAGGATTATCCTTCATACTATCTCTAATTTCAAGGACATCCCCCTGCTCGACCTCATAGGAGGGGACATCGACTTTTTCTTCATTTACAAGAATATGACCGTGATCAATAAATTGTCGTGCCTGGGGGCGACTGCCTGCCAAGCCAAGTCGATAAGCAGCATTATCCAGGCGAGATTCCAGTAAGCTCAAGAGATTTTGCCCGGTAATTCCAGATTCATTTTCAGCTTTTTCAAACACGTTACGGAATTGTGCTTCAAGGACTCCGTAAGCCCGTTTGACTTTTTGTTTTTCACGTAATTGAGTTGAATACTCAGAGGGACGGCCATACTGATACTGGCGTTCCCCGGGAGGATATCTTCGATTTTCAAGTGCACATTTGGAAGTGTGACACCTCTCCCCTTTCAGATAAAGTTTTTGACTTTCACGGCGACATTGCCTACAAACAGGTCCTGTATATCGAGCCATAGTTACCTACACTCCAGCCTGAATAAAATTACAATCTGCGTCTTTTCTTTTCCTTACACCCGTTATGAGGAGAAGGAGTTACATCTTTAATTTCAGTAATATCTAAATCAAGTGTTTCAAAGGCCCGAATGGCAGCTTCTCTGCCACTGCCCGACCCTTTGACGTGAACTTCGAGAGAAGTTACACCCTTATTCTGAGCTTTTTCCCCACATTCCTCGGCCGCAACCTGGGCCGCGTAAGGGGTTCCCTTCCTGGTCCCGGAAAAACCAACGCTTCCGCCGCTGGCAGAAGCAATTGCATTTCCGGAAGTATCGGTAATAGTTATAACCGAATTATTATAAGTAGATCTTATGTGTGCAACTGCGTGTGCTTCTGTACTCTGTTTTGCCATACTGACCTCCCGCAAACTATCAAATTGATGTAACTACTCACCTATCCTCTCTCCCCTGGTGGGAGAGAGCCAGAGAGAGTGGAACTCCCCAGAAACAGTTGAGTTAAAGCACCCCTTCAGACCCTTTTCACCCCCATTTGTATTTTCCCCCGTCAAGGCGGAAAATATTAGGTGAATAGTTACAAATTGGTATTAATATTATATTTTTTTTAAGCTGGCGAAGTCGAGCGACAATCAGGTTGGAGCCGGAGCAGAATCCTTACCGGCCACAGTTTTTCGAGGACCTTTACGAGTGCGAGCATTACACCTGGTGCGCTGCCCCCGGACAGGTAGACCTTTTTTATGCCTGATTCCGCGATAACAATCAATCTCTTTAAGCCGTTGAATATCCCGTTTAATTTTATTCCGAAGTTCACCTTCAATTGTATAATCGTATTCAACCAAGTTCCGAAGACGAGAAACTTCATCGGAATTCAATTCATGTGTCCGCTTATCTTTATCAACCTGTGCTTTTTCCAAAATTTCATTGGACAAAGAGCGTCCTACCCCAAAAATATAGGTCAAAGCAATTTCAATTCTTTTGTCCGTTGGTAAATCAACTCCACCAATACGCATAACAAACCTGACCTCCTGTTACAGCTTAACCCTGTTTTTGTTTATGACGAGGATCGGCGTCGCAAATGACCCGCACTTCGCCATTTCTTCGAATAATTTTACAATGTTCACAACGTTTTTTTACGGATGCCTTAACTTTCATTAAACTCACCTCTGGCTATGCTAACTTTCTGACACAAGACCGGAAGATTATAACAGAAGAAATATAACGTTGCAACAACTAACAAGTGACAACCCAAACTTCAAAACGAGATCCTGGATATTAAGTAATAAATCAATGTGTACGTAAGATAATTTCAAATCCATAAACATTTGAAAAATGGATTGCCGGGTCAAGCCCGGCAATGACGTTCGGGTTGTTCAGGATTCCCGGGTCAAGCCCGACAATGACGTTCGGGTTGTTCAGGATTCCCGGTCAAGCCTTGGGACATCTTACGTTCCCGACAATAACGAAAATATTTTGAAATTATAAATACTGTCTATCTATTTATACCGATATACTATCCGACCCCTGGTTAAATCGTAAGGTGAAAGCTCCACTTTAACCTTATCGCCGGGCAAAATTTCAATATAATGCATACGCATTTTCCCCGAGATATGGGCCAGAACTACGTGGTCATTGTCCAGCTCCACCTTAAACTTAGCATTGGGAAGAGTATCTATGACTTCGCCCTCAACTTCAATTGGCTCATCGTCAGCCATCAAAACAACACCTCATTTTCCCGGCGACTTAGAATTTCTACTCCGGAATCCGTAACAGCTACTGTATGTTCAAAATGGGCACTCAGGCTCCCATCAGCAGTAACAACTGTCCAACCATCCGGTTGAACTTCGGTTTTATATTCTCCGACATTAACCATTGGCTCAATTGCCAGGAACATCCCGGGATCAAGCTTTGGCCCCCAATCAGCCGGACCGTAATTAGGAATTTGTGGTTCGAGGTGCATCTCGTGGCCAATAAAGTGGCCGGCCCATTCTCGAACCACACTGAAACCATGCGGAACTACAAAATCTTCAACTGCCGCTCCAATCTCTCCCAGCCGCTGGCCGGGCTTAGCCTGTTTAATCCCACGGTATAAAGATTTACGTGTCACTTCCAGCAATTTTTGAGCTGTTGAGGAGAGAGGTTCAACCCCAAAAGTAACAGCCGAATCTCCGTAACAACCATGATAACACGAGCCGACATCAATAGAGACTATATCACCCTCTGCAATCACCTGCTCCTCAGAGGGGATTGCATGAACAATCTGTTCATTAATAGAAGAAGTAATAGTAGCAGGGTAACCGCGGTATCCTTTAAAACCGGGGCTCGCATCCCGGGAACGTATATATTCTTCGGCCATCTCATCAAGCTTCTTTGTATTCACGCCAGGCTCAATCTCTTCGTCCATCAACTCCAGGACTCCGGCAACTATTTGATTGGCCTCACGCATACACTCCAAGGACACGTCTGTCTCTTCTACCATCACGAATACACGCTTTCTACCGCAAAGCTTTACCTATAGAATCGGTTACCCCATCAATAGACTGATCACCATCAATCTCAGCTAACAGATCTTTTTCACTATAAAATTCAAGTAGAGGCTCAGTTTTATTCTTGTATTCTTTAAGCCGCTGTTTGATCGCTTCTTTTCGGTCATCCTCACGCTGAACTATTTTTACCCCACATTTATCACAAAGCTCATTTTCCTCGGGGGGATCAACCTCAAGATGATAGGTCCGTCCACATTCCGGACAGACACGACGTTTACCAAGCCTCTGGTAAATAATTTCATCAGGAACATCTAAATATAAAACAGCGTCAAGTTGAATATCCTGTTCTTCAAACAGATCATCAAGAGCTTCAGCCTGGGGAATTGTGCGGGGAAAACCATCGAGAATAAAACCGTCTGAGCAATCCGGTTCAACCAGCCGGCGACGAATAATCCCAACCATAACATCATCAGGAACCAGTTTCCCGGCATTCATATATTCCTCGGCTTCCCGACCCAGTTCAGTCCCTTCCTGGACAGCTTTCCGCAGTATCTTCCCGGTTTCCACCTGAGGTATTCCATATTTTTCTTTCAACCGTGAAGCCTGAGTTCCCTTCCCCCCCCCGGGCGGAGCCATCATAATCAAACGCATATTAACCCTCCTTTTGATTTAACCGAAGCCACGGCCTTTTACTCGACCGGAATCCATAAAACCCTGGTAATGGCGCATAAGCAACTGACTTTCCAGTTGATGAGCAAAATCAAGTCCCACTCCCACCATAATCAGCAATGAGGTGCCACCAAAGTAAAGGCGGACACCAAACCAGCTCGACATAAAGATCGGGGTGATCGCAATACCTGCTACCACAAGGGCTCCGACCAGAGTTATCCGGGTCAAAATCCGGTCAATGTATTCAGCCGTACTCGGACCGGGTCTACGGCCGGGCACAAAACCACCACTTTCTTTTAAATTTTCCGCCACGTCATCAGGATTAAAACTGATTGCAGTATAAAAGTAACAGAAAAAGATTATCAATCCGGTAAATATTATCGCCCAGAGAAATCCCCCCCGAGCAAACAGAGAAACAACGTCCCGGAGCCAGGCCGGCCGGCTCGCCGGATCCATAAAAAATCGGAACAACAATGCCGGAAACATCATAACGCTGGAAGCAAAGATTACGGCGATAACTCCGCTATAATCGACTTTTAATGGCAATTCAGTTTGCTGGCCTCCATAAACTTTTCGGCCGCGTACCTGTTTGGAATACTTAACAGGCACTTTACGATCCGCTGTTTCAATCCAGACGGCAATTACAAACAGGATCAAAAGAAGTCCCAGCAGTGCGACAAGGGAAAAGGGGTTGAACCCACCAATTAACCACTTACGAAAGGTTCCCAGTAAAAACTGAGGGACCTTAGAGACAATACTAACATAAATAACCAGGCTAATTCCATTGCCAATTCCGTATTCACTTATCTGTTCCCCCAGCCACATAATAAAGACGGCACCAGCGGTCAGGGTAACAACGGAGGAAATACGAAACATCCAGGTAGAAGGAGCAACCCCCACGTGTTCAGCTCTTATTGTCATTCCTATTGACTGAATAGAACTAATGAGAACCGTCAAGTAGCGAGTATACTGATTGATCTTATCCTGGCCTTCTTGACCCTGTTTTTTCAACTCCTCGAGATAGGGAATAACGGCGGTGAGCAATTGCATTATAATTGAAGAACTAATATAGGGCATAATTCCCAGGGCAAAAATAGCAAACTGAGAAAAAGCGCCCCCCGAAAACATATCGGCAAGCTGAAGCCAGCCACTCTGGCCGGCCATATTCTGGACTGCAATAGGGTCGACACCGGGAATAACTATCTGACAGCCAACCCGATAAACAGCGATCAACCCCAGGGTCCAGAGTATCTTATTCCTGAGGTCTTCTATCTTGAATACATTAAGAAAAGCCTCTAACACAAATACTAACTCCGTTTATTCCGGGGAGGTAGTAGTTCTACTTCGCCGCCGGCGGATTCCACTTTCTGACGGGCGCCTTCAGAAACCTGATGGACACTAACAGTAAGCGTAGTTTCCAGTTTACCATCACCCAGCAACTTAACCTCTTCGGTATCCCGGATAAGTCCGTTTTCTTTCAACAGCTCCGGGGTAACTTCAGTATTAGCTTCAAATCGTTCCAGGCTTTTAACATTAACTATCTGGGGCCGTACTTTGCCTCCGGGAGGAGTGAACCCACGTTTTGGGAAGCGCCGATAGATCGGCGTTTGTCCGCCCTCATAGTAAATTGGAACCTGGGAACGTTTTTTCTGTCCCTTGTTTCCAAGGCCACATTTTTCTCCTTTGCGAGCACCACAGCCCCGGCCTTTTCTAATTTTATCGTCATTACTACCGGCAGCGGGCGAAAGATCATGTAGCTTCAACGGCACTCACCTCCTGGTCGGGTGAGCCAGTTTCAACAGTTTCACTATCTTCAGAATCTTCTAACACTTCTTCTTGTTCTGTTTCATCCGGCTCTTCTTCTTTTGATTCTTCGTATTCATCCGGGCCGCCGTAAGGATTATCGGCAAGTAATTTTTCAACAGGAATTCCCCGGAGATTGGCAACCCGGTGAGGATCACGTAAATTGCGTAGGGCTTTTATTGTAGCCCGGGCTATATTAAGAGGATTATCCGAACCAAGTGACTTAGAAAGAATATCGTTTATCCCGGCTAACTCCACCACAGAACGGGCCGCCCCGCCGGCAATAACCCCGGTTCCTGGGACAGCCGGTTTAAGAAGGACGTGGGCCGCGTCGTAGCGTGCTTCGATTTCGTGGGGGATAGTAGTATTCAACCGGGGAATTTCGATAATATGTTTTTTAGCATCAGCCTTTCCCTTATGGATAGAAGGGGCTACTTCTGTTGCCTGGCCGACCCCAATTCCCACCCGGCCATCGTGGTCACCCACAGCCACCATAGTACTAAAAGTAAAAGTCGAGCCACCCGAGATAGCTTTAGAGACTCGGTTTATATAAACTACCCGATCATCTAACTCATCCATGTTATTCTCATCAGCCACTATTATCTCCCGCCTTAATCAGAATTAATTTCCAACACAAATTACAGCTCCAGCCCACCTTCGCGTGCTCCTTCGGCTACGGCAGCAACACGCCCGTGATACTGGAAACCACCGCGATCAAAGACAACTTCATTGATCCCGGAATCAAGCGCTTTTTCAGCAATTAATTTACCAACTGCGTGCGCGGCCTTACAATTACCGCGATCAAAATCTGTTTTTATTTCCGGCGTAAGAGTGGATACACCGGTAATCGTCCGTTGAGTAAAATCATCGATCAACTGAGCATAAACGTGGCGCCTGGTTTTATTCACAAACAGGCGCGGTTTTTCCGGCCACCCGAAAACTTTTTTCCGAACCCGGCGATGTTTTTTCTTCCGTCTCTCTTCACGCTCCATGTTCTGTGCCATTATTCTTCACCCAGAGCTCCTTCGCCGCCAACTGTTTTACCGACTTTCTGACGAATATATTCTCCTTCATATTTGATTCCTTTCTGATTGTAGGGGTCCGGATCACGCAACCCCCGTAGACGTGAGGCGAATTGCCCCACCTCTTCCTTATCGATTCCACTAATTTTTATTGTGGTTCGATTCGGCAGTTCTGCCGAAAGATTGTCTGGTATTTCCATTTTAACCGGTTCAGAGAAACCGAGTTCAAGAACAAGCTCATTCCCCTGTTTTTTAGCCCGGTAACCGAGTCCGTTCAAAACAAGTGTTTTTGTAAACGGCTCCGTAACTCCGTTAACTATATTTTGAGCCAGAGACCACATCAAGCCGTGTTTGCTTTTTTGTTCATTGGAATCATCCCGCCGGTTAAGAACAAGCGAGTCCTCAACCACCTCGGCAGTAATTCCGCCCACCAGCTCCTGGAAGAGTTCTCCCTCCGGACCGAAAGCAATAATTTTCTGACCGTCAACTTTGACATCCACGTCTTCAGGAATTGGAATTGCTCTATTTCCCAGCCTGGACATTATCTACCACACCTCACAGAGTAATTCTCCGCCGACATTGTGATCCCGTGCTTCCTGACCGGTAAGAACACCTTCCGGAGTAGTCAGTAAAGCAATACCAAGACCACTTTTAACAAGCGGAATATCATCCACCCCAACGTATTCACGGCGGCCGGGAGAACTGACACGATTCAACCCGGAAATTACCGAATCATCCCCCGGACCGTATTTCAAATAAATCCGCAGGATGCCCTGGCGCGGATTGCGAATATTTTTAAAATCCCGGATGAAACCTTGTTCTTCCAATTTTTCACAGATCCCACGCTTCAATTTTGAAGCAGGAATATCAACCACATTTTGTTCCCTGACAAGGGCATTGTTAATCCGGGATAACATATCAGCTACAGGATCAGTAACTTGCACAACATTTTCCTCCACAATTTTTCAGTTTAATAATCATCAACGAGTCCCTCTGATTTCTTCGCCTCGAAGAAATTTTTTAGCGGACTCCTCAAAAAGTCAACAGTTCATTTGTTATTTTACCAGCTAGACTTGCGAACACCGGGAAGCTGACCTTTATGAGCGAGCTTGCGAAAACATAACCGGCAAAGTCCAAAATCCCGCATATAAGCACCAGTCCGGCCACATCGATTACACCGGTTATATTCGCGAACCTCAAACTTTTTTTCCTTTTTATGCTTTTCAAGTAACGCCTCACGTGGCACTGCAATCACCTATCAGAATTAATTTTGAATATTCTCAATATCCGGATTCAGGTTCCGCTAAACAGCAGCTCAAGATTCAAACGGAAAATTATATTCTTCCAACAGAGCCCGGGCTGCCTCATCCGATTCCGCCGTAGTTACAATAGTTATATCCATCCCAAAAAAGGTTTCTGTTTCTTCATAGGATATTTCAGGGAAAACCCCTTGTTCTTCCAAACCAAGAGAATAATTTCCCTGACCGTCAAAAGAATCGGAATCAAGTCCCCGGAAATCCTTGGTCCGTGGCAGAACCAGGTGAATCAATTTACGCAAAAAGTCGATCATTTTTCTCCGTCTGAGAACAATTTTAAGCCCCTGAGGATCTCCGGCCCGGACTTCAAAATTAGCGATCGATTTCCGAGCCCGGGTCAAGCGGGGACGCTGACCGGTTATCCGGGTTAACTGTTCTTCAATTTTTTCCAGTTTATCAACGTTTTCAGAAGCGTCACCAATTCCCACGTTCACAACAATTTTTTCCAACCGGGGAACGGCTTCAATATTTTCAACATTCATTTTTTCTTTAACCGCAGAGCGATATTCCTCGCGTGATTTACGTTTCATCTCCGTATCAGACATTTAATAGTTCACCCACTCAGCTAAATAAAATAAACAACTGAAAAAATTAATCATCAGTTTCAACTACAAACAAACTTAATCCAGCCGGGTCCCACTTTTTTTAGTAATCCGAACCCACTTGTCCTGTTCTTCATCGTATTCACGACCAACGCGAGTCCGCTCGCCTGTTTCAGGGTCAACAACCTGGACATTGGAGACATGGATGGGAGCCTCACGTTCAATTCTACCCGAAGGCTGACCCTGCCGGGTCTGTCTTTGGTGATCTACCACCACATTCACATCTTTTACTATAACTTTTTCCTCTTCCGGAAGAACTTTAATAACTTCACCGGTCTTACCTTTATCTTTTCCGGTAATTACAATGACTTCGTCACCGGCACGTATATGTTTTATTTGCTCAGACAAATCAGACCACCTCCGGCGCCAGAGAAATAATCCGCATATAATTTTCATTCCGCAGTTCCCGAGCAATCGGGCCAAAAATTCTCGTCCCCACGGGCAAGCCGTTACCATCCAGAATCACACCGGCGTTATCGTCAAATTTAATGTAACTGCCATCCGGCCGCCGTTTTTCTTTTCGGGTCCGCACAACCACGGCCTGCACCACCTCACCCTCTTCGATGTCGGAAGAGGGGATAGATTTTATAATACTTGCTGTAATCAGGTCACCCACCCGAGCGTAACGGCGTCGGGAACTGCCTAACACTTTCACACACTCCATCACCCGGCCACCAGAATTATCAGCTACTTTCAACCGTGTTTCAGACTGAATCATCAGCTTCACCTTCTGTTGCCTCATAATCGCGGTCTACTGCGGCTTTTAGCTCAGGCTTTTCCTCAACCACTTCGAGCAAACGCCAGCATTTATCAGCTCCGGTCGGCCGAGTTTCTTCAATACGAACCAGATCTCCAGCCGTAGCCGTTTCATTTTCATCGTGAGCTTTTAAATTTTTATGTCGTCGCAACCGTTTTTTATAAAGTGGATGCTGACGCACGTATTCACTTTCCACAGCAATAGTTTTATCCATTTTCGTAGAAACCACAGTGCCCTGACGAATTTTACGTTTATGTTTTTTATCAGACATTTTCCAATTCAGCCTCCCGCTGGTTCTGGACTGTTTTAATTCGGGCAATTGTTTTTCGGATTTCTTTTATTCGCATCGGATTATCTATGGGAGCGAGGGAAAGCTGGACTCTTAAATTCGCCTGTTCTTCCTTTAACTCCCGTAATTTTGCTCTTAGTTCTTCATCATTCAACTGGCGGACCTCTTCAATATCCACTGTTAGAGAATCTCCCTTTTCACAAACTTGGTTTTAAGCGGCAACTTATGACCGGCGCGTTCAACCGCATCTTCCGCCTGGTCCTCCGGGATCCCGTCAAGTTCAAACACAATTCGACCTGGTTTAACCACGGCCACATAATATTCAATATCCCCTTTCCCCTTCCCCATTCTTGTTTCGGCAGGGGTTGAAGTGACCGGTTTATCGGGAAATATCCGAATCCAGAACCGCCCTTCTTTTTGCAGACTTCGTGCAATAACTATGCGTGCGGCCTCAATTTGCCGGGCTGTCAGCCAGGCGGGCTCTACGGCCTTCAGACCGTATTCCCCAAAGGCCAGAGTATTACCGCGACTGTCAACGCCCTTCATCCGGCCACGCTGTTGTTTGAAAAATTTCTGTTGTTTAGGCTGCAACATTACAATTCCTCTCCTTTAAAGACCCAGGCTTTTACTCCAATAATCCCAAATTTAGTCTCTGCCTGGGAAAAAGCATAATCTATTTTTGCCCGCAGGGTATGCAGAGGAATTCGACCTTCCCGGTACCATTCAGTTCGGGCTATGTCAGTGCCGTTCAGTCGTCCGGCGACCTGGACTTTCATTCCCAGTGCACCTCTACGCATTCCATTCTGAAGAGCTTCTTTCATAGCCCGCCGGTGGTGGACGCGTCGTTCAAGTTTCCGCGCTATTTCCTGGGAAACCAGGCGGGCATCTGTTTCAGGGTTATTTACTTCCTCAATATTTATTTCCAGATCCGTGTCGCCCACCAATTGAAGCAAATCTTTTCGCAACTGACGGATGTTGGAACCGCCGCGACCAATTATAATTCCGGTTCGAGCCGCGGAAAGATCTATTCTAATTTTCCCCGCAAACCGTTTAATTACAATTTCACCGATCAGAGCGTGGGGATACTGGTCACGAATCTCTTCTCTAATTTTGATGTCCTCTTCAACTTTTGCCGCGTATTCCGGACCTTCAGCGTACCACTTATCCTCCCAGTCCGTAGTTATACCCAGCCGAAAACCGTTCGGATTAACTTTTTGACCCAAAGCTTATTCAGCCTCCGTTATGTCAGTGCTAAGGACTACCTTAATATGGCTTGAACGTTTCCGGACCTCAGTAGCGCGTCCCATTGCCCGGGGGCGCCAACGTTTCAACGTAGGTCCTTCGTCAACACGCAATTCCTTTATAGTCATTTCTTCAGTGGAGGCCACCGGATCCTGGTCCTTTAAATTAGACTCAGCGCTGTGGATTGCTTTTTCCAGTGGCTCAGCCGCTTTTTTATGAGTATGTTTAAGAATATCATAAGCTTCGGAAACCCCTTTATCCCGCACAAGATCCGCAACCGGGCGGGCTTTTTTAGGAGAAATCCGAACGTGTTTAGCGATAGCTCGAGCTTCCATGTTTCAATTTAGCCTCCAGGTTTCTTGATTACTCTTTTTTCAGTTGCTTTGTGGCCCCGGAAAGTACGAGTCGTGGCAAACTCGCCCAACTTATGTCCAACCATATTTTCTGAGATAAAAACGGGAATATGTTTTCGTCCGTTGTAAACCTGAATAGTCAAACCGACCATATCAGGAATAATCATCGAGCGCCGGGACCAGGTTTTAATTACTTCTTCCCCCTCGGAAGAATTAGCCTCCTTAACTTTTTCCAGCAGGTGGTCATCCACAAATGGTCCTTTTTTAGAACTACGCATTGAGTTCCTCCTTACTCACGAATTTGTTTGACAACAAACTGATCGGTGCGTTTATTATTCCTGGTTTTCTTCCCCATGTTTATTCGACCGTTAGGGGGTTGGGGATGGCCACCTTTGATTCGGCCTTCACCACCACCGAGGGGATGATCAACAGGATTGCGTGCCATTCCCCGGGTAATCGGTCGACGGTTCATATGACGTGTTCGGCCAGCCTTCCCGGAAGTTTCGTTAATGTGTTCCATATTTCCCACTTCTCCGATGGTAGCACTGCAATCAAGATTGACCCACCGGCCCTGGCCGGAAGGTAATTGAAGCAGGGCATAACCGCTGTCTTTGCCAACAAGCTGAGCCGAAGTCCCGGCCCCCCGGCACAACTGCCCCCCCTTACCCTTTTTTACCTCAATGTTGTGGAGGGTAGCCCCAACCGGAATTTCAGATAGGGGAAGATGATTACCGGGCCGAACGCCAGCCTCGGCACCAGATTTTACCCGGTCACCAACGTCTAATTCACGCGGTGCCAGAATATAACTTTTTTCGCCATCTTCATAAATCAGCAGCGCTATGTTAGCCGAACGGTTCGGATCGTATTCAAGTCGTTCTACCCGGGCCGGAATACCTTCTTTATCACGCTTGAAATCGACCTTACGATATAACCTTTTATGTCCGCCACCGCGACCGCGGGCAGTAATTCTACCGTTATTATTTCGACCGCCGTTTTCCTTGATATATTCAGTCAAAGATTTCTCGGGGCCTTCTTTAGAAAGCCTCTTCCGGTCTTCAATCTCATAATGACGGCGACCGGGGGAGGTTGAATTATGTCTCTTTAAGCTCATGCCAACAGACCCTCCACTTCTTCAATTACCTCGCCTTCAGGCAACCGAACAATAGCTTTTTTCCAGTCCGGAGTATAACCTTCAGCCCAACGAACTCTTTTTTCTTTCCCTCTAACGTTCATTGTCCTGACATCTTCGACCGAAACATCAAACATACTTTCAATTGCTTTCCTGATTTCAATCTTATTAGCATCGGGATGAACAGCAAACAAATATTGATTAGCTTCTTCCCGTAGAGCAATTAATTTTTCAGTAACCAGCGGTTCCATAATAACCCTGTCAAACTCCATTGTTCAATCGCTCCTTGAGATTTTCTAAAGCAACCGGGACAAAGACCAGGCAATTGTTAGCAACCACCTGGTAAACCGACAACTTTTTTACATTATATGGCTTGCAATAAGGCAAATTTCTGGTTGAAAGAAAGAGCAACTCCCGGTCGGGAAGTAGGCCGAGCAAGATCTGTTTCTCGTTAAGCTGATTTTCTTCAAATAGGGTGTCCATCGTTGAAGTTGAAGGCTCATCCAGGTCAATACCTTCCAGCAAGTAAATATTTTCTTCGCGGGCACGCTGCCCAAGTGCACTAAGCAAAGCTGTTCTTTTCATCTTGTGCGTCAAACCTTTACTGTGATCCTGTTCTCCGGTCGGGCCATGAGCTCGCCCACCACCAACCCAGAGGGGACTTATTTCACTGCCGTGGCGGGCGCGGCCGGTTCCCTTCTGCCGCCAGGGCTTCTTGTTTTTTCCACTTCTCTTGGTCCGGCTCTTAGTTGCGGCTGTATCGGCCCGCTGGTTAGCTTCATAAGCAACCACAGCCTGATGGATCAACGCTTCATTGAAAGGGACATCAGCCCAGGCGGTCATCGCATCAGGAGAAACCGCAGTAATTTCAGTTGCCATTATTATCACCTTTAAGAGCACTGTGGACGATTACAATTTCACCTTCCGCGCCCGGAACCGAGCCGGAAATAAGTAATAAATTTTCCGCTTCAATAACTTTTTGCACTGTTAAATTTTGCATAGTTTTCTGATCATTGCCATACCGTCCGGGCATTTTTTTACCGGGAAATACACGGCTGGGGTCGGCCGCTTGTCCGATCGAACCGGTTTTACGTCCCAATCCGCCTCCGTGGGAGCCGGGACCACCAGAAAACCCCCACCTTTTCATACTCCCCTGAAACCCCCGGCCTTTAGTTACTCCTTTTACGTCAACCCGGTCACCGTGTGTAAACAACGAAGTTTCTACCGGTTCCCCATTTTCCAGCTCTAACAGGGGTGAATCAGGAGCCACGATAAATTCCCTGAGCACCCGGCGTGGTTCAATCCCCCGGGATTCAAACTGACCGGCTTCAGGTTTATTTAATTTATCTGTTTTTTCGAATCCAAGTTGAACAGAGGGACGACCATCAACTTCACGTTTGTTTAGTAGAACACAGTCCGGAGATTCCACGATTGTGACCGGAACAACTTCTCGTTCCTCATTGTATATACGGGTCATTCCCTCTTTTCTCCCAACAAGTACTTTATCCATCGTAAATTCACCTAAATTTCCATAATATTCCCACATAACCGCCCACATCAGAGGATAGAAAAATTATTTTGAAGCGATTATGGGTAAAAAGGAATGGTCTGTGAGGGCTTCCTCCAGCATACAATTGAATTCTTTATCCAAAAACAAAGAACTCAACGATATGCTGAAGGACCCAGGCACCATTCCTTTGGACCAAAAAATCTAAGAAGCATAAAAAAACCTAGCCTCAACCTTTGATCTGAACATCAACGCCAGCCGTAAGGTTTAATTGACTTAGTGCTTCCATAGTATCATTATTGGGTTTTAAAATGTCCAGCAACCGCTTGTGAGTGCGCAGTTCAAACTGTTCTTTTCCCTGCTCGAACTTGTGCGGGGCTTTATTCACCGTATAACGCCGGACATCCGTAGGAAGAGGGACAGGACCACTAACTTCCGCGCCGGTCCGTTCAGCAGCGGAGACTATCTCCTCGGCCGAACGATCAATTAATCTGTAATCATAAGCTTTAAGCTTGATCCTGATTTTACGGGGCAACGCATGAACCTCCTCTACGGCTTATAAAAATACCTGTGCTGCAAATTAAAAATCCTCAAACAGTATTTATAACTATCCCTCAGATACAGGGCTAAGTAGTATAACAGTTACTGACTTACAATCAACACAAAATTACTTCAATTTAAGAAACGGGATGGAAGTGGGAGAGCCCCACTTCCACCGACCGTCACTTATTATTCAATGATCTCAGAAACAACCCCGGCACCAACAGTTTTACCACCTTCACGGATGGCAAACTTCTGGTTTTCTTCCAGAGCTACGGGCACCATCAATTCAACTTCAAAATTAACATCGTCGCCGGGCATAACCATGTCGATATCACCCGGTAGAGTCACGTCCCCGGTCACATCAGTTGTTCGCATGTAAAACTGGGGACGATAACCGTCACGGAACGGTGTATGTCGACCACCTTCATCTTTTTCCAGAATGTAAACTTTTGCTTTGAACTTGGTATGAGGAGTAACCGAACCCGGTTCTGAAATCACCATACCCCGTTGAATTTCTTCTTTGTCAATCCCGCGGAGTAGAGCGCCAATATTGTCACCGGCTTCTGCTTCATCCAGGGTCTTCCGAAACATCTCAAGCCCGGTAATGGTAGTTTCCATCGGTTCCTCCTGGAGACCAACAATTTCAGCCTCATCCTCAACGTGCATTTTACCACGTTCAACTCGGCCGGTAGCCACTGTTCCCCGACCGGTAATGGAAAACACATCCTCTACCGACATGAGGAAGGGTTTGTCTATCTCACGTTCGGGAACCGGAATGGTATCGTCCATCTCATCGAGAAGCTCCTGGATTGGTGCAACTTTCTCTTCGTCATCAAGATTTTCCAGAGCTTCAAGGGCCGAGCCCTGAACTATTGGGACACTGTCACCATCGAATTCATATTCATTCAACAGTTCCCTAACTTCCATTTCCACAATTTCAACCAATTCAGGGTCATCAACCTGATCGGTTTTATTAATAAATACCACAATTTCCGGTACTCCAACCTGACGTGCCAGAAGGAGATGTTCACGCGTCTGAGGCATTGCACCGTCAGCAGCACTCACCACCAGAATAGCACCATTCATCTGGGCAGCTCCGGTAATCATGTTTTTAACATAGTCAGCGTGCCCGGGACAGTCAACATGTGCATAGTGCCGATTCTCAGTTTCGTACTCCACGTGTGCTGTTGCAATTGTAATTCCCCGTTCCTGTTCTTCCGGTGCGTTATCAATATCTTCAAATCCCAGTCCATCGGCAAAACCCTGGTTGGCCAGATGCTGGACCATCGCAGCGGTTAAAGTGGTTTTACCGTGGTCAACGTGACCAATAGTTCCCACGTTAAGATGTGGTTTATCTCGCTCAAATTTCTCCTTTGCCATAACACTAACCTCCTAAAAGTTAATCAAAAATCAGGCTGAACCAACAACCGTTTCTTCTTCAATAATCTCCTGTGCAATATTTTCAGGCACTATTTCATAATGTGAAAACTCCATTGTATGATCTCCACGCCCTTGAGTCAAAGAACGCAGATCAGTTGCGTAACCAAACATTTCTGCGAGCGGAACCAGGGCCCGTACTATCTGGTCATTGTCCCGTTTGTCCATTCCCTGAACCTGTCCCCGCCTGGAATTAAGGTCCCCGATCACATCACCGGAATAATCTTCGGGAGCAACTACTTCACATTCCATAATCGGTTCCAGCAGTTTGGGGTCGGCCCGGTTGAAGCCTTTCTTAAAAGCCTTCGACCCAGCAATTTTAAAAGCTGTTTCGCTGCTGTCAACATCATGGTGGCTGCCATCGTAGAGAACAACTTTCAAATCGGAAACCGGATAACCCCCCAGGGGACCCGCTTCCATTGCTTCTTGAATTCCATCTTCAACAGCGGGAATAAATTCTTTGGGAATATTTCCCCCTTTAATAGTATCCTCAAATTCAAACCCTTCACCTCGTTCCAGCGGCATTATTTCCATCAAGACGTGACCGTATTGACCGCGACCACCGGATTGTTTGATGTATTCAGTCTCCACGTCAGCTTCACCGGTAATAGTTTCTTTGTAAGCAACCTGCGGTTCACCGACATTGGCTTCCACTTTAAATTCCCTGAGGAGCCGATCAACAATAACTTCCAGGTGCAGCTCCCCCATTCCGCTGATTATTGTCTGACCGGTTTCATGATCAATCTCCATAACAAAAGTGGGGTCTTCCTCGGCCAATTTTCTTAATGAATCGGATAATTTTTCCTGATCCGCCTGAGTTTTAGGCTCAATTGCAACACTGATCACCGGTTCGGGAAACTCCATCTGTTCAAGAATGATAGGAGATTCAGCGTCAGCCAGAGTATCTCCGGTTTTGGTATTTTCCAGACCAACAGCAGCGGCAATATCCCCGGCATATATCTCTTCCCGTTCTTCCCGGTCATCAGCGTGCATCTGGACGATCCGACTGATTCGTTCCTGTTCATCGTTCCGGGGATTAATCACGTAAGAACCAGCTTCAAGCGAGCCACTGTAACAACGGAAAAAAGTTAATTTCCCTATATAAGGGTCGGTAACAATTTTAAACGCAATCGCTGCAAATGGCTCGTTGCTGTCCGCTTTCCGCAATTCAGTTTCATCAGTTTCCGGGTTAAGCCCTTCAATTGGGGGAACGTCCAGCGGCGAGGGTAAATAATCAACCACCGCATCAATCAAAGTCTGAATTCCGGTGTTTTTAAGAGCTGAGCCGGCATATACCGGAAGAACCGCATTACTCAAGGTAGCTTTCCGAATAGTCCGCTTCAACTCTTCAATACTAATTTCTTCATCCTCGAGATATTTTGTCAGGACCTCATCATCATATTCAACCACCCGTTCGACTAACTTAGCCCGGGCTTTTTCAGCCTGTTTCTGCATATCTTCCGGAATTTCCTGGACCTCGTATTCAGCTCCCAGGGTATCTTCCTTCCAGACAAGGTAATTCATCTCCAAAACGTCGATACAACCTTCAAAATCGTCCTCACTACCAACCGGTATCTGCATTGGAACCGGATTGGCCCCCAACCGTTCTTTCATCTGCCGCATTGTCCGATCAAAATTTGCGCCAATACGATCCATTTTATTGACAAAAGCGATCCGGGGCACATCATATTTATCAGCCTGACGCCAGACAGTCTCAGATTGAGGTTCAACGCCACCGACAGCACAGAAGACACCAATCATACCGTCAAGGACACGAAGCGACCGTTCAACTTCAATCGTGAAATCAACGTGTCCCGGTGTATCAATAATATTTATTCTGTGATCGTCCCAATAACAGGTGGTAGCAGCAGAGGTAATAGTAATCCCACGTTCTTTTTCCTGGTCCATAAAATCCATCTCCGCTGCCCCTTCGTGGGTTTCACCCATTTTATGAATCTTTCCGGAATAATATAAAATTCGTTCAGTTGCAGTTGTTTTTCCTGCATCAATATGCGCGGCCAGGCCAATATTTCTTGTTCGTTCTAACGATACATCTCGACTCACTGTAAACACTCCGAATATAAAATTATCAAATCAGTCAATCCTACCAACGATAATGAGCAAAAGCACGATTGGCTTCTGCCATCTTGTGCACACTTTCGCGTTTTTCATAAGCGGTGCCCCGATAATTAGAGGCGTCCAGTATTTCATTCGCGATTCTATTTTCCATTCCTTTTTCCCGTCGGGATTCCGCAGCTTCTTTGAGCCAACGGAGGGCCAGGGAAATACTACGTTTCTTATCCACTTCCATCGGGACCTGGAAAGTAGCGCCACCGACCCGGCGGGGCCGTACTTCTAATCGAGGGCGAACATTTTTCACAGCATTATCGAAAATCATTAACGGATCTTCGTCAGTTTTACCTTCCACAACATCAAAGGCTTTATAGACTAATTTTTCCGCTAATGCTTTTTTACCATCCTGCATAATTTTATTAATGAACTGGCTGAGCCGTTTACTCTCATAAACCGGGTCCGGTTCAATTTCCTTTGTTTCCAGCACTTGACTTCTACGGGGCATAAATAATCCTACTCCTCTTTTTTGGTTCCGTATTTAGAGCGTGCCTGCTTCCTACCTTCTACTCCTGCAGTGTCCAGGGCACCGCGAACAACGGTGTAACGAATCCCGGGCAAATCTTTAACCCGGCCTCCCCGAACCAGGACGATGTTGTGCTCCTGAAGATTATGGCCCTCACCGGGGATATAGGCGGTCACCTCATAGCCGGAGGTAAGCCGAACGCGGGCAACTTTCCGAAGAGCCGAGTTGGGCTTTTTGGGAGTTGTAGTATACACCCGGGTACAAACCCCCCGCAACTGAGGACTCCCCTCAAGAGCCGGAGTGGAACGCTCTTTTTTTTCTTTTTCACGACCATTTCTAACTAACTGATTAATTGTTGGCAATAGTGTTTTACACTCCTTTTCCAAAAATTGCTGTAAACTGTAACTATAATTCTCAGAACTGTCAACCGCCTCAGGCCGAAGAGGCCTCCTCGGTCTCCTGTTCTGGTTTTTCAGCAGCCTCCCGGGTAAAATCCCGAGCCTTATCAACTACTTCTCGCAAATCTTTCTTGAACATATCGCGGTAAGTGTAAAACCCGGTTCCCGCGGGAATTAAGTGACCGGTGATCACGTTTTCTTTCAATCCTTTTAATTCATCAACCTGGCCCTGGGCGGCGGCATCTGAAAGGACACGTTTTGTATCCTGGAAACTGGCCGAAGAAATAAAGCTGTCTGTCCCCAGGGAAGCTTTAGTAATCCCCTGCAGGACGGCGGTAAATGTCGCTCCTTCGCCTCCATCATCAGCCGTTGATTGATTAATTCGCGAGAGACGATAACGATCGACCAGCTCGCCCGGCAGAAACTGAGTATCCCCGGATTCGGTAATCATCACCCGACGGACCATCTGCCGGACAACAACTTCGAGGTGTTTATCGTTGATACGCACGCCCTGTTGCCGGTAAACCTTTTGAACTTCACGGGTCAAATAACGCTCCAGGGCTCGCACCCCTTTAATCCGCAACAGGTCGTGGGGGTTGATATAACCTTCGGTGATAGGGACACCTTCTTCAATAGTCTCTCCGTCCCGGACCCGGATATGGACACCCGGTTTAATCTTGTATGACTTTGAGTCCCCAGTTTCAGGATTAGTAATCTGGATGGTTCGGATTCCTTTTTCTTCCCGTTTTTCCGGTTTAATAAATTCAACTTCACCGGAAATTTCCGCTATCTCAGCGCTCTGTTTGCTGCGCTTGCGGGCTTCAAAGAGGTCTTCTACCCTGGGAAGCCCCCCGGTAATATCCTTAGTCTGGGCAGATTCCTTCGACATTTTAGCAAGTACTTGACCGGCCTGCACTTCTTCGCCATCTTCAGCCACAAGGATAGCCCCATAGGGTAGATCATAACGACGCGTAGCTTTCTGGCCCTTTTTCTTCAGAACAATACTTGGAAATTTCTTCCCCTGTTTATCCTCGACAATAACTTTATTAATCAGGCCGGTAGCTTCGTCGACCTCTTCACTTAAAGTACGGCCAACTTCCACGTCCCGGTGACTGATCACCCCATCATCTTCCGCAATGATCAATTCGTTATAGGGATCAACTTCAACATAGGTTTCACCCGCTTGCACAATATCGCCCTCATCAACCAGAATATGAGCACCTATTCCAATTCCAACAGTATAATCGTTTCCAACAATTCTAAGAGCGTCGTCATCAATCATTACAACTCCTTCAGTCTGCGCATGCAGTTCCTCTTCTTCCCCCTCCTGATCAGTATATTCAGCCACCTGATCTCCTTCATAGACCCAGAGGCCTTCAAACGCAACCGGCTCCAGTTCGCCCTCTTCAGGCTCCAGTTCAATTGTCTGTTTAACTTCACGCACTCGCATATCAGATTCTGCGAGCGTAACCAGCACTTTGTCACCATAATCGGTTTCGTATTTCACCGCATTATCGGGCAACTGTTCGATATAAATGGTATTTTCCGGTTGAACTGCGTGTTCTCCTCCACCGGCGGCTGTCCCCCCGGTATGGAAGGTCCGCATAGTTAGCTGGGTTCCGGGCTCACCAATTGATTCAGCAGCGATAATTCCGATAGGTTCACCGATATCCACCATCTTCCGGGTGGAAAGGTCCCGACCATAGCAGCGGGCACAAACACCATCTTCCGCTTCACAGGTAAGTAAACTCCTGATTTCCACGCTATCAAATCCACAATTTTCAATCTGGCGGGCTTCTTCTTCTTCAATCATTTCATTCTCATTTACAATAGTTTCCCCCGTCTGGGGATGAGTTATTTCCCGCCGGGCCACTCGACCAACGATCCGGTCGAATATAGACTCCAGGATCTCGTCACTGGAGCGGATAGCAGAAACTTCAAGCCCGTTTAAGGTACCACAATCTTCTTCAACCACCCGACAACTCTGAGCCACGTCGGCCAGGCGTCGGGTCAGGTAACCGGCATCGGCTGTTTTTAACGCCGTATCTGCCAGTCCCTTCCGGGCTCCGTGAGTTGAAATAAAGTATTCCATCACCGAGAGACCATCACGAAAACTGGATTTAATCGGAAGCTCAATAATTTTACCACTTGGTTTGGCCATCAACCCCCGCATTCCAGCCAACTGTCGGATCTGTTCTTGTGAACCTCGAGCTCCGGAAGCGGCCATCATGTAAACCGGGTTGAAGCCCCCCTGTTCCTCACTCATCGACTCAATGACAGAATCACTGACATTCTGAGTTGCTTCGTGCCAGACATTAATTACCCTGTTATATTTTTCTTCTTCAACAATTTCTCCTTTTTCGTACATATTGGTTAGCTCTTGAACTTCCTGTTCGCTTTCCTCAATAATTTTCTGTTTTTCAGGCGGTTCAAACAGGTCGTCAAACCCAATGGAACAGCCCATTAAAGTGGATTCGTGGTAACCAACCTCTTTAAGTGTATCGAGCAGGTCGACGGTGGCGTATATACCCTCGTTCTCAACTAATTCTCCAACCAGCTCGGCCAGGGAATCTTCGTCAAAGACACGGTTTTGAAACTGTACTCCCTCCGGGAGCATATCATTAAACAAAACCCTGCCCGGGGTAGTAATAAAGTGATTTTCATCTTCACGATACAGAATCGGTTCATGCATGGAAACAGACTCAGAGTCCACCGCCCACTTTACTTTCCGGGGATTTGAAAATTTATGCTTCGGATTTTCAGTTCCGGCCAGATCAACGTCATTTGGTGTGGTTGTCATGTAGTTGATGCCAATAACCATATCCTGAGTTGGAATACTGACAGCTCTGCCATGGGCAGGAGATAACAGGTTGTTTGTACTGAGCATCAAAACTCTGGATTCAATTTGAGCCGTCTTGGAAAGCGGAACGTGAACGGCCATCTGATCACCGTCAAAATCAGCGTTAAACGGCGGACAGGCCAGCGGGTGCAATCTTATCGCATGGCCTTCGGTGAGAACCGGTTCATAGGCCTGGATTCCCAGGCGGTGGAGGGTCGGGGCCCGGTTAAGCATAACCGGGTGTCCCTGGATAACCTCTTCCAGGGCGTCCCACACTTCAGGTTCTTCCCGTTCAATCATCCTTTTGGCAGATTTAATACTGGAAGCAGCGTTGTTGTTAACCAGCCGCTGCATAATAAACGGTTTGAACAGTTCCACTGCCATTTTCTTAGGCAAACCACACTGATTAAACTTCAATTCAGGGCCGTTAACAATAACTGCCCGGCCAGAATAATCCACCCGTTTCCCAAGCAAATTCTGGCGGAAACGTCCCTGTTTCCCCTTGAGTAAATCAGTTAAAGATTTCAAAGGGCGATTATTTGGTCCCCGTACCGGACGATCTACCCTGGAGTTATCCATCAAGGCATCAACGGCTTCCTGCAACATCCGTTTCTCGTTTCGAATTATAATATCCGGTGTGCGTAGTTCCAGCAATTTTTTCAGACGGTTATTCCGGTTAATTACCCGCCGGTAGAGGTCATTTACATCAGAGGTGGCAAACCGGCCGCGCTCCAATTGAATCATCGGTCGCAGATCCGGAGGTAGAACCGGTAAAATTTCCAGAATCATATTTTTAGGTTCCAACCCGGAGTCATAGAAACCCTTAAGAGCTCGGAGACGGCGAATTAATTTTCGATTTTTCTGCCGGATCTTGGTTCGGCCCGAGGAACTACGTTTTTCCAACTCCAGTTCATCTTCAATTGTCTTAATTTCTGCTTCCAGATCAAGATTATCTAACAGGGCCTGAATAGCGTCAGCACCCATTTCTACCTCAAAACGATTACTATATTCTTCTCGCGCACGCTGATATTCCTGTTCTGTCAGTAGTTCTTTTTCTTTCAGCTCAGTATCACCGGAATCAAGGACCACGTAACTCTCAAAATAAACAATTTTTTCCAGGTCTTTAATCCGCATATTAAGGACGAGACTCAGTTTAGAAGGGATACCGCGCAAAAACCAGATATGGGTCACCGGGGACATTAAATTAATATGTCCCATCCTCACCCGGCGAACCTTGGACCGAGCAACTTCAACACCACATTTATCACAGACTACCCCGGCATACTTTTTACTCTTATATTTGCCGCAAAAACACTCCCAATCCCGGGTCGGGCCGAATATTTTTTCACAGAATAACCCATCACGTTCAGGTCGAAGAGTCCGATAATTAATAGTTTCCGGTTCTTCCACCTCACCGCTGGAAATTTCCAGAACACGCTCGGGATCCATCAGACCAATACTGATATGATCAAATTCGGAGAAGAAATCATCCCCGTAAGACTCGGATTCTGATTCTTCCCCCAATAATCCACTATCAGATAACTGGCTGCTACCAATCGTTTCTGCTTCGGACTGAGAGTCGTTAGCCAAGAGAAAACACCTCTAACTGAGTTTTTATTCGGTAACCATTTCGTCGACGTCTAATTCCCGCTCTTTTTCATCATAAACCCTGATATCAAGACCAAGGCCCTGCATTTCCTTGAGCAGGACGTTAAAGGACTCGGGAACACCGGGCACAAAACTTTCTTCACCCTTCACAATTGAAGCATAAGTGCGCGAACGGCCGCTGACGTCATCACTTTTCACGGTCAAGAATTCACGCAGGGTATGAGCGGCTCCATAAGCTTCAAGTGCCCACACTTCCATCTCACCTAATCTCTGCCCGCCAAACTGAGCTTTACCCCCCAGGGGCTGCTGGGTAACCAGAGAATACGGTCCGATTGATCGGGCGTGTACTTTATCTTCAGCAAGATGTTCGAGTTTCATAATATGCATGTATCCAATTGTAACTTCTTGATCAAAATACTCCCCGGTTCGACCATCGCGCAGTTTTACCTTTCCATCCCGGGAATAACCTGCTTCTTCAAGCAGGTCAGCAATTTCTTCTTCCGTAGCCCCCTGAAACACGGGAGAAACTACCCGGCAACCAAGTTCGGAGGTGGCCAGGGTTAGATGAGTTTCAAGGACCTGCCCCAGGTTCATCCGGCTTGGTACCCCAAGCGGGTTTAGAACCACGTCAAGTGGTTCTCCGTCCTGGGTGAAGGGCATATCTTCTTCCGGCAGGATTCGAGAGATAACACCTTTATTACCGTGCCGGCCGGCCAACTTATCACCGACTGTAATTTTCCGCTTATCGGCAACATAAACCTTTACTTTTCTTTCCACTCCCGCTTCCAGGTCATCGTTATTTTCCCGGCTGAACTCTTTCACATCCACGACCACCCCTTTAGTACCGTGCGGCACAGTCAGAGAGGTATCCTTCACGTCCTTGGCTTTTTCACCAAAAATAGAGTGAAGCAATTTATATTCCGGGGAAAGATCAACGTGACTCTTGGGAGTAACTTTGCCGACAAGCAAATCATCAGGTTCCACATAGCTACCAACTTTAATTATGCCATCTTCGTCCAGATCTCGAAGTGCACGTTTACTCTGACTGGGAATATCGCGAGTAATTTCTTCTTTACCAACCTTGGTTTCCCGGGCCGCCACTTCCAACTCTTCAATGTGAATCGAGGTGTAAACGTCATCAGTTACCAGCCGTTCAGAGATTAAAATGGCGTCCTCAAAATTGTAACCCTCCCAGGGGAGAAACCCTACCAGCACATCCCGGCCCAGGGCAAGTTCACCCTGGCTGGTGGCAGGTCCATCGGCAAGAACTTCACCGCTCTCCACCTGCTCCCCTTTTTCCACAATTGGTTTCTGATTGAAGGACATCCCCTGGTTGGATCGCTTGTATTTCATCAAGGGATAAACATCGAGCTTATTTTCTCCTTCTTCAGCTATCACTTCTCCGGTTTCCCTATCAACCTGGGGTTCATCCAACTCCCGGTCCACTTCCACCCAAATTTCTTTTGAGGAACACTTAACCACTTCACCGTCTTCCCGGGCCAAAACCACGGAACCGCTGTCTCGGGCGGCCTTACCTTCTACTCCGGTACCAATCATCGGCCGCTTAGTATCTACCAACGGAACCGCCTGACGCTGCATGTTGGAGCCCATTAAAGCCCGGTTGGCATCGTCATTTTCCAGAAAGGGTATACAGGAGGTGGAGATACTAACAATCTGCCGGGGCGAGACGTCAATATAGTCCACATCTGACTGATGAACCAGCGTAAATTCACCCTGATAACGGGCCCGAATCATTTCTTGAGTAAATTCGCCATTATCATCCAACTCAGTTCCAGCCGAAGCAATAAAAGCTTCCTCTTCCGTATCAGCGTCCAGAAACTCGACCTCATCTGTAACCTTACCGTCTTTCACCATCCGGTACGGAGTAACCAGGAAGCCAAGTTCATTCACTCGGGCAAAAGTGCCAAGACTGACAATCAGGCCAATATTTGGTCCTTCCGGAGTTTCAATTGGACAGATACGCCCATAGTGAGTATGATGGACGTCACGCACGTCAAAACCGGCCCGTTCTCGAGATAAGCCCCCGGGGCCAAGAGCCGAAAGACGCCGTTTGTGAGTCAACTCGTCCAGCGGATTTGTTTGATCCATAAACTGGCTTAATGAACCGGTGCCAAAAAATTCCTGAATATCGGCAGTCAGCGGTTTAATATTAATCAAGCGGGCCGGGGTGGGTCGTTCATCATCCTGAACGTGCATATTAAATTTATCTTCAATACTGCGTTCCACTCGGCTCAGACCATTCTTAGTCTGCTGATAAAGAAGTTCACCGATTGTCCGAACCCGGCGGTTGGAAAGATGGTCAATATCATCTATTTCACCTTCCCCGTCAGTTATTGAAATAAAGTAGTGAAATATTTCCAACAAATCTTCCGGCGATAAAACTCGTTCGGAAAGACTTTCTTCATCAAGTCCTTTATGACCTAGTTTTTTATTAATCTGGTAACGGCCGACTCTTTCCAGATCAATTCGATCCCGATCAAAAAAAGCTCCGTAAATGTATTCCCGAGCGTTTTCAAGGCTGTAGGGATCATTTGGGCGTAAAAGTTTAAAAAGCCGTTTGAATGCTTCTTCCGGTTCACTGGTCGGATCTTTTGCCAGGGTATTAAGAATAACCGGATTAAACTGTTCCTCCCTTTTCACTATTTTAATTTCTTCGTAGCCGAGATCCGCAATGTCACGAAGAATTTTTTTATCCAGTCGTTTGCCTGCGTCATAGATGATTTCAGTTTCAGTCGTCTCTACTTCTTCAGTTTCAACCTCTTCCTCTTCTCCCTCTCCTGTTCCTTCTACCACCTTCTCCTCAGTGACGATTTCTTCCTGGACAATTGGTTCTGCCAGGTATTCGTGCCGCAGCTCCTGAAGGTCATCGGGGGAGACGTATTTTGTCTCGTAAAAATGTTCCACAATATCTTCGTTACGGGGCATAATATAGTCCGGATTCTCGATGTCCGGTTCTTCCGGAATTATTCTCAGAAAAGTGGTCGCTTCCTGGCGTCTTTCCCGGTCGATACTAATTTTCATCCGGTGACGGGAATCAATGTCAATAGTCACCCATGTTCCCAGGTAAGGAACAATTTTGCAGGTAAACCGCTCCTTGGAATCATCGTAATCATAAATAACACCCGGCGAACGAATCAACTGGCTGGTAATTATTCGCTCGGTTCCGTTAACAACGAAGGACCCAGTCGGTGTCATGAAGGGATAGTCCCCGAGGAAAACGTCTTCTTCAATTATCTCCCCGGTCTCTTTGAAGACCATCCGCATTTTGGCGGTAATGGGGACAGAATAAGTAACACCCCGTTCTTTGCATTCCTGGGGAGTATGTTCAACATCTCCAACTTTATAATGTTCGTATTCCAGAGAAATTTCTTCATTTTCAATCGGAAAGGTAGTATTCAGCGCTTCTTCAAACCCCTGATTTTTACGTTCTTCCGGGGCACAGTCGGGCTGAAGATACCAGTTAAAGTGTTCCTTCTGAATATGCAAGAGGTCTTCTTCTTCGTGAACCTCTTCCAATTCACCAAAATTCAGGATTTTTTCGTCGCCTTCTTCTACCTCATCAATCACCATACTGAGTGACCTCCTACAGGTACACAGGAATAATGTAACCGAATGTTATTATTCAAAACCGGAGTGAAAAACCGACAGCTACTGTAATTCTACCGTAGCGCCAGCAGCCTCAAGATCTTCCTGAACTTCTTCGGCGTCTTCGCGTGCAATTCCTTCTTTGACCGGACTGGGAGCATCTTCCACCAACTTCTTGGCTTCCTTTAAACCCAGATCACTAACCGAACGCACTTCTTTAATTACCTGGATTTTACTATCCCCAAAATCAGTCAAAACCACGTCGACAACGCTGCTTTCTTCTTCCTCTTCTTCGGCTTGTCCTCCGGCCGGAGCGGCGGCGACAGCACCAGCCATAGCACCGGCTTCCACGTCAAATCTTTCTTCTATCTCTTCTACAAGATCAGAAAGTTCAAGCACCGTCATATCTTCGATCGATTCAACAATCTCATCTTTACTCAATGTAGCCATCAAACCTCACTCCTTTTAATCTTCTTTTTGCTCCTTAATCTGATTCAATACATCTGTGAGTTTCTGTAATGGATTCTTAAGATACTGAACAAGTTTTTGCAGAGGGGAATTAATCCCCCGGGCAACCCGGGTTAACAACTCCCGGCGCGAGGGTAGATCAGCTATTTCCTCCACCTGATCCGGTTCAAATAACTGCCCTTCAACCAAACTACCTTTGATTCCAAGAGCTTCGTGTTCCTCCTGAAAATCTACAACAACTTCCGTCACTTCCCCCACCTGACCTTCGTTAAAAATAATTGCCGTATTGCCTTTCAGCAACGGGGCTACTTGTTCGGCCAGATCATCCTGAACCTCAGTTTCAGTAGACTCTTCGTTTTCATTGCCACCGGAAAGTTCTTGAACATTCCCCTTGATCTTCGCGGCCAGGGAAGGCCCCACGCCGGAGATCTCCTGTAATTCTTCTTCGCCGGCTTCGGCTATTTCGCTAATTTTTTTATAGCCGGCTTCTTCCATGGCCTCCACTTTGGAAGGACCAACCCCTTTGATATCCCCAAGTTCATATTCAGAGTCAACATCCAAGTCACCGGTCTCTTCGGCCGCCGGAACAGCTTCACCCGCAGCCTCGTCAAAAGCCCGGTAGGCTAACCGGTTTTTCACCACGCAATAACGGGAGTCCCGTTCATACAATTTGCGGCGAAGCTGCTGCGTTTCTTCAACAGTCAGCCCTTTAAAATCAGTAAACAACAAATGTGAATTGTTGTGAATTAGTTCTTTTAACTCATCTACCCATTCTACTTTATTGGGATTAACCATTAGCTCACTCTTACCTCCCGGTAGTTCATTCCAGCTCCCACGCTGCGGTTGGACTTATTTCCACCGAAGGTGACATCGTGGAAGTAAGGGAAATCGAACTTATATACTGTCCCCGCACGCCAGCAGCAGGGGGTTTTTGTTCAATAATGAATTTTAAAATAGTTTTCAGGTTACTGGTTAATTCATCCAGGGACATGGCATCTGTGCCAACAATGGTATGAATAATACCGTAATCGTCGTTACGCAGTTCTAACTGTCCCTTTTTAATTTTTTCAATTGCAGTGGCCACATCAAAAGTAACTGTTCCCGCTTTGTTGTTAGGCATTAACCCGCGGGGCCCCAGTTGCGGCCCTAATTTCCCAACTTCACTCATCATATCCGGAGTAGCTATAGCACTGTCAAAATCAAACCACCCCTCCTTAACCTTCTCTACCAACTCTTCGCCTCCGACTTCATCGGCTCCTGCCTCTTCGGCTTCTTGAGCTTTTTCCCCCTGGGCAAAAACTATTACCTTTACGTCCTGGCCGGTCCCTTCGGGCAAAACAAGCGAATCACGAAACTGCTGCTCTGCCTGCCGGGGATCGATATCCAACTTTATATGACATTCAATTGTCTCACTAAAATTTGCATTTGCCCCATTTTTGATTTTTTTCAAAGCTGCCCGGGGACTTAACGATCCTGTTTCCTCAAATTCTTCAGCCAGATCCTGGTATCTCTTACTGCGCATATTCATTCTTCTTCACCCTCAATTATAATACCCATACTCCGGGCTGTACCCGCCACAATTTTCATTCCCTGTTCCACTGTATAAGCGTTCAAATCGGGCAGCTTGGTTTCAGCTATATCTCGCACATCCTTGCGAGATACTGTTCCCACTTTCACCCGGTTTGGTTCACCGGAACCTTTTACAAGGCCTGCCTTTCGTTTTAACAGTGTCGAGGCCGGAGGTGTCTTGGTAACAAAGTCAAATGATCGATCCTTGTAGACCTCTATCTCAACCGGTATTAAAATCCCCGGATCTTCATCGCTCGTTTTTTCATTAAACGCGTTACAGAACTCCATAATATTAATCCCGTGCTGACCGAGGGCAGGTCCTACAGGTGGCGAGGGATCTGCCTGACCAGCCGGTATCTGCAATTTTATTTCCGCTTCAACTGGTTTATCAGCCATTTTTAAAACCTCTGCTTAAAGTTTCTCTGCCTGATCAAAATCAAGTTCGACCGGTGTCGACCGGCCAAACATATCAACCGAAACATTTATTTTAGTTCGTTCAATATCTACTTCATTTACTGTCCCTGTCATCTCTTCCATCGCCCCGGAAATAATTCGTACTGTATCCCCCTCTTCAAATTCAACTTGAGGTTCCATTCCACCCACTTCAATTTGCTCAAGTACTTCCCCCATTTCAGTATTTTCCACGGGAATTGGATCCATTTTAGTCCCGACAAAACCAGTTATCCCCCGCGTCTGCCGGACAAAATGCCAGATTTCTTCAGACATTTCCATCTGAATAAACATATAACCGGGATAAAGCTGTTTCTCTACTTCCTGTTTCTCCCCCCGTTTAATTTCCATTACCTCCTGCGTGGGAACAATAACTTCTTTTATTACATCGGTGCGTCCTTCTTCTTCAACACGATCTAGCAATCTCTCTTTGATTTTTTGTTCCTGGCCGGCAAAAGTATGAAGAACATACCAGTTCACATCCGGCCCTTCTTGTTTTTCTGATTGGTCTTCAGAATTTTCTTCTTTTGAAATTGTCTCAGTATTCTCTTTTTCACTCATAAAAAATACTCCTCGTATCTCACCTGAACAAATGTGTCAGGTAAACAAATAATTTACCGAAGATCAGGTCAAGTACCCCTACGTAAAACATAAAAAATACGGCGCAAGCCAGAACAAGCAGAGTAGATTCCATTAACTTATTAGAATCGGGCCAATTTACGCGCCCACCGGGTTTTGCTTCCAACCAAACTTCATATAAAAACCGCTTCATCTGCTTGAACCACTTCACTACAAAACCTCCAACAGACAAAAAAATATCCCCTTCCGCCCCTAAAAATTTATCAAGTTTTATTTGCCTCCCACGATTCTAATAGACAGAACCGCCAGGCAATGGCAGGTCCGCCGGGAGTCGAACCCGGAACCTCCGGATTTGGAGTCCGGCGCTCTGCCAATTCGAGCTACGGACCTAAGTCAAATTCTGACATAAAAATATTTTGGCAGGTCTTAGAATAGTTCGCCAGTTGTTTATGTCATTTCCTGCCCAAGGTATGGTAAATTAAAAGTATAACAATGCAAGGAAAAAATAGCAAATAATAAAAGCAACCTGTTCAGAACTTCAAAATGAATTTGTCATTGCCGTCCGGCACTCCAGTTATCGGTCCCTGCTCCCCCACGGCCCCTCCAGGGCCTAAAATCGTGAGGAAATCCTTCCTCACACTCCTAATGCGGTCGTTTCAAAGACTTTTTTAAAAAATACTTTTCCTTTCAACTTTCAACTATATTTAATAAGCCGAGGATGGGATTTGAACCCACGACCTCATCCTTACCATGGACGCGCTCTACCACTGAGCTACCTCGGCGAGGGGTAAGATATGATATTAAAAATATTTCCATTTGCAAGGAAAGATTTTATCTGCATTCACTTTTCCGGTTACCTCGGATAAATAATCAAGCTCAAAAAGACTCCGATCATCAGCCAGTTTGTAACCATAAAACTACCACCATAGCTTAACAGCGGCAAAGGCAAACCAACCACCGGCATCAACCCCACACACATTCCTACGTTAACAAAAATATGAAAAATCCAGATCAAGCCTATCCCCACGCAAAGGTAATATGACCACCAATCCTCAGCTAATGCTGCCGCTGAAAAAACCCCATAAACCAGAGACATAAATAAGAGCGTCACCACGCCGGCAAAAATGAATCCAAGTTCTTCCACCCCAACGGTAAAAACAAAATCAGTCCACAGTTCCGGAATAAAACCCAACTGGCTCTGGGTCCCACTCATATACCCCTGGCCTGTCCATCCCCCGGCACCTATCGCTATCTGGGATTGGAGAAGACTATATCCACTTGTTCGAGCAGACCGAGCCGGGGCAAAAAACGACTCTATCCTTTCAACCTGGTAAGGGGCCAGGGCGGAAACCAGGCTGAGCCCCAATAAAAAAGCCAGTCCGGCCAGAATACAAATCCCGACCGTTGAAATACGGTTTCCCCTGAGATAGGGAAAAACCGCCGTAATAAAGAACATAATTCCTGCCCCCACCCAGATAAATACCTGGATCACTCCCAACTCCCCCCCCACCAGGTTTACCAGTCCCCCACCGGACCAGCCAGGTAAAATTACTAAAATCAACGCCCCAATTAAACCTAATCCGGAAATAATCAGAGCACTTCCTTCCCTCCACCAGCCCCCGGCAAACATCCAACCAACCAACAGAGCAAGATAGATGAGAGAGGTTCCCAGATCGGGTTGAAGGATAATCAAACCCACCGGCAAAATTACAATTCCAAAAATAGCCAGAAGCCCGGAAGCGAAATTGAATTCTCCCACCTCAATTTTTTCCGCCACCCCGGCAAGCACCATTATCAAAAAAACCTTCATTATTTCCGATGATTGAAGGTTTGCCGGCCCGAGGGCAAGCCAACTGGTACCACCACGAATAGTTTCTCCAAAAACCAGGGTTAAAATAAGTAAAACCAAGCCAATTATATAAAATCCCCATCGATAACGATAAAGCCGGGCCGGTCGAACATAAGAAATGGCAATAGCCGATAAAAGCCCAATTACAAGCCACACTCCCTGCCTGAGAACCAGCCAGTAATTATAAATCCGATGACTGGCGCTATAGACCAAAAATAATCCCAGTATAGAGAGCAAAAAGGCCGAAGCAAGAACCAACAATGCCGCAGTTTTACGTCGCATATTTAATTATTCCTCCGGTATTGCACAGCCGAAGAACTCTGTTGTTCAATTGGAACAAAGCGCGCTGATTGATTTTTAGAAGGGCGGGAAAAATAATTTAACTTTTCCATTTTCTGGTATATTTTTCGAACCATTGGAGCGGCTGAATGGCCGGCCGACCCGGCACTGCCCAGAAAAACGACTACCACATACTCAGGCAAATCAGCAGGGGCGGCTGAAACAAACCAAGCGTCAGAGGGGGGGGTATCAGTTCCATCCTTACGGACAGCTTTCTGAACAGTGCCCGTTTTCCCCAGGAGATCCGGCTCAATTCGCTGATAATCAGGTGTGTGCTGAGCCCAGTAGCCAGTCCCTTCTTCAGTCACCCGGTCGAGGGTATCCTTGAAGCTTTTTAGAGACCGACCGGCAAGTGAAAATTTTCCCCGGGTTTGACCGGACTGCAAGGAGGCCACAGCAGGAACCAACTGCCTTCCAGTAAGAATGGTAGCCAGAATAACCGCCTGTTTAATCGGAGTTACCAAAGTATAACCCTGGCCGACAATTGCATTTAGCTCTTCGCCTTCTGTCCATTGAGAACCATACTTATTCCTGGCCAGCTCGGCGGTGGACAGTTGAGATTTCTTTTCATCAGGTAAGTCAATACCGGTTTTCTGACCAAAGTTTAACTGCCGGGCCATTGATTTTACCGGTTCAAAACCAAGTTCTCGGACCAGCTTGTAAAAATGGACGTTACAGGAATGAATCAAAGCGTTATATAAATTCAGCCTGCCATGCCCTCTTTCTTCCCAGCACCTAAACTTTCGACGGCCGAGCCAAAAATATCCGGGGCAATTAAAAGTGTTGGTCGGCGAATAATTATCCGCTCTTAAAGCCGCCAGAAAAGGGATTATCTTAAACGTCGAACCCGGCGGAAAGCGACTCTGCAGGGCTCGGTTGAGCAGCGGATTCTCGCCCGCTTGCAGAAGCTTATCAATCCGTTTTTTTTCATTTTTTACAAAAATATTTGGGTCGTAGGAAGGCTGTGAATAGAGCGCTTTCAACTCGCCATTAGGTAATTTTAAAACTACAGCCACCCCCTGGGAATCTGCCGGAAAAGAACGGGCAACTAACTGTTGAAGCTTAAGATCAAGGTTAAGGGTCAGGTTATTTCCCTGCTGGGGGGGCATGGACGCAGGGTTCGAAAGAGTCCGAATATATTCACCAGTGGCAGTAGTCTCTACCCACTTAATCCCATCTTCTCCCCGGAGATATGAATCATATTTTTTTTCGATTCCTGCTTTACCTACTATATCCCCTTGAGATAAGCCTTCACGACGGCGATGTTTCAAACCGCCGGAAGAAATTTCACCGGTATAACCAATTACCGGGCCAATTATTTTCCCCTGACGATAAACACGGCGAGGATAATTATTAATTTTCAGTCCCGGAAAGTTTTCAGTTTTTTCTTCAAACCTGATCCGCTGTTCATCTGTTAAACTGCGAAGCACATACCGTTTCCCCCCCTGGTTAAGCCGCCGGGCAATCAGGGAAGTATCCACCTGGAGCAACCGAGCCAGCTCTGTCAGACGGGATGGGGGAGACGCGGGGGACAGAGACTCTTTGACCAGTTGAAATACCGGCTGATCAGCGGCCAGGACCCGCCCCTGGCAGTCCAGAATTGAGCCGCGGGGGGCGGGAACTGTTTCATGAGTGATCCGGTTAACCGCACTAAGTTTTTTGAATTTTTCTCCCTGCACCATCTGCAGATAAAGGACCCGGGCAAGGACCACCCCCAGAAAAATAAGTAATAGCAAAAACAGCGGTGCAAGACGCCGGGTTAATTCAAACCTTTTTTTTTCGGAAAGTGGCTTCACTAATAACCCCGAAGCTTCCCTCTCAACCCAAAAGTTAAAAGTGATTGGAAGGCAACCAGAGTTGAGCCGAGCAACCATGTTAAAATCCACTCTATTTCAGGAAAAAAGAAAAAAGAGCCCCCCATAAGAGCCCCAAAAATTCTACGCAAAGCTATGGTTACCAGGAGCAGAAATAAAAAGCCCAAACAGCGGATAACAGGATGTCCCCATTCGATGATATTTTCCACCACAAGTAAAATCGCCAGCGCAATACCCAATCCCAGTAAAACCACCCCCGGCAGTAAACCATGCAACTGTTCAGTTAACATTCCGGCCACAAAAGCTCCGCCCAGCATTTTCCCAACACTACCGTTTCGAAGAAAAACCACGTAAGGAAGTAGTAACAAAAAATAAGTATTCAGACCAAAAAAGGTCAAAAACAAATCAACGGCAAAGAAAATCAGCAATAAAAGAATTTCAACCATCCGAGAGCAACACCCAAAAAATACGAGGTACCCCTTCCAGTGGTGGGGCTTGCACGATTAATTTATTCCCGGTCAACGAGCCCCCACCGCCTTTGATAATTTTCTTGATCTTTCCCACATAAATATTTTGCGGTGCAATAAGACTGGCCTCCGCTGTATACACCCGCTCCCCGGGTTTCACACTCAACACCGCCGGAAAATTATCAATTACAAGGCGGCGGTATCCCTCCCCCTCAAGAATAAACTGGCGGCCACCCACAGAGTCAATTTTTACTCCAATTTTAAAGCGGGGATCACCGGGTAAAATCACCAGACTGTGATTCTTAAAAGTATGATGTATCTCTCCCCGAAGGACAAAAGTATCATTTATCACTTCAAGAACGGGATCGCCCGCTTGCAGTCCGTGATTATAGCCGCGGTTGATTCGATAAGTTCTCTCCAGTCCGGTTAAATTCTGGTTAATAGCTTTACCGGCCACCAATTTACCCCCGGGAGAATCAGGAAGCTGTAACTGTTTCTTTAGCTCGTAAATACGGGTATCTAAAAATTTTAATTGCTGAACCCTTTTTTTTAATTGTTTTTTTTCTTTTTCGAGGGCCTGGATCCGATTAACAAGTTGAAGCCGGGAAACAAAGAAACGTTTCGTGTGGGCGATTAATTTTGTAGTTTTACTATAAAACAGTTGAAACCTATCCCAACCAGGCTGGTAAAAACGGTAGGGGGAAAAACCGTAGGTAATATTGCCCCAGACTATTAGCAGGGTAACAATGAAATAAGCAACAAAGAACAAATAATCTTTTCTGGCCAAATATTTTTCACTCTTTATTTACAACGAAAATAAAATGTTAGTTCTCTTCCTGACCTTCAGAAACTTTTTTCATTTCTTGCAGGTATTTGCCACTCCCTCTTACCACGCAGGTCAGAGGATCTTCCGTAATTGTCACCGGAAGGGATGTGTGTTCACTGAGCAACTGATCAATTCCCCGTAATTTTGCTCCTCCACCCGTGATAACTATCCCCCGGTCTGTTATGTCCGCTGAAAGTTCCGGTGGAGTCTCTTCAAGGGTTGCCTTAACATTTTCCACAATCGTCTCTATAGGTTCACTCAGAGCTTCTCGGATCTCTTCACCGGTAATGGATAGGGTTTTAGGCAGTCCGGTGGTTAAATCCCGACCTTTTATTTCATATGTGGCTTTATCGTATTCATCGGCAGGATAGGCTGAGCCGATCTCAATTTTAACTTCCTCACTGGTCCGTTCACCAACCATCAAACTGTAAGTATGACGGAGGTAATCGGTGATCGCAGAATCCATCTCATCACCGCCTACACGAGCCGAACGAGCCACTACCATTCCACCCATAGAAATGACAGAAACTTCAGTGGTCCCTCCCCCGATATCCACTACCATATTTCCCGCCGGTTCATAGACGGGCATCCCGGCTCCAATTGCTGCAGCCAGGGGTTCTTCAATGATGTGAATTTCTCGGCACCCGGCGTGCTCCGCGGATTCCATTACTGCTCGTTTTTCTACTTCGGTAACTCCATAAGGCACACCGATAACCATACGGGGACTGACAAATTTACGCCGGTTGTGAACCTTATCAATAAAGTAACGTATCATCTTTTCAGTTACGTCAAAGTCAGCTATTACCCCGTTACGAAGCGGCCGAACCGCCCTGATTTTTCCCGGAGTTCTGCCGACCATATTCTTAGCTTTATCTCCCACTGCAAGAACTTTATCAGTATCTTCTTCAATCGCTACAATGGAAGGTTCTCTTAAGACCACCCCTTTACCCTTCACGTAAACCAGGGTATTAGCAGTCCCAAGGTCAATTCCCATATCATTTGAAAACAAGCTGTAAATAAAATCAAAAGGTTGAAACACTAAAATCAACTCCCAGTCAATTTTCTTCGCTATGATCTATTCTTTTCAATAATAATTCTGCCTGAACCGGTGGCTCGCGCCTGGAAAGTACCGATTCAAGAACTTTTCGTGCTTTTTCCTTATTTCCCTGGGCCACGAGAATCTCAGCGAATAGAGTCATAAACTCCGTGTCATCACGCCACTGAGAATATTCTTTAATAATTTCCCTGGCCCGACGGTAATTTTTGAGATCCAGTTCAACCCGAGCCAACGCCAACTGATAATTTTTTTCTATGCCCCCATTTTCGTATTGATTGGAATGAACCAGTCTAAGCCCTTTTTGCAACAACTGTCTGGCACGCTGGATTTTACTTGTTTCTCCCAGAGCCCATAGGCATCGAGCTTTATTAAAAATGAGGACCGGATCACGAAATTCCGTCCCTAAAACATTAAAGTATTTCAGTGCCACTTTGTATTTGCCCAACGAATAATGGATGTTAGCAAGCAGGGCCATCAGTTCCGCGGAACGTTCCCCGGCACGATAAGATTTTAATGCCATTTCCCGAGCCCGGGACAAATAGGGGGTCCCAAGTTTATAATAAAGATACGCGTTAATAAAATAATCCCGTGGTTGAAGTTGCCACTCTTCTTTTGTACCCAACCGGCGATACAAAGAAAGTCCTTTAACCAAAAGCTCCCGGACCCCAGCCTTATTCCCCTTTTCTTTTAACCGGTTCCGGACCACGTAATAATGATGACGGGCCGCCCGTAGCAATAAGTTACCATCATATGGATTTTTTTCCAACTGCTTCTGGTAATCAGAAAGCACCTCTGCATTAGCCTCTACCGAAATCTCCCGCATTTCACTGTGATAATAAAAAATTAGAAAAACAATAAGTAAAATCAAGCCAAGAATTACTACTTTATAATTTATTAAGAATTCTTTCGCTTTAAATAATAATCGTTTGATTTTCTCCAACAATCCATTCACCCAATTTCTTAACTTCAACAGCCAGTGATTCAAAGTAACTGTATATTTTACGATAAATTCGCTACCATTTAGGATAACAACAGATACAAAATATTGAGCGGTTTCTCAAAATAGATGCGGAACCCGGAGATAAAAGTAGACGCTATCCCCAGGATCACACTTAAAGAATTTTTGATGACCCTATATATTTATTATAACTCAGGAGGCGACATAAATGAATTGGTTGAGGGAACATATGAAACAAATTATCTGGATAACCGTATTTGCATTTCTTTTAACTATTTTTGCGAGCTGGGGAATGGGATATTTGAACCAGGGGCGGGGAAAACAGGAACTGGCTGAAATAAACGGAAAGAGCATCACCACGGAAGAATACCATCAAATTGTAGATAGGTTGAGAAAATCAAGGCAAAAAAATCGGACGGGACGACTTTCCGAAGAAGAAATAAACGAAATTCGTCAACAGGCTTTCAAACAACTGGTCAACCAAACACTGCTTCAGCAAGAAGCTCAGCGATACGGGGCAAAGGCAACAGCCAGAGAAATTCGGCAAATGGTCGCCAGTCGGCCAATGTTTCGCAATAAGCAGGGAAAATTTCAGCGTCAGCGTTTTCAGTTATTTTTGAGAAAAATCTCAGCGGAACAGAGAAAAAAATTAGAGCGCCAGGAACGCCAACGACTGGAAAGCTCCCGTTTCCAAAATTTGCTGCAAAGTCACCTGGCTCTCACGGATACTGAAATCAACAACTCTCTCAAGCGAGGACTGCGTGAAGTTAAGCTTTTCGGAATTTTCCTGGACCCGGAAGAATACATCGACGAGCAACGAATAAAAACATACTACGAAGAAAACGAACGGGGCTTTATGGCTCCACCCCGGGCTCATCTGTATCAGCTCCAGCTTTCGGTTCCGCCGGATACCAGTCCAAACTACAAACAAAAGCTACAACAGGTTAAGCAAAAACTGGAACGGATAAGAAGAAAATTTAGGGCGGGAACAGACTTTGAAGAACTGGCTCGCAAATATTCCACCGACACCAACACTGCTTCAACCGGTGGATTACGAGGTTGGGTCACTCCCGAAAATCTCCCAAAAAAACTCGCTCGAAAAGCTTTTGGGCTCAAACCCAACACTCTCAGCAAACTGGTGTCCGCAAACAATAAATATTACCTGCTCTACACGGATAGACCAATCAAGCGGGAGAGAAAAAAACTTTCTGTGGTCCGCGACAAAATTAAAAAGAGACTACTTGCTGACACTCACTGGACGCGGGCTAAAAATGAAGCCCAATCTCTATATGAAAAAATCAAGCACGCGAAACAGCCACTGGAAAAATTACGGCATTTGGCTCCGGAGACTGACGGCAAAACAGCCCATCTTTACGGCCGTTACGGCTGGGTGCCGGTTAAATTTGTTGGCGATTATATCCCTGATGAAAGGAAAAATAGATGGATAAATGAATTAACCCGGGGAAGGAAATTAATTCTTCCTGACATCTCCAAAACTCTCCTGAAATTAATTTCCCGGGAAAAATTGGTGGTGGCCAAACCGGTTAAATCCCCCAAAGGTTACCACATTTTGGCCAGCAAAGAGAAACGCAAAGGAAAAATTAAAAAACTCGAAAAGAAGGAAAAACAGAGTTTTATTAGTTATCTCAGGCGGGAAAAACACAGCCAGTATCTAAATTCCTGGCTCAACTGGAAGCGAGAAAAAGCAGAGATTGAATTAAATGTTCCCAAAAGTAGGATAGGGGGAAAGTTACCGACGGAGTTTTTTCATTCTTGATTTAGCCTAAAATGTGAATAGTAGTCCACTGACGACCAAACAGAAGCGCATCTTTCCGGTCCGGAAAACAGAGATCAACTTTTTTTCCTTCTATTTTCCCTCCAACATCAGCCGCGAGTCCGTAACCATAACCCTCCACGTACAGTAGTGTTCCCAGGGGAATGACTCGGGGATCAACGGCCACCAATCCATAACCGGCTGGAATTCCAATAGCAGACAGCCCATCCGTGTAGGGTGCCGTATCCAGATGATGGGGTGAATAAGCGGTAGCAAGAACTCGTAAGGTGCCCTTCTTTGTAAGTTGATTGAGCTGGTCAACTTTAAATTCTGCTTGTCCGTCAAGAATTACTCTGGGGCTGGACTGAGTGGAATGACTACTACCGCCCTGAATAACCAATTTTTTGGTTGAAGGTAAAGCCCAGGTATTGATTGTTCGAACGTCAGAATGATTATTTTCCTCTGACCAAGTTTCTTTTTTATTTTGTTCACCGGAAGAATGTAAAAATATATGCATCCCTTCAACATAGTCGGATTCGGGCGCGGGAAACACTACCCGGTACCGATCAATCTTCACTCCGTTTCGACGTAAAGCAGCCCCGACGGTAGAGGCACGAGCATAAATTTTCTGAGATTTTTTGCCCTGATATACAGTCGCTATTTTACCGGCTGGTTTCTCCGCCTCAACAAACATGGGCACAACCAATAAAGAAATAAAAACAGCCAAACTGATTAGACGAATAATTTTCAAGGTTACAAGTCCTCCCCACAATAATATATTTGATTTGTAACTACTCCCCTACCCTTTTCCCCCTTGATGGAGGATAATCCTGCCGTACTCAGAGCAGGCCCGCTCCCGCCAGGGAAAAGGGAATAAGTGAATAATTACTTTAATTTTATTGAAATCTTTTAGTTAGAGCCTCTCCGAAAAGTCCCCTCTCCCCTGGCGGGAGAGGGTCCGGGTGAGGCGGAAAAAGGTCAAGGGCGTGGTTCGGCCTCTACGAGGCCTCTTCACCCCCACCTTAATCCTCCCCCATCAAGGGGGAGGAGATTTTAGACCCTTTTCGGAGAGCGTGTAGTTACTCTCAGCTTGATAGTTTTCAGCCCAAATTATTCAGTATAGAGCTCTTCGGGCCAGTACTTGACGATAATAAAATCAAGTGAAAACAAGAAGGGCTAAATGCATGACATGATGAACTTGCATGGTGATTCGCTTAAAATTGAAGAGCGTCCCTGCTCTCTTTTAAGACCGTAACAATGTAGCACAATATAATCTTAAAATCAAATTTTTTCTTTACCTTACTTGTAGAACCCCTCCCGGGGGAGGATTCCGCGGCCGGAGCCAGATTCACACTCCCCGGGGAACAAGACTTTTTAGGGCGGTCTTTAAAAAAATATTTGCATTTTGGAGAAAAATAACTTAATTTTTTCCACTACTCAACGCATAATAAATATGGTAGCTATTCATCTAATCTTTTCCCCCTTGCTGGGGAAAAACACAAATGGGAGTGAAAAAGGGTTTGAAAAGCCCTTTTATTCAGCCGTTTTATTGAAAGTGCTGGGAAGACCCCACACCTATCCCCTCTCCCGCCAGGGGAAAGGGGATAGGTGAGTAGTTACTAAATATGTTCTAAGTTAAGTGGTTATTTTGGATTATAGTAAACTACTGGACAATTTTTTTGATTTTAATGATACGGGTAACAAATGAAGTAACCCAAATTCAAAATTCAGGTTGTGATTGACATGTTTTTTGGCCGCAAAGAATCTCACGTTAAAGATTTAATCCATCAGCAGCTTCAATCCGTGCAGGAATGCTTGGAAGTTTTTTCCGAAATGATGGAAAAATACCTCAAGGACGAAAAAGGATTTCGAGAACTTTCCTTTCAGGTCCATGAAACCGAACACGAAGCGGACAAAATCCGGCGGAAAATAGAAACTGAAATATACGAGGGAGCTTTTATGCCCGCCTATCGAGGGGACTACATTTCGCTTATTGAACTGATTGACAAGTTGGCTAACCGGGCAGAAACTATCAGCGATTTTGTTGCACAGCAAAAACCGGAAATCCCCTCGGAATTGAAACCCCGGGTGCAAGAATTAACCGATAATGTTGTTGAATGTCTTAACCCTCTGCTGGAAATTATCAAGGTATTGGACCAGGACTGGGAAGAGGCCAGCTCCCGGGCCCAGCAAGTGGAAAATTCAGAACAAAAAATTGACGAAATCGAGTGGAAGTTAATTCGGGATTTATTTGAGCGTGAAGACTTTGAGCTCGCCGAAAAAATTCAAGCACGTGATCTTATCCATTTGATTGCCTCTATTTCTGACCGGATGGAAACAGTGTCGGACCGTATAGACATAATGCTGGCCAAACGTAACTTATAGTTAACCCCTTTTAACGACCCTGTCTCCACAACTTCACCAGCATAATTATTCCTGTCCCCCCGAAGAGAAAATTAGGCAGCCACAGCGCAAGACCGGCCGGCACCCATCCCCTTATCGCCAATGGTTCCATTAACATACTAATTAAGTAGTAAAAAAATATTAACCCGAGGCTCAAAGCCAGGCCAATAGACTTACCGCTCTGCTGGGCAAACATCCCCAGGGGGGCTGCCACGAGAACAAGGAAAAACGTTGCAGCAGGTATTGAGAGTGCCCGGTGAAATGCCAGCACTTTTTTTCTGTAATTACGACGCATTTTTTCATTCTCTTTTTCAGCCAGCATATGTTTCCCGGCCTCAGCCATCTGTTGATAAAGTGACGCTATCGAGACGGTCAACTCCCGGTCACTCTTGATCCCCTTTGACATCCGGCCCAGCTTCATTTCCATTTGCTGCCGGTTAAACCTCAACACCCTGTAGCCACCGTCAGCTACTTTTTGATGCATTGTTCCTTCCCTGAGAAATAATTTATACTTCCGCTTCCCGCTCTTAATCCAGCGACCGGATTCAGCGTAAATTATCACCAGGTTCTTACCGCTACGATCCTCCAGGTAAACTCCACCTATTTTAGCGCCCTTAACCTGGCGAGCAAAAATAGTGTAAGGCCCCAGTTCCAAATAACTATCAGCAGCCATTAATTGTTCAGGGGCGGGAAAAGAAATGTCTTTTAACATTTCATTTCGATACCGACTAAGAACTGGTAACCCATACTGGCGGAGAGTGATTAATCCGCCGGTGAAAAGCAGGGCGGCAATAAGAACAGGATATACCAGGGAAAAAAGGGAATACCCCCCGACTCGAAGGGCAATCAGTTCATTATCAGCAGCCAGCCGTCCGTAAGCCATTAATACGGCCAAAATAGCTGCCATCGGAGCGGTAATAAAGAGAGTCTGGGGAACCCCGGAGAAAACAAGCAGGACAACTTCAAAGACAGGGAGGCCGCGACTGACAATCAACTCCGTCAATTCAAACAATCGCTGGAGTAAAAATATCCCGGTAAAAAGGACAAGACCAAGAAAGAAAGGAATAAACAGCTCCCGGTAAAGATAACGAGTGACCAGTTTCACCGGCAATCACTAATTCTCGCTAAAATACTCACTGCAAAGCTGATCCAGTTTGTCTTGAGAGTGGTAAATAAATTCCTCGTCAATAACAAGCTCGTCCTGCTCAATCATTTTCAAGATATGATGGATTGCTTCAAACCTCTCTTCGAATAATTCCACCGGCTTATCGTTACTTTTGCAAGCCAGTTCAACTAGAGCTTCCCGACCCGAATCGGTCAATTTTACCTCTAACCCGTGTTGGTTAAACTCTTCCTCCAATTTATTTTCAAGCTCATTGTCGAGCACTTTCCGGTGAACTTCTCTGGCCGGCGAACTAATCATCTGCCTGGTTGCAGTGAATGATTCAACATCACGACCGGGCAGTTCATACATTGCGCCGGCCAGCGTTTTTTCTAAAACTGTAGTTAAACCCCGAGCGCCAATATCCTGTTCAAGTGCCCGCGAAGCTATCTCGTGCAGGGCTTCTTTGGTGAATTCTAACTCAATCCCATACGCCGAAAAGTCTTCTTTATATTGCTTTAAAATTGAGCTCTTAGAATTTCGCAGTATGTGATATAGATCAGTTTTATCCAGGTCATCAAGAAAGGTCAAGACCGGCAGACGGCCAACAAATTCTGCCTCCAGCCCAAACTCCATCAGGTCCACGGGCTCACACTGGCGCAACAACTCTATGTCCCGGCTTTTGTCTAATTCAGAAGTAAAACCGACCGTACCCCGGTTTAATCGCTCACTGATCGTGTCCTCAAGGCCGGGGAAAGCTCCACTGACAATAAATAAAATATTCCTCGTGTTAATCGTTTTTTCCCGGGAGTCCTCCCGATCAAAAGCACTTTTAAGACCGCGCATCATCGAGGCCGGATTAGCCGGATCCACCAGGCTTACCTCAGTCTCCTCCAGTAGCTTCAGCAGGTTAGTTTGCACATCCCTACCGGAAACGTCCCGGTTGAGGTCATCGCTCGAACAAATCTTATCTATTTCATCAATAAAAACTATCCCCTGTTCCGCTTTTTTCAGGTTGTAATCTGCTTTTTCCGCCAGATCCCTGACCAGCGAATTAACGTTTTGCCCCACGTAACCTGTTCCGCTAAATTTTGTTGCATCTGCTTTTACAAACGGGACCTCAATGTAATCGGAGAGAACTTCCACGAGATGGGTTTTCCCCACCCCGGTGTTCCCCACCATTAAGATGTTTTTTTTCTGATAATAAGGTTTATCTGAACCGGCCCGCTGATAGTGATAGCAAACGGCATTGGCCAACTGTTTTTTAGCTTCTTCCTGGGCAATTACATATCGATCAAGGTGTTGTTTGATTTCCCGGGGCGTGAAATCAAACTCAAACTCCCAGTCTTCCTCGTGTTCGAAGGCCGGAGCAGAATCAATAAAATCCGTCTGAACTTCCACCTCCCCGTCGTATTTTTGCTTGAAAGATTCCAGCAAATCCTGGAGATCATCAAATGGATTCTGCTCGGTTTTGTTACTCACAAAAATCCCTCCCGGTAAAACTTTTAATCGTTCAGTTTGTTCCAGTTACCGCTTTCAAAATCTATACTGCTGTGCTCTATATCCTGTTGAAATCCCAATCCTCGGGATGGATAATCAGTCAACGTAAACATTATCCAGAACTGTCTTTCCCGGTCCAGAATTTCTCTGTACATAAATCGCATATCCCAGCAGTGCAAGTTCCGTTTCATTAAAAATTTAACTTCGTCTAACTCCCTGGTTTGTAAATTATAGATTAAATCCCCCCGTAATCGCCAGCTTTCCGAAGTAGTTTGCCAGTCAAAATTATTGTTAAGTTTGGATAAATCTTCGCCGGACTGCCGATTGTAATTCCAACCAAGACCAAACTGAAAATTAGAACCTACCGGAAATTGCCAGTCAAGATTTGATTGATCAAATACCCCCTGAGCTACAGAATACCGGAGATAATGGGACCAGCGCCAGTAGTCGGTTATTTCAAAATTTGCATTTAGCCGCAGGGGTAAAAATCTACTGTCACTTCTAACCGAATTATTTATAGTTTCACGCAAATCATAACCGCCGCGCAAATTCAAATAAGATTTATCATCACGCCAGTACCAATTCAAATCTATCCGCTCCAGCTCACGACCGTGTTTTTCAATCCCCAGTTGTTCTCCCCCGATTTCCACGGTGACTTCTTCTTTATCATTAACTCGCTGAGTGAGCAGATAATTAAGATCCGCACCAAACTGCCGGGTAAAATTTAACGTGTTTCTAAGCGTAAAGCCAAAATAACCATGGGACTCTGAAATTTCGTGGTCTCCCTGAACCTCCTCTCCATAGTTTTGGCCGTAAGTAAGACGGTAAGACTGCTGAAACAGACGATTAAAATACAGGGATTTATTTAGTGAATTCTCGCCCCTACCAGACCATAACCATCTATCTGAATCAAGTTCATACTGGCGCTGAAATTTAGTGTTAAAACCGTAATAAAGATCTCCCCAGGGCAATGGCTGAGAAAACAACTGATAATTTACCCGGGGCATAAAGGCGCGAGAACGAACAAACTCATTCCCGGTTCCATCTCCGGGAATTTTCTCTTCCTGACGCAGATCCACCCGGAATTGCGAAGAGGATGAGCTATGGATAAATGAACTCTTTATCCACCGTTCCGTTTCGGTCCGGCTGCTTAAAGACCGGCCAAAGTCCCGATTAAATCGACTGTAACTCAACCAGTCTATAGCCGAGTGGAATCTCCAGTTAGAATCGGTAAATTCATAATCAACGTGAGATTGGATTTGCCAGACTAAATCCTCAGTCTCACTACGAACCTCTTCCCCGGCTTTATTAATTACCAGGGGCCGACGCTCGGATTGAAAATAATAAAAGTAGGCTTCTTTATTTTTTTTATCGTAATCTACGTCAAAACCCTGGCCGTTACCCTCATTTTCCCGCCAGTCAGTATAAATAGTTCCCGTAAAAGGCGGATCATCTCGGGGCAAAAGATAATGGTAATTCAACTCCAGCGTGAACCCTTCCTCGGAGTCATATCCCGGGTGGACTTCCCATCTCGAAAAACGGTGCTTTAAATCTATCATCACCCAGGGAAGATAAAAAACCGGGACCCCACTTACCCAGAAAACCACGTTATATCCGATTAAACTGTCACCGGGGTAAAAGTAAAACTTGCTCGCCTGGAAATAATAGTGAGGGGTCTTCAAATTACAGGTGGTAAGCGAGCCAGAATACATCCTGAAACTAGTATCCATATTTCCCTCTACCAGCGGAGCATCCAAAAACCATGGTTCCAACTGACCGGAGGCCTCATTCACCCGAGCCTCTCCGGTGAGTCTGTTCCACTGAATATTTTCTCCCTGGATTTTTTCACCTCCCTCTCGAGTCAACTTTGCTCCACCCCGGGCAATCAAATCTCCGGTTTTAGTTGAGTAATCTATCCGCGGAGCCGCTAATTTTTGCTTCCCCCAGGTTATTTGTACATTTCCTCTGGCTCTTAAATTCCCGCTCTTGTCGTCCAGAAATACCCGGTTGGCTTGGTTAAGGATTATTGGCCCCTGAGGCTGATTATCCTCACCCTCAACCATACAGGGTAATAGCAAAAAAATTACCAGCAGAACAAAAAAATTTTTCCGCAAATTTCTGTCACCCTTTTAAATACTCCTGAATCCAAAAAAATCCGGCCACTTTTTGAATACATTGTAACCTTATTGCGATTTTAATTCCACGTAACTCTTTCGTTTACTTTCCGTCTCACATACATTCCCCCGGGTTTCTTTTGCTTAACTTTTTTTGCGAGAAAAAGTTAAGTTCAAAAAACCTGGTAATTAAGCACCGCTATCAGTGAACAACGTTCTGGTCTTTGTTCCATATACATCAGGTTTTTTTTGCTTACTTTTCTTCTCGCAAAAGAAAAGTAAGTTTGTGCCGTTTGACAGTTGCTAACCTCATATAGTACACTTTCCCGACTTTTAAACTGACAGGAGGCTAATTATGTACGCAGTTTTTGCACTTGGAGACCACCAGTACAGGGTGGAACCTGATTCTGAAGTTACGGTATTCAGACGGGACACCGAAGAGGGAGAAACTCTGGAACTGGATGATATTCTACTCGTTAAAACAGACGAAGAAACCGAAATAGGTACCCCGAATGTTGAAGAAACAACAATCACGGCAACCGTTGATGAACATTTTCGCGGCGACAAGATTACTGTTTTCAACTATAAGCGTCGAGAAGGGCGCCGGCGTAAGCTGGGTCACCGGGACGATTTGACCCGTTTACGAATTGAATCGATCAATCTCCCTGAATGATTCAGATCACAGTTTACGAATCCGGGGCGGGGGAAGTTGTAGGTATAAAGGCAAGAGGTCACGCCGGAGATTCTCCCCGGGGGGAAAGCATAGTTTGCGCCTCTATTTCTACAATCTTTGAAATGCTTTTCAGCAGTGGCAAAGACTTTCCCCAAGAGGTTTTTGAATACATCCGCAAACCCCGGAAGCCCGAGTGGAAATTAGTAGTAGATCCGGAACGTCTGTCTGAACAGCAGTGGTCCGGTTATCAAAAAATACTTGAGGCAGCCCGGGAAGTTATTCAAAAAATTACCGAAAACCACTCTGAACACTGCGAAATTGTAGATACCAGGATAAAAGAATAAACCAGAGTCTGACAGAAAATTAATTGTTTTTAAGCTGTTTGGATTCTATACTTGTACGGTTAATTTAATTCAACAAACAAATTCAGGAGGAATATACAATGTCCACAAAAGCAAGCCAGGGAGCCACAAGAAACAATCGTGACAGCGAATCGAATCGTCTTGGTCCCAAGAAATTCGATGGTGAAAAAGTTCGAGGGGGAAATATCATTATTCGCCAGCGGGGGACAAAATTTCATCCGGGATTGAACGTTGGCCGGGGTAGCGATGATACCCTGTTTGCCAAAGAGGACGGTTATGTCTTCTTTAACAAGAGCAATGGTCGGAAAATTGTCAGTGTATTAACCGAGGAAAATATCGCTCAGTTAGAACAAAGCAATAGCCCCGTACCGGCAACTGCCTGACGCTTACCATATTTTTACATCCTTTCCCCTTCCTGTATATTTATACCCGATCAGCACCAGTAAAATTATCAATATAATCTTGTTCACCCTGGGAGTGAGCTTTTCTCATGAGCCGTCCTTTTGTAGATCAGGTTGAAGTAACGGCAAAGGGCGGAGATGGGGGAGATGGGTGTACTTCTTTTGATCGAGGACCTTACACTCCACACGGGGGGCCAGATGGAGGAAATGGCGGGGACGGAGGCGATGTAATTCTAAAAGCCACTTCTAAAATTAATACTCTTTCCTATTTTAATTACAAAGAATCACTTGAGGCAGAAGCAGGCGAAAACGGGGGACCGAACAATCAACAAGGAGCCACCGGCGATGATCTGATTAAAAAAGTCCCCCCCGGTACTGTGGTCCACCACCTGGAAACCAACCGTAAATTAGGTGAACTAACCGAATCCGGTCAAACTTTGACCGCGGCTCGAGGTGGAGAGGGCGGTCGGGGGAATCACTGTTTTTCTAATAGTCAGCGCCAACATCCCCGTTTCCATGAATTCGGAAAAAAAGGCGAAAAGGTTCCCTTAAAAATTGAATTAAAATTAATTGCCGACGTTGGCCTGGTCGGACTACCCAATGCTGGTAAATCCACCCTCCTGAACGGTTTGACTAACGCCCACCCGGAAATCGCCTCACATCCCTTCACTACTACTAATCCAAACCTCGGGGTGTTGGAAAAAGACTACAAACGGCTTGTGCTCTGTGACATTCCCGGCCTAATTGAAAATGCTCACCAGGGCGCAGGCCTCGGCCTGGAGTTTCTGCGGCACGTGGACCGAACTTCAATTCTGCTTTACATGATTGACATTGCCGCCCCGACTCCGGTAGATGATTACCGGGCTCTGCGCAATGAGCTCTCGAAATACGACCCGACGCTGTTAGATAAACCAACAATAATTCTCTGCAATAAAATTGACCTGGTGGAGGAGGAACAAGTGGAAATTTTTGCTGAGGACATTACCCCGCCCCCCGGCCCGGTTATTGGCATTTCCGCAACTGAAAAGTATAATTTTAATGAACTAATCGAAGCTCTCTGGAAATTTAAGGAAGAGAAAGTAACACAACCCGAGGAGGAAGATATCTCCGAGCCCGAAAAAGTAGTGAAAATGGAACAGGAGGAACCAATTAAAGTCTACCGAACAGAAGACCGGTTCCTGCTCAAAGGGGATAAGGTGAAAAATTTGCTTAACCGTTTTGATCTCCGCAATCCAGACGCACTCAGTTATGTTCGAGAACGCTTGCTTTCAATTGGTCTCCATAAAAAATTGGAAAAAGCCGGCTGTCGTCCGGGCGATACGGTTCAAATTGGCAGACAGGAGTTTGAATACACAGGATGAAAAGAAAAGAACTCAGCGAATCCAATCGTATTGTAATAAAAATTGGCTCCAGCTTGCTTGATACCACCAACCCTTCCCTACTGCGGGGGCTAATCACTCAAATCAAAAAACTACGTAAAACCGAACGGGAGATTGTCCTGGTCAGCTCCGGCGCAATCTTTTTTGGCCTGGACACACTCAAGCAAAATAACGAACCGGTAACACTCCCTCAAAAACAGGCCACCGCCGCAATCGGTCAACCCCTACTGATGAATTTCTACGAAGAATTATTTGGGGAACAGGATATTCGCACCGCCCAAATTCTTCTCACTCAGACAGGTATTCACAACCGCCAGTCCTATCTTAATGCTTCCAATACACTCAATACCCTCCTTGACATGGGAGTTGTCCCCATCGTAAATGAAAATGACACCGTGGCAACTGAGGAAATTCAATTTGGTGATAATGATACCCTGTCCGTCCTGGTAACCACTCTGATAGACGCTGACCTTTTGATTATTTTGAGCGATGTGGAAGGATTGTACCCCGGGGACCCGGACGAACACGAAAAACCAATTTTTAACGTCGGGGAAATAACCGAAGAAATTAAAATGCTGGCCGGACCGGCCGATACAGAGACTTCCACTGTCGGAGGAATGCGAACTAAAGTTGAAGCTGCTGAAACTGCAACCAACTCCGGTATCCCACTGGTGGTTGCTTCCGGATACGCTGATGATATTCTTACTCGCATAGTAGCCGGGGAACGGGTGGGAACCCTGTTTCAGCCCCAGGAAGGCGAAGAAGTAATCAAAGGTCGGAAGCGGTGGATCGGGTACCATCTTTTACCCAAGGGATATGTGGAAATTGACCGCGGAGCCGTTGAAGCCCTGAAAAACCGGGGGAAAAGCCTCCTCCCCTCCGGAATAGAACGGGCTGAAGGACAATTTGAGCGGGGGGATGTAGTTAAAATAGTTGATCCGGAGGGACACGAGTTTGCCCGCGGGATGGCCAACTACAGCCAACAGGAAGTTTCACAACTAAAAGGATGTCAATCTTCGGAAATATCTGATATCCTTGGAACTCATTATTACGATGAAATAATACATCGAGATAATTTGGTGGTGTTTCCAGATGACTACACAGATTCCGGATATAACTGAGATAGCAGAGCAGGCTAAAAACTCCTCCCGGGAATTAGCTACTTTTTCCACGGAGAAGAAAAACAGGGCCTTGAACAAAATTGCCGATACCCTGGATGAAAATCGCGACCAGATCCGGACGGCAAATGAGAAAGACATTGAAACCGGAAAAGAACAGGGGCTTTCCGACGCTATGCTGGATAGACTCCTGCTGACTCCGGACCGAATTGACAGCATGATTACCGGAATCAAAAAAGTCATCCAGTTAGAAGACCCGGTCGGAGAAATTATTGAACAAAAAAAGCGGCCGAACGGACTGAAGATAGGCCGGCAGCGAGTTCCCTTGGGGGTTATCGGAATAATTTACGAATCGCGACCCAACGTGACCATTGATGCCGCGGCACTCTGTATGAAATCAGGTAACTGTACTGTCTTACGGGGGGGCTCAGAAGCTCAACATTCTAACTACTTGCTGGTCGATTTAATTCAGGACGCAATCAGGGAGACTCTTCCCGTAAATTCCGTCCAGATTCTCCGTGATCAGGGCCATTCCCTGGTAAATGAAATGCTTACCCTTGATGATTACATCGATATCATTATTCCTCGCGGCGGGGAAAATCTAATTGAAATGGTGGGAGAAAAATCTACTATCCCGGTGATTAAGCATTACAAGGGAGTCTGTCACACTTATGTCTCTGAGGCCGCCGATCTTCAGCAGGCAAAGAAAATCTGCATAAACGCCAAGACTCAGCGCACCGGGGTCTGCAATGCAATGGAAACTCTCCTCCTGAACGAAAATCTGCCAACTAATTTTATCGAATCACTGTTTGCGGAGCTTGAGAAACACGGGGTGGAACTACGAGTTGATTCTAAACTTTTGCGTCAATTCCAGGAAAGTGATTTTGAACTGAAAGAAGCCACTATGGAAGACTGGACCGAAGAATACCTCGATTCTATTTTAAGCGTTCGCTCCGTGACTTCCCTTGATCGGGCCATCGGTCATATAAATTATCACGGTTCAAACCACTCCGACGCAATAATTACGGAAGATTACACGGAAGCGGAGGGATTCCTGGATCGGGTGGACTCCGCCGCTGTGTACGTTAACGCCTCGACCCGCTTCACCGATGGCGGAGAATTTGGACTCGGAGCTGAAATTGGAATCAGCACTGAACGGCTGCATGCCCGGGGACCAATGGGTTTACGCGAATTAACCATCCCTAAGTACGTTATTCATGGCCAGGGACAAATCCGTACCTGATAATAAATCCGACCGGAGAGCTGAGATAGGACTCTTTGGAGGTCTTTTCAATCCTCCCCATCTCGGTCACCTGGTCGGCGCTCAGGAGGTTTTTTACCACTTAAAGCTGGATTCCATCATGTTTATTCCCACCTTTGAGCCCCCCCATCGCAACTCTCCACAGGTCAGCCCGGAACATCGATTAAAAATGTGCGAGCTTGCAATTAAAGCTAATCAAAATTTCAACCTTTCCCGTATTGAATTCGAACGGTCAGGCCCTTCTTATACCTGGGATACCCTGGAAAAACTTCAGTCCAAAAGATCGGAGATAAATTTTTATCTAATCGTTGGGGCCGATGAATTAGTTTCTTTTGAAAAATGGCGTAATTGGAAAAAAATTCTTGAATCAGTTCAGCTTATCGGTCTCAATCGGCCTGGCTTTAAATTTGAACGGGTCCCCAATAAAATTCGCCAAAGGACCCACCTGGTTGAAATTCCCGCACTCAATATTTCGTCACGCGAACTACGGCACCGTATTAAAACAGGCCAGAATGTCCGTTACCTAATTCCGGATCCGGTCCTTGCCTACATCAACCGGCACAACCTCTACCAGAGAAATTAAATGGACCTAATGCCCCCTGGGGAACCCGGACCTTCTCCCCGGCCAGCTTCCTCAGCCGATTTGACTACAATATTCCCGAAAAATTATCTTGCCTTTGCCCGGGATAAATTAACCCCGGAGCGCTGGAATCACACCCTGGACGTGATTAATAATTGTCAGGCCCTGAACAGGGATTATCCCCTTAGCGAAAAGACCGAAAAACAACTTTTAATAGCAGCACTTTTCCATGATCTGGCCAAAGATCTTCCCGAAACACAACAAGCTTCACTCGCCACTCAATACCGTGGAGAACCGGATCCGATTGAGTCCCGGATTCCCGCCATCTGGCACGGACCGGCCGCAGCCCAGTTGGTAGTGGAGGAATTTAATTTTAGTCCCGACGACCAGGTTATTTCCGCCATAGCTTATCACCCCACGGGCGACGAACCGCTAAGCGAGCTTCTCGGGCTGCTGATTATTGCCGATTACAGCGCCGTGAACCGCGAATTTATCGGTGCGCGAGAAATTCGTGCCCGGTACGGTAGAATTCCTGCAAAGAAACTGGCCTTCCGAACTCTCCGTCACAAAATCCGGCATTGTTTACAACAAGAAAAACTCCTTCATCCCAGAACAGTTTACGCTTATAACGACGCATGCGATTAAACAAATACATTATTCCGACCCTGGTCACTCTGCTGGTCCTGAGCGCGGGCGGCCTCTATTTTCTGAACCTTTCCCGCCCTCAATCCAGGGAAACCAAATCTGTGATTGTTTCCAAGCTAAACCAAAAGAATCGATTTCAGGGACTCCTTCTCGACCACCATAAAAATAAACTTTCCCTTGTTTATCTACTCAGTTACGAACCCTTTTCCAACAATTTTAGCGCAATTTATTTTAATCCAAATAACCGGATTTTTTCTTCGACTTTTGCTGAAGAAAAAAGCCTGGCTAAACTGTATTCCGCCCTTGATCGTGCCCGGTTTATTTCAGAATTAAGCGAATATCTCAATTTAAACCTCTCTTTCTGGATCGAAAGTAAATCCAAAGATCTACGTTACCTTGTGGATTGCCTGGGGGGGTTAACAGTTCAAAATTCCAAACCGACTGAACAATCCGACAGTTCTGCCCACGGTCGCTGGATGGATGGAAGTATGGCAATTAATTTTGCCGGAAACGCTTATGAAAAACTGGGAAAAAAAGGGCTTCGACTACGACATAAAGCGTTATTTCTGGCTTTGATAAGGCGGTTGAATCAAACTACCTTTATGGTCAAATCTATAAAAACTTTCCAGAACTTGGAAAAGCAATTAAAAACTAATCTCACCCGCAAAGATCTCCGGGCCCTGGCCAATCTACTTCCGGAACTCAAACCTGAGAAAATTAAATTCCTCGCCGCTTTTCCAAATAAAATAGCTGTTAGAAAGAAAATAAAAGTAGCTCGGGTACAGCGAATGGTCCCCCGGCCAATTAAAAAAATTATTGAAGAATCCGAACCCCAGAAAGTTATAAAAATACAACTACTAAACGGGGCCGGAATAGCCGGGCTGGCAGGAATAATTCGGAATAAATTACAAAAACTTTCATTTATAGATGTTGTTGAAGTCGGAAACGCCGACCGGTTTGATTACAAAACCTCTGTAATTATCGACCACAGTAACAATCCACAATCAGCCTACAGAATCAGAAAATTGTTAAAAACCGGAAAATTGGAATTCAATCCCTCAAAACAATTAATGGTCGATGTTACACTAATAATTGGAAAAGATTTAAAAACCTTTGCACAACAAAATATTTCTTCTTTTGATACCGGTGTTCACAACAAACTACTCAATTCGGAGTGAGCGCGTAGATGGGGCTTCAGCTTGCTAAAGAGGCTGGGAAAATTTCAGATAAAAACAAAGGCGAAGATATCTTGATTTTAGAAGTGACTCAACAAATTGAGATAACAGATTACTTTGTTCTGGTTACCTGCCAGTCCAAACCACATTTAAAATTTTTGAACCGTGAACTTAATAAGAAATTAAAAGAAAAACTGGACCGGAACCCGCTGGCCCGGGAGGGAGAAGCCGAACAGGGCTGGCTCCTGGCTGACTACGGGGAAGTAATCATTCACCTGTTCACCCGGGAGGAACGAGAATTTTACGACCTTGAGAACCTCTGGGCCGACGCACGCCGGCATCCGGTTGAACCTGTCCAAGAAAGAGGGTCAAGTTAATGGAATTCCAGGAAGAATTTGAGAAAGTCCTTTTTACCGAAGCTGAAATACGTGATAAAGTTGAAGAGCTGGGAATGCAAATAAGCCAGGATTACCAGGATCAGGAACTGCTCCTTGTGGGGGTTCTCCGGGGCTGTGTGATATTTATTGGAGATTTGATGCGCCAGATTAATATCCCGCTCCAACTTGATTTTCTGTCCGTGGCCAGCTACGGTCAGTCCTCGGTTACCTCCGGAGTTGTCAGGGTGCTCAAGGACCTTAACGAAGACATAGAAAATCGGCACGTCCTGCTGGTTGAGGATATCGTCGACTCTGGACTTACGCTCAATTACCTCCAGGGCCATCTGAAAGGACGGTCGCCAGCTTCTCTTTCTACCTGTGTCCTGCTTGATAAACCCTACCGGCGTGAAGTAAGCGTCGAAGTTGACTACATTGGTTTCGAAGTACCGGATAAATTTCTGGTCGGTTACGGACTTGATTACGCCCAACAATTCAGACATCTGCCCTACATTGCAACGCTAAAAAAAGAAGCTATTGAGGAGGAATAGTTATGGATAAATTACTGGAACTGCTGGAAGAAAACGGCCGGGCGCCAATTGATGAACTTGCCGCCGCCCTTGAGCTGTCGGAAGAAGAGGTGGTTAACAAGATCAAGGAATACGAGGAACAGGGGATTATTAAAGGGTATAAAACTGTTATAAACAAGCAGGCGCTCAAGGAAAAACAACCAACCACCGTCACCTCGTTAATTGAGGTTAATATCTCCCCCCAGCCTAACACCGGGTTTGATGAAATTGCTCAGGAAATATATGAGCACCCTGAAGTAAAATCCTGTTATCTCTGCTCCGGCGACTATGACTTGCTGCTCCGGGTTGAGGCGGACAGTTTGAACGAAGTGGCGGAATTTGTAGCCCGGGAGCTGGCTCCCTGTCAGAACGTCCATAAAACAGAGTCACATTTTATGCTCAAGCCCTATAAGGAGGACGGGATTAACTTCGAAGCCCCCACCTCCGACCACCGGTTGACTATCTCCCCATGACTGAAATATCCAGAGTAGTCGACGGACTTAAGCCCTCCGGGATCAGGGATTTTTTTGACCTGGTAATGAGTATGGATGATGTTATTTCCCTCGGAGTGGGTGAGCCTGATTTTGCCACACCCTGGCACATCCGCGAAGCAGCCATAAAATCAATTGAGGACGGCTTCACCAACTACACTTCTAACAAGGGTATGCCTGAACTGCGTGAGACCCTCTCCGCTCACCTTGAAAAAGAACACGAGCTTAAATATGACCCGGAGGAAGAAATTTTAATTACTACCGGAGTCAGTGAAGGAATGGATCTCGCGATGCGGGCCCTGGTTAATCCCGGGGACGAGGTAATTATTCCCACACCCTGCTATGTTTCCTATAACCCGACGGCTAAAATGGCTGGAGCCCGAGTTAAAAATCTCAACACCGAACCGGATGATTTTAAACTGAAGCCGGATAAACTCGAAGAATTAATTACTCCTGAAACCAAATTAATTGTCCTCAACTATCCAGCCAATCCCACCGGTGTAACTTTCGAGCGACAAACCCTCGAACGAGTCGGGGAACTTGTCCGCAAACACGACCTGATTGTAATTTCGGATGAAATCTACAGTCATCTTACTTACAAGAAAAAACACGTCCCTTTCCCAACCCTGAAAGATTTACAGAAACGGACTATTTTCTTGAACGGTTTCTCAAAAAGCTGTGCAATGACCGGAATGCGAATAGCTTACGCGGCCGGACCGGCAAAAATCATCGGGGCAATGAATAAGATCCACCAGTATACTATGCTCTGCGCCCCAACTACCTCCCAGTTTGCCGCAATTGAAGCAACTAAACACGGCGCCCATTCGATTGACTCTATGCGCGGCGAATACAAGCGCCGGCGGAATCTGGTTCATAAGCGGCTGAACGAAATGGGCCTGGACTGCACCCGGCCTGACGGCGCTTTTTACGCCTTTCCCTCAATTGAAGCGACTGAAATGGAACCGGACGATTTCTGTCGCAGGCTGTTAACTGAAGAAAAAGTGGCGGCGGTGCCGGGAACCGCATTTGGCCCGGGCGGAGAAAACCACATCCGTATCTCCTATGCCACGGATTTCAAATCACTTCGTCAGGCACTGGATAAAATGGAGTCCTTCCTGACCGAACACACCCCTCTAAAGACAGAAAGTTCCCCGGAAAGCAAACCGGCCGGATAACCTCGCGACCGGTGCTTTTTCTTTTTGCCCACCCCCGCGAATTTCAACCTCTGCTAAAAATACTTCCGGCTCCCGACGCCCGGGAGTTTGATTCCATAACCGCTTATAGCTGGAATAGTAACCGGGGGAACCATCACTTACTGCCGGTGGGAGCAAAACAAGCCGAGATAAATCACCGCCTTGATCTGCTCCCGCCCGACTGGCTAAAATCCGGAATAATGAATGTGGGAACGGCCGGTGACCTGAGCAACAATTTACCGCCCCAAACCACCTTTGTCGCCCGTGAGTTAATTTCTGACTCAGGCGAATCTTTTCCCCTCCCCACAAAGCCACTGAACAAATTGAAAGCCGGGTTAAAAAAACGGAAAATTGAATTTACTTCCGGTCAACTTTTGACCGCGTGTAAACCGGTGCTCCGGCCCGGAAAAAGAAAAGAAAAACACCAGCAATTCGGAGCCGAAACCGTCGATCTAGAAGCCCTAAAAATCTACCGGGCTCTACAAAAACGGGGGCACGAAACTAACCTCGCCGTCCTCAAAATAATCTCTGACTCCTTTGAGACAAAAACCTTCGCCGAGGCAAAAAAACGTCAGGAATCTGCTATCAAAAAACTTGCCCAGATAATTGAATCTATGCTGATTTTGTGTTAAGTTAAGAAATGAGAAGGTAAGGAGGCGAGACTAATGGGGTTATCAATTTCAAGTTCTCCGCAATTGGCGTCAGGAATCCTACAAAGTTCCTATCCCGGCTCTTCTTCCAGCCAGGATCCCGACTACGTCTCCATTTACCAACAAAACTATTACTCCGCCTTGCAATCCTACTCAAGCCCACAGAACGCACAAATAAGTCTATTCGGGGTGTTGTCTCCGAATTGCTATAAACCGGTATATGAGACTCTCATAAACGCAGTCGAGGGATAAACCATGAGCGGACGCTACTACTCCCAGGATTTTGAATGCCCAATCTGTTCCCGGGAATTCTCTTCTCTCCGGATAAAAAGCTCTAAAACGGTCCTGGACGAAAAAGACAGTGATTTCTGTCCCTATTACAAACAGGACCCCCCGTTTTTCTATACGCCCATAGTCTGTCCAAAATGTGGGTTTTCAACCAGCCGTGATCGCTTTGATGAAATCACCGACGAAGAAAAAGTTCCGGTTATTAAGCATGTCTGCCAGGAGTGGGAGGGGGGAGATTACGGAGAAAAACGGGATGCTGCAGCCGCGGCCGAGTGCTACCAGCAAGCAATAAAAAACGCTAAAGCCCGGGAGAAAAAAGCCAGCGTAATCGGTCCCCTGTATTTACGGCGCGGATGGTGTTACCGGTATACCTCCAGCCATCGGGAGAGCCGGATGCTCAAGGAAGCACGCAAATACTACCAGCAGGCCTACGAAGAAGAAAAGAGTTTCGCCGGCAACCTGAATGAGATTTCCATTCTCTATCTGGTCGGTGAACTTTACCGGCGAACGGGGGAACCTGAGGAAGCTGTTCAATGGTTTAGCCGGGTCGTTGAACATCCGGACCGCCACTATCATAAGAAAATGGAAAAATTGGCTCGCGACCAGTGGCAGCGCGCCAAGGAAGACCGGGAAACAAAAAAATAGTACAGACCAGCCTTTTACCACTTCACATTTTTTCCTCAAAAGTACATAAAAAAGGGGTGGCCGACCGGACTCGAACCGGCGACAACTCGGACCACAACCGAGTGCTCTACCAACTGAGCTACGGCCACCATAAATTTAAATGATTTATTGGTCGGGCAGCCCGGATTCGAACCGGGGATCCGGCGCCTCCTGCTTTTTGAGAGGGAACACTTGCTCCCCCTCAACGCTCTCCAGCACTTAATCGGGGGGATCCAGTTCTGGCAACGTCTTGGACTAGTAACTCCCGATTGAGTGCTGGATCGCTGCTCCCCCACGCCACCTCCTGTGGCTGAGTTCCTGAGGGAATGCTCCCTCAGACTCCCTGGAGATCCCCTTCCTTGATTTTTCCTAACCCAGAACTCAGAACCCAGAACTCAGAACTGTTTTATTGGTCGGGCAGCCCGGATTCGAACCGGGGATCTCCTGCTCCCAAAGCAGGCGCGTTAAGCCAAGCTACGCCACTGCCCGCTATTTATTTATTATAGCATAAAACAGCACAAATTATGAATATTCAACTCTGAGGCTCCACTATTTTTTTATTTGAGTTTTGCATTTGAACTTAACCCAGAACTTGCTTTAAATACGCCCGGCAGGATTCGAACCTGCGACAGGCGGCTTAGAAGGCCGCTGCTCTGTCCGGACTGAGCTACGGGCGCATTTCAGACATAAACTTTATAAATTTTATCGGGTTTCTCTGAAATTTAACACCAAATTTTCTGGTCTCCGTATCTTCCTTATATTTTATCCTAATCCGACGATAAATATAATTACACCTACAATTTATAATCTAAAAGTAAGGTGAAAAACGTGAATACGTATGAAAAAAATAAGTCTTACCTCCAGGAAAATTATCCCCAGAGCTGGGAAGCTTACCTTGAGGCCAGGAACAATAAATCACTCCCCCAGGCTGGGCCCGAGCGATTCAAAGTTCCACTGGGCAACGATAATTACTGTAGTTTTCCCGTTAAACCTGACTGGTATCAGACTCTTCACCGGAACCGAATAAACAAGCTAAAAAATTCAGGCGGCGCCCTTGTCTGGGGACTCCGAACTCCTCGGGAACTCCCTTATCTACTGAATCAACTCGATAATCGTCCGCTCATTTACGTGGAATCGGATCCGCAAGTTTTCCAGCAACTTCTCCGCAAAATTGATTTAACCAAACTTACTTCAACCGGAAAACTCAACTTAAGTTTTGCCACCACCGGCCATAAAATATTGGAACTGGCCGCCCGGGGAACAGACCAATTTGCTCCGGTTCTTACGGATTTTATTACCCTGGTCTCACCGGACCTCTTTACCCGTTTGCTGGCCTGCGACACCGCTCCCGGTCCATGGCTGAGCTTAATGTTAAAAGAATTTCGAAAAAACCAGCCCCGGACAGATCTGGGCCAGTCCCTTGATAAACTGTTCTCACCCACCTATATTTATGAAAAAATTCTGGATATCCTGGAGCTATTTCTCATCTCCGCCCCGGGAATCAACACTCTCTATACCGAGTCAGACCGCACAAGAGCTCTAACCTCTCCCGCACCGGTTTCCCTGGTAATAATTGCCTGGAACCGCTGGGATTTAACCGAACGCTGTCTTGACTCTGTGCTGAGTCACCCTCTCCCACAAGTTGAACAAATACTTGTTATGGACAACAATTCCACTGATGAAACGCCGCAAAAACTGACCTCAATGGAAAAGAAAATATCCCGGCTGAAACACGTTCGCCTCCCGGAAAATCTGGGAAAGCCCGGCGCCTGCGACGCCGCCTTAAAGCACGTCACCGAGGAAACAATAATTTACCTGGATAACGATTCCGTAATCACCAATGACAACTGGCTTGAAATCCTGCTTCGACCCTTTAAACTCCACCCCCGAATTGGTGCCACTGGTCCTTTTGGAGTGATCCATGATTCTGATCGGGACGACCACTGGGTCCAGAAAATCTGGTTTCCAAGTCTCACTGTTCCAGTTACCTTCCTTGCCGGCTACTGTCTGGCAGTCCGAAAACAAGCTCTTGTTGAAGCCGGGGGCTGGGACTCAGACAGATTTGAACTTTACGGCCAGGTGGATCTTTCCCTGCACTGGGCGCTCCGCAAAGCCAATTGGTTTAGCGTTGTTCCCGGCGAGCTGGCCGAAGTTCAAACATACACTGGAAATGCCCAGGAAACGGATCACTACGACTACAACCGCAGTGAAACTTCTCGGAAAAATCAAGAGATTTTTCGACGGATGTGGGGGCCTAAACGGAGAATTCTCAACCTCGCCCGAAACAATAAAACTGTTGAGCGCCTCGAAAAACAGGTTAGCTGATTTTAACTGAGTTCCCCTGGAAAAGGTCTCGTCCATACATATTCAGAATCGGGGGCACCGCGACCGTAACCATTCATCTTGTTAAACTGGAGTGCTTCGGTTTTCCAGAATAAATCTCGCTGCCAGTCCTCCCAGTCTTCCCACATTCCATGCCGGGCATCAAAATTTTCCTCCAGTTCTTTCAATTTGGCCGTTTCTACATCGATCCCGGTGAATTTTAACGCCTTCTCAGCCTCTTCTTGAAAATTCCGGGTAAAACCTTCGTATTTAATCCGAAATATTCGCTCTTGATTATTTCACAGGTGTCCCCCCTGGATGCTTGTAAAATTAACAAAGCGAGAAGTAGCTTCTGTAAACCGTTTTCTTTTTTCTTCGCCTAAAAATTCACTTTTAATCTGGGGCCAGTGATCTTCAACCGGGTCACAAAATGAATCCACCTGGTCCCGTCCATCCCGGGTTAACCAGATGAACCGCGAACGCGGGTATAAAGTCAGTAACTGAGGCACCAGGTAAAAATCAAACAGGTATTTAAATACAAATTTCTTATGGACAGCCAGACACAATCGATCCAATGGAGGATCAATTAGCTCAAGCTGTTTCATCAGCTCCGGCCGGGGGTGTTCATGCGAGAAATTTGTATTAATCTTATCTACAGACCAACCGGTTGAACCACATTGAATAAAATCCCAGGGTTCCTTGTAAGCCGGCTGAAAAAGTGTCCCGAAAAAATACTTGATCAACCAGGACGAACCGGTCCGCGGCAGACCGTAAATCCAGGTCGGGTAACTGCGACGGGCAAAATTTCGAAGTTTCTCTTCAAATTCAGCTTCGTTTTCACACTCAGCTAATTTTCCCAGCCGCTCTTCTTCGGCTCCCTCAAGGTATTCATCGGGATACAACTCTAACAGTTCTTTTCCGTTCATCTCCAATCAATCCTTTAGAAATTGACGTATTCTGCGCGAGTATTCAGCTTCCCCGGCCACCTCTACCAGGTCATTGTGGCCGGCTCCTTCAATAAACCATTTTTCCTTAGGAACGGACAATTGCCGGTAGAGTTGTTTCCCCAGGTGAAACGGCACAATCCTGTCCTTGGTCCCGTGAACAACTAATTTCGAAAAATTACCGTGTTGACGTTCCGCCTGGCGGATATATTTGACCAACTCCAGCCGGACAGTCATGAAGTATCTTATTCCCGGCAAAGGCAAAATAGTATGGGCCATTGAGACTGCGTCGGGGAAACCGCTTTCCAGAATTACACCCGCCACTTCAGACTCCCTCGTCCCCCGGGCCGCCATCACTGTACCTAACGATTTACCATGGAGATATATTTTACCTTCCTGTCGACCTCGAACATAATTAACTGCTCCTTCTACGTCTTTATACAACCCCTCTTCACCGGGTTTGCCGGCCGATAAACCATAACCGCGATAATCAAACAGCAGGGCCGACCAGCCCTCTGGAACCACGAGTTCAAACCACCATAACCGGCTGGTAATATTACCCGCGTTACCATGAAAAAATATTATTGCCGGACTTCTTTCCCTGCCTGCTCGCCAGATCCCCGTCAGGTTGACTCCATCCCCAGCCTCAAACTCAACCGGCTCCAGTTCCTCAGAAAACTGCGAAACCTGTTCAAACCAGGTCCGCTCATAACCACTCGGATGAAAAATCCCCCATTTCTCCTGGAACCGGACATAGAGCCAGATAACCACCGCAAAAATCAAAATAACAGCCATAAGATAACCTAAAATACGCAAAAACATTCACTCAACCTTTACATAAATTCGTAACTGTTCAACGCCAAATCCTCATATTTCATTAGACTGCAAATTATGACCTCTTTAAAGCGGATTTTTACATTTTCAAGGCTCAGGATGAGCCAATTTTGAAAATGTAACCCTCAGAGTAGCCTGGACGGCTACAAGAATGAGCTTCAAAGGGGGTATGATTTGCTTTTACTGAAACCGTTAAACAATCACATAAATTCTTTCACCTTGCTCCAAAAATTTTGCGGAGCTTCTTCAACTAACCGTTTTCTAACCGCCTGGTAATCCTGGAAATCCCAATCGTAACTTAAAAAACCTATCCGGTCGTTTGCAATGATTTCACAGCCACATAGATAAGCTTCCGCCGTACTGCGTCCAAACGGCTCAAGCCGGGGAAAGTGAACGAAATATTTGTACTGATTTAAGACCATGGGGAGCACTTCGTGGGGACAATATCCCACGTACCGACACTGAGGATGTTTTCGAATAGTCGACAAATAACCGGTGTCAAAACCGTAAAGCTCAACGAGGAAATTCTCATTGTCATCCAGCCAGTCCAGCAGCCGGGCCAGCTTATGCTTCACAATTTCTCCCGTGTAAATACAAATATTTTCGGGGCGGCGCTGTTCAAACGGAACAATATTCTGAAAAAAAGGCTCGATGGGAGAATTAGCACAGACAGATTTTGAGCTATCTTCCGGCAAAATATCATTCATCCGGTAAAAATTACGGGCCAGCGGGGAAAGAAAAATATTACCGGCTGATCTTTTATACAACTCGGGAAATTTATTTCCCAGTTCTTCTACCCCCTGCCAGGCGTGCTCAAATTTAATATACCGGCCTCTATCAATGATTTTACTTAATATATCTTCAGGTAAATGATGGACGTCATTGAGTACCACCAGGTCATAATCCCCCGGACTGAAATCAGTAAAGTTTTTCTTATAGTAAGTGTCTATTTCAAAATTTTCGGGTGATTTTTCAATAAAGATGTCATTAGTGATTTGAGCACCTCCCGGGTGTTCATCACTGCCAAAATCTGCTAACCACGCTATTTTCATTGTTTTCCCAACCTCTTTTCATTTAGCTTAGAAATTCTTTCAATGTCAGGAGAAAAATTTTATAATCTTACTCACTAAATTGGAAGCTCGGCTTCTCTTACCCATCAATCAACTTTAAGCCGGGGTGGCGGAATGGCAGACGCTACGGACTTAAAATCCGTTGGGCAATTGTG
>CAZVWJ010000008.1:38213-87370 GCA_964631325.1 uncultured bacterium | reverse complement strand
TGTATCTTAGATACACATTATGCACGAAATTCTAAAATTTCGTGCATAATGTGGGTTAGCTCGCTGATTAACGCGGATAAAACCAGATTATTTCTCCTTTATCCGCATGCTACCTTTGGAGTTACGGGTTAATAGTTTTGCATTTTCGCCTCTTCGCCGCCTCGAGGTTTTTGGTTTTCTTTGCACCTTTGCGTCTTTGCGTTAACTTCGGTGTCACGGGTTACGAGTTTTCGCCTTATCGCTTCCCCGCCTCCTCGCCTCCTCGAGGTTTTTGGTTTTCTTTGCACCTTTGCGTCTTTGCGTTAACTTCGGTGTCACGGGTTACGAGTTTTCGCCTTTTCGCTTCCCCGCCTCCTCGCCTCTTCGAGGTTTTTGTTTTTGTTTGCGCCTTTGCGTTACTTTCGAAGTTACGAGTTACGTGTTGCGAGTTGCGGGTTTTCGCCTCTTCGCCTCCCCGCCTGCTCGCCTCCTCGAGGTTTTTGTTTTTCTTTGCACCTTTGCGCCTTTGCGTTAATATCGGTGTTACGGGTTGCGAGTTTCGTGTTGTCGCTCATGCTCTGCTTCCTCCGTTCCAAAAACAGGTCGCCGTGGCTACTGCCAGGTCGGCGTCGTGGGCGATTGAGCAGTCCCAGTCCGCGTCCAGGGGAATATTGATGTAGGGCCGATCTAAAAGCTCAGTTGCTACCCTTATCCGTGGCCGGCCGGAAGACTCGTGATCGATGAAGATATCGTTCCACCTTTTGCCCTTGCCCAGGACTTTGAAGACGGCTTCTTTAGCCGCCCACATCCCGGCGTAAGTCTGAGCCGAGTTGAATTTGTTGTTCCCGTATTTTTCCTCGTACCGGGAGAAAAAACGTTGTTTAAAATGGGAACCGTATTCGTCGAGTAAGTTCTGTACCCGGCTGATTGAAGCGATGTCTATTCCCGTACGAATCGGCATCCTGATCTCGTCTCCGGTTACGGCTGTTATTGATCCAGCCTTTTTAATTTCCTGGATTCAACTATCAAGTGCAACAACTTTCATTCCATCATCCCTCCCCCTGGCCCTGTCCATGCGCAGGGCAGGTCCTCTCCCACCAGGGAAGAGGGGATAGGTGAGCAGTTATAAAAAAATTTTGGTTATTATCCTGTTAATCCCGTCCAATAGTTTTAGATTTTTTGTACCAAGATATATTTTACCAAAAGTTTCACCAAACGTTCATAGAACTTTTAGCGACGTCCGATTTTTCTAAATCTTATCCCTTTCCGGAGCCGGTTTATCTAGCCGCGATAAACGATTTTGATGATTGGATGTCGCATTAATCTGTAACCTTGATTTGAATGTCGCCGAAATTGTCTTTATTGACTTCCGGGGAAAAAATATCATAATACAAACACGTTGAATATAACGCAGCGGCGGGTAGAGGAGGCTCGAGAGTTATATGTACCGATATGATCAGGACGAGCTAACATTACGTTATCCTCAAGTTCGTTTTGCGATTCAAGCTATAATTTTTATTATGATTCCCCTGATTCCTTATTTAATGTTCCGGGTATGGTGGTTATCCGGGGATTACCACTATATTATTCTGTTGAACCTTTTAGTTATCCCTATAGTGGGGGCCGGTTTTGTCTGGGGCCGTCTGGTATCTCTTTCGCTTAGTTTATATTCTTTCCTTATTTTTGCGATTTTTGTGGTTTATGGGGTTCTCGGTGTCCCTGAATTTCCTACTAAATATTTACTATTGTCGTTTTTTTCCTCAGTTTTTCTTGTCGCTTTAGGTTATTATGCCGGGGAAATAGTGTTAATTTTTGAACAGAAGCAGGCTCTTTTTACTTTGAATCAAAAAGACATTGAGGAAGAAATCACCAGCATGAAGGAGGAGGTAGAGCAAACGGCAGGGAAATTGGAATACTTCAAAGAAAAAAAAGAAAGTTTCAACCACTATCAGCAATTGATTAAAAAATTAAACAATGAGTTTGATTTTGAAAAACAGCTTGAAATTATTTGTGAAACATGTGTAGAAATTTTTGGGGGTGGAAAAGCAATAATTTATCGTTATCGGGACCGGGGCCTGGTGCCAATTAAGGTTTCCGGGAGAAGGGAGCCGGCTAATTTTTCCGGCGAAGATTATAATTTTTATTTCCTGGAATGGCGACGTAATTTATTTATTGAAAATACTCACCGGGACTCTCGGATAGTTCCCAAAAAAAATGTTGAACGTGATGTGAGGTCGGTAATTGGCTCCCCCATAATGGATCAGAAGAAAATGTGGGGAGTGTTGAGGATGGAATCAGAAATGGAAGGTACTTTTGAACTTTCGGACTTGCGAATGCTGGATTTTATAGCCGGGTTAGTAGCAATGTCGCTTAAAAACACGGAATTATATGCTGAAACTGTTCGCCTGGCCAGAACAGACGACCTCACCGGTCTGGCCAAACGATGGTTTTTTGAGGAACGCCTAAAAGAGGAAATAAATGGGAATAAAGTAAAAGAAAAACTGGGGCTTATTATTACAGATATTGACCATTTTAAACGCTTTAATGACAACTATGGTCATGCTGTTGGAGATCAAGTGCTGTCCAGGGTTTCAAAGAGATTGATGGATATTGCCCCGAAACCGGCGCTCTGTGCCCGCTATGGTGGAGAAGAATTTTGTATTTTAGTTTCAGCGACTTCGAAAGAAAAATTAAAACAGCTTGCTTTGCAAATTAACGAAACAATTGAGGAAGAAGCAATAAAAGTCCGCGGAGAGTCCGTGGGAGTAACGGTCAGTCTGGGCTGTGCACTTTGGCCCGAAGATGCAAAAACTGCTGATCAGTTGGTCAAGCAGGCGGATAAAGCTCTTTATCGAGCAAAATCCGGCGGGCGCAATCGGGTGGAGGTTAGCTGGGCGTGAACCAATTATTTTTAATCGATTTTTTGTCGGGGTATATGAATTATTTTATTCTGGGGATAATTTTGCTAACGATTCGTGACATTTTGAAAGAGCGCCGAAATCTAATTGCTCATCATTACTGGTTGGCGGCGGGAACACTGGTGTTTTACGGGATAGCTACTTTTTTTATAAAGCAACTGGAAATTGTGTGGGTGCTCTTTCATTTTTGTTTGCTCACCGGAATTTATTTTTTAGCCCGGCAGGCTCTGGCCTGGTTGAAGCGCCAGGAACAATTTTATACGACTCGACGACAGGAATTGCGAAAAAGATATAATTCGCTAAAACAAAAAATGAGAAAAAGTGAGAATCAAAAAGATATTGTTGAAAAAAAAGTTAATAATCTGACTCGAATTTGTGAAGTAATAAAAGGATTAAGTTCTGAAATTGAGTTAACGAAAGTCAAAGAAAAACTTGGTGATGTAATGAAAGAGGGCTTTGGTGATATATACGGGGAACTTCACCGTTTTGAAGAAGAAAAAATATATAATATTGGTGCAAAAAAAAATATTCGGGAAAGTGCTTTTCCAAAATCTGATCTGGATCAGGTAACCAGGGAGGAAGAAACGAAAGTGTATGTCAGAAAAAAAGAGAGTCCTGGGAGCGAAAATAAAAAAGAACTAATTATACTTTTTCCCCTCAAAATCAGACATGAGATGCAGGGCTTAATGGGATTTAAAGTGGACGGTGATGAGACACTTAATGTCCCGGAAAGCGAGGAATTGATTAAAGGACTTCAGATTTTATCCAATCAGACAAATATGCTTATGGAACGGGCTCGCCTGTACGAAAAAGTGTCGGAAATGTCGATTTATGACGGTCTTACCGGGCTGTATAACAAAGGCAGATTAAGGGAAATGTTTGAAGAAGAGAAAAAAAGAATGGAGACTGCTAATCAACCGCTTTCTTTTTTAATGATTGACATAGACCATTTTAAAAAATTTAACGATAATTATGGCCACCAGGTAGGGGATGAAGTTTTAAAGGGAGTGGCGGAAGTGTTAAAAAAAGGGGTCCGAGAGTCCGATGTGGTGGCCCGCTTTGGTGGTGAAGAATTTAGCGTAATCGCGCCCAAAACAGAGTTGTTGGGAGCGGAATCACTGGCCGATAGATTGCGAGAGATGGTGGCGGATTATGAGTTAAGCCACTGTAATCAGAAATTGAGCATCACAGTCAGTGTTGGTGCAGCTTGTCTGGATACAGACGATGACTTTGAAGAATTAATAGACCGGGCTGATGCGGCCCTGTACAGGGCCAAAGAAGCGGGAAGAAATTGTGTGGTTGCCGCAGATAATAAAGAATGAATCGATTTGTTTATTTTGCTAAAAATTATCCGGGTCAGGCTTAAATTGTGGTTTTAATGTGAGGAGGTAGCAAAAATAGGAATTAAGTCTAAAAAGGAAGGTCTATTAGGGGTTATTTTTTTGGTTACTCTGTCTTTTATTCTGGTTTGAAACAGTCAGTCATGGGGTAAAAAGAGTGAGAATAAGACGGGACTGTTTATGGTTGGAGAAAAAAAGATTTTTCTTCCTATTCTTATCGCTTGTTTAATATTTATTTTAAAGATTTTTCCTACTGGTGGGGCGGGAATAACGAAAAACTCGACCGCCTGGATTCCATGGAAATTGTAATTGCCAAAAAGAGGGGGGTGAGGGTCAACTTACAATAAAAAACCTGAAATTATTACAGTATTAATCCGTATTACTCAGAAATTTAGTTTTGATTTTGATTTGTCCACGGGCATCCAGGTCCGGGGCATATAAGGACCTATTTCTACCGGACGATACCAAATTCCTCCATATCCTCCTGTGTCTGAGACCCGGATCAGGATCCTATTTTTTCCCTCCCGGAGTAAATCCGGGGGGAGCTTATAAACCCTTTTTTCCCGGAACCCCTGTTTCTCACCAACTTTAATCCCGTTTACATAACATTTATCACTGTCATCGATCCCGCCAATATGAAGCACTGGCTCATCCCAACTATCCAGTTTCTTTTTGGACAGAGTAAAAGTCCGATAGTAAAATCCCACCCCGTCAAGACCGGAGTGGCCCTGGTTTTCCCAACGGTCGGGAACAATAATCTTTTCCCAGTTATCTTTTGTCGGATTGATCTTATCAGTGTCAGCCAGGTTTCCAGCGTGAAAAAACCATTTGCCGGAAAGATCCGTCGGTAACGTTTTAACGGAGGTCTGTTTTTCGGGGGTGAAGCCGATTTTATTGAACGCCCGTTGAATAGCCGGATTTTTCATTACTAACCGGTGAGGGAGGTTGGTTAAATAATTTTCAATTCCGAGCAATATAGTTCCCTGGTCCAGTCCTAAAACATTATCGGAAGCTTCCTCCTTTTCGGGATGAAAAGAGTCGGCAAAACCATACTTTCCCCAGGTGTAATGATGGTGATCGTAAATATGTCTCAAAGAGGGGATAGCTATCTCGGGGATAAGAAAAGTGGAGCCTCCGATTGCATAGGGGACAACCGTTCCTTCTGTTTTTGCCTGGGGCGAGCCGGGCGGAAACCCAAAAATCTTGTAGGTATTCTCAATATTTTCGGCCGCTCCCAGCCCCCATGTAAAGGGACCGTAACCGGGATAAATCTCACTCATAACCAGGCAATACTGGCGACAGGCTCTAACCGCATTAACTGAACTTTCAAAATAATTTGCATAATCATCGTGTTTGTCTTCTAATTCCAGCCAGAGCAGGGGATACTGGAAGCGAAAAATAGATTGAAAGTCACCACTTTTCAGAAACTCATAATCTTTAAACTCCGCCTGGCTGCGTTCAAGCCGGTCCCAGTGGTCAGGTTCAAGAGTATGTTTCCGGCTCCCGAGGGCCAGAAAGTAAAGCAGGTATCCTTCGTCCATATTGCGCCACTGGTATTCTATAAAACCGCTTTCCGGTTTCCAGCCCATGGAAAGAAAATCCCGGTTATCGAGCATCCACTGCCAGTCGACCCGGTCATATATTTTCCAGCCGATTCTATTTAATACAGGTTCATCAAAATATTCCATGACGGTAATTAACCCCATCAAAAAGAGCCCGCTGTCTATGGAAGAAAGTTCTGAGTTTCCAACCCGGCTGCCATTTTTACATTTCAGAAAATGATAATAGAATCCGTTTTTACGGGCTGCCCTGTCTCGCAAAAATTTCAGGGTTTTCAGAGCTCGTTTATAACCTTCTTTTCTGGTAATCCAGCCGTTTTCCACTCCAACAGGGATGGCGGAAAGTCCGAAGCCAGAGTTGGCCACGCTGGCATTGTAGGGTTCCCAGGTGGGCTTGAAATTTTGTGCTTTATCAGGGATAAGTCCGGTTACGGGATGAGCTTCATACCAGAAGTAATTGAAGGCTCTTTTTTGAATTAGTCTTAAAAATTTGGTGTCGTTCAGGTTACCGGAGGTGGCAGGATCATTTTTCGCGTTGGCGAGTAATTTTTTGTGTTCTTTGAATATTTTTTGTTCCCGGGCTGATTTTTTACGCTTTAGGTCGTAGTTAATTAATCCCCCGCCCTCCGGGAGTGGAACCGGGGAGTGACCGAAAATTTTAAACTCATAGATGGAATTTCCCCATTTTGTGCCCCTTTCAATGGCGTGGAGTTTGACGTAGCGTCCTCTTACGGATTCTTTGAGTTTGATTCTTTCGGTTCCGCCCTGCCCGTTCTCAATAGTCACTATTTCATCCAGGGTATTCTTGCTTGTCCCCACCGATATTTCATATTTTTTGGCGTAGGCATTTTCCCAGGTGATTATAAATTTGGTAATGTCACAAACGTGACCGAGATCCACAAGTAGCCACTGGTGGTCTTTGAATTCACTTGACCAGCGAGTTTTTTCATCTCCGTCAAAAGCGTAACCTGCCAGATGCCCCTTCTGGCTGGTTGAAGCACGAACATTTTGAGCGATTTTTCTCAAATCTCCGTGATAGGGTTTGGACGTTTGAAAACAAGAGAAAACAAGAAGAGAAATAATTGACAGTAAAGCGGTTAAAACTATTTTTTTCATTTAAGCAGTCCTTTCTTTTGAATTGTGATAAGGAAAGTGGAAATAAAAAAAGGAGAAACCACCGGGCAAGTGGTTTCTCCTTTCCTGGTTATAGTTCCCGTTTATTTTACTTCAGTTTTACGTCATCCAGATAAATAACTCCCTCTTTTGTGGTTGCGGTTTGGTCTTCAAAGACCAACACGAACTCGGAAAGAGTTATATCCTCGGTAATGTTAAAGTCTCCCAACAGAGACAATTTTTCTTTTTTCCACTGGGGACCTATATCCCTGATGTAAGTACTGTAGGAGGTACCTTCGCCCTTCAGTTCAATCTTGCATACTTCGCTAAATCCGCGGGCGGGGTCACCTTTAATCCAGAAGGTAAGATATTTGTGGCCTTTGGTCGGCAAAGATTTTAATTTCATCCAGAGACCATTATAAGCCGGATTGGGGGAATCAACGTCATAAAATAGTTTTAATGACCCACCCGATTGTCCGTGGTGAACACTGAAATCCAGGGTTTCGGAAGCCGTCTGAGAATTATCGTCAGTATCCTTATCCCAGGCTCCGAAGGTCGCTCCGAGGTTGTTTTTCCGTTCTTCGTTATTAAAATCAGCGATCAGCACCGGTTCGGCTGAAGGTTGTTCCCCTTTGGTTGTTTTTTCGGACGAAGGCGAGGGGGTTGATTTGGCTTTTTGAGCAGGTTCAGTTTTTTCACCCCGGGAAACCTTATAAGTGGAGTCTTCTTCATCCCCTCCGCAGGCACCTAACATACTCACCGAGATAATGAGAACTGCAATCATTATTTTTCTCATTTTCACATCAACTCCCTTCGCAAGTTTATGTAAGCGCTTTCAATAATTCTTAAAACAATAAAAAACTACAAAAAAGAGTACCTTTTCAAGCCCGGGGTGTCAAGATAAAAATCTACTCCTCTTCAAATCAAACAAGCTAAGCCTGGCAAAATAAATATAAATTACCAGTGGTTATAGGTTTGGCCATTAAGCAGTGAAACGTTGTCCTCATCTATCCAGACCGCGCCCTTTTCGGGCCAGTAATTCCACCCCCCCTGGCTGCCGGCTGATTCGACTTCTCCTACGTGGCTCCAAAAATCACCTTCGGTTACCTGTGTTCCCGGCAGAGGCCCGTCTCCGACTGTTTCTGGTATAACTGCTTCACTGGAGGCGATACATCCGGACCCACTTAGATCTCCCAGGTGGTCGGGATAATTCCCATGTTCGATGCGATATAATTTAAGACATTTTCTTAGAGTATTAAGATGGGACCTGGTTTTTGCTTCCCGAGCTTTTTGGACGGCATCCATTATTCTGGGAATGGCGGCCGCCGCCAGAATGCCAACGATAGCAACCACCACCAGGAGTTCAATCAGAGTGAACCCCCTGTTTTCCCTGTGAAAAAACGGTGAAGACATTTTATCAACCATTATTTCCACCTGACCTTTCAGGGCACGGTATGCGACTTAGCTCACCTTCTGTAAGCGCTTTCAAAGCCACTTAAAAAACAACCCTATTTACTAATATACAACCTTTAGTTCGATTTTTTAAGAATTTTTTTGTTTTTGTTGTTTAGTTTAATGAGTTCTTCTTTAACATTACCCTGCCGGATAACAATTGATTCAACAGTTTGAGCCAGAACTCCGCTGATTTTTTTCCATTGAGGTATATTGGGTGGCTGCTTGGTATGCATTATCTGCTTGCCGGCTGCTCTGTACCAATCCGGCATTTTTTTATCCCACTTTATTTTTCTTGCCGGCAGGTCGCCCATTTTTTTGAAAACATGGCGCTGGTTGGGAACTGAAGTTAAAAATTTGATCAGTTCCCAGGCCAGCAGGTGATTTTGTGCTTGCCGGGGAATTACCAGGGTTCCCCCACCGAGGAACGAAATTCCCGGTTCTTTATCACTGTTGGTCGGAATAGTGGTTACCCCCCAGTTTATTGTGTCCTGTTTTTCCAGCTTACGGGCCAACCAGGTGCCGGCAAAAGTCATAGCCAACCGTTGATTTTTTAATTCCTCTTCCACATTATAATTAGCACCGGGACTTTTGCTCGCAGAATAACCGTGCTTGAAGAATTCCCGATAAAGTTCCAATGTTTTTACCGCTTTCGGACTGGTGATTTCCGGCTTCTCTGCGGTTATCGGGAAAAGGTCCACTCCGCTGCTGTATAAAAGCATCAACGGCACATCCCAATTATCGAAAGGGAGGGCCAGTGGATAAAAATCACCTTCCTCAGGATAAATTTCCTTCAGCTTTTTGCAGTATACAAACATTTCTTTCCAGGTTTCCGGGGGAGAGGTAAAACCGGCTTTTTCCAGTATATCGCGATTATAATAAAGTAGTCGAACATCTATATACCACGGGATTCCATAGACGTTTCTCTGTAGTTTGCAGGATTCCCAGGTTTCTGCGTAAAAATCTTCTTTTTTAATTCTGGTTGCTCGCTGGCGGTTAAAAAACCAGCTCAGATTGAGGAGGTTGTTCTTGTAAATATGTTCCGCCATCCAGGTTGTCCCGAAATGACAGACGTCGGGTAGATCTTCTTCCGGCAACTCACCCAGCCGGTGAACTTTTTTAGAGTCCCAGTCAAATTTTTCCAGGATTACTTCTGTTTTCGGATGGCGCCGTTCAAATTCTTCCAGCAGCGGTCCGATGAGTTCCCCTTCATTTCCGAACATCCAGACCCTTAATTTACCCGGATTTTCATTGATATACAGTCGTTCACCCGAAGAAAAGAAATAAAGGGAGAAAAACAGAATTAAGAAAAAAAGCAGATAAATGATATAGCGGCTTCTGATTTTCATTTGTTGCTCCCTCACCGGAAAAGAATATTATCTACGTAATAGGTACCTTTTATATTTGTTCCGCATACTTCAGAATTGAAGACGAAGGTCAATTCATTCAAGTTCTTTTTACTGCCCAGATCGGTAAATTTTTTCAGGGGAATTTTGACGGTCTGCCAGTATTTACTGATACCACTTATCCGGCAGCTTCCCATCCGGGCACCATTCGCAGCTTTTAACTCTACTCGTATTGTTTCTGAGAAGTTCTCGATTCCCTTGATTTCAAAGGACAGATGCGAGTACTTATTTCCGTCCAGCTCCTTCAACTCAAGCCATGTTCCCCCTATTGCTCCCGGTTTGTTAATATCGTAATCTATTTTCCACACCTTGTTTCGCCGCCGGTTCTCGGCGTCAATGATTTTTTCCCGGCAGGTACCTCCGGAAGCAGACCAGGCCCCAAAAGCACCGCCGCCGCTGGTTATTCTTTGTCCACTGTTAAAATTCGTTAAAAGATACCCGGAACTGTGGGTTGCGCTCGAATTGCCCCTGTCCACAATTTGGATATTATTTTCTTTTGTTGTTTTATTCTTTTTCTCCCCGGCCGCCGGTTCTGGGCCTGGCGGTTTATTTTTCTTTGATTTTTGTATTTTTGTTTCCGGCGGTGGAGAAGAAACGGTTTCCCTTTTCTCTTCCCGAACGGAGGGCGAGAACAGTAAGAGGTAAAGGATCGTCCCCGTCAGCAGAATGATAATGGTTATTGCCAGGCTCGTTTTGTATTTTTGTCCGGCGGATTTTTTATCGGCCCTTGTGATGGACGATTGATGGTTTTCTTTCTCTGTCGTTTTCTGAAACAGATCACCAAAAACCGGGGATTGGGCCAGTTCGATCCAGTTGTCGTGTTCGGCGCTCCAGATCAGGTCGGTGGGGCCGCAGTCCTTGTTTTCTATTGCTTCTTCTACTTCTTCCGAAGTCAGTGGCCCGTATCGTTTATCGTTGTGGTAAATATACCAGATGCGCTGGGGGGCTTCCTCGGTGAGATAATCTTTTCGCTGCCATTCTATATATTCCTTAATTTGCTGGAGATCGTATTCCGGCAGTTCTTCGAACTCGACGGCGACAAAACATTCATAGCCCGGCACCCACGAACCTTCCAGACGCAGGATATTTCCCTTGATTGGAGGGACTTCCAGTGCTTTTTCCTGGAGAATAATTTCAACGGGTTGCTCCCTGGCGAGGGTGCCGGTGGTTCCTTCCTCGGGCTTAAGTCGAACCCCTAACCCTTTTTCATTCATCCCCGTAGTGTATCCGTGCCACGAATTTTCTCCCTGGCTTACTTTTACGTCGACCTTTTTGCCGACCAGCCGGGGCGCCCTTCTGTCCTCTCCTTCGTAGTTTTCCATGCTTGTATCTCCCTTATTAGAACCTGAACTGGACTATAACTCGAAAAGTTATTTTGTAACTGTTTGCCGCGATGTTAAATAATTATGCTATTTTTTCTGTAAAACCACTTTCATATTTTCCTTGTCCCTCGGTACACAAGTATAATGGGAATAGCCGTCTTTTTCAGCCATCGATTTTGGCTCGGGTCGACTAAGCTCATAATTCCCGGTATAACAGAGGGTTATTTCATGACCAGGGTTTTGCAAAATTAGGGCAACCTGTTCACCGTTTTTTTCCATGTCTATTATTTCCGCGGTTGTGTAATGGAGAAACAGCTCTTCATTTATTTGATAATTAACCGGTAGAATTAGTCCGGTTCTACCGGACACCCGGAGGGCAAAATTATCCGGCCGGAAAGTTCCCCTGATTTTTACATCCGTTCGCTGGTCCATCTCCGTATAATTAGCGGCAAAAAGCAGACTTCCTTCTTTTCCTCGCCTTAACAGTAGATCGACAAAACGGTTATCGGCGGATACATGTCTGGTGACGCCATGCCGGCCGGCAAACTTTTCGATCAAATCAACCTGAAAATCAAACCGGTGGTTAAGATCAAATCCGCAGATCAAAACCCGTGAATTATCCTTCTGAATTTCGAAAGCGGTTGGCGTATTTCCAGGGGAGGTGTAAAGAATATCCGCCCCTTGCCCGGCAGCTTTATCAAGAGTGAACAGATTCATAAATCCGCCTCCATAGTAGCGAAACTCACTTTCGGGTTTTACGACTTTATTTGCTCCCCGGGCGGAACTTATTTCTTTGATGCCAAGATATTCTTTCAAAAGCGGGCATTTGTCTCCGTTTAAATCATATTTTGGTATGTTCGGGTACAATAAAAGGTTAATTCCTTTTTCGCTCAGCCTGATTATGTTTTTCTGGGTGTTTGGATCCATGTGTTCCAGTGAAAATATCCAGGTGGTGTCATTGAAATTTTCAACAGGTTCCGCCATGAGATCAACAAAACGGTAGGAGTATCCGGCCAGCCGGGTCAGCCGCAGCAGACCGTCAAAATAGCTGCTGTCGCGTATCGCGGAGAGCTGGTCGATTTCGGCACCGGACATGTATTCGGTTTGATAATAAGGAAGATAAAGCCCCATATTCAGGTCATGAAGGGGGGATGTTTTGGGAAGCAAGGAACTTAAATTATCAAGAATCTGTCCGGTTTTTCTGAGAGCGGAGTAGTGTTCGGCCGGCTTACCGTCCGCTCCCACGGCCGCCTGCCAGTTGTGATGGTCGGCCATTCCCCCCATGTTATGGCGATTTTCACCGCCCGCAAACATGTAGCAATTAATTCCATTTAAGCCTGTTCCCGTTGAAGTTTTTATATTAAGCTCCACGTCCGAGGGATAGAGAACCGGCCGGTCAAACATAATACCGGTCTGCATCTCTGCACAAATTATCGGGTGTTCGTCCGGGGTAATCATCCTTACCATCTCGGTCATCGCAAAAATATCGGTAAAATTTTCATAATCAACCCGCCGGTACTGATAGGCACCGCCAAAAAGGAGATCTTCGGCGTAATCCGGAAATTTTTTAAACATGCTGGTTGTCATAATGCCCATGTTGCCCCGGCCTTTAACGTCGTAATCATAAATCTGGGGGATATTGGCAAGCACGGGTAGGGTGACGTTTAAATTTCTCACCGTTTCATAAAGACATCCGTAGTAGCGGGCGTAATATTCCCGGTAATATTCACTCCATTCGTAAAAAAATATACCTTTTTCTCTCTGGTAATTTTCCTTGGGCTGTTCGACTTCATTAAAATCTTGATAATCAGTTTTAAACGTGGAATTAAGTGTTTCAATATTTTTGTATTTTTTCTTTAGAAATGAACGAAACATTTTAGTGCTGTTTGAGTTGTAGTTGGGAGAACTGGTAAGCCAGTTCAGCATGGAAATTTCATTATCCAGTTGAATGAGAACAATCGGCCCGCCGTTTGTATAAAAAAATGGCCTGAGTTCTTCAATCAGGGCCGTGTACCATTCCTTGATTTTTTCGTGTAGCACCGGATGGTGATAATCTACGAGATTGGAGTAGGGGTTGGTGCGGCCGGCATCGTCGCGGAGTTTAATTTCGGGATATTTATCGAGCAGCCAGCCGGGCAGACCGTCATTAGTCATTTCCCCGTGACAGATTGGTCCGATTCGGGCAATGAAATAAAGGTCCTCCTCTTGAATTAGCTCGAGAAAACGGGCCACGTTTCTTTCTCTGACCTTATTTGCTCCAAAATCAAGCGTATTTGGATCAGGAGCATGCCACCGCCAGGGGATATAGGAGCTAATGGTATTCAACCGGGCCTGTTTGCCCTTTTTTATTCGGTCTTTCCATTCTTCCATTTTTACTCTAAAATAATGTAGTTCACCGGAAAAAATAAAAACCGGATGAGAATTAATATTAAGACAACCGTTGCTGAGACTGACAGTGTTCATAATCATCTGCTCCCTTCTGAAATCTTTGCCAAACTTCTATAATCAGTTTATAATGTAAGCGTTTACATAGAAAGGATTTTATAATCGTGGCTGAGAAAAAAAAGAGAGAAAATATTTATAAAATTGCCCGGGAAGCCGAGGTTTCCATAGCAACAGTTTCCCGGGTTCTGAATAACAAAGAATGTGTCTCTGACAAAAACAGAGAAAAAGTAATGGAAATTATAGAAGAACATCAGTATATACCTGATCCGATGGCCCGGGGCCTGGCGGGGACTAAAACTCATTCCCTGGGGTTATTCATTCCTTCCCATGAACGGCCTTATCTCTCCCTTTTTCTTATTGAATTCATTTCGGGGGCGGTATCTGCCGCCGGGGCGAAGAACAAAAATATTCTTCTTAACACCCAGACAACAATGGAAGAAGAGGATATACATCGAGGTTCTTTCCTGCAGAATATTGACGGCATTCTGCTGACGGATATTCCCTTCAAAAAGAAGATGATCAAAATTATTGAGCAGGAGGATAAGCCCTGCCTGCTGGTTAACAACCGTTCCGAGGAAATGGAGGCCGTAGGTTCCGTGGTTGTTGATAATTATACCGGGGGGAAAGAAGCGATACAGCACCTGGTTGATCTGGGACACGAGCGGATTGGAATTATCAATGGTGCCCTTGATACTTATGCCGGCAGCGAGCGAAAAAAGGGAGTGGAGGTGGGGCTGAAGGAAAACGACCTTCCACTTGAAAAGCCGCTAAATAAAGACGCTGAGTTTGACCAGGAAAAAGCCTATAAAATAACCCGTGATTTTTTAAAACTAAAAAATCCCCCAACCGCTATTTTCGCGGCCAGCGATTGGATGTGCCTGGGTGTTTTAAATGGACTCCGGGAGGAAAACGTAAAGGTACCGGAAGAAATTTCTGTTGTTGGATTTGACGATGCTATTTTTTCTCCCCATCTTCAGCCCCCGCTTACTACTGTTCGTCAGCCTCTGCGCCAGATAGGAGAAGTAGCTGCCCGCGCTCTCAGTGCAATTATTGACGGTGAAAAAGAATATGTAGAGGAGACCCTTCCCACGGAACTTGTGGCTCGCCAGTCCACCTCTGAAGTTCCCGGAACTTAATCAATTCAGGTATCAATATTCTTCAGCCGGTTGAGTTTCAGGGGGTTGAAACCGTTTTTGGCAAAAATATACCAGGCGGCCGCCGAAGCGGCTCCTTTATTCGTTTTTACCCAGCTATAATCTCCGGTTGCTTTTGCCGTGTAGGGAAGATAGTGAACTTGTTGTCCCCTTATTTTCTCAGTTTTAATAAATGCATCCATCTGGTTAGCATAAAAGTAGCCCCGCTGTAATCGATCGGTGGCCAGGTAAGCACAGGCCATGTGGCCTACGCCGTCCAGCCAGATATTTTTTGTTTTCGGGGTCGGGAAAGGATAAAAACCGAGTACCTGTTGCCCGTTAATTTGCATCTTTTTCCGGTAACGCAGGTCATATTCGGGAATATTTAGCAGGTTCGCATGTTTTTTGCCATAAGCCAGAACTCGCCAGGTATAAAGGTCAAGCGGAAGACCCTTGCCGTGGACAGTTTCGTCGAGCCACGTCCTTATTTTCTGAGCTAATTCTTCTCTTCCCCAGAGTCGAAAAGCAGCATAACAATCAATATTTCCCTCCGGATGGCCGCTCTCCTCGTGCAGGTAAGAATCTCCTTTTCTCCAGCCGTGCTGAACATAGCCACCGGCTTCAGCTTTAGTAAACCACTCCTCAAGTAGATTAAGCATTAGTCGGCTTATTTCGGTATATTTGTCTGAGTTGTATTTTTTTTCGTAATACCGGTAGGCCATCAGGAGCCAGGCCATATCCCCCATCCAGCGGTCACTTTTGCCCGGGTTGTGGTAGGCCGGAAGTTTCCCCTCGCGTCGGAGAGTAACCTGCTGGAAAAACCCCCGGGGTTCGCCCCGGTAGAAGAAGTTTTGATAAGCGGGGCAAGGATTTTTGTGGGCCGTAGCCCCGGCGAAGAAATCGAGAATTCGTTCGGCCCGGCCCCGTTCTCCTTTAAGCATAAATGCCATGCTTACGAGAGCGTTATTGAAAGTGTGGGCCTGGTTGCCTTCCATGGAGGGCAGGAGGGCCCTGGCAGGCGAAGAAACGTCCTGGACGCGTTTTAACCAGGTTAAAACAAGTGTATCTTCAGCTTGCATGGATTTAGCCCGTCGCTGTTTAAAACCCACTCCCGGGGCTTTTCGATTTGGATCAAGCTTGGGCCCGGCCGGCGGGAAGGTGGCTTTTAGGTCAGGGAGGCCAAAACCAATGTCGGCCAGGTAAACGGTGCCTTCCCCCTGACCGGAAAAAGCAATTTCTACGGCCGACAGTTCGTCAAAATTATCATCTTCTCCCCCCCACCAGTAGGTTGTATTTTTCCGGTAGAGAATCAATCTTTTGCCGGTTTTGTATTCATCTGTTAACGGGACCTTTTTACCAAATACCGAGCCGTCCGAATCAATAAGTTTAACTTCAAGTTTACTGGTTACTTTTGTTTCCAGCCAGAGGACCAGCGGGCGTGTCTCAGCTTCTAATTTTGAAATTTTCTTTTGCAGGCTGACCCAGCCATTTTCAGCTAATCTAAAATCAATTTTAATACTTTCCCCAGGGAGTTTTGATTCGCCGGTTAATTTAATATTGCTTTGTTTGCTGTGGGCCAGTTTCCACTTGGAGGGTGACGTCCAGGAGTTAACGGCCAGCTTTGCGAAAGTTGATTTATTATTCCCGGGCCCGGATTTTCCGTGGCAGCCGTAAAGAAAAAGTGACAGAAGTAGTAAAAAAATTATAACTGAGGGTCTAAATAAGTATTGATTCATCATTTTTTCCAAAAGAGCTATAGAAAAGTTTAAAGTTTAACTGCGACACTGTGGGGGAAATCAGGCGATTACCTTTTTTGTTTTGGAGTCAAAGATCTTTGATTTGCCCATGTTGAAGACGACGTTTATTTCCTGGTTGACTTCCGCCTGGTCGTATTCTTCCACCCGGGCGGTAATACTTTTTCCGCCCAGGTTAAGCTGGAGATAGGCGTCAGCTCCCAGAGGCTCAATAACCTCAACTTCCACTTCGGCCACCGTATCCGCGTCAGCATCGGGAACAAACAGGCGGTCCGAAATATCCTCCGGCCGGATACCAAAAATTACTTTCTCTCCTTCCAAACTAGCCAGGGAATCGTATTTGGTTTCCGGAAGCTTGAGATGGAACCCCTCGCCGTCCACGTAGTAGTCGGAATCTTCCCCCTGAAGGGTAGCGGGTAAAAAGTTCATTGAAGGTGAGCCAATAAAACCGGCCACAAAACGGTTGGCGGGGTTGTTATAAAGATTTATCGGCGTATCCACCTGCTGGATGGCCCCCTCGTTTAAAACGGTTATCCGGTCCCCCATGGTCATTGCTTCCACCTGATCATGGGTAACATAAATCATGGTTGCCTGTAGACGGTGGTGGAGCTTGGAAAGTTCAGAGCGCATCTGGACCCGCAGTTTTGCATCCAGGTTACTCAGTGGTTCATCCAGCAAAAACACTTTTGGCTTGCGGACTATCGCCCGGCCCAGGGCGACCCGCTGGCGCTGCCCGCCGGAGAGGGCTTTGGGCCGCCGTTCAAGCAGGGGCGAAATACTTAAAATATCCGCAGCTTCTTCCACCCGTTTTCTGATTTCATCTTTTGGAACTTTGCGCAGTTTGAGTCCAAAAGCCATGTTATCGTAAACGCTCATGTGAGGATAAAGAGCATAATTTTGAAAAACCATAGCAATATCTCGGTTTTTCGGAGGGACACCGTTCATCCGTTTGTCACCGATGTAAATTTCACCTTCCGTGATGGTTTCCAGCCCTGCAACCATGCGCAGGGTCGTGGATTTACCACAGCCCGAGGGACCGACCAGTACCATGAATTCTTTGTCCTTTACGGTAAGATTGATGTCTTGGGCTGCTTCAACCCCTCCACGAAATTCTTTTGAAACTTTTTTGAATTTAACTTCTGCCATCCGTGTTCACCTCTTTAATTCGTTTGTTCTCGGGGTAATTGTATTTTCACTTCATTAATTTCTTTTGAACCGGTAAATGGAGTACCCGGTTGTAATTCAGTTTCATTGACCCGCATCTTGCTCGGGCCACGGTTAACTTCAATTAAGTATTTTTTACCGCGGAAAATTCGTTCCGCTTTAAAACCATCCCATTTGTCCGGAATTGCCGGTTTGACAGTCAGTCCCCCGTAATCAGGTCGAATTCCGAGGAGCCATTCGTTCATAACCCTGTATAACCAGCCCGCTGAACCTGTGTACCACGTCCAGCCTCCCCGGCCGAAGAAGGGAGAGATGGGCCCGTCAATGTTACCGGGGGTGACATAGGGTTCCGCCTGGTAAATCTCGGGTTCCTTGCCCCGCAAAACCGGGGAAAGTTTACTAAAAAGAGACCATGCCCAGTCCGGTTCTCCGGCCAGAACGGCGGCAATAATTGACCAGCAGGCAGCGTGGGTATAAACTCCGCCGTTTTCCCGGACCCCGGGGGCATATCTTGTAATGTAACCGATTCGCGGGTCAGGTTTTGAATAAGCCGGTGAAAATAGTACTGGCCCATATTTACGGTCCAGGTGTTTTTTTATGGAATTAATAACCGTAGTCTGTCTTTCCGGGGGCACGGTATTGGCAATCAAGGACCAGGTCTGGGGATTAAGAAATATTTTTCCCTCGTCACATTCCCGGCTGCCAATAACTGAGCCGTCATCAAGAGTTGCCCGCTGGTACCACTCCCCATCCCAGCCGTGTTCATTCACGGCCCGGGCCAATTTTTTGCGTTCCTCCAGGTATGTTTCGGCGAGCGACTTTTCCCCCTGTAGTCGGAGAACCCGGCTGTATTCCTCCAGGATCTTGCAGAGAAAATGGCAGAGCCAGAAACTTTCCCCCTGCCACTGATCGCCGCATGAGCTCAAACCATCGTTCCAGTCACCTTCCCCGATCAGCGGTATTCCCCGGTCACTTTGTCGGGCAAGTGAGCAGTCAATAGCCCGCCGGCAGTGACCGTCAAGGGTATCTTCTTTCCCGTTTAGATAAGTATATTTCTGATCGAGTATTTCAGGTTGTCCGGTTTCCCGAATATATTTTGTGGTAACAAAGGGGAGCCAGAGAAGATCATCGGAAAAATCTGATCTGGGTCCTGTCTCCGAGAGATTATGCCACCAGTGCATTACTGTTCCGTCTTCGAATTGATGAGCAGCGTGCTCGCCAATTCGTTCTCTGGTTCGTTCCGGGGTTAGGGGTAGAAATACCAGGGAATCCTGGAGCTGGTCGCGATAACCATAGGCACCGCTGGTTTGATAGTAAGCGGCTCTACCATTGATTCGCCCCGAGATTGTCTGGTATTTTAACCAGTAGTTTGAAAGAATATCAAAGTGGTCAGCCGGAGTGTGGACGGTGGCCTTTGTCAGGTATTTAAGCCACCGGGAACGGACACTCCGAATTATTTCAGAGCCTTGAGAATCAAGAAATTCAGTTCCTTCGTTTTCCAGTCCCAGCACAAAAATTATTTCTTTTTCTTCTCCGGGGTGCAGGGTTAACGAACTCGCCGTAGCACAGATGCCGTCGCCCCATTTACCGGCCTCCTGCATTTTTTCTGCGCTTAAAAAACGCGGGTTGGAATAATTACCGTTCCTGCCCAGAAAAGATTTTTTGTTATTCGTATAAGAGATAATCTTTTCACTGGCTGCAAAAGAGAGCCGGTAGGGATAATCACAGTTATGAGGCTCATCTTCACCGGGTAGGGGAAAAATACGTTTAGTAGCACTAACTTTGTTTTCTTTGAATTCGGATTCAATAAATATTTTCTGAAATTCACGGTTTTCCTCCGATCCCGGGCCGAGCGCCCATTCAAAATAAGAACTGACGGAGAGTTCTTTTGTTTTCTCACCTTTATTCTCTAATTTTAAAATCCAAACTTCACCGGCTTCATCGTGGGGTACCGTAAGGGTGTATTCGGAGCGAATGTTATTGTTCTCGCTGACGAATCGGGAGTATCCCAGACCGTGAACACAGCGTCTGAGCGTTTCTCTGTCCCCGGCCGGCCGCAAGGTGGGAGACCAGGTTTCCCCGGTTGACTGGTCAGTCAGGTAGATCCATTTGCCGGAGTTGTCATGAACAAGGTCCTGTTCCCAGCGGGTAATCCGGTTCAGAGCAGCATTGCGATACCAGGAAAAACCGCTGCCGGAATTAGAAATAGTCATCCCCCAGTCTCCGTTGCTGATAACGTTTATCCAGGGAACGGGAGTATCGGGATCCGTAATAATATACTCGGTCCCATCTTCATTAAAATGTCCGTACTGATTTTTATATTGATTCATCTTAACCTTTCAGGCCACTCATGGTAATGCCACGGATGTAGTATTTCTGCATGAAAAGGAAAACAATAATAACCGGCAGAACGACCACCACCGCTCCGGCCATTAGCAGGCCCCATTCGGTTCCGTGCTGACCGTTTAAATTAGCCAGGGCTACCGGCAAAGTATATTTGGATTCATCAAGCATAATGATTAATGCCCACAGGAACATGTTCCATGAGCCCATAAAAGTAAACAGGGCGAGGGTAGCGATTACCGGTTTACACAGGGGCAGGACAATCCTCCAGAAAATAGTGAATTCTGAACAGCCGTCGATCCGGGCGGCTTCCAACAGTTCGTCGGGTATTCCTTCCATAAACTGTTTCATTAGAAAAATAGCGAATACGGAAGCAGAGCCGGGGATAATTAAACCGGTAAAAGTGTTCAGGAGTTTCAGCTCTTTCATTAACATAAAAACCGGCATCATGGTTACCTGGCCGGGAATCATCATGGTGGCAAGTAAGAGAGCAAAAAGACGTTCCCTTCCCGGGAAACGAAATTTGGCAAAAGCATAACCTGCCAGGGCGTTGACAATAAGACTGACCACGGTGGCTCCCACGGCGACGATTAGACTATTGGAAAAATGAAGCAGGAAATTCACTTCTTCAAAAAGTTTGGTGTAATGCTTGAGGGTGAAATCGTAAGGGATCCACCGGGGAGGCATAGTCATGATGGAACCTCCGCTCTTAAAGGAGGTGGAAACCATCCAGAAGAAGGGAATCAAAGTTATGAGCAGGCCCAGGGTTAACACCAGATATAAAAGTGTTATTTTCAGAAAACCCGGTTGTTTGGGGTCAAAATCAATCATCGTTTATCCCTCAGTATTTTATTTTTTCTTCAGAAAGTTTGTGGTAGCCGATAGTAAATGCACAGATAATTATGAACAGTATGTAAGCGAGAGCGGAGGCGTAGCCAAGATTATAATATTTGAAACCGTGGTTATACATATACAGGACTATGGACATTGTACTGTTCAGGGGTCCACCGTCGGTCATAATGTAGGGTTCGGCAAAAAATTGAAAGTAGCCAATAATAGTTATGATTGAGACAAAATACATAGTGGGTTTCAATTGGGGGAGGGTAATGTGAAAAAAGCGTTGTACTCGATTCGCCCCGTCAATTTGTGCTGCCTCGTAGAACGTTTCAGGGATTGATTGCAGCCCGGCCAGGAAAATGATCATGTTGTAGCCAAAGTTTTTCCATACTGCCATAAAGATAAGTGAGGGGAGAGCAAGATAGGGATTAGAAAGCCATTCCTGGCCGGGAATTCCGATCCAGCCTAAAATATAATTTATAAGTCCATATCTCGGATTATATAGCCAGCGCCAGACTACGGCTACCGCAACCATTGTTGTAACCACAGGCATGAAATAACCGGCCCTGAATATCTTTTTTCCTTTTAAAACTTTTTCGTTCAGTGCAAGAGCGGTAGCAAGTGAAATAAAGATTGAAAGAGGAACTCCGACAATAACAAAGATAAATGTATTGAAAAGGGCATGCCAGAAAACCGGATCTCCGAGATAATTCCAGAAAGCCAGGTACCCGAGAGGAGAGTTAATTGCATTAAAAGGTCCGGCGTGAAATTCCCATAGAAGCTTTTTATAATTTTGAAACCCGATTACCGAGAAATGTCCCCAGTCGTTCAAGGCGTAGATATTCCAGTCCGTAAGACTCATCAGAAAGGAGGCAATCACCGGGAGAAAAAGGAAGACAAATAGAATGGCCAGGGCCGGAAGCATAAACAGATAAGGAATATGCAGGGCCCGGCTAAAGTCCAGTACGTTCAGCCCGCCGGGGGGATATTTTTCCCTTCGTTTAATAACTAAGATTCCAACGATAATCAGGATGATAACCAGTGTTACTCCACCGAGATAGATAAGTTTAGTAAAGTTACTCTGATTACTGGATTTTTTCTTTTTATTCAGAATTTCCTTGATATTATTTTTGAGACTACCCACTGCCACATGAATTTTAGACTCGAGTTTTTCCTCAGTGATAGAGGGGTTACGCGCTTGATAGATGAGTGGTTCAAGACAATCCTTGCCAATTGCATCTCTGATTTCTTCCCATTCGGGGATAGGGGGTGGAGGCTGGGCGGTTTTCAACTGTTCCCCAAACACAGCTACTCTCTCGTCTTTATTTAATTGAGGGTCTTTCCAGGCTTTTTTGGTTGAGGGTAGGTCCCGGGTGATTTCGTACCACTTAACCTGGTTCTCAGGTTTGTTTACAAATTGGATGAATTTCCAGGCTAATTTTGGATGGGCAGAATTTTTAAAAATAGAGAGAACACTTCCCCCGACAAAAGCGGCTCTTCTTTCTTTGCCGGGTAGAACTGCAACGCCCCATTTTCCCTTGATTTCCGGGCATTTTTCATCAATTAGTTTAATCATCCAGGGCCCACTGATAAACATCGGATAAAATCCGCTCTCAAAAGCCTGGAAGATATTGACATCCTGAGCTGTCTCCAGGGGAGCCAGACGCTCCTGGAAGAACGAAATATAAAATTTAAGAGCTTCCTGGAATTTTTGGCTGTCCACTTTGATTTTGCCGTCTTTTATTATCCGCCCGCCGTTCTGCCAGACAAAATTGGCAAACTGGCCGCCGCCCGAAGGATTGAGGCTGATTCCAAATTTCTTTGGCTCCCTGTCCCCGTCATTTGTCAATTTTTTAGCCGCGTCTTTGAGTTCTTTCCAGGTCCTTGGGGGATGGGAGTAACCGATTTTCCTTAATAAATCCTTTCTGTAAAAAAGAACCCGGGTATCAATATACCACGGTATTCCGTAGAGATTTCCCCGGTAAGTGGCTGTTTTAAGGGGGGCGGTGAAAAAATCATCACGGTTGATTACGGAGGATTGCTCGAGGTATGAACCAAGAGGCTGAAGTCCTTCCATGGCAGCAAATTTTGGAACAAAGGTAGTTCCCATCTGGACTACGTCAGGTGTAATCTCACCCACAACAGCAGTAACTAACTTTGCTTCGGTCGAACGCCAGGGTAGCGTTTGAATATCAACTTTAATCCCTGGGTATTTTTTTTCAAAGAGTTTCGCCATTTGGGAGAGCTTTTTTCCCTCTTCCCCCATTGCCCAGACCCGGATTGTTTCTTTTGCGTTTGCCTTTATTGGAAAGAATACGGAAAAACAAAGTAGAAAAATGGTAAACAGAATGCCGGCAAAGGTGAAAACTCTGTAAATTTTACGAGCAGGTTTTTGGGCCATGACTATTTCCTCCTGAAAAAGGGCCCGCTGTTTTTTAACCGGGTTAGCCTGAATTAAAACATCTTTGTAAACGCTTACAATATACGAGTTTATAAAAACATTGTCAACACCTTTTAGGGTTATTTCAGAACTTCAAAATTACTTTACTTTCTTGAGAGGGGAGGACCCTGACGTACGCAGGAACAGGTATAGATGGGAGTGAAAAGGGACTATCAGAATTAATTTACCCGGTCTTGAACGGGTTTCCCCCTCACCTTAGTCACTTGGGATGTTTTGTTTTACGTTCTCTCCCACCAGGGGGAAGGGGATGTGGTTTGAGGCTGGGTAATTTTTACCCATAAATGGTAATTATTGTCGAAAAGTTAAGCAAATTAGCCTGGTAGTTGTAATCAAGCGTGGTTTATCCTATATATAGTCGATTTGCGTGGATTATAGCCCCTCGGATTTGGTGGAACAGTTTTTGCTCAGTAATAGAATGGATTGAGTTATCCACATTTTAAATGTCCTCCCCCCGGGCAGTAAGTTGTAGTTTTTGGACGGGGAAGGCAGATTGCGCCGCCAGCCCACTGTTTTTTTCTGGCGCAGTCAGCATAAAGGAAAAAGTTTCTCGACTCCCGGCTTTTCCTTATGTTCCCCTCTGCCCGGGGAGTTGAGGATATGTTTTGTATTTTATAAAACAGTCTACTCTAAAAACTCTTCCCCCTCGATGGGGGAAGACACAGATGGGGGTGAAAACAGGTTTTAAAGTCCTTCTGGGATTTTAAAAATTGTTTTAAGATCTTTTTAGAGTGGACCCATAAAAAATTTCTGTTGTTGGAGGATATGTAATATATTAGCTCACATCATCCACGAAAATTTAAAATTTCGTGGATGATGTGTATCTATGATACGGCACTCAAGGCTGCATTAGCAAATATATCAAGTTGTAATATTGGCTCGAAAAATTACAGGCTGTTTTAAGGAAATATATTTGTTCTGCTTGAGTGCCGGGTTAGTTTTCTTTACTCTCCGGAAAAGAGTGGATAGAATACTTAACACTTATTGAAAAATTGCGCTGTGGGTTTTTGACCATTTTGAGGTTACGGGTAAAAGGGTAGCCAAACAGGGACTTACTGGGACTCAGTTGATAGACTATTTTTTTACAGTTTACCCTTGGATTGATTGGAGATGTTTCATGGTTTTAGACAGCGCAGATAGTGTTTTTGATGACCAGCAAGTGGTATTGCCCGAGTTTTCTTTCCCGCCAATAATTCCCCTTTTGTACATTAGTTTAATTCTTCCGCTGGTAAATTTATCATTCGTCCAGAATTTATTGGATCTATTTTCAGGGCAAACTGTGCAGTCAGAAGCTTTCTATTTTTTTACGCGCGGGAATGCTGGAGCGCTTGGTCAACAGAGCGTGAGAAGGGGAGAACATGATAGCGGAATCGAAGAGGCGAAGATGCGAAGAGGCGGGAAAGCGGAACACGAAACACGAAACACGGAACCCGGAACAACGATGTTAGCGCAAAGGCGCAAACAAAAATATGAACTTCGAAGAGAGGAAGAATGGAAAAGGCGAACAGATGCAGGAAAGAAATTTCGATGTGCCAAACAAGAAAAATTTAACGTTTACAACTTGAGAGAAGGGTACAAAGAAAAAGGGCTGGCTAAAACGCCAGTCCTGGTGGGTAATTTCCTGTTTAAAACAGGGAGACCGCTTCAGACACACAGCTCATATCGAATTTCGCAAAATCAGGTAAAAAATGCTGCCAGCAAGGTTCCCACCATCATTACCAGGATGGAAATGTTAATGACAGCCATGACTCGAAAGTTAGCAGTCATTGTATCCTGGATACTATCAAATCTTTCGTCCACTCTGTCAAACTTTTCATCCACTCTGTCAAACTTTTCGTCCACACTGTCAAACTTTTTATCCACACTGTCAAACTTTTCATTCACTCTGGCAAATTTTTCATCCATATCACTACGAAGCGTATCGATTTTTTCATTGGTGTTTTCCCAGAATCGATCAATCTTCTGGTCTACATGGTCGATGCGGCTGGATACTTGCTCGTTCAACCGACCAATCCGCTCGGAGAGTTCGGACTGGCCTTCCCAGAGGTTGGACTGGCCCTGTCGGAGAGCTTCAAATTGTTCGCTAAAATCTTCAACTCGCCCCTCCAGCCGGCTGACGCGATTTTCAAGAGTTTCGGCAGTTTCAGCCATGATTCGTCACCTCAACCCAAAGATAACAGATTTGAGGGTAAATAACAAGAAAAAACAACAAAAAAACTGGGGGTTACTAAACTCCTGTCTCTCAGTTGTCAGATCAGTCTACGCCGCCATTGCTTTACTCGCGGGCAGGTTGAAAAGTGTGAGCCTGACCACAATTCAGCGCTTGCAGACTTTCAAACTTTCAACCTCCGAGGTAAATTCCGAAAAAACTGATAGCTCGCAGATGAACGCAGACAAACGCGGATTTAGAAAAAATAATCTGTGCGTATCTGCGTCGATCCGTGAGCTGATGGTGGGAGTTCCGTGTTTCGTGTTCTGTGTTTTGTGTTCCGGGTTTACTCAATTACTCAAACTTTCAACCGCTGTCCCGGTCCCGAAGGATACAAGCCTGTGGAAATTTACAGTCCGGTAGAGGTGATTTTGATGGAAAAAAATTTGATTGCGTGGAGATGAAAAGAGAGCTTCAGGAAAAGGTTCAAAAGGGGCCTGAAAGGAAGGAACTTGAGAAAATAAAGAAGAACTTCCGATGGCGGATGGAAGAGGCGGATAGCCCGGTCACCAGTCTGTGGCAGAATATTTCGAAAAAAACGGTGGATTAAAGAAAATGCGGCGAATGCTGTGTGTGTACGCTCAATTTTCAGGGGTTGCCCCCCGGAAATGGCGGGAGACTGAATGGTAAGTCTAACGATGGTTTTGGAATTGTTTTTGATCGGAGTGTTGGTCATAGGGAGAGAGTGCGCCGCCGTTTTTCTTTTACGCGCTAGCAGATTGAAATGTGATGGCCTGAGCACAATTCAGCGCTTGAAAACTTTCAACCTCCGAGGTAACTCTGGAAGAGACTAACATCTCATCATATCAACATATGTCCATATGATGATATGTCGATATATAGAAGTGTTTTTGGGGAAGGGGGAGGGGTTAGGTTTTCGTCACGCTTGGTGGTTATATCTTGTGGCGGAGCAGGACCTTGCTCAATTACGATTTTTAACTTTAAACTGAAAACTGGAAACTGGAAACTATGTTTATAAACTTACTTTTCTGGCCTTTTTTGCTTTGTTTATTAGCGGTCGGGGTGGGCTGCGGTGCTGTTTTTCTTTTACGCGCGGGAATGCTGGAGCAAGTCTGCAACTCAACGAGACGCCCTGCCAGCGAGGAAGAGAATAAACGTCGCGGGGAAAAGACGCGGACAGAAATCGAAGATTCCTGTTCCTCCACTAATCAAAGAGGACAGGCTGACAGGCAAACCTTAATTAAGAAATCGAGTGCCTCGATTTTTGAACAGTTTTTGGACCTCCTCCGCCAATCTTTCAATCTTTCAACCTCCGAGGCTTTTTTGGTTTCATTGCTTGTGCTTATTTTTGTTGTTGGGATGGTTCCCGCCGCTCATGCACAATTGGATGAGATCTTGGACTTGAGCGGTGATTTTAATAGTTGGCCTTCAGACCCGGATAATATGACATATGGGGGTGAAAGTTCACAGGCTGGAGATTTCCCCGATTATAAAATATGGTATGCAACCATACAGATTTCGAGTGCCAGTAATAATGAATTTAAGTTTGAAAATTGGGACTGGGGTAATCAGTGGTCAACAGAGGGGAATGTAAATCTTAATTCGATATATTATGATGTTACCTACAATGCTGGTAATTTAAATAATATGGCGCTCCAGAGTCTTACGGACGGTAATTATTATACATTTAGATTTTATGATGAAGGGTATACTGGCAATTGTGACTTTGCGGTATTGGAAACTTCGGCAAGCCCGATTTCAATTTCTTCCGTTCAGGATTTGGAAAAGGTAAGCAGCGGGGTCGCTCCTCATATCAAGATAACTTTAAGTGCTTCCAAATCTGCCGAAGAAAATGTGCTCGTGCGTTACACCACCGACGGCTGGAGTAGCTCTTCTGTGGTCAAAGCTTACGGCAGTGGCTCAACCTATTACGCCCGGATTCCAGAACAATCGGCTGGCACAACGGTAGAATATTACGCAATAACCACCACGGTAAGTGAATCAACTTACGGAGGATACAGCTCAGATTATGAACGGGATTTAGTCACTCTTTCGGGGGATAACAACGGTGGTTCTAATTATTCTTATGACGTTGGGGATTATCCCGTTGTAACCGAGGTAATGGTCAATCCTACTGATGAATATGAGATGGAATTTGTCGAAATATATAATCCTACCGGCTCCTCAATAGACGTTAATAGTTATGACATTGGTGACGGTTCAAGCTGGGATGATATTGAAACCTGGGACAGTGGTAAGGATGCGAGCGCTAATTTAAATGATCCTGACCCGACGACTAATTCAACTTCTATTCCTGCCAACAGCTATGCGGTAATTCTGGATCACGATTACGGTTCGTCGGGGGAAACTCCCTACGATTTTCCAGCTTCGGCTACAATTCTCACAGGCGGCGCTGCATTAGGTAGCAGCGGTTTTAGTAATTCTTCTAATGAAACAATTAGTCTGCGGGATAGCGGCGATAGTATTGTTTCTACTTTTGCTTCCGGGTGGGATTATTCTTCCCTGGATGAAAACTCTTATTCTTTTGAAAAAATTGACAGGGATGAAGGAGATACCGAGGGGAACTGGCGTAATACGAAATATTTTTGTTATTACAGTAATGCCGGCGTCTTAAATCGAGCCACGGCGGGTGGAAAAAATAGTTCGCCCCAGCAGCCCCGGGACATAGTAATCAGTGAAGTATTCTGGGACGGAAGTACTGAATGGACTGAATTGTACAACAGGAGTTCAACGGAATGTGTAATTTTGGGCGACGGTTCCGCCCAGTGGGATTTAAAAATAGGGGGATCTGGGGAATGGTCGGCTTCGACTATGGATGACACGGTAGTTATGCCGGGTTCCTATTTTTTGATTGCGGATGGAAATGATTTTAGAAATACCACCCCGGATTTAACGGATGCAGTGAATTATAATGAAAGTGGGGAACAGGCAGAATTAGTCGATTTAGACGGAAATTCAATTGATTCGACACCGACCACGTATCCAAATATTGGAAAAGATGGAGAATACCGAAGCTTTCAGCGGGTAGATGTTAATTCCCCCGGGGCGGGGACTTCCTCTTCCAACTGGCGAAGCGGGTTAAAAGCTTTTTATGACACAAATGAAGCGCAGTGGCACGGGGGGACTCCGGGGGAAGCGATTGAAAATTACACAATTACAACGGTGGGCATCTATATAACGGAAGTAATGGAAGGAGATAGTGAATACCTGGAACTTTATAATCATGAAGCCGATCCAATATTAATTGCCGGCTGGTCTTTGTTTGAAGGAACCACCGAGGAAGTTAATGATATAGATATAGGAGAAACCATTCCTTCTCAGAAGTATTGTTTGATAGAAGATGAGGAAGCGGCAACTACCATCCCCGCCGATATTGTGGATGCCATCTCGATTAATGCTACGATTGATCAATTAGTTTTATATGACGGGGGCAGTGGCAGCGGTTCGGATGTTGAAGTTGATACTGCCGGTGATGGTGGAAATTGGTATTCGCCGCTGGACAATGTTTCAGTGGAAAAATCAAGAGTTAAGTTAACGGGGGATGGAAGCAATAATGATAACTGGGGTAATTCTTGCGGCAGTTACGGGGGTGTCGACGGAACTCCGGACACTACCAATTGTTACGGGGAAAACACCGCCCCGGATACACCAACAATTTTATCTCCGACCGGTGGAGCCCCGCTTAATACGTATAATCCGACTTTTGATTGGTCGTTTAATGATTCTGATTCGGGGGATACACAGGGAGCCTATCAGGTTGTGGCTTACAATAACTCCTCCCTGACCGATACGGCCTGGAACAGTGGTAAAGTTTCTACTGCCACTTCGGAGACCACCTGTCAGGTAAATCTTTCCACGCATAATACCTATTACTGGCGGGTCAGGACCTGGGATGATTATGGTGAAACGAGCCCCTGGTCGGATGGTAGTGATACGTTTGTGATTAACCGCCGCATTTGTGACGGTGACGGTTCGGATTGGGCTTCGTTTCCCGCTCTCTCCGATCAGACGGTCGGTGTGTCAAACGATGAATTTGCCTGGGAAGACGCTAACGGAGATGAACGTGATAATCCACAACCGGATTTTGACATAGACAGGTGGCGTTTCATCGCCGACACCAATTATTTGTATGTATTAGTAAAAATGAATAATGAAGAAGACGGGGTGGGGAATAACGTTATTATCCAGCTTGCCGTGGATACCACTACTACCAGTGCGGACAGTGAGACAAAATTTATGGGCCGGGGAATACCGGAAGCCGCTACTCATGTAAATGAAGCAGCCGAATGGGAATCGCTGCTGATTATTGACGATCGTGATGGCAGCGGAGACACCACTTATGCGCTTGATCCTTCTTTTACTAAAACCGGATCCGGGATTTACACCGAGCATCACACTAACAATGTTTTTGAAAGTGCGATTCCCCTTGAGGCCCTCGGGGTAGATTTTTCTGATACTATTCGGGTTTCGCTGGGGCTTTTTAAAAATGATGATGCCGGCAATGTTGATGCGTGGGGGACTGACAGTGACGTAGACCTGGTAGACTGCATGAGCAGTAAAGATTACACTTACGGTTCCAGCGGTTCTAACTATGAAACTACGGATAATGACCAGGTAATCAATGAATATTGTGAAGTTTTTGTTAATAATGAGGGGAGTGTGGTAAGGGCGGATCAATACAAGTCAAAAAGTGCTGACGGTTCGCTCGGGGATTGGTATCCGAGTCTTGAAAAAATGGAAACTGTTGAGGGAAAAACCCTCTATCTTTCCTGGGATAACAACAACATTTATGTGGCGATGAATGGGCAGGATAATAGTACACTTGGCGATATAGGGGTATTTATTGATACCCTGGACAACAACGGAGTCGGTGTCAACCAGTGGGGAGCCGGAAACCGGGGAATGTTTCAACCGGAATACTGGGTCGGTCTGGAAGATGCAGATTACCTGGAATATCGGCCCCAGACAGATGGTACCTGGGATGCTGCCCAGAATGTAACCGATGAACCGGGGTGGGATTTTTTCAGTGGTTATTCGGGGGATACAACCACGGAAATTATTATCCCCCGTTCATGGTTGGACAATCACCCCTCCGGTGCTCATTTTGCAGTGGCAGTGGTTAATTATTGGGAAGATCAAAGCAACGTGGACATGGCCTATCCTTTTGGCAGCCTAAACGAGGATACTGATGTTTCAACGACTACTTATTTGCGGGGGATGTATCATTTTGAGGGGACGGAAGCCGGAGTGGACATTCCTTCCGACGGAGTTGATACAACCCCCCCGCAGGTTAATTTTACTTCCTTCAGTCCGGTGGCTGATTCGGAGGCGGCGGATACCTATTATTTTAAAATTTCCAATCTTTCCGGGGGATTGGCCGTAACCTCCACCACGAAGGACACCAGTTATGTGTTTAGTGAGTATAACGGTCTGCAAGATTCTTCGGTGCAATGGGTCTGGAATTCTACGACGGACGCTGATGATCAGGCCGACACTGATTCCGATGAAAACGGGGATTTCAGTATTTCCGGCCTTGGTGATGACAGTGATGGCCGGGCCGTTTTTTCTATTATAGCCCGAAATTATACCGGCTATACGGCCGAAGATACAGTTTATATGATTCTTGACAGTACCGGCCCCTCGCTTCCAACCCTTCAAACTCCGGCGGACGGCGAAGATACCTGGACCGCCGACGTCTCGTTTAGTTGGACTGATAGTGTTGATACCGCGGGGCATCAGGATTATTATTCCGGGTTTTCCCATTATCAGCTTCAAGTTGATACGCAGAGCACTTTTGCTTCTCCGATGGTTATTAACGATACTTTGACTGCTTCTGATTCTGCAATTTCGGGGTTGAATGAGGGAATCACTTATCACTGGCGAATAGTGGCTTACGATAACGTGGGTTGTACCTCCGGGTGGACGAGTGCCGATACATTTCAATATTTGTCTCCCCCGGCTTCTGTTGGAATCACCTCCCCCTCGGACAATCACGATACTTGCGTGGAATCAATCACTGTTTCCGGTACTACGGCTAACGCGGAAGCCGGTGATTCAGTGGAAATAATGGTTGATGGGGTAGTCCAGGGTTCGGCGGCTGAAGTTCAGGCAGATGCCGATAGCAGTTGGACGGTGTCCAATGTCACTCTTAACGGACTCGGTGATGCAGTGGAAGCCATGCTTTATGATACCTCGACCGGCGGGCGGGTGGCTGATACTCATTTGATCAACGTTAATTACAAACCCTGTATTCCACTTTTCGATACTTTTTCTGTGGAGGCCAACGGAGCTACAGAGGACAAGTATGGCTGTTGGTATACGGAAATGGGGAGCGGGGGATCTGAGCAGTGGGAGGTTCAGAACAACGAAATGGAGGGGGCGGATTTAGATGAACCTTCAACGTTTGCCACCAGGGTTTTAGATTCAACTGACTTAGAAATTGCCCGAGTAAAAGTATCCATTCGGGCTGATACGACCAATGACCTGGAAAGTACGGATTTTATTAAAGCGGTTGTTGATACCGGCGTGGGTGTGGTGAAAATTTGGGAATTTAACGATCAAACCGGTGCCAATGCAATTCCCAGTGAATATACCGAGCAGACGAATATCATTGGGAATTCGGATACAGTCTTATTAAAAATAATAGCCGATAATAACATGCCCGGCGAAGCTATCAATTTTGATACAGTTTCTATTCAAAATGCTCCCCCTTCAGTCTCGATTGCTTCACCGGTGGTCGGCCATGATACCAGTGCTTCCGAAATAAGTGTAAAAGGAACTACTATCAACACTACCTCCAGTGATACGGTAGAAATATATACTAATGAATCCTTAAATACCACGGTGACGGTAGATGCGAGTGGGGACTGGAGCGGCACTGCGGCCATCTCCGGTGTGGGGGACAGTGTAGTTGCAAAACTATATTCCGGCAGTGATGTGGATTGGGACACCCATACGGTAAATTACCGGGTTTCCAGCGTCGGGATTACTTCGCCGGTAGACGGTTATGATACGACCCAGAGTCCGATTACGGTGGCCGGGACCACCGCCTGGAGTTTTTCGGGGGATTCCGTCTATCTTTATGTTAACGGCTCCCTGGAGAATACCTACGAGATAACCGCAGATTCGGAATCGTGGTCAGCTTCGGTTAATCTGGAGGGTCTGGGAGATTCAGTCTCTGCCTATTTGAAAACCACGACTGCCCAGGTTTCCGCGGATACTGTAAATGGGAATTATTATCCTCCGCCAAACCGGGGTGAGGTAAAAATAACGGAATTTATGGGGGACCAGCCGGGAACAGAAAATAATGAAGAATATGAATACGTGGAGTTATACAACGACTCCAGTGCAACTTTTGACCTGGGGGAGATGTATCTGGATGACCTGGAACCTTCAGGGGATGCGGAGTCCAGTGATCGGTTGATACCATTTAATGGAGATATTGGAACGTCAACTGCTGATACAACCAGTACCTACCTGTCGCCGGGACAGTTTGCTGTTGTTTTGGACAAAGATTACGACACGGCTACGAAAATATACGAATTCCCCTCAAACTGCATAGTATTAAAACAAAATCAGGACGGGATTACAGTCAATAGCGGGATGGCGGGTTCCGAGGATTTGATGTTGAATGATGGAACTGCAACCAAAATTGATACTTATGTTGTTGATCAGGCAACAAGCGGAAAGGCAATGGAGCTTTCAGATACTTCCCATACCTACAGTCGGAATGCGGACTGGAAGGGCTCTTCGATCAGTTCCGGAGAAGTGGTGGGAGGAGACCAGGTTTTCGGAACCCCCGGAGAAGCCTATGACACTGTTCCTGTCGCGCCGGCGATAAACGCTCCTGTTTCCGAGGATACCACTTATACAACAATTAGTTTTGACTGGACGCATAATGACAACGAGGGCAAATATAAAAGTCAGAGCCGCTACCAGATTCAGGTCGATAATAATTCCGATTTTTCCAGTCCGGTGGTTGATACCACGGTTACAACTTCTAATTCCGATACCCAGATTGGTGAATTTGCCCGGGACCAGACTTATTACTGGAGGGTTCGCACTTGGTCGAGGAATGATTATTATGACACCGGTCACTGGTCAGACGGGTCTGATACTTTCAGGGTCTTACCGGTTCATGTAAATATTACTTCTCCGGCTGACGGCCACGATACCAACGTAGCCACGATAGATGTTTCCGGGACCAGCACTAACGCTGATGCGGGAGATTCGGTGATAATTACCGTAAATGGAGGGAAAGTGGATGAAACTACGGTAGATAATAACGCCGATTCGACGTGGACGGCCACGTCAGTTGATTTGACGGGGATGGGGGATTCGGTGGTTGCTCACCTGCTGCGTTCGGGCAGTGGTTCGGATACACTGGCCCGGGATACGATTACCGTCAACCTGGATACGACGGCGCCGGATTCGGTGGTTCAGAACCCGGCCGTTTCTGATACCGGCCATTATGCCGTCGAATTGGGCTGGGACGCGTTTACCAGTGACCCTGATACGCAGAGCGGGTTCGGAGAATACGTAATTTTTTACAAGCAAGGGACGGGAGTGACCAGCGGTGATAATACCTGGAGCAGTGATACAGACAGCCGGCTGGGGAGCATGTCAACGGACACTACGATAATCACGGGCCTGGCTGATAACCAGCAGTATTCTTTCAAAGTGGGCTACCGGGACCAGGCAACCAACCTTGGTGATAACCTGTCCGCGGAGGTTTCTGTGACCACCCGGGAGCAGACCCTGGTGATTAACGAGGTGCTGTATGACCCTTCTGCTGAACCGGCCGGGGAATTCATTGAACTATATAATAACGGAGATACTTTTCTTATCGACGGTTTACACCTGGAAGAAAGCGGCGGCGATAGCTGGGTGATTCCCGACGCCAACTGGCTGGCATCTGCGGGGGAGACGTTTACCGTTGCCAACGACGCCAGCCAGTTCCGGACCGATTATGGATATTTGCCTGATTTTGCCGCCCAGGGGACGGCCGGCGATGGGTCCGATACCGATGTGGGCAGTTCATTTGGGCTGGGGAATACGGGGGATTACATAATTCTTTACGATGACAGCGGGGAGACCCTGGATATAGTTAGCTGGGAGGGGGGATATGCGGGAATGAAACAGGCCGACAATAACGATAACGACGGTCATTCGGTGGATCGCGTTAAGATGGGAGACGAAGGGGCTCAAGTTGGCGGAGCCGCCTCCGAATTAGGCGAAAAAAGCGAGGAGCTGAACCAGACGTTTGAGGAAGAGGCGACCCCGAATCCGGAGACCGGGGGAGCGATAAGCCCCTATGAGATAGCGATAACCAATCCTGGCGATGGCCACGATACTCACGTGACCTCTATAGATGTCAGCGGCACGACGGCCGGGGCCGGGGACGGGGATAGCGTCCGGATTTACGTAGAAGGCAGTGTAGAAGATACGACCACGGTGACCGGGGGAAACTGGAATTTTTCCGGAGTTAACCTGCCGGCGGAGGGAAACAACGAGGTAATGGTGAAGCTTTACCTGGAGGGGACAACCAGTGTGGTGGTTGCCGAAGCCAGTATCATTGTGGACCTGGACACGGTAGTTCCGCTGGTAGGGATTACCAGCCCGGCGAGCGGGGGATCAACCACGGCGGTAAAAATAGATCTCAGCGGCACCTCGGCGAACAGTGAAGCCGGGGATACGGTGCAAATATACGTAAACGGGAGTCTGGCGGGGGATACCCCGATCTACACGGCAAACAGCGACTGGACGGTAACGGAGGTCGCCCTGGAAGCGGGAGGGAACACAATTGTCGCCCGGATTATAGACCCGGCGGGTAATTTTTCCGAGGATACGATTACCAAGACCCTGGAGGCGGCCTCGGTTCTGATCAATGAAGTTTCACCGTCCGGTGATGGAGGCGGCAGCGGGGATGACTGGGTGGAGCTGTATGTCTCCAGCGGCGGGGTGATGCCCAGCGGTTATTATATGAAAGGGAAGACGGGAGACAGTGTTTTTCTTGACGTATTAACCGGTTCGTTGAGCGCCGGAGAATATATAGTCATCCATGATAATTCAACCGGTACCTCGGATACAAATACGATTGACGGAGGCAGTGGAACGGATGCCGGAGACACCTACTGGGATATTTATGAGCAAGCGGGGTCGGAGGAATGGGGGATCTATTCGACCAGCAGTTGGATTAAAATTTACAACAGCAACGATGTGCTTGTTGATGCGGTTATCTGGGATGATTTTGACAACTCCCTGGATGAACAGCCGGCAATGAGTGAGGCCATCTCAGCGGGGGAGTGGGCGCAGGCCGGGGATGTAATTCAGGAATACGACGGAATTCCCAGTGCGGGAAATTCCCCGGCCGTATATTATCGCGACGAGGTCTCCACGGATACAAATTCCAAGTACGGTTGGGATTTTGTGCCGGCGGTGGCGACAATGGGGGATACTAACGACGGGACCGAGTTCAACAAAAACACGGGTTCGGGGACAATAATCCAGGGAGCAGAGGCGGCGGTACCCGGCGCCAGCGGAGTGACCCTGGAGTTCACCTACACCCCGGGAGTTGATTTTGGGGTTGGGGGAAGAAACGGGTACATAGAGATGAAATTTCCGGGTTCCTGGCCCGAGCCCAGTCTAACCGACTCTAATGCTCCCGGCTATCTTGAGGTTACCGCCCAGGATGAAGCCGATTTTAATTCTGATCCGGATTCGGCTTATCTTTACTCGGTGGGAGCGGATTCTTACCTGGTAATAATCATGGGATCTAATTTTTCCACAACTGACCCGGATACGGTGGGAATCACCTATGGTTCTCGTGGCGGCGGTGGGCCGGGGCTTACGGTTCCTTCCGGCACGGGAACTGATACTTTCTGGGTAAGTTCGGATCCGAGCGGGAATAATGTGAAGAGACTACCGGCGGCAAACCAGGCAACGGTTGAAAGAGCTAACGTGAACTCAATAACGGTAGATCCTTCATCAGCCACAAATCCGGCGGGCAGTCTGGATACAATTGAAGCCCGGGCCTATTCGGCCGCCGGGAAAACATTGCTCGGGGCCCAGCTTGCCTATGAAATAACTGCGGCTCCGGGGCCGGGGACAGAGGTAACTGATACGACGCCGGCCAGCGGGAAGACCGAGCGGGGAAAGGTGGTCTACGACTTTCAGACCGATCCGAATACAGCCGGGGATAATTCCTTGATGATTCATTTAAGCGGGAATACCGGGATCGCCGATACTTTCACCGATGCAACCACTACGGACGCCACGGCGGATACCCTGGTGTTGAATGAATTTATGCCCAACCCTGATTCTCTCGACCATGATAACGATGGGACTTTTGATGACCAGGATGAGGAGTTCATTGAAATTTATAATCCCACGGCCAGTTCGGTAAATGTGGATAGCTGGGTAATAGCGGTTGCTTCCTCAGGTATCAGCGCCGAGCTTGAGGGTTCAATCCCGGCGAACGGTTATCTTGTTTTATATGCCAGCGGAGCGAGTTCCAACAACGAAGAAATTTATATATACGACAGTAATGGTGATACCCAGTCTCGCATCGGTCTTTCTGTCAATAATTTTTACACTGCTCATGGACTGAACAACACGGAAGATACGGTAACGCTGGAGGATGACAACGGAGTTCTTCTCGATCAGAAGCATTATACTTCCACTACCGCTGATAAAAGTTGGGCCCGCAAACTGGACGGCTGTTTGATTTCCCCGGCCTGGCTGGCGGCGGCAGATCCGACCCCGGGCCCGACCAACCAGGTCGATCAAACCGGCCCGGCGAATGGAAAAATTAGATTTAATTTACCGGGCCGGGCCATCTCAACCAAGGATTTTTCAGCTACTGTCTGGGTTACCGATCCCAATGGAGATACAATCACCTGTTTTTATCGGGACGTGGACCTGGGCGTTATACCGGGTTTGATAACACCGGACACTGTATCCCTGGACGCCGGAGTTTTCAGCGGCAGTTTGAATATTGACACTGCTGATTCCAGTTCAGCGGTAATCGCCGGCACTTATGCGGTGACTACTACCGGCACGGAAAGCCTGCGGATTGTGCACCCGGATATAGATACATCGTCTCTTACAGTGGGGGATGGCAGTGACACTTTGAGTCGACCTGAATTTAACGCAACCCGGGCCCTTTCCGCCGGTGACACCCATCAGTTTTCAGTCCGCGTTCTATATACGGATACGGTTTCCGTGTATTACCGCCGGGACGGAGGCGTTCCCACAACGGGGGATACAGAGCTTGCGCTGAGCAATAGCAGTGCTGATACCTGGTCGGGAACGCTGGCACCGGCTGATTTTGATCCGGGGGATTCAATTTCGTTTATGGTTCACGCGGCCCTGACCGGAGGTGGCGAAGAAGACCAGGCCGATTCGTCCGGCGTCGGTTACGTATACCGGGTAAAACCGGTAATTGATACCGGAACCATTGAGGTTACCGACTCCATTAGTACCCTGAGCCGGGATCAATTAGACGGTTCGAACACGCTCAATGACACGCCGCTCACTTTTCGGGTTAACGTGACCGGCGCTGACAGCAGCGTTGGTGATACTGCCTCAATGTTTTACCGGTTGGACGGAACCCCGGCAACCACGGCGGACACGGAGTTGGTGCTGGAGAACGTTTCAGACACTTTGTGGGAGGGCAAACCGGGGCCGGGAAAAATTGCGCCGGGTGATACGATGAATTTTATTCTGATTACCGGAATTGGAGTCACTGGTGGAACTGACCGGGCAGATTCAGCGGGGGCGGGTTATGAATTTCAGGTGGTCAGTGGTAACGAGGCTCCCTCGGTCCAGCTAAATTATCCCGATTCCACGGCTTACGTCGGCGGTTCGGCGGTGGGCGGCACCTATGTGCTGACCGACGCCGACAACGATTATTGTACAGTTACCGTGGAAATCAGCGATGACTCGGGAGCAACCTGGGATACGGAGGCGACGCTCAGCGGTTCGGTGAATTCAGTGCTCGGGGATGCAAACGGGGAGACTTATACGTTCAACTGGGATTCGCTTACCGACATGGGTTATACTCACGACACCCAGGTAAAGCTGCGAATAAAAGCCTACGACGGGACCGACACCGGGGCCTACGACACATCAGCCGCGTTTACTGTGGTTAACCCCTCACCTTACAGCGGCCCGATCTGGTATGTTTCCCAACCCCGGGGGGATGACGAGCTGCACAATGGTTCCTATAAATATCCTTTCAAAACTGTAGGTAAGGCCCTGAAGATGACTTCCGACGGAGATACGGTGATGATCGTTGATAATTCCACCCACGAAATTGCCAGCGGCTTGCTGGTTGATACTTCAAATCTTACCTTTACCACGGGTACGGATTCTGATCCTACTATCAAGGGAACGGTTGATATTGATTCGGGTATTTTTGAAATCGCCGCCGGCGACACGGGTAACGGACTTTCGCTGATTGGGCTGCATATTGATGCTGACAGCCAATTTACGTACGCTGTTCGTCCCCGGGAAACAATTTCCGGTCTGTATGTTCATGACTGCTTGATTGAGAACTTTACCTCTGCCGGTATTTATGCCAATGTTTCTTCAAACGGCAAGATAGACAGTAACGTAATCCGTAACGGCAGTACTGAAGACGGTAATCTTGAGGCTGCTGTCCTGGCAGACGGTGATCCGGATATCGGTTCCATGGAGATTACCAATAACGATATTTATGGTTTTCTATCGGTCGGAATTAAGCTTTACGAAGGCTCCGGAATTCTGGTTGAGAACAATAACCTGCATGATCTCTGGGGCGGAATTGAACTTGACGGTTCGGGCCGGGATAATTGTGAAATTGAGGCGAACAGCATAAATAATCTGACCGGGTTCGGTATTAAAGTAAACAATAACCCGGACAGTATTTACATTTACAACAATGATCTTGTTGACTGCAGTGACTGGGGAGCAATATATATTTCCAGTGCTACCAACTGCCGGGTGGATAGCAACTCAGTTACCGGCTCGTTCGGTGGAGGGGGGAGGGCCGGTATTTTGGTGGAGAATAATAGTTCCTCTTGCACGGTGACTGAAAATTACGTGGCTCCGGATGATAACGACCGGGGAATTCGAGTGGATGGAAGTAGTGCAATATTAGTCCGGGACAATACCTGTACCGGGGCGACTAATTATGAAGGGATTGTGGTGGAAAATTCTTCTTCGGATGTTACCGTGGCCAGTAATCTACTTCAGGCCGGAGGGGGAATAGTAATTAGAAATAGTTCCCACGGTTGTACGGTGACCGGTAATACTGCTCAGGTCGATATTACCAATCCCGGGGTTTATCTGCTTGATTCCGATACCGCCTACATTCACAACAACACGCTTTCCAATGCCAGTTTCGGAGTTTGGGTTGATACCAGTCATTACACCACAATAGACAGCAACGTGATTAATAATCAGAATGAGGACGGGATTCAGCTTCGTGGATCGGATTCTGTTACAATTTCTAACAATGAGATAGAGAACGCCAACTGGTACAGCATTGACCTGCAGTATTCCGTGTATACGACCATCGACACCAATGTTTGTGAATCGGTGACCGGTCACGGTATTATGGTCCAAAAATCCTCCGATTATGCCGACATCCGCTACAATACGGTCCGGCGAAGCGGGAATACCAACAACGGGATATATGTTTTGAATTCCGATACCCCTTATTTCTATAAAAATCTTGTTCACGACAATACTGCTGACGGGATTAAACTCCAGGGGTCAAGTGGTTGGACAATACTGCGCAATATTTTGGAGGATAATGGAGGAGCCGGTGTAGCACTGGACGGCACCGATAACGGGACCTTCAACTTTAATACAGTCTATGGCAATGGCAGTTTTGGCATCTGGCTCGGCAATAACAACCCGGGCTGTATATTCAAGAACAGTGCCCTGGCAAGTAACGGAACAGAAATAGATATGGGAACTGACAACCAGACTATCAGTTATTCTCTAATTGAAGATAATGATACCAATTTAAACGGACAGACGCTGACCGAGGACACCTGCATTTTCTCTTCGCCCGGGTTTATCCAGACTGCTGATTCGACGGCGGTCGGTTTTTATCGTCCCGGGGATACTTCACCCTGTATTGATGCCGGTGACCCGGCGGATAATGATCCCACCAATTCCGATTCTGCTTACTGGGTCACCGATATCGGCCGGTATCCGGCGGTTGCTCCGGCAATTTCAATTGCAATTACCTCGCCGGTGGACAACCACGATACCGAGGTCCAGGTTATTGACGTCAGTGGAACCACGGCTAATACTTCGGCCGGGGATACGGTAAGTATCTACACCAACGGGACCTGGCAGGATACGGTATTTGTTCAGTATGACGGTACCTGGTCGGGCACCGCGGCCCTGACTGGCGCTGATTCGATCATGGTTAAACTGCACGATAAATACGACCGCTACACCCAGGATACGATCACCGTAATCTACAATCCTCTGGCCGCGGTTCAGCTTCTTTATCCCGATTCCACGGCTTATGTTGGTGGTTCCGCGGTGAGCGGCACCTATGTGCTGACCGACGCCGACAACGATTATTGTACAGTTACCGTGGAAATCAGCGATGACTCGGGAGCAACCTGGGATACGGAGGCGACGCTCAGCGGTTCGGTGAATTCAGTGCTCGGGGATGCAAACGGAGAGACCTACACCTTCAACTGGGACGCGCTGGCGGATTTAGGCAGTGTTTACGACACGCAGGTAAAACTGCGGATGAAAGCTTATGACGGCACGGATACCGGGGCCTACGACACATCGGCTGCGTTCACTGTGGACAACAGGGCGCCGCCGCAGGTTGCTGATCTGGCGAGCACGGCCGGGGTGACTCCTGATCCGGATACCGGTGTTTTTCTCACCTGGACACCGGGTGATACCGACTATCAGTCCTTTAACATTTATCGAGTACAACACACTCCCGATACTTCCCAGGCGTCTGTTCTGACCACGTTAGCGACGACCGGAGATACGATCACCTACCGGGACGCTTCCGTAACTTACGGGGATTCATTTTTCTATTACGTAACCGCCGTGGATACAGCGGGTAACGAGAGCGATTCCTCGAATGCTACTTCCGCTCCCCATGTAACAATCTCAAAAACGGATAACGGTGATTCCCTGCACCGGCCGGGGGACACTATCATCTATACCATATCTTACGTAAACGACGGCTTCGGTCCGACGGATATTATTGGTGTGATTGACGCGGTGCCCGACAGCGTCACCCTGACCGATACGGCGGAAGTGGTGAGCGGGGCGACGGCAACTATTGAATACAAGGTCAGCGGAAGCTGGAAGTCCTCTTCCTATCCCCGTGACCAGGTAACCCAGGTCCGCTGGGCGATCACTAATAACCAGGATCCCCTGGACCCGACGGCAACGACGGGTGAACTGCGGTTTAAGGTAACAGTGGATTAGAACGCAAAGTTGGAGAGATGGAGGGAGAGGAAAATTCAAGAGCGGTGATAACGCAAAGGCGCGGGGGCGGAAAGGAGGTGGAAAATTCAAGAGCGGAGGTAACGCAAAGGCGCAAAAACGCAAAGGGGGAGGGAAATTCAAGAGCGATGGTAACGCAAAGACGCAAAGGCGCAAAGGGAAAGCAAAGTAAGTAAAATCAAAACCAAAGTTAACTCAAGGGCAAGATCAATTTGAATAGGGAGTGCAATTGAATGAACAATGAAGAGAAATGGCAAACTGGCAAAATGAAAAAGGAAGATGAGTTAAGCAGAAAAATAATTGATGCGGCTATTGAAGTACATAAAACCCTGGGAGGCCCTGGCTTGTTGGAGAGTGTTTACGAAGAGGCATTGGTTTATGAACTGAAAAATAGGGGAATAAAAGTAAATCGGCAGATGGATGTTCCACTTGAATATAAGGGAAAGAAATTGTCTGAGGATTTAAGATTGGATTTATTAGTAGAACAAAAAGTTGTGGTGGAATGTAAAGCTATTTCGGAATTTAAATCTGTGTTCGAAGCACAAACGTTAACTTATTTGCGATTAATGGATTTAAAACTGGGTTTAGTCATTAATTTTGGCCGGCCAGCTTTAAAGGATGGTATTCACCGTGTGGTTCATAATTTATAGATTCACAATATTTTCGGGCAATGATTGCAGGGAAAGTTTATATTTTTCTGTTGCCCTGGGAAATATGTTTCTGCCGTTTACGCACTTTATTAAAAACCTTTGCGCCTTTGCGTCTTTGCGTTATATTCCGTTTTTTTTCTGTGCTTTTCTGGTTTTTGGTTTTCCGGTCCAGGCCGCAGACACGGAGTTGCCGGACTTTTTGCGGGAGAAGAAATACGCCGGACCTTTGAAGTTTGTGGAAGTAGATATTAAAGAACGGACGAAACACAGTGCGACGATTACCTGGGAGACCACTCACCCCGCCTCGGGGCGGATTAAATACGGGGATAACCCGGATCTGCCCGGCACCCAGAATTTTATCTCCGCTAACAAAACCCATACCGTGCAGTTGTCCGATCTCACCGAGGGCACTAAATACGGGTTCCGGGTCTATGCCTGGGATAAGAGCGACCGTAGGATCAAGTCGCAATTAATTTTCTTTGAGACAAAAGGGATGCCGCCGCCGCAGTTTAAGAAACTCAAGGTGGCTGAAAAAACACGGGAGGGGGGAGTGATTCGTTGGGTGACCAATACTCCGACCACCGCCTATTTTGAAGCCGGTTACGACACGCCGTTTGAATTTACTACGAAACATGTCATGCCTAACACCCATCACGAGGTCAAACTGACCCAGTTTTATCCCGGTAAAGAGCTTTATTATCGAATTTCTATTGAAGATACGCGGGGACGAACTAAAAACAGTGGACTGCGGAAGTTCCGCACCCGGGAAAATAACGTTGCCTGGGAAAAACCGGTCCGGGGCACTTTTGACGTGCCGATTTATGGGATCCCGAAGGGACAGAACGGTTCCGGACCTTATGATAAACGGATTGTTGATGACAGATATACCTACCAGTACGGGACGGCAAATTCCGGAGACCCGGCTGATACAGTGCAATGGTTCGTGGTGGACCTGGAGCAATTTTACGTGCCGGACACGGCGGTGTTTATCTGGCGTCGTTATGCTTACCCCAAAAAATACAGGATCCTGGGGAGTAAAAGTGGAGTTTATTGGGAGATACTGGCCGGAGACCTTAACGCGGCTGACGGTGAAAAAGTGAGAAAAGGGGGGATCCCCTCGATTAAACATGTGATTTCTCTGAACGGAATTGAGGAAGATTATCAATTTATCAAGGTGGAGATACCAAAAGGAGCGCCGTATCACGTTCGTTATTCGTCTTACAACTTCGTCCAACTGCAGGAATTTAAACTGTTCCCGAAGGAAAACCGGTGAACCATCGAAGAGGCGAAAGAGCGAAAAACACGAAGAGGCGAGTTGGCGCAGAGGCGAAGAGGCGAAAACACGGAACACGAAACAACGGTGTTAACGCAAAGGCGCAAAGACGCAGAGGAAACTGTAAAACCAGTGAGGAAGTTAAGAAGTGAAGAGGTAAAGATGTTGTTTAATCACGTAATTACGATTAATGATTTACGGTTTAACTTCGTCACCTAGTCACTTCGTCACGGTTCACGAGGTTTATCAATCACTTTGTTGTTTTTTCGTTCAATCATTGATCCACGAAAATTAGCGGGAGGTGATATTTTAAGTCGATTAACCGCCTCGATTTAGTTGAAATTTTTTGCAGGATGTGTTGTAAGACCAATTACCGAGATTACTTAATTTTTTCAGGAGGTTGTTACCGAGATGAACACGCAAAGTAAACTAATTTTTTCGCTGTTTTTAATAACAGCGGTTTTGATAGGAGTGAGTGCTTTTGCCACACCGGCAAATGCTGTCGGCTCCACTTCACTCCAGGACATTATTAACGCTGAATCACCGGTTGGGGGAACTATCCCGCTCTCCAGTGATACCGGGGCGATGTCTGTTAAATGGACAAATGTTGCCGGTGGTGACACCCAGTATGATGACACCACGACCACAACGAATACCGAAATTGACACGGGATATGATCTGACGCCCGGGATAGATGTTGATGATGCGGATGGCAATAAATCCCTGTCAGCCGGTGATTCCGTTGTCTGGACAATTCCGGTTACCAATACGTCCAACAATGGAAATCCAATCCCGGTTACTTTTCGGATTTCCATGGACAGCGGTGTGGCAAATTCATTTGACACTGATCTGTATTGGGACTGGAACGGTAACTCTACGTATGAAAACGGGGTTGATTCACCGTTTAATCCGACCGGAGCGGACTCTGACGTTTATCTGACCGAGGATGGGCAGACGCATATTTTTGCTGTTATTACTGCTCAGGCCGTTGCATCTAACGGTGACACTATTGGCCACAGGTTGTTTATTTCTGACAACGCTCCGGTCCACGGGGGGGACTTGACTAGTTCTACCGGTGACGGTTGGGAAAACGGAACCCCTATCAGCGGCAATGACCAGAATGATACACAGAACGTATTTTTCCGCACTACGGTTTCCGGTCCGGTTTTGAATATTTCCAAGTCCTTTACCGGAGTGACCCAGGATAATGGTGGGAATTATCTTTACCGGCCAGGCGACACGGTTGTTTACACGATTGCGGTGCGGAACACCGGCGCCGGAACTGCGGCCAACGTTGCCGTTCATGAAGCAATTCCCGATAGTACGACCTACGTGGTTGGCTCAGTTGAAACGGCTAACGACAATCTCTACGGGAATACGCTTTCGGATACTGCTTTCTCCGCTGACGGTATTGATGGTGATTATGAAGTGACTTCAGGAGGAGATGCTGGTGCTGATGCCATCAAGTGGACCATTGATAGTATTGGCCCGGATGGCAACTCGAACGACTCAGTTGCGCTTGATTTCAAGGTGACCATTGACTAAGCCGTAATCCGCCTGGCCCGAGTGTTTTTTAGGCCGGAATTAATCCCTGTTTGAGGCAGGTGGTTTACCTTGGTTTTCGATTTTTTCAGCCGGGGTTACCGGTACTTCCGGGATGTGTTTTACCTTTCCGGGAAAGGTGTATTTTTACTTTTACCGGTAAGATTTCTCCGTTTGGAACCGAGGCTTTGCGATGACCAGGGCATCCGGCAAATTTAGACTGCAGGGTTAACTACTTAAGGCGGATTACTGGCCGACCGGTTGAATTTATTTAACCGGTCTGACAGCTATGGTCACTACGAATAGGCGAAAGGAATCCACGGCGGATTCTTTTCAGTTGTCGAAGTTATTTGAGAATTTACTGTTCGGCAGAGAATTTCCGGGACTATTGCGCCGGTATTTTTTCACGGTGTTGGCCCGGCTTGTCCGATCGGTCAACCTTATTTTTTCCTCTCCGGGAAGAGTGCGTCTTCTCCGGAAAACCATTCCGTATTTTATCTATTTTGGTTTTCTTTCGGGGAAAAGTGTATCTCAACCGGCAGTACTGGCTGCAGGGGAGGAGTCTGTTTGAACAGCAAAAACAGATTAAAACTCCAAAATGATTCTTCCCCCTTGATGGGGGAAGATACAGATGGGGGTGAAAAAGGATTTTTTAGAGCCTATTTGCCCCGTTCACCCTCACCTTAATCCTCTCCCACCAGGGGAGAGGAGATACGCTTTGAGGTTTTGAAACACATTAGGAAGGTGAGTGCTTTGTCTTGATTTTAGTTTGAGTTAAATAGGCCTGATGAGAAGGAATTTTGCTTATGACTTTTTTCAGGAGGACACCAGTCAACCTGTTTCTTGATGTCCCGGATCATTTTCGGGGAAAGATTGGGATTTGGTAAATGAATCCTAACTTATGCCTGCACTGGTTTTCGGGATTAAATTTTACGCCGGGAGTAGCCTGGATAAAACGGTGTGTTTAAGCCAGGTCTGTCTGTGTGCGAAAAGAGAAAAATTACTGGTTGTTTCTCGGTAACAACCTCCTGAGTTCTCTTTTCGCTAACGCAGAGAAGCTGAGCCTGAGAGCGGAATCGAAGAGGCGAGGAGGCGAAGAGGCGGGAAAGCGGACCCCGAAACACGGAACATCGATATAACGCAAAGGCGCAAAGACGCAAAGGAAACCGGTGAACCATCGAAGAGGCGTGCAGGTGGAGAGGCGAAGATGCGAGGAAGCGGAACACGAAACACGAAACACCGAAGGTGGCTCGCAGATGAACGCCGATAAACGCAGATCAGGAGTAAAAAAACTGCGTGGTTCTGCGTTAATCAGCGAGCTAATGGTAACAAGAAGTACGAACAAAAATTTTGCAGGAGATGGAAAATTTGATTGATTTAACTGATGTGATCCCGGTTACTGATAGAAAAGAGTTCTGTTCTTTCCGGGATTACTGTGTCGCCTTGTTTCTCGTTTTAGTTCTTCTGCCTTGTTCAGTTACTGCGGTTCATGCTATCGGAACCGAGGGCGGCAGTCTGCTGGAAAATGCACTGCCGACCGATACTGTGCCTTTGAAGGCCGGTGAAATGTCAGTCCGCTACGAGAACTCGGCCGGTGGTGATACCACCTATGTCGACACCTCCACGTCGTTGTCCACGGAGGTGGACACCGGCTATGACATGTGGAACATCGATGACACGGGAGCGGCCGGGACGAATGTGGCCGGGGATTCCTTCACCTGGGATCTGGCGACGCATCTGTCAGCGAATTTTCACCGGACCGGTGGGGCGGTAGGTGGACCGAGTAACAATGATACTTTTGCTTATGAGTTAACTCCGGGAGATTCGGCTGTATTTGCCTTTAATATCCACAATCGCTCCAATAATTCTGCGGCTATTCCCTATAAGTTTTCTAACTTTATCAACTCGGGTCTGGCCGGTGGCGGAACGGACAGTAACGACTCGTTTGCACTGGAGTTGTTTGTCACCGGTGGGGACAGTAGGGCGTCTGAATTTGATTCTGCGGCCTCCGAGGTCCGGCGGGCCGGTAACGGTGAGACCACTGCAGTTTATTTTGCCGCCGAAGAGATAAAGACTATTTTTGCCGTGCTTACTGTTAAACCTGACGCGGCGAACCAGGACACCACTATACACCGGGTATTTGCCACGGATGACGCACCAGTCAGTGCTTCGGGCGGGGACCCGAGTTATGCCGGGGACCAGTGGGAGCGTCATCGCTCGATCAGCGGGCGGGCTGATTACTATGACAGCCAGGCAGTCTGGCTCGAGTGTACCGTCCGTGGGCCGAAATTGAACGTGGAAAAGAGTTTGCAATCATTGCAGGAACAGGGAGGTTTTCGCCCCGGGGACACGGTGCTGTATACGATTACCGTGGAAAACACGGGGTCGGATACGGCAACGAACGTGGAGCTGATGGACGCGATGCCGACGAACACGACGTACGTGGCCAACTCCGCCACTGACACGGACAACGGAAACGGGGGGGCGACGATCCAGTTTGATGATAGTGTCTCGGGAACGTTCACCTCCGGTGACGGTGATGATAGCGGAACGCGGAGAATTAAATGGATCTGGGACACGGTTGGGCCGACGGAAAACTCGACCAGTGTAGTGAAGGCTGAGTTCAAGGTGACGATAGATTGAAAACGCAGAGCCTGAGAGCGGGAGAGCTTGGGAGCATGAGTAACTTCGTAAAAACACGGAACACGGAACACGGAACGCGGAACACGGAACACCGCAGGCGTAACGCAAAGGCGCAAAGACGCAAAGGGAACCGAAAACCACGAAGAGGCGAGGAGGCGAAGAGGCGGGAAAGCGGAACCCGAAACACAGAACATCGATGTTAACGCAAAGGCGCAAAGACGCAAAGGGAACCGAAAACCACGAAGAGGCGAAAACCCGGAACACGTAACACCGAAGTTGGCTTGCAGGTTAAGGCAGATGAGCGTGGAGAGAGGAGAAAAGAATCTGAGTTCATCTGCGTTAATCAGCGAGCTAATTAAGAGGTTATTGAAATGATTTTGAATTCAGCCACGGAATTGAAAGGAGGAGATAGAGGCTATAAGTTGAGTTTAGCCGGCTTGAGTTAAGCAAGCGTGAGGAAAGCGCGTCGGGGTGAAGGGAAGCGAAGTAAGTTAAGCACGAAGCAGGAAGAAGTCAGTTAACACTCACATTATTCAGGAGGTTGTTGTCGAGATGAACTTACAGAAAGGAACAAGAATTTTAGCAGTAATGCTGGTTGGCGCAGTGATAGCGCTGGGCAGTCCGGCGGCAGTGCGGGCCGTAGGAACGACCGGGGGAACGCAGATAGAGAACGCGATAGCGCCAGCGGCGGGGGACACGTTTCCGTCTGCAGACGGAGAGATGTCGGTGCGCTGGACAAACGAGTCCGGTGGAGATACGAACTGGGCCGATTCTGATCCCGGTAACGCCACGAATGAGGTGGACACCGGATATGACATGAACGAGCTTGCAACCCAGGCTCCCCCGAGTGATTCGTTTACTTACGAGCTTCACACGAACAAGTCCGGAGCGACTTTAAGTGGTGACGGAGTGAATGGAGACGGAAACGAGGACAGCTACACTGTGCAGTTAACGTCGGGAGACACGGCGGTGTATGCGTTTAATTTGCATAATCTATCGAACAACGATGCGCCGATTCCGTACACGATTGAGCATTTTATTAATGGGACAACAGCCAGCTCCGACGATACGTTTGTGCTGGAGCTGTTTGTTGCGGCCGGAGACAGCGACGCGACGCAATTTGACAGTGGAGCCGGGGACATTACCCGGATAACGA
>CAZVWJ010000008.1:0-38113 GCA_964631325.1 uncultured bacterium | reverse complement strand
TCGATCAATTAGCGGTGAAGATACCTGGGACACGCAGGTTGCGTGGATAACGACCTCAATAGCGGGACCGAAGTTGAACATAGATAAAAGTCTCGAGTCTCTGCAGGCCCAGAACGGATTTCGTCCCGGCGACACGGTGCTGTATACGATCCACATCTGGAACAGCGGAGCGGATACGGCGACGAACGTGGAGCTGATGGACGCGATGCCGACGAACACGACGTATGTGGCGAATTCTGCTACTGACACAACGCCAAGTGGCAACGGTACGGTGACGATTGAGTATGACGATGACCAATCGGGTTCCTTTAATGGTGCTGACAATGAGAACGCCGAGAGAATCAAGTGGACCTGGGACACGGTTGGTCCGCAGGGGAACACGACCGAGGAAGTTTACGCCGAGTTCAAAGTAACGATTGATTAGGAGTGGCAGGGATGAATGAGAGTGAAGGAACGATAAGATGAGAGAACCATCTGAGTCCGGAGAGTTCGGAGGATGAGTATATCCTGACGCAGGCAAAGGAGAGCCGGTGTGATGGTAGAACAGCGAAGTAATGAATGTCTGGCGGCTTTTAGTATGAGTTTGTTAACAGGTGGTTTAGACTGAGTGATTTTCGAGTGATTCGAAAGGAGAGCTTTCGTTGTGAGTAAGTGGCGAAGTAGAGTTAGCCAGTTGTTCTTTGAGCTCTTGCTAAGGGGCGGAGGAACAGTTAAATGCGGGGGATGAGTTTATCGTGATTTCGGAAAAGGAGCGTAACCCGGATGAAAAACCGCAACCGTAATATTTCGTTGTCGACTGTCCAACAGGTGAAAAGTCTCGGCAACAACCTTCTGAATAATGTGAGTGCGGGGACCGTAAAGAATAGTCCCGTATACCTGGTTGCCGGTTTGTTATCAAAAGGTTTACGCTTCCTTGGCCTGAAAACTGTGGTTCTTATAACAACGGCTAATCAACTGAAATCTTGGCCTATGAATTTTGTCCGGTCCGCAACGTGGTTAATAGACGAAGTTCTAATGAAATTTGAGAGAAAGGGAAATTTGTATGAATAAACTCTTCTCGGCTGTTTGGTCGCTTCTGAAAAGAAGTGTTTCCCACAGCAGGGGAGAACTGTGTCAATGTGGCCGAAGAATGTTCGGTTACGGTTGGTGGGACATACTGAGTACCGGGTTAATTCTTATTCTATCCATTCTGATAATTCCCCGGGTAGTTTTTGCCGCTGATAGCCTCAGGGAATGGGACAGCCGTGAAGATTCTCCCGTGATAAATGGTTTGAAACCAGATACTTTCCCCCGGAGATCCGGTGAACTTTCTCTGCGTTACCGCAATAAGGACGGCCAGGACACCAGCTATAGTTACAGTGATACCGCTGATTTTAAAGTTACCCATCTTTCGCAGGTACTCTTCTCCCCCGACACCGGGCCGGTTCGGTATATTCCGGACGGGGACACTGCTATTCTGGCCGTGAATTTGATCAATAAAGGCAATGGCCCCGATACGTTTTCACTGGCCGGAATATTTGAGGAAGAAAACACAAACTGGGACACCGCTGTTTATTTCGATGTTAATGCTGACGGGGTCCTTGATCCAGATGAAAAGAACGATACAAGAGTGCAAATAACTAATCTGGCAGTCCAGGACTCCGTTCCCCTGTTGTTGTTTGTGCGAATTCCGGAGATGGATGAGGCGGAAGAACAGGCCCGGCAGGATACCCTGGCGGTTGAAGCCACCTCAGAGCGCGGTGAAGATCCGGAAAAAGGACGGGATACCGCATTCCTCAGGGTTAAGCATGACACCAGCAGTATTGACGTGTTTGACCCGGCGCCGGAGACTTTACCTGACGGTGTTCTCACTGACACCCAGGCCCTGGTTAATGACACTTCGGTGATGCTCCACATGAAAACGCTCTCCAATACCGATGCTATGAGCATTACCTATATTGAACCGGATAGTGATGTTACCCAGCCGGGCTGGGAGGAGTATAGTAGTGACAGTGAGTGGTATATATCGGAGGAAGACGGGATCCATATATTTAAGGCAAGATACCGCTATGATGACGGCCAATACAGTGATACGTTCACCGATTCCATAGTTGCTGACTTTACTCCACCCGCTGATCATCAAATATTGATTGAAGACGATGCGGAAACTACCCCGACACTTCCCGTGAATTTGTCATCCTCTGCCAGCGATCCACGGAATTATGCGGTAACATTAGCCGATGGTTCTGTTTTTGCGGATACCGTGGAGCGTTCGGTTAACCAAGACGGATTAATGGCCGACACCGGGTGGGTACTAGATAAATTGAATTCGAAAGGTGTTGGAGCCGTATGGGCTAAGTTTACTGACCTGGCCGGAAATATAACAACCCCGACCTACGACACGATTCTTGTAAAACGGGAGGTAGTGGATATTCTCGGGGATACGTTCACTGGATTGAATGATACAGCCGTGGTTGAAATTTCAGATTGGAAGAAAAATGTTTCGGATACCCGGGTTGATGAATTTTCCTGGTCGATCAGTTCTGATGTTCGCCGAATGGAGGAATGGATTACCATTAATTTCAGCGAGGTGAACCGGAATGGTGAACCGGATTCGAATAATTTGATTTTCCGCGGCAAATTTGGCTTTACCCAGGGAACAAGTCATTACCACGAAGGCTTAGACTTAAAGTTGATTTCCGTTGATCCAAAGTCAATTATCACTATTCGCTACACGGTTGACGGGGATACTCGTGTTTATTCCGATACCTGTATCTGGCTGCCGATAACCAAATACCGAGAAAGTGTTGAGTACGTGCGCACGTGGCCTAATCCGTACAAGCCACTGAGCGGTAGACCGTTTATCTTTCAAAAATTACCGGCGGATAAGTCTATGAAAATTTATCTCTACAACGTCAAGGGCCAGCTTATTCGAAAATTAACAATCGGCCGTGGGGTTCACTACAACGAAACCGGTAACATTGCCCGCTGGTGGGGTAAAAATGACGAGGGCTCGCGCGTGGCCAGTGGCACGTACATATACGTGGTGGAATCTAAATATGGCGTCAAACGAGGAAAAATAACTCTGGTTAAATAATTGCTTAATGATCGGCCTACAGTTGGGTAAAAATTACCCGGCAAAGTTATAAATTGAGTATTTTTTAATTTATTCTCCTTCCTCTCCGTTCCCTCGTAAACACCAATTTTTAAAAAATAACGGTGTTAATATCCTTTCCTCCGGTTTAATTTGGGCTGATTGATTACTCCTGAACGATAATTAATTATATTGGTACAGTTTTTGCACTAAAAACAGGCGCACTTGTGTACCGATGGCAGATAATTTTAACGAAATCAAGAAATAGTTTAATAGAAAATTAAATGTTTACCAATTAAATACCGAAGATTAGATAAGAGGCCTTTTGTGGAAAATATTGCAAATTTCTGGTTCAAAATGACAGCAGGAGTATAAAAGTGAAAAAAATTATAAAAATTTCTCGGCTATTATTTTTGTTATTTCTATTGTCTATATTCTCCAGGGGAAAAGTATATAGCGGGGGAGCCGGTACTACGGGGGCAACCTTTCTCCGAATAAAAGCCGGTCCTCGGGCGGTGGCGATGGGCGGGGCTTATACGGCTCTTTCCGGGCGGGGCTTTGGAATGTACTGGAATCCGGCCGGGATCAGCCGGTTGGGGGCAACTACCCTGAGCGCCACTCACCAGACCCAGATCTTCGATGTTAATAATGAATTCATCAGCCTGGGTTTGCCACTTAGTCCCTATCAGACTTTCGGCCTTTCCAGTCGTTATTTGCATACTACGGATTATTTTCGCACAGAACGGAGTGACGGGGCGGAATTTACCAACTACAGCGGTTCGCTGGGAGTTTATTATGCTTACGGAGGACAGACGGGTATGTCCTACGGGTTCGGGGGGAAATACATCCAGGAAAAGCTGGCAAGCTATAAAGCAAGCTCCTATGCCCTGGACCTGGGGATTCATTACGTTTCGCCCCGGACTCCTCTTCAGTTAGGAGCTTCGCTTCAACATGCAGGCCCGGAAATTACTTTTATTGAGGCCGGCGATCCGCTACCTCTGACCATCCGGTCCGGTTGGGCGTATGAATTTCACCCGTTTGGGCGGCGGTGGATAGTTTCTAATGATGTCATTTACTATCAACCTGAAAACATAATTTCTTTTGCCCTGGGGACGGAGTATCATCCGTTAAGCTTTCTTGATTTAAGAGCGGGGTATTTAACTTCCCAGGATTATAGCAGCGGCGGCAAGGTGCATGCGGGTTTGGGAGTTAATTACGGGGCCTTTGCGCTGGATTATAGTATGTCGCGGCGCGAACACCTTGATACTTTGCACGTATTTTCACTCTCGCTGGCCCTGGGGGATAGAGCTGAGCCGAAGCCCTACAGAACGCGACCGCAAATCAGCCCCCGCGAGAAACAAAAAGAGGAATTTAAGAAAGGGCTGGAAAAAGAACTTCAGCAACTTGTCCCCAGGGAAGAGCCGCTGCAGAACAGTATGGTGGAATACTGGAACCAGCAGGCTGAGATTCACTTTCAGGCCGGAGAATATAAAAAAGCTATTCAACTGTGGGAAAAGAGTTTAAAGGTTAAATCAATGCAGCCCGGTATATACAGGCATCTGGGAGTAGCTTATTATCAATTAGGAAAATTGAAAAAAGCAAAGAAATATCTTGAAAAGGCTACTGAACAAAAATAAATTATTTACTTTAATTGACAGGGTATAGTTATGAACCAGGAATCAGGGCTGGATAAAGGCGTTTTTTTTCTTACAGGGATTATTGTTCTCGTTCTGAGCGGGTTCAATTTAATTTGCCCTCCCCGTGTTTTTTCTGAGATGACTCCCCAGGAAGTTGCTCTACAGAATAATCTGGAAAAATGGAATACACCTGTGTTTAACATGGGAGTTGGACTGGCTTATGCTGCGGATGCTCGCGGTGCCCAGGGGGGCTTTACAAACCCGGCAGCTTTGAGTCGAATTCAAAATAATCAGTTTACGATTGAATATCAACGGTGGGGGAAAGATTGGGATTTATTAAGCGCGGGAATTGCTCACCCTACATTTGGCGGAAGTGCTTATTCCCTGCAGATGACCTGGTTGGATTATGGAGAATTAGAGCCTGATTACGACACTCAGCTTTATCGGCCGCAGGGGAGTGAATTCAAAGCTGGTGTTACTTACAGTCAACTGTTTTTTGAACAGGTGGCGGTGGGAGTTACCGGAAATGTGATGACCAGTAAAATTGGATTTCGTGAGCGTGAAACCGGTGGGAGCTTTGATTTGGGGGCTCTGGTTCGGTTTAGTCCCGATTTTTGGTTCGGAGCAGTAGGGAAAAACTTAAACGGTTCACTTGAAATTGCCGATACAAAAAATAAGCTTCCCACGCAGTATCGAGCCGGATTTGCGTGGTATCTATATCAACAGAGAATTGGAATTACGGTTGATGCAGTAAAATTATCTACTGATCAAGTAGATACCGGAGAGTCAGAAAAGTCAGATTTTGGAATGGCAGGGGGGATTCGTTACTTGTTTTCTCCCCACCTGAGATTTGCCCTTGGTTACCACGATATTTATTTGGGTCAAAGTGGTTTTACCGGTAACCTGGGGATTAAATTTCCTACTTTTTACTGGCAGCTTGGCTACCTCCAGACAGAAGAAGAAAATATTATGCGGACAGGGGGAACAATGCGGTTTTGACCTAAATACATATTATTAGTTCTATTATCCATAGTGATTATTAAGGAGGCAGTTATTTTATGTGGTTACTGAAATATAGCTGGCAGGGGTGGCAGACTCTTGTCGGCCAGGGTGGTTTATTAATATATGTCCTGATGATTGCTTCTATTGTGGGGCTGGCAATTATCCTGGAAAAGATTTTTAAACTGCGACGGGAAAATGTTTTTGATGAGAGTGCTGCTGTTAATTTGCTTCTCGCAATTAAGAGGGGGAAATCTCAACAACTTTCAAGGGCCAAATACAATGCTCCTGCGCCCATGACGGATATTGTCAGTTCGGCCCAATTAGTTCAGGAGCTTCCAAAGGAAGAGATGCTTTCTGAAATGGCTTCCGTGGCCAATATGCACGTGCGCAACATCAGTAAGCGAATAAAGATGCTGGGTGTGCTTGCCCAGGTCTCGCCCCTGGTTGGTTTGCTGGGTACTGTAATTGGAATGATCCAGGCAATGGGGGAAGTTTCGCTGGGTGCCCAGGCCGATCCGCTTGTCGTAGGACAGGGGATAAGTCAAGCTTTGATTACTACAGCCGTGGGACTGACGGTGGGCATCCCCTTTCTTGTTGTTCACAGCTATTTCAGAAACAGGGTTAATAATTTTGCCGCGGAATTTGAAGAATTTTCCCATGAGGTTATGAAGGCTTTTCTCTACCCTGATAGCGTGGTTATTGAAGAAGTCCCGGAATCCGAAAAACCTGTTGATTCGGAACCTGACGAGGAAATCGAACCAGAAGCGGAGGAATCGGTGCAAGAAGCACCGGAAGGAGAGCAGTAATGGAAATAAAACGGTTGGATGAGTCGGAAGACTTTTTTCCTCAAATTACACCAATGGTCGATATTGTCTTATTGGTGTTGATTTTTTTCTTAATCACTGCCACCTATAGTAGTGTGCCCAAGAAATTAGACGTAAAACTGCCGGAAGCCGGAGCGGCGGATGGCCAGATTGCTACCGAAGTTCGACTATTTCTCTCCGCTTCCGGTCGAATTCGGTTGAAGGGGCGCTGGCTTGAACGTGGAGATTTGCTTCCGGCCCTGAAGCAGATGAAAAAGTCAATGAAGAATCCTGTTCTCCTGATTTCGGCTGATGCCCGATCGCGCCATCAAAGGCTTGTTGATATTATTGCCAGAGCCAAGCAAGCGGGAATAAGCAATTTTGGTTTTGAGATTACTCTTCGGGGGCAACAATAATATGACTGGTGGAATGCGGATAACCCGCCATAGTTTTAATTTTTATCTGTTTATTTCTCTTGCTTCACATCTGGTTATTATGGTGTTTTTTTCAACTGTTCAATTTCCGGCGCTGGAAGAAAAATCAAGGGACGTGATACCGGTTAAAATACAAACTCGAAAACCGGTTCAGAGTGCGGGCCCGGGCCACAGAGAAACAAAATTTATGACACCGGGGAAACTTGCCGGCGAGCCGGTTATAAGTTCCGCTCTTCGCCGCAGTACCCGGCTCCCCGATTTTTTTCATCGGGCCCCCCGGCCTCCCTCCACAACAAGAGAGCCTCAGATAAGGGCGGTGGCCGGAAAATTCTCTGGAATATCTCTGGGTGAAGAATTTAAGCCCGGCCTTAAAGATAGAGTTCTGTCAAAAAAGATTGAGACTACCCAAAAAATATCTGAAAACATAGAAAATACTTATTCTTCATCCAAAAAACGAGCCGAAAAAGAACTGAAAGTTACCCCTCGAAAAAATGACTCCAATTTTATGTCCCTTGGAGTCGAACAAAGCCAAGAGACAGTAGAACCGCAAATTAAATCAAGACCTTCTTTCCCTTTCGGAAGTTTGCATAAACTGCTCCCTCCCTCCAGGGTTAAGGTGATTTTTTCTCTTGAAATTAATGGAAAAGGCCAGGTCTCTGAAGTCTCCGTTGTCGAGGGCTCCGGGAATGATAAATTAGACGAAAATATTATGGATTGGGTAAAAAGATGGAAATACGAATCGATGAAGACTTCGGTAAAAACAGAAGTATCAGTAGAAATCCCCGGTGAGTAGCTGGCGTAAAGATTAGACATTCAGATCAGAAATAATTGTTTCAGAGACAAAATTTTATAGTTGATTAAAAATTAGATGGAGGATTTATCGTGAAGAAAATATTTTCTGCCTTGGTCCTGTTGTTATGTATTTTTACGGGACTTATAACATTCCAGGTGGATTGTCGAGCCCTGGACAAGGAATCAGCCTTTCGATTCCCTGTGCGGGCCTACAATGATGGTAATTACCGGGTAGCTTTACGGGGGTTCAATGAATTTCTGGGTAATTTTTCGGATGACAGCCGGGTTCCCCTGATTAAGTTCTGGAAAGCAGAAGCCCATCTGCATCTTAAAGAAAATAAAGATGCTTATGATATTTTGTTGAAATTACATAGAAACCATCCGGCCTTCAAACTGGAAAAAGTATTGCACCGGCTTGCTTATCTGGGTAAGGACTTGGGGCGGCAAGAGGAAATCATTAATCTTGTTACTACCGAGAAATTACAAAAAGTTCCCATCCTTCAGAATTATTTAATCAAGTGGCGACTGGCCCGGAATCAGGACCAGGAACTTTATTCTCGTTTGTCCCTTTTGCCTGAAAATAAATTGACTGAAACGGCTCAAAATTTTCTTTCTCACCAGCACCGCGGGCAGGTCGTTCAAAACTTAGAGGCAGAGCTTGGCCGGGGAACCTGGAATCCTTCCATCAGGCGTAAACTCTCAGAATTGCCCTCAGTTACTCGCCGTAATCTTTTGATTTTAGGGATTAAAAAGCTGTGGAACAAAGATGATTTTTCAACTATTGTAAATTTCGGAGGGATTGTTCCCGGTAAATGGCAATCACCGGAGTTTAAGCTGTATTACGCGGAAGCAGCGGTAAAACAGGGTAAACTCAAACTGGCTGAGAAAATTTATCGACAGCTTGTTGGCCAAGCCGAGTATAAGGTTCAGGTTAATTACAGTCTCGCCTGGTTGTTGTACAGAGGCGGTGAGCTTGAGCAGGCACAAAAATATCTGGAGGAAGTAAATTGGCAAAAAGATATGGGAAAAATCAGCGTTCGAGCTGAACGTATGCTGGGAAATATTCTATTGCAACAACATCGCCTGGCGCAGGCCCAGGCAGCCTATAAACGGGCTATTAATTTATCCAACAGCCCGGATTTTAAAAATAAAGTTCGTTTTTGGTTGGGATGGAGTTATTTTGAAGCGGATATGCTTCGGGACGCTTACCAGCAGTTCAGCCGGGTTAAAGCTAATGGGCAGATCAGTTACGTGGATGTTTACCAGGTTCGTGGGCGAACAGCTCTCGGCCTGGGAAAATATTCAGAAGCAGAGACAAATTACAATCAGGCGCTAAAATTTTCTGAAGCCCCGGGCAGAACTCATCGCATTAAATATGAATTAGCCCAGACTTACTATGAATGGGGTAAAGTTAAAACATCTTTTAACATGCTGCTTAAGTTGAGCAGGCAAGACCTGGAGAAAAAAATGGTTGCCCCGGTTCAACTGGCTCTTGGCCGCACTGCTCTTGAGGTCGGTAAGACCACCCTCGCCTGGTCTGTCTTTAAAAGTAATCAGGATAAATTGCTTACAAATTATCCGGTTGAATTCCGGTATTTTGCCGGACAATCAGCTTTGCAAGTAAATCACTATGAACAGGCCCGAACTTATTTTGATCAAATAGTAGAAAAATTTCCCACCTCCGTTTTTTCCCGTCCGGCTGTCCGGATGAGTTTTCGGGTAGAACTTGCCCAAATAGATCCAAAAAATCAAAAACAACAAAAAAGGATCAGGGAAAAAATTCGCCAGAGCCCGCCCGAAATGCGGGTGCCTATGCTCCGAGAATGGGCCCGGGCTTTATTGAAACGGGAGGTTTATGACAAGGCTCTCTCTCTTTACGAGGAAGTTCTTTTGAAGAGTAACCGGCCTTCACTACAAGCTCAGACAATTAGTAGCATTGTCAAAATTTATCTCAATCAGGATGCTACCCGGAAAGCGCTTAATTATCTGGATAAGCAGTTATCAGAACTTCCAACACATCCACAAGCGGCTAAAGCCGTCTATCAATTACTCCTGGACCTCTACGAAAAAAGACAGTTGGATAAGCTGGAGAAATGGACTGAACGTTATCTGACCAAGTTTCCCCAATCACAATACCACGGGCAGGTGTATTTTATGCAGGGGGAATTACAGCGGTCAGCGAATAACTATGTCCGGGCGACGAAAAAATATCGCCAGGCCCTGGATAATTCTGTAACTGAAACTCTCAAGTTAAGGTGTAAATACAGGCTTGGCCAGGTTTATTTGGCTCGCCGAAAATATAATCAGGCTGACAATTTTTTAAGGCTTGTGGCCCGGAAAAAACCTGACTTTGTTTCCGCTCGAGAGCTGGCCCGGATGCAGGCTGAGGCTGCTTATGAAATAGGTAAAAACCAAAAAGTTATCAGCTTGTTAAAACAGTTCGAACAATTATCCTCCGCGGATAGGTTATTGAAGGCAAAAGCACTTTTTAATCTGGCTGAATACGAGCAAGCTAAGTCCTTGTTGACAAAGTTGGAGCCGCCGGAAACAAGTGAGCTCAATCCGGCCCGAAGTTTCTGGCTTGGGCAGATCGCTTTTCGGCAGGGAAATTTAAGCGTGGCAGAAGAACACTGGTATCAGACGTTTTATCTTTACAAGGAATGGTCCGGGCGGGATCGGTTAATTTATCATTTGATAAAGCTGGCGGAAAAACAAAATAATACCGAACAGGCACAAAAGATGCGCAAACGATTGAAACAGGAGTTTCCCGAATCCTCCTATATCTCCGGAAGTGAACAATGAATAATTTGTTTAAAGATAATTTTCGGACGATACTGGGAGCCTTTTTACTGGGAATTTTGTGCCTGTCGGGATTAAAAGCTGGAGAGATGATAGTTATTCCCCGGCAGAGTGGCCAGCTTCCCGAATTAAAATTATCGACTCCCGAACTATCTAAATCTCCAAAATTAGTGACGCTTCCGTATTTAACGACAGATAAATCTGATACCCGTGAATGGAAAGTTCAGTCACAGCTAAAAAAGCCCCGGCTTATTGATTCAGTAGGTGAAGAAGATTATTCTCCCCGACAGGCCAGTGAGCAAAGAAGACAATCCTTAAGTCCTGAAAAATTCTTCTATTTAACCGGTCGAATTCGTGGAATAAGCTGGGTCAAAGTTTATCTATACGAAAAGAAGGGTGGATTTTTTGATCTATACCAGGATGAAAATCAAATGAATCTACTGGGCACAGATCAGCTCGATTCGGAAGGGAACTTTAGAATTGGCCCACTTAAATACGATAAAGGCTGGCTTTACGAGGGGCGCGACGTGGTGCTTGTTATGGAATTAGATTCACCGTATGCGGTAGCTTACTCCGACCTTTACGGAACTATAAAACCGTTCCGATATAAAATTGTGCGAAAACAACGGGTTGTGCCTGAAGGCGGTCGCTATGAAATGGGGACAATTGAAGTTAATTGGGCGGCTGACCATTACTATCCGGTTCGGGCTTATCGGCGCATATTAAACCGCCTAAAAAACGAAGGAAAATTAACCGATCAAAAGGTCCGGATTGAATTTCTACAGGAGGTTAAAGAACCGCGTTACATGGAAGAAATCGGGTACATATTAATGCCTTACTCCGCTGAATAACTCCCCCTGTTATCCAGAACCTCAAAACGAATCTCCTCTCCCCTGGTGGGAGAGGAATAAGGTGAGGTGGAGCGGCGGGGTAAATGGGTTTTTGAAAACCCCCTCTTCACCCCCATCTGTGTAACGCGTACGCGTCACAGGCCTTCCCCCGTCAAGGGGGAAGAATCATTTTGAGGTTCTGATGTTATCCGGGTTATGTTGTTTCTCTCCGATTAATAGGTTAAAATAACTCTCCATGAAATAACTTTGTAAAACTTTCTAACAGATTGTCATTGTCCTGACGTACGCAGGATCGTAGACCGGGCTTGACCGGCTCCCTGGATGACGCGTACGCGTTAAATCCATAATTCAAAGATTGATGAATTTCACACGTTCGCGCGACGCAAGCCCCGGGTTTCCGGTGCTTTGTGACTCTTTCCAAAATGACGTTTTGGTGCCATTAGAAAGTTATGATAACTTTCTAAACTTAATTTTTTTAGGGAGGTTTTAGTATGGCTGAATACCATGAGGAGAATTTGCCCGCGGAGGCGAAAGAATTTCACCGCATGATCCAGAGTGTAATTGAAGAGTTAGAAGCGGTTGATTGGTATAATCAGCGGGCTGCTGTAACGAAGGATTCTGAGTTGAAAGCAATTGTGGAACACAACCGGGACGAAGAAATCGAACACGCGGCCATGGGAATTGAATGGTTGCGGCGAAATAATGAAGCTTTTGACGAAGAGTTGGAAACTTATCTCTTTACCGAGGATAAGATTACCGAGCTGGAAGACTGAATTCTAATAGTCCGGGGCTGATTCGTTCAGCCCTGGCTATTCTTCCACCTTTTCTCTCCGGTTCAGACGGTAAAGGAAGGCAAAAACTTCTGCTACTGCTTCATACAGGGAAGGGGGTATCTGTTCGTCGAGATCCAGCTTGTAGAGCACTTCGGTAAGATCCGGATCCCGGTGCAGGGGGACATTGTGTTCCTCTGCCAGCTCAATTATTAGCCGGGCTAACTCTCCCTCCCCTTTGGCGCTCACCCGGGGGGCCTGTTCAGTCTCTTCGTAATCCAGGGAAACAGCTTTCCTTTGCTTTTTTTCTGGTTTTTCACTGGCTGATTCCATTTCTTCTCTTGTTCCCATATTTTATTTCCCTTTTTACTCCGGAAATATTTGGTTAACCTGTTGCTAACAAACAGAGAAAACGCTAACCTCGATAATTCACGACTGCGTGACTGTCGTGAATTATCCGTCCGAAGGACAGCCTTCAATCGAGGCACCATATTTAGTGTTTGTCGCTGGCAAAGGGCTCTTACCGCAACTTTAACGGTGAAGCTTTACAATTAATCTACTCGATTGTAAGCTGGGTTAACCCAGCACTCAAGCAGAGCTAAAGTATATACTTAAAAACAGCTGTAATTTTTCGGGTCAATATTGTACCTTGATTTATTTGCTGGTACACTCTTGGGTGCTGTATCGTAGATACACATTATGCACGAAATTTTAGAATTCCGTGCATAATGTGGGCTAAGATTGAGCTGTGCTTGTAGAATTTTTAATTAGAGGTGCCGACATGAACCAGGAAATAATAAATGTGGAAGCCGGAGCAGTTGCGGCTAATTTGCCCGAGAACTCCACTGGGGATAGAGTATCGGGCGAGTTAATTGGTGTCAAGGTTCTGGAGCGTTTTGAGAATGGTCAAGCAAAGCTAAAGGTGGGCCAGAGTAAGGAAGTCAGGGCCCGGATGCCGGCCAGGGTTCCGGTGGGAGCAACAGCAGCCGCCCGCTCGGTTGGCCCCGGTCGGTTGAAGGTGTTAACTGCTGAGGAGCTTAAAAATACCGGCAAAACTCAGGTTGATAATTTTGTTTCCGCGCAGACGGAAGCAGAGCCGTCACAGCAAGGTCTCAGGAATAAACGTCAGCGTCTTCTGCGCCGGGGTTATATTTATCCGGGCCGTGGAGAGCAGGGGGGAGAAGTGGCGGCGACAACTGCGGCGCAATCTAACCTTAATCCAAAATTAAGATCCGAGCTCAATCAATTGCTGGATTTGCTTGGCCTGGAGAATAATTCCCAAAATGTAAATCAGCTTCTTAACTGGTTGCAGAATAGCTCGAAAAAAAATGTTCAGGAACTGCTTGAATTCTTTGAATTGAATTCGGCTGAAGTTTCAAACTCTACAAAAAACGCAGCTCGTCGCTTACTAAAATTCATTGAACTTTCTCTGGACAGCCGGCCAGCGCAGAAATCTGATATTTTTGAGTTGCTTGAAAAACTTGGTATTCAAGCCAATGAAGCCAACCTCGAATTTGCTCGTATTCTTAAAAACCTGGAGGATCTACCGACAGCTAAATTGCTCCAGCAACTTTTTTCAGCGTTACCTGAATTAAAGAATGATTCGGGTAATTTTAGCGCTTCGCGAATCAAGGCTTTTCTCTTCTTGAAACAGAATAACTTACCGGTTAATAAAGAAATTTTGCAGACACTTGATTCCTTTCTCAATAGTTTAGAGACATCAAAAGACTTACCTCAACTGCCGCGCCTGGTGTTTACAAAAGGAGAGCTGGCTCAGCAATTAAAGGAAGTTATAAGAAAACTTGGTTTTGACCTGGAATCACAGTTGGAAAAAGATCCCCGCCAGGCAGCTACAGCTTTCCGCAGTCAGCTCCAGGCAGATTTACAGGATTCTGGTAGTGAGGGAAATGAACACAAAAAGCGGTTTTACGGCCAGTTGATTAAACATTCGCTTGCCTCAGTGGCGGAGTCGGACTCAGTTTATTTGTTTGTTCCGTTCCAGGTGGGGGAAGAAACGAAATTTATCCGGATGCGAATTAAGGACCGGCGGGAAGAAGAAGACCAAAGCCGCGACCGCTACTGGAGTGTTACCCTCGAGTTAGAACTCTCTCAACTTGGTCCTCTTCAGGTTAGTTTACAAAGAAAGGAAGAGAATCTGCGCGTTGATTTAAAAGCCGCCCATAGTTCCGGTTTGAAGTTATTAAAAAATAATTTGGACGAATTACGGAAGATGTTGGCTGGTCTGGGATATCACGTGAGCATAAGCTGTAGTAACCTGGACTCGGAGGAAAAACAATTTATCGAGCGAGATTTGCTGGCCCTGGAGACTACCGAGTTAAGCAGTCTGGACCTCTGGGCCTGAGGCGCGACATTATATTTTGGTTATATGGACAGTACCACTGTCAGTTGCTTATCAGGCTACTTCTGTTCCCATAGAATAATTGTAACTACTCATCTAATCTTTTCCCCCTCTCTTTAATAGCGCCTACGCACCACAAACCCTGTCCATGCGCAGGAAAAACTCTCTCCCATCAGCGGAGGGAGGATAGGTGAGTAATTACAAACTATTGGTTCAGGTAGGCTTTATGAAGGAATAGAAGTAGTTGAAAGTGCCGGAGGCGGGGGTCGAACCCGCACGGGCTCAAAAGGCCCACGGGATTTTGAGTCCCGCGCGTCTGCCAGTTCCGCCACTCCGGCTTGATAAGGCGGGTTAGTGAGAGGTTTTCAGCTCTTCCTCTACAAATTCGACGTGTTTGTCAGCTACCGGGTCGTATTTTTTAAGGGATAAGTCTTCCCGGTCGTTACGGGGATTTTTAAAAGTAGTGTAGAAATATCCGGTTCCGGCGGTACTGACCAGCTTGATTTTTTCGCGAGCCATTGTGTTGCTCCTTTCTATTTTTGGTGTTCACGGAATTAATTCCGTGAAAATTTTACGTTTAGATTATATATCTTCCCCTCGTTCGCGCATCTCTTTAACAACCTGTTCGATCCCTTTTTTGTCAATAATCTTCATTCCCTGTTTAGAAACGGTAATTTTGATTTTTCGATCTTCACTGGGAAGATAAAATCGTTTTTTCTGAAGATTAGGTTTTTGTTTGCGTTTGGTTCTATTGTTAGCGTGGGAAACATTGTGTCCGGACATCGGTTTTTTACCTGTTACCTGGCAGTATCTGGCCATGTTACTTCACTCCTCTGAATAAGTTTGTCATTAAAAATAATGAACTAATATTATAGATACAAAAAGGATAAAATACAACTGTCAAATAATTTTTTTAGGCCATCCAGGCTAATTGGCGTGATAATTCGATGATCCAATGAAGTGGTCGTTAACAACAGACGTTAAAAAAGTTTCTATAATGGATTCGAGAGTTTACAATTAAAAGTAGAAATTCTTTGTTTTTATCCCGGACGTGCTTTACGAAATAATATATGTAGGCTGGTGTTTCTTGGTGGAATTTTCTATTGTGATTCCGGTTTATAATGAACGGGGCAATTTACCTGAATTATATGCTGAGGTTGAAAAATGTCTTGAGGAAGAGAAGCGTTCCGGAGAGGTAATCTGGGTGGACGATGGTTCAGAGGACGGTTCCGGGGAATGGCTCCGGGGAAATATAAGTAAGCCTCAGAAATTGCTGGTTCTGCCGACTAATTTTGGACAGTCGGCCGCTATGCGAGCCGGTGTCGATTATGCTTCGGGGGAAGTAATTTTATTTCTCGACGGTGACGGTCAAAATGATCCGGCTGACATTTCCAGGCTCCTGGATAAATTCGAAGAAGGATACGATTTAGTGAGTGGTTGGCGCAAAAAAAGGAAAGGAAATTTTTTCACCCGGGTTCTACCTTCTAAGGTTGCAAATATTATAATTAGCTGGATTACCGGGGTAAAACTCCATGACTATGGTTGCAGTCTGAAGGCTTACCGTGCCGAGGCTCTCGAACAAATAACCCTGTATGGTGAACTGCATCGGTTTTTGCCAGCTTTGCTTTCCTGGTATGGAGTAAATTTATGTGAAATTGAGGTTAGTGATCGCAAACGGGAACACGGGAGTTCCAGCTATGGCTTGACGCGAATCTGGAGGGTCCTTTTAGATTTGGCTCTGGTTAAATTTCTCCTGGACTTTCGTTTTCGACCAATCCGGGTGTTTGGTTTAATTAGTATATTTCTCTTCCTTGCTATGATAGCCGGGGGTGGATATCTTGTGTATTTAAAATTAATTTACATGCAGAGTCTCAGTGATCATGCCTTAACCACTGTAAGTATTTTATGTGGATTGGTTGGAATGCAATCTATGATTCTTGGTTTGCTTGGTGAACAGCAAGCACTTTTGTCTTTGCGGACTACTGACGAAAAACCATATCACGTCCGGGATAGGTATAATTTTGATGAGGATAAAAATTTGAGATAATTTCATCGAGGTGAGTGAAGATGAATTTGCTCAAATACGTAGTAATTTTTGCAATTTTAGTTTACGGGGTTTACTGGGTCAGTGCCCACGGTATTTACCGGTGGTATGATTATCAAATAGAGCAGGCTGTGGAAAAATATTACAAAAAGAAAGAATTTTACCCGACCGGTCTCCAGCAATTAACAGGACAAAAATACAAAACTGATTCCGGCCAAAAAAAGTATTTTATGAGTGAATTACCCCAGCCCCGGCAGGGGTATAAGTGGTCTTACAGTCCGGATAGAAAAGATAAAGTCAAGATGGTTCCGAAAATGGACAAATAGAGGAGAAAAATGAATATGAAGCCCAGAAACTTAAGATTAATCTTTTGCATTTTTTTGTGTTTACCTTTATTTTTGGGCTCAGGTGTATCTTCTCCTCTTTACAGTGATCAACCGGAGAGGTTGAAACTCTATCAAACTCCGGTGAATAAATTTTTATCTCCCGGGAAGATAAAAATTAGTAAAGCAGGGACAGTAGCTGTTTGGGATCACGATTTCCAGAATTATCATTTTTTTAAAATGGGAGATACAAAAGTTAGGAAAATCAGGGAAAAGAAATCAGAACTGTTTACTTGTTTATATCAAGCCGATATTTTGAGGGAATTTGGTTTTACCAAGGAGGCGGTCGGATTTTGGGATGGAAGTGGTAATTTCTGGTATTATCACCACGACTTAGCTACCAAAAGTTCGACCTTTCCAGTGACTCGGATCCGGAAAAAGTCTGTTAAGGCAAATTTACAGGGGCCGATTCGTACTATTTATCCTCTTGAAGACCATTGGATAGTCCAACCGGGTACAGGCCCCATCTATAGCTTTGATCCGTATGCTCCCGGGGAGAACAGAGATACTTCGCCCTATAATTTTAAAGGTCGAATTTTTGAAATCATTGATGAAAACAGGATATTTACCCGGCTGGGTGATACTATTTACGTATACAACAGAGGAAGACAGTTGTATCACCGTAAATTTAATAAAATTGTTGGAGTTTCTATTAGTGGTAATAATTTGTATATTCTGGAAAGAAGGGGACGGATTTTAAAATTAAGCCTTGAGTTAAAACAGGAATACGTTTTTGATTTCAAACAAAATCTCCAGCTTAATGATTTTGCAGTGTACGAGCACCGAGCGTTTTTAACCGGGAAAAACGGGATATATATTCTCAGACTTGGAAATACCGAAAGAACATTTTTTACTGCCAGCCGGACAGTCCAACCGCGTAAAGTGTTTTCAATAACTCCGCAATTGTCGCAAAAACCAAAAATAACTCGAATTTGGGCGGCAAAAAAACAGGCGGGTCGGGAAACTGCAACGATATATTTGAAAGGGGAAACAAAAACGAAACGGCTCGCGTGGACTCCGGCGGGTTTTTCGGAAGAGGGGGAGATTCCTCCAAAAAAGATCCCCTCAAGCCCCTCTCGGTATTTTCAGTTCGAACACAGTTTTTGGTCTCCCCGGGGACGGCTTTATTATTATTTTCCCGATGAGCATTCTATTGAGATTTACAACAGGGAAAATAAAATCATCAATAAAGTTAACCTCAAATGGTCCCGGCTTAATCAGTTAGAAGACATTCAGTTCGTGGGGGCCAGCCAGCAAAACATAATTATTTCCGGTCAATTTATTTTTCCAAAACAGGGAGCCAGAAGAGTCCTGGCTATTTTTGATTCCGGGGGGGTTTTTAAGCGGTTGCTTAAAATAAAATTACCTCCTAATTCAAATGGTTGGTTGGACCCCCGGCAACCGGTTATCAGGTATGGTGGGGGGAATTACTTTTATCTACTTTGCCCCGATTTTATCCGGAGATATGACTTACAGGGCTATCCGCGCGGTGTTATCGAAAGGGTGCAACAGCCGGTTGATTTATTTGCCCTGGGAGATAAGTTGTTCATTTTAGATCAAAATGGCTGGCGAATTTCCCGTTTTGATCGACGGGATCCGCCAGTGATTCGTTACGGCTCGCCTCCGACTGGGATCAATATAAAAAATGTGCTTGCGGTTAGTGAGGGAAAAGCGATATTGGTTGTCCGGGAGAATAAAAAGGAGCCTTTCTCACTTTATGAATATAATCTTTCTGACAAAAGTTACCAGCAGGTTTTTACTCATCCGGAGAAGAATCTCCGTTACCCTTTTCACTCAGATTCGGGCGAAACATTATTTTTCTGGGCGGGGCGGAAAGAAAATGCACGTCATGAATTGTATTTCAGCGACTTTAATCGATATCAGGCACGTTCTTTAAACATCAGAGCACGCCCCCGGGGCGAGGGGCTATACCGGGAGGGACTATCGGCTTTTTTACTTCCCGTTAAAGAGACAGTTGAAGATACTGCTCCTCATTATCGATACTATTATTTGAACGGGGATACACAGGGGAGAATTTTAAATTCTGGAAATTTACTCCGTCTGGCGGAAAAGCCTTTTAAAGGTTTTTACGGTCTGACTAAATCTGATTCCGGGTATTCTTTAGTTACTGGTTTAATCAATCAATCTTCTGACACGGGAAAATGGAGGTGGCAGAAAGAAAAGACTCTTTTTACCACTTCCAAACCGCTAATTCAATTAAAAAGACATGGGCAAAATATTTTCCTGACCCAGAAAATTAGTCCTGATGCTTCCCGATTGCTTATGCTAAATCTTGCTAAAAATTCTGAGACTGAGCCCGTTAAAATTAATACTGTCTGGCGGGGTGGGGGGGATCTAAAGTGGTTTACGGCTAATAAAAATTTTTACCGGGCACTACAAAAATATTCCGGTCTTGCGGGAAAAATTCTGGAAATTTATCCTCGTACCAGGAATCCTTCGGGGGGGATAAGAGGAAGGTTGACAGTCGAAGAACCTGCTAATTTAAAAAACATTGATTTACTTGTGCAGCCAGGCGGTGTTTTACTAAAAACTATGTCAGGGGGGAGGTTTACGGATGGCGATTTACCCTCTGGTTATTTGGAAATTTCCCCGCTTTCCTACAAGTATCATTTTGTTTATCCGTTTTCCACTGTAGTTTACCAGGATCGCTACAACATAAATAATAAAATTCCAGTTGTTTCGCCCACTGACGTTTCAATGTTGAAAAAGGGAATTCAAAATTATCATAATCAGGATTACTCTGTTGCCACTTCACGTTTAAAAGTATTTCGAACAATGGTTGATAATGGTCCCCAATATCGATGTGCCGGGTTTGTATTAAAAGAAATTTATTGGAAGACAGGAGCTTATCAACAACTCTACAATCACTTTTTACAGGCTCCGGATGAATTTGCTATTGCGGAAGTTCTTAAACTTTATCAGCATACCCGGCCGCTATCTAAAAAATTAAAATTGCTGAAATTCGTTAAAAAAAGAGTCTCGGAAGAGTTCGACCAGTTTATTAATTATCACTTATTTTTTCTATTGTTTAAGCTGGGGAAAAAACAGTCTGCTCCCGGTGCTTTGCCTTTATTGCAGCCTATTGGAGGAGAATAAAGATGACTTGGTGGCTGGTTTATGCTGTTTTGATTTTAATTGTAGTGTTTGTCTTGATAAGATTCAGTCGGTTATCCGGACTTGAGGAAGAAACTCCTACCAGGACCTGCCCGGTTTGTGGGAGCAAACTTGAAGAAGGAGAGCAGCTTTTTGCTGATGAAATTCGGAAAAATGAAAAAGAATCGGAGTTGAAAATAAAAGGATGTCCTCATTGCTACAAAAAGGATTAATGATATTAAAAGTGACGGTGATTTTTGAAAATGGATAACAGTTGGGCTAAAAAGATCGGATGGTTTTTTATTGTTGTAGTGATTTGTGGCTTGCTGACCTATCTTGCTCTTCAGACCGTGATTTTCTGGAGTTTAGTTAGAACCCAGAGTTCTGATTTTTTTCCCGTGACCGGTGGTGAAAAAATAGGGGTGGTCAGTCTTGAAGGTACTATTAAAAAAATTCAGCCAATTTTAGATCGACTTGACAGCTACGAAGAACGCGATGATATTAAAGCTCTTTTGCTGGATATAAACAGTCCGGGCGGTCTGGTCGGTCCCAGCCAGGAACTGAGTTCTGCAGTGGCTGATTTTGGCGGAGATAAAAAACCGGTTATTGCTTTTATCCGTTCTACCGGCGCTTCCGGAGCCTATTATGTGGCCTCCTCTGCGGATACTATTGTGGTTAATCCCGGTAGTTTGGTGGGAAGTATCGGAGTTATTATGAAATTTGTAAGTGCTAAAGAGCTGGTGGAAAAAGTGGGTCTTGATTACCAGGTTGTAAAATCCGGCGAGTATAAGGACCTGGGATCACCATTTCAGAAAATGTCTGATGACGAACAAAAGATTTTAAAAAACCTGGTGATGGATGTCTATGAACAGTTTATTAATCACGTGGCCGATTCCCGGGAAGAGTTGTCCCTGTCGGCAGTGAAAAAAATTGCAGATGGCCGGGTGTTTACAGGCCGGCAATCACGCCAGAAGGGTCTTGTGGATTTAACGGGAGGACGAAAAAAAGCAATAGAGGTGGCAAAAAAGGCCGCGGGGATAGAGGGTGAAGCTTTTCTAAAAGAAGCCCCCTCAAAAAGTTTTTCCCCTTTCCGTCAGGCCTCCAGTATTTTGACTTCCTTCAGTTCCTTGTTTCAAAACCAGAAAACAACTGTTCAACTGTTATATCGGATGCCGCTGGGAGATAATTTTGCGAATCAGTCCCCGTAAATGTCCGGTCTGCAAAGCTACTATATTTGGCGCTCCCGAGCGCTGTAACTACTGTGGTACTCCGCTCCGATTTGCTGCGGAGAAAAGCCCGGCCGGGAAAGCTGTTTTTCTTTCTGCATTATTCCCCGGGGCTGCGCATCTCTGGTATGGCCGCTTAATTACGGGTTCCATTGCTTTTTTTGGTTCGATATTATCGGTATGTATTTTTATTTCTTCTTTTTACCGTTCTGAGTTATCAACCTTGAGTTATTTTACTTGGGCTGGGTTCTGGCTTCTATGGCTGACCACCTGGACCCTCCAGTTTTCTTTTTTGCAAAGCCGGAAAGTTACTGCTTTGGAATTGGGGATTTATTTTTTGGTTTTGTTGCTTTTTATTAATATTTTTGTTTTTGTTTACTGGTTAAGTATTTTGGCGATTATATGGTAACGGATTTTTGTGGGGTCCCTGCAATTTATGTTTCATCGATCAGGTGAATAAATTTATCGATTCTCTTGTTAATACTATTGACCTGTTAAGGCAGAATAGTCAATTCCGCGGATTTTAATAATAGTCTACCGGAGGTTTAGCTAATGGCTGAAGCCGAGACAACTTCTGACTCGGATTCCCAGCTTGATGAAGAAGAATTATTAGAGTTGGAAGATGAGCTATTTGAGCTGGAAGACAACCTTATTGAAATGCAGGGAACTACTATTCGTTCCCACGATAAGGACGAAGATGAGGAAGAAGTTGAAATACAGAAGATTTATACGTTCAATAAGTCCGCGGAAGAAGAGGAAGAAGAGGCGGCCGACGAAGAACAGGATATTGAAAGTCAACTGGCCGAATTTAGTGAATCGATGGAGAATCTGCAAGAAGCCAAGCCGGGTCAACTGCTGGCTGCTGACGTTAGAGAAACAAATTCGCCACAGTTTGAAGCCGGTCGGTATACCCGGGCCGACAAAGAGAAAAAACGTATATTTACCGGTCGGCCGGGCCAGGTGGTCTGGTCAGGTAACACAGTGCACGTTCTTCCGATTATGCACGTGGATGGAGATGTGGACCGGGATTACGGAGATATACGATATGATGGTAATATTTTCATTGAGGGAAAAGTGGCAGATAATCAGTACGTTGAAGCCCGCGGTAATATCTGGGTAATGGGAACGGTGGGGAGAGCCCGATTAAAAGCCAGTGGAGATATTGTAATTCAGGGGGGGATTAAAGGGGGAGAAAAACAGAGCGTCCAGGCTCATGGGATTGTCTACGGTCGCTTTGCTGAGAATGTTCGGATTAAAGCCGGAGAAAGTATAATTATCAAAGAAGTTATTATGCACAGTCAGTTGGAGGCGGATGAGAGCGTAATACTCGTGGATAGTGATGCAAATATTATCGGGGGAGAATTAAGTGTAGGCAAGAGGATAGTTACCAATGATCTTGGTTCGGTTAGTTATCCTGAAACACAGGTTCGCATGGGGGCTAAAGGAGTAATGCAGCAAGAGATGGAAGAACTGGAGTCCCGGCGCGATACTCTGGTCGATCGGGTGGAGTCAAAGGAAAAAGATGTAAATAATTTAGAGAATAAAAAGGAGAACGAGGGGCTTTCGCCTGGAGACGAAAAGCGGCTTCGGGATTTAAAATTTGAATTAAACCATGCTCGTGAGGATTTACAGCAGGTAAAACTGCGTATTTCAGACATAGAAGAGGAACTGGAGTCTGATGTGCGGCGGGAAATCCTGGTTAACGGGACGGTTTTCCCGGGCGTGAATTTGCATATTGGTTCAGTTCAGGAGCCGGTGGAGGAAGAGCGCAATCACTGTACAATTCGAACGGAAGCCAAGGAAATTAAATACGATAGCTACCAGGATCCGGACGAGGAAATTGACTTTGATACCCAAATTGGGATGGATCTGGATGATTACGAAGAAAAATATGAAATTCCGGAATTGGAGGAGATTAGAAAACACGTAATTTACGAGGAAGATGATCCCTTGTTCAATCGGGAAGACCAACTTCGATTGTTCCTCGGTCTGAATGAAGACCAGGAGATGGCATTAGTCGATTTAACCGAAGATGGTTCTGGAGGAGAACCAGTAGCTCCTGAAGAAGAAGAAACCCATACCTGGTGGGGAATAGAAGTTCACCAGGGGGAAAGTAAAGATGAGGTGCGGCGCTTTTTTGATCCCAATGCCCGGGAATCGGTTAAAGTTCGCTGTAAGTCTCCAAAAAAAGGTCTGGAACAAGCGGCAGAGTATTTTGGTATGGATAAAGATGATCTGGCTGTGAAAATTCTGGAGGAAGGAAAACCCGGATTTTTTGGGATTGGAGAGCGGGATTATTTAATTCGGGTAATAAAAAAAGATAAACTTGAAGAAAGTGAAGCAGATAAAAAAGAAAAGGAAGAGACTTTTGATTTATTACAGCAGGCCGAACAGGAGGAGGACGTGGCCGGCTTCATTAACTTTGAAAATACGGAGGAAGGGTTGAAGTTAACCGTTTATCCGCCGGAAGGGCACGGTTTACCAGTCTCCCTTGACCAGGTAAAAGAAGAGTTGGAAGAAAACAATTACGACCAGGATATTGATTGGGTTAAAGTTGAAGAAATGGTGGAAGAGAAGAGTGGGGAAACGGGAATTATCGGTCCCCGACAGCGTAACCCCAAGATTGATGGCAGTTTTAGCGTCACTCTTAATGATAATGAAACTGAGGCCTATCTTACCGTGATTCCTCCTAAACCGGAGGGGGTTCCCGTCAGCCGGGAGGAGGTTGAGAATTACCTTGAAGAGGAGGAAATTCGTTACGACGAGAATAAAGTTAAAGAAGTCTTTGAACAAGAATTGTTTGAGGAAGAACAGCTAATTGCCTCCGGAAAAGATCCCGAACACGGGAAAGATGGGCAAATTGACTATAAAATACCCATTGAAGTACTTGAAGAAGATGAGGAAGCCGAGGGCGAAGAAACTGTTGATCATAGGGAAGGGGAAGAAATCATAAATGCACAGGAAGGCGATGTGCTGGCCGAAGTTGAAGAACCCACCGAAGGAGAACCCGGAATTTCTATTTACGGGGAGGAAATTCCACCGGAACCGGGGGATAGTGTCTCCATTGACGCCGGAGAAAATGTAGATTTTTCTGCGGATGGAACCCGATTGGTGGCGCAAACTGAAGGACGAGTACGGCTGGCGGGAACTGAAGATGAGCCGGAACTCGTGGTCGAACCCGTTCTGGTAATTAACGGGGACCTGGATTATGAAGTGGGTAATGTGGATTTTGAGGGGGTGGTTGAAGTAGGAGGGATGATTTTAGATGGTTTTCGGGTTGATGCCACTAAACGGGTAGAAGCCCAAGGGGTGGGCAAAGCTCACGTGAAATGTGAAGGGGATGTAGTGGTTGAGCAGGGTGTTGTGGGCCGTGAGGAAGGATTAATTGAAGCCGGGGGAAATGTTTTTGCTAAATACCTGGAGAATTGCCGGGTTAAAGCCGGGGGAAGCGTGATTGTTGAGGAGGCGACGATGCACTGCCAGATTGATGCGGAGGAATACGTAATAATAAAAGGTAAAAAAAGAGGTGATATTATCGGTGGTGTGACACGGGCCGGGGAGGCGATTGAGGCTAAAAATATCGGGGCAAAACTTGCTTCGAAGACAGAGGTGGAAAGTGGAATTTCCCCATCAATTCGGGACAAGGTGGAAAACCTGGAAAATGAAATTACTCAGCAAAAAGAAATAATGGAAAAGGTTAGAGATGGTTTGAAGGGGTTAAAACAAATTGCTGAAAATGTTGGAGGAATGGAAAACTTGCCGGAAGATAAGAAAGAACTCCGATCTAAATTAACTAATCGCGCCCGGGCGATTAAAAACCGGATGGAAAGTTTGAACGATGAATTGTCGGAAATTCGTCGGGAAATTGAGAATATGTCCGGCGGGAAAGTTCTGGCCGAGGAAACTCTTCGTGAAGGGGTAAAGTTAACGATCCAGACAGCAACTATGTATCTCACCGAGGATTCTGAAAATACTCAGTTCTTACTTTATGAAGGCGAGCTTACCCAGCGTAATTATGAACCACTTGAAGTGGACATAGAACGGCCTGACTGATGTCTGCTTCACCAGTATTTTTTCTTACTGATTTTGGTCTGGAAGATCCCTATGTGGGGATAATGAAGTCCGTTGTTCTGGACTGGTCTCCGGGGGGTAATGTTGTTGATTTAACTCACTATGTCCCCCGGTTTAGTGAAATGGCCGCTGCGTTTATGCTTGAATATTCCCTCCCCTGTTTGCCGTCCGCCGCCGTTGTTTCAATTGTGGTTGATCCCGGGGTGGGGGGGGATCGAAGAATAATTGGAGTTAAGCTCAAAAACGGAGTAGAAATAATTGCTCCCGACACGGGAATTGTTGAGGGACTTGACTGGCAGGAAGTTCGCCGGGTTGAGAATGACAAGTATTTCCTTGATTTACCGGGGAAGACGTTTGACGGTCGGGATAAATTTGCTCCTGTGGCCGGCTTTTTGAGCAGTGGTGGTGAATTTAAAAAAGTAGGCCGGCAACTGGAGAGAAAACCAGCCGGAAGCATAGTTCCCGCCCCGGAACGGGAACCTGGTTTTATCCAGGGGGAAGTGGTTTATTATGATCACTTCGGGAACTGTATTACAAATTTGCCACCGGATTTGATCCCGAGGAATAAACAGCCTTTATTTAAATTTAAAGGACAGAAGATTCAGGGACTTGAAACTAATTATCAATCGCGGAGAGATTTAGTTGCTCTTGTGGGTAGCTACCGGCGGATTGAATTTGCTGTTCCCCGGGGCTCAGCAAAAGAGCAATTTGCAGTAGAAATTGGCGATAAATTCAAAGTCCACCTGGAATGAATCCGGCTCCGGCCGCAAAACAAATATGTCAGGAGGCCGGTTTGAGTTCTTCCGCCTGGGTTTGTTCGGGCAGAAAAACGTAGACGAACCTGGTGTTGCGCTGCTTTAGTCGGTGAATGTCCTGCTGGGTAAGTTCTTTGCCCTCGTTAATCAGGGGACAGCCACTGTTGCTATACACGTCACGGGCCAGAATCATTCCTGGCTCGAGCTGCCGGGTTCGCTTCTGAACAGCAACAATCTCTTTTTTATCACCCATTGGTAAGCACCTCCTTGTAAGATCAGCTTACTATAAAGCAATTATTGTACCTGGGGGTTTAAAGTAATTTTTGGGGAATTACTTATCTATCCTCTCTCCCCTGATGGGAGAGAGCCTGCCCTGCGTATGGGCAGGGCTTGTGGCGCGTACGTGCTATTAGAGGGGGGAGGGAAGGTTAGGTGAGTAGTTACGATAAGTTAATTTGCCGGGTAATAATTACCCGGCTATTCAGTTTTAAGAAGTGATTATTTTGAATAATAAATTAATATTATTTTTGGGATTAATTTTGGTTTTAGTGATAAGTGGTATACCGGGGTTTTCTGCCCCGGGTATTTTACAGGCTGATACTGGCCCCGTTGCGCCCCGTAATTCGAATGATACCGGTCAGTTGAAGCGGGAAAAGTTTTCTCAAAAATCACTTCCGGACATCCCCTCGTTTTCGCCGGATTGTTCGACTGATCGGAGTTTTTGCGCCCGGTCGAACAATCCGAATTTTAGGGCTGGTGAAAATTTAGTCTGGAAGGTAACTTACCTTGGACTGACGGCCGGTTACTTGCGAGCGAGGGTAGTTAAATCTGAGTTGAAGGGACGAAGTGTTTTTAAACTGGTGTTGACAGCTAAGTCCAGCGGGGCTATGAGCTGGATGTATGATATCCAGGATAAGCTGGTAAGCTTTATGGATGTGCGTGGGCTCTTTTCCTGGGGTTATAACTATTTCCAGAATCACAACGCAGAAAAAGAAGTTGAGAAGGTTCGTTATTATCAGCAACAGGGATTTTTTGTTCACAACGAAGGTTCCCGGGGAGAGTTGCCGGCTTACACTCAGGACGCGTTGTCAGCCGTTTACTATCTGCGGACGCAAAATTTGGTTGTTGGAGAAAAATATAGTTTTCCACTGCAGGTAGGGGAGGATACCGGTCGGATGATACTAAAAGTGAAGAAGGTCGATAAAATTGCTACTTATAGCGGCTGGAAAGATGCCTACCTGGTGGAAACGATTCTGGAAACAAAAAATGTGAATAAAGAAGCTGCAGAAAAAGTAGAAAATTTAAAAATATGGTTGAGTAAGGATGAACGAAAAGTTCCTTATCAGATTGATGTAGATGCTTACTTTGGTTCGTTATATGCTTATTTACAGGAATACCAGCCGGGGTTGAGTGGAGATTAAAAGAAAATCCGTTACCATTTTATTGGGTTTGCTGGGGTTGGTAGTTCTGGGTGGATGCATGTTTTCATCATCCAATAATCCTCAAAGCGACTGGGTTCTGATTCCTGACAGTACGGCCCGGAGCATTGGTAAAGCAAGTGCGGAGCGATTGGAAAAACAGGTGGGTATTTATGATTCAGATACTTATACTGGCTATATTGACAATGTAGGAAGCCGCATTTCTGTCTATTCTACACGACCTGCCCTTGATTACGAGTTTAAGATATTAGATACATTTATGTCTAACGCCCTGGCCCTGCCCGGGGGTTTTATATATGTGACCCGGGGATTATTAAGAGATCTTGAAACTGAAGCACAGCTTGCCGCTGTTATTGCCCATGAGCTGGGTCACGTGAGTGCCTATCACGCCGTTAAAAGGAGCCAGTTGAAAATTAGCTCTATTTTAGTGGCAATGGCTGCAGCCGGCCGGACCGGCGGTCGAAGTCTGGCCGGAGGAATTATGGGTTCTCAGATGATTGGGCGTGGTTACTCCCGTTCGGCAGAGTATCAGGCGGATAAATTGGGCTTTGAATTTACAAGTAAAGCAGGTTATCACCCTCGGGCCCTGGTCCAGTTTCTTAAATTTCTGCAAGAAGAAAATAAATTAATTCCTGTCCGGAAAACTTTAATTTTAAGAACCCATCCTTTCTTGGAAGATCGAATTAAAAGATTAAAGCTAATGTTAACCCAGGTAAAAGATTCAAAGCTGTCGAACAAGATAATTAACCGGGGGCGGTATGCTCGTTACCGACGAAAATTTCTGTATACTCCCCGGGAGGAGGAGGTCCTGGCTCGTTTTAAGGAATTCATAAATGCTTATGAAGCCAGAGCCCCTGGAAAAATCAAAAATTATCTGGGCGATAGCTTTACTGTAGGGGCGAAGAAAAACGGGGATACTGAAGCTGGGTTTATTGATTCCCTGGAGAAGAGGTTCACTGAATTTGATCGGCTGGAATATACTCATAAACTCCTGAAGACAGAAAGTTCAGATACTTCAATTACTATTGTCTACAGCTATGCGGAAAAACGCTGGAGGGCCGATAAGAAAAAACCGGTTCTTGTTGATGGCTACCAGAAAATGTTCTGGAAACGAGAGGATAAAAAATGGTTTCTGGTCGGTTTGAGATAAGGAAAACCAAGTCTGTCGTTGTTAAGGCCTTGTGTGATATGGTGCGTCCGATCATTGAGGATTTAGTTGTTTTGGAACTTTTTGCCGGTACCGGCAGGGTAAGCCGGGGACTGCTTGATGAGGGGGCTGCGAAAGCTTATGCAGTGGATCGGGCGCCCAGGAAAAGTACTTCCGAGTCCGATGCGCTTCACTGGTATGAACAGGATGTTTTTGATTTTCTGGTTGAGGGGCCACCCGAAAGTATTGATCTTGTATTTATGGATCCCCCGTATGAAAGTGATTATCCGGATGAAATATTACCTCGTCTTCCGGAGTGTTGGTGGCTAAAGGAAAAGGGAATTGTTGTTCTGGAAACAGATGCTGATCATCCGAGTTTTTTCTCTACGGTAGGGGATAACGGGGAGCGAAAACTTTATTTGTTGAGAGAAAGAAACTACGGTGGAACCAGGTTGGTTATCTACCAGGCTGATCGTCGGGAACCAGCGATTGAGAAATCTAATTAAACCCCATCCGAAGGGGTCTAAAATTTCCTTCCCCTCTTTAATTCTCTCCCACCGGGGGAGAGAAGACTTTTCAGAATGGAGTCACTTGCTACGGCCGGGGAGATGGTAACTGGTATCTGTGACCGGTTTAAGACCGCGATTGATCTCTCATACTTATAAATTCAATCTGACGGAAGAAAGGAAAATTTAAATGAAGAAGAAAATATTTTTACTTGATGGACATTATTTAATTTATCGTTCTTATCATGCAATGAAACAGGCGGGGCTGAGGGATTCACGGGGGCGTCCTACAGGGGCTATATTTGGTCTGTTGCGGTTTTTGTTAAAGTTAGCTGAAGATTACCAACCGGATTATCTGGCCTGTGCACTGGATTCTAAAGAGCCCACATTCCGGCACGAATTTTTTGAAGATTACAAAGCGGATCGACCTGAAATGCCCGAGGATTTACGGGTTCAGATTTCCCGGATCAAAAAAATGTTTGAAGAACTGAAGATTCCGGTAGTGTTGGAACCGGGATTTGAAAGTGATGATTTGCTGGCAGCAATGGCGGAAAAATGGGCTGTTAAAACAGAAACAGAAGTAATTATTGTTAGCAATGACAAAGACCTCTTTCAACTGGTATCGGAGAATATTAAGGTTTTAAAGCAGACCCGGGGATTGACTGAGACCAGTTTGCTGGCTCCGGAAGAAGTCGAAACTGAGCTGGGAGTTCCTCCCGGTCAAATTCAGGATTATCTTTCTCTGGTTGGCGACAAAATTGATAATATCCCGGGCGTGAAAGGAATTGGCTCAACTTACGCCACCCGGCTTCTGGAAGAGTTTGGGACCGTCGATAATATTCTGGTTCACCTTGATGATATTTCTGGTCATCTACGAGAAAAAATTGAGGAAAATCGTGACCAACTCGATGAAAGCCGGCAATTAGTTCAACTCCGTTTGGATGCCCCGGTTGAGCTGGACTTGAGTGATTGTGAGTTTGAAGTGCAGGATTTTGCCGGTTTATTTGATTTTTGTCGTGAACTTGATTTTCGTTCCATTCTGGAAAATATATCTGAAATTACCGGGCTTGAACCTGAAACCGGGCAGTGGGAGATTAGCTGGCAGCCGATTACTCCGGTTGAATTAGTGAGCAGGGTAAACAAAGATTCGGAACCTGGTTATTTATTATTTACTCCCGTGAATCCGGAAACAAAAACAATGGCGGCAGAAGAAGCATTTTTGTTCTATTTGTCGAATTCTGACGAGGAAATTTTTATAACTGAATTCAGTTCAGGGAGTGAAGAAAAGAAGATATTTAAAAAACTTTTCCGGCAGCTATCTAATCAGAAGTTTTATACTTTTAACCTGAAATTATTGTATCTCTGGGCCCTGAGGCTGAAATTAGTTCCCGAATTGCTGACTGAGGCTTTTGATCTCCAACTTGCCTCTTATTTGCTGGCTCCTGATTCTGATCACAATCCTTCTGAAATAATTCGGCGGGAGACAGAACAAAACCTGGAAGATTTTGACAAAAGTTGGTCCCGGCAGGAAAAGTATGAATGGCACGCAAGAATAGCCAGTCTCATTCCCCGGCTCGCTGCCCGGCTTCCGGATCGTCTGGAGGAAGAAAATCAAACAGAGATATTGATCGATTTAGAGCAACCTTTGACTTGGATTCTGGCTCGAATGGAATACAACGGGATCCGGATTGATAAATTTGAGTTGGAAAATTTTTCCGGGGAACTGGAAACCAAGTTGGAATCGCTGAGAAATAAGGCCCACCAAAAAGCGGGCGAAGAGTTTAATTTGAATAGTCCCAAGCAGTTGCGGGAAATTCTGTTTGAAAAATTGGAGCTACCCGTCCGGGGACACACTGATAGTGGTAAACCAAGCACGGATGCAGACAGTCTGGAGCAATTGGCCGACAAACATCCCCTGCCGGAAATTATTCTGGAATATCGGCGATATCAAAAAGTTGATTCCACGTATCTTTCTCCACTGGTGGAAGCGGTTAATCCCCGGACAGATAAATTACACACGGAATTTAACCAGACTGTTGCCGCTACCGGGCGACTTTCCAGTAGCCGGCCTAACCTGCAGAATATCCCGGTTCGCGAAGAATTTGGACGCCGGGTTCGGGAAGCTTTTGTTCCTTCCCGGGAGGAATTTGTGTTCCTGGCGGCGGATTATTCCCAGATTGAATTAAGGATTTTAGCTCATTTTTCCAATGATTCAAATTTGCTCCGGGCTTTTCAAGAAGAACAGGACATTCACACGATGACTGCGATGGAATTGACCGGCAAGCAGCCGGAAAACATTGAGGAGAGTGATCGTCGAGTTGCCAAGGTGGTTAATTACGGGATTGCTTACGGCTTGAGTGAATTTGGTCTTGCCCGGGACCTGGACGTGAGCCAGGCGGAAGCCGAAGAATATATCAATCGGTATTTCAACCGTTATTCAAAGGTGAAAGAATATATTGACAATACCGTTCACCAGGCAGAAAAGGATGGTTTTGTAAGTACTTTACTGGGGCGCCGCAGATATATTCCCGGGATCAACAGTGATGATTATTTTCAGCGACAATTTGCCCGTCGGATGGCTGTAAATGCCCCTATCCAGGGTACAGCCTCAGACCTCATAAAAAAAGCAATGGTTGAAATCCCCGTGACCCTGAAAAATTATAACTGTAATTTGCTCCTGCAAATTCACGATGAATTACTCCTGGAAGTGTCTCAAAATCAGGTCAGTGAGCTGGAATCAGAAGTACGAAAGGTAATGTGTGGAGCCCTTGAATTAGACGTTCCCCTGGTAGTTTCCGCAAAACAAGGAAATAACTGGGCCGAAGTAAGTAAGTAGTCTCTTTCCCCAAATTTTTGTCCTTCTCCGGGGACAAACCCGGGCAGAAAAACTTTCGAGCTTCAAACGGTTTAGTTATAATACTTTGTTAACGTGTGTACTACTCCTGACTGATCATGATAAAAGCCAGGATACAGGAGAAGTGATATTTGTGGCCACCCCTGTAGTTGGAGTAACCGGAACCATTGGAGTTGGTAAAAGTACCTTTAGTAAATTTTTGGCGGAGGAAGGCGGCGAACATCTGGATGCAGATGTGATAGCACGTGATTTGATGCAACCGGGGCACGCCGGATATGAACCGGTAATTGAGGAGTTTGGAACTTATATTACCGATGAAGAGGGGTATATAAATCCACGGATAATGGCTGAAGAAGTATTTTCTGATGTTGATAAGTTGCGGCGTCTGGAAAATATAATTCACCCACTTGTTCACGATTACATCAAACGAAAAGTGAGCAGCCCTAAGAAAAGTTTCTATGTGATTGATGCTCCCCTGTTGTTTGAAGCAAATATAGAGGATTTATGTCACTGGGTTATCTGTATAACTGCTCCAAATGAAATTGTTGAAGAGCGCGTGGATCCGGCTGCTTTTGATAAAGAAGAGGTACGCCGGCGGCGTGATATGCAGTTGTCGAAAGAAAAAAAGAAAAAACGGGCGGATCAGGTTATAGACAACCGGGGCTCAATTAAGCATTTGCGCCGTAAAGCCCGGGAGGTTGCCCTGGAAGTTCAAGATTTAGGTTTGTTGGAAGAAAAAAAGAACTAAATACTGGTGTATACGATGGATACGGAAGAAAATCTTAAGCAACTGGTCAGCCAGGTTGATGAACTTCCTACGCTACCAACTGTAGTGACCCGGCTGGTCACCTTAGTGGAGGAATCTGATACTTCAGCCAGGGATTTAAACGCGGTTATCACTCAGGACCCTTCCCTCACTGCAAAAGTTCTTAAACTGGTAAATAGTGCTTTTTACGGTTTCTCCCGCGAAATTTCCACGGTTACTGAAGCCGTGGTTATTCTTGGCTTTGATGCAATTAAAAGTCTGGCTCTCAGTGCTTCGGTCCTTGATGTTTTTAGCGGTGAAGGGTTAAAACGTTTCGACCGGGTTGGTGTCTGGAAACATTCAATTGCTACCGGCATAGCGGCTGAGTTAGTCGCCAGTTGGGACCGTTACCCTAATCCGGAAGAGGTGATGGTCTCCGGAATCCTGCATAATATCGGAAAAATGCTCCTCGATCTTTCTTTTCAGGAACAACTGGCCAAAATTCTGGATAACATGGAAGAAAATGAAGTTTCAATGCAGGAAGCCGAACTTGAAATTATTGGTGTGGATCATCCAAGTATTGGTGCCTGGCTTGCTGAACAGTGGAATTTACCGGAAAATATAGTGATGGGGATTAAGTATTACCGCCAGCCTATGAAGGCTCCGGAAGAACTCAGGAAATTACCCCTGTTTGTCCACGTCGGGGATGTCTTAACTCGGACTAAGAATATTGGCTGGACCGGGGATGACCTTACCCTAAATTATCACGAGGAAATCTGGACGGAGTTGGAGTTAACTAATGAGGACATAGAAATGTTATTGACAAAACTTGAACAGAATGTTGATAAAGCGGATGAGTTTATTAAATTAGCATCAGATCAAGAAAGGAGTGGCTAATATGCCAAAGTATAGTAAACGTGAGAGTAAAGCATGGACTTTGAGTTCGACCGTCGTGGGGTGGGGACTGACTGGAGTCGCAATCTGTCTGGTAGCTTTTTTTGGGATCGGAGTTTATTTTGGTTATGGGTGGGGTTACCAGGAAGGAAAAAAGGTAGCGGTCGGTAAGAAAGGTGAATTTTCCTCCAAACAACTAGCTAAACTAACTGAAGGCGACACTGATTTTGAAAGTAGTGAACCGGATAAACCAGAGTTGACTGACAAAATATCCTCTGAACAAAAGAATGAAGCAGCTATTTCGGAAAAGGAACTCGGATTTCTACAGGATGAGCCTGAAACAAAAACTGAATCAAAAGAAACGGCTCAAAAATCCAAGAAGAAAACCCCTCCCCCGGAAATTGCGGAATCTAAGGCAGGAAAGGCGGAAAAATCAGAAAAAAAAGAGACCGCGGAAGACGTTTTGCCAACTCCCGAAACTGGGAAGGAAACGTCGACCGAAGCAACTGAAACGAAGACTGCTGAACAGACAGAAGCCGGAGAAACAGACCTCGATGCCGAACAAACTGGCGTGGTGTATGTAATTCAGGCCAGTTCCAGTAAGAAAAAGGAAAGTGCTCAAAATTACGCCAATGAGTTGGAAGAAAAGGGATATCCTGCCGTTGTCACAAAAGCCAGGGTAGAAGGTGAAACCTGGTACAGAGTTCGCGTCGGTGAATTTCCAACTAAAGATCAGGCCCGGAAATTTGCCGAGGAAATGGTAAATAACGGTGATATCGGTAAGGGTTACTGGGTAAGCACTGTTACTCAGTAAACTGTTGCTGACGCGGACTGTCTGTTTCCTGCTGTAAGCTCTTTCCTCTGTTCTGGTTTCGCGTCTACATTCGGGCTAAACTTCCGTCAATTTATTTTATTTTACAGGAGATGACTTGTTATGTCTGAGGTACTTGTTGTTGGCTCGCTTGCTTTTGATTCCATTAAAACGCCCCACGGTGAAGTAGAAGAAGAACCCGGGGGAGCGGCTACCTACTTCAGCCTTGCTTCCAGCCATTTTACACCGGTTAATTTAGTCGGTGTGGTAGGAAATGATTTTGACGATGAGTTGTTGGCTAACATGGACAGGCGCGGAATTGATCAGACCGGTCTGGAAATTAAAGAAGAAGGTGAAACCTTTCGATGGAAAGGTTATTACGAGACTGATTTAGAAGCTCAGACCGAATCTACTGATCTTAACGTATTTGCTGATTTCGACCCGGTGCTGCCGGAAGATTATCGCAATTCCCCTTATGTTTTTCTGGGAAATATAGATCCGGAGATTCAGCTCTCTGTCCTGGAGCAAATGGAAGAGACAAAAATAGTTGCCTGTGACACTATGAATTTCTGGATTGACAGCAAACCGGAAAAATTGGACAAGGTGCTCAGTGAAATTGATATTTTCTTTCTTAATGAAAGTGAAGCCCAGATGATGACCGGTGAGTCTAACTTGATCGTTGCAGCCCAGGAGCTGCGTAAACGTGGTCCCTCTATTGTTATTGTCAAAAAAGGAGAACACGGTGTTTTTATGGTTGGGCGTGGCTGGAAATTCATTTTACCCGGTTTTCCCGTGGCCGTTGTCCAGGATCCCACCGGGGCCGGTGATAGCTTTGGCGGTGGATTTATGGGCTATCTGGCCCAGGCGGAGGACAATAGCTTTGAAGCGTTAAAAAATGCCCTGGTCTATGGAAATATTATCGCCTCTTTTACTGTCCAGGAATTTGGTGTCCGGGGCTTGCTGGAACTTGAAGACTGGGATGTTGATGAACGCTATCGTCGATTTGTTCGTCTCACTCATTTTGACGGCGTTTAAATATCAACCTGGGATGTGTATTAGTCAATGAAAGAACGGATTAACGTTGGAGTTGCCGGCCTCGGTACGGTCGGTTTTAACGTGGCCCACCGCTTGCTTGAACAACGTCAGCGGCTTTTTGAACGGTCCGGGCTCAAGGTAGATCTATGTGCTGTGGCTGAACCTGAAATTACCCCTGACCAGCGAGATCTTTTTTCCAAACAGGAAATATATTCTGACGCCGGGAAGTTGCTGGAAGAAGCTGACCTTGATGTGCTGGTGGAATTGATTGGCGGTCTGCAGCCAGCCGGGGATCTGATAAAACAGGCCCTTGAAAGGGGAATTGACGTGGTTACCGCCAACAAAGAGTTGCTGGCTAAAAATGGTCGCGAAATATTTAAAACTGCCACGGCCAATGATGCCCGAATTCGATTTGAAGCCGCTGTGGCCGGTAGTATACCAATTATTCGGACAATTCGGGAAGCTATGGTGGATGCTGAATTTGAGTGTATATACGGAATTATAAACGGCACTACCAATTATGTTCTCTCGCGAATGGCCCGGACCGGGATGGATTTCGATACGGCTCTCGATGAAGCCCGGGAGAAAGGGTATGCTGAAGCTGACCCGGCTGATGATATCGAGGGGAAAGACAGCGCGAACAAGTTGACTATTATTGGTGAGCTGGCTTTTGGCAGTAATATCCCGATTGATCGGGTTTACACGGAGGGGATTGAGGAAATTACTCCGGAAATAATGGAGGATGCCGAGCGACTTGGCTACTGTATAAAATTGCTGGGAATTGCTAAAAAGTCAGAGACCGGAATTGATATCCGGGTCCACCCCACGATGATTCCCACCGATTCCGCTCTCGCGGCGGTTAACCGGGAATACAATGCCATTTATCTTCAGAGCTCTCCAGCCGGGGCTTCTATGCTTTATGGTAAGGGGGCCGGCGGTCCCTCGACCTCGGAAGCTGTGATTGGCGATATTGTTTCCCTGGCTGACCAGGAGAGAGATTTTTGTGGGGCCCGGTATTACTCTTCTCCGGGGGCCTCGCTAATTCCTGCTCCGGAAGTTTCGACCAGGTATTATCTCCGCCTGATGGCCCTGGATAAACCGGGAGTGCTTGCCCAGGTGACCCGGATACTCGGGGAACATAAGATTAGTATTGAAACCGTTATCCAGCACGGGCGATCGGCCGGAGAACTGGTTCCGGTTATCCTCACTACTCATCGGGCCCGGGAAGGTTCGGTCAGGGAGGCAGTTAAAGCGATCACCGAGCTTGAAGTTATTGGTCGTAAACCCCAGATTTTAAGGATAGAGGAAGGTTTTGAGCGCGAATGAGTCGTCCGCCAACCCTGCTTGTAGTTCCTGATGGAATGGCTGACTGGCCTCAGGAAAAGCTGGGCGGCTTGACTCCCTGGGAGGCGGCTGATACTCGCAATCTGGATCGATTTTGTGAAGAGGGTCGGAGCTTAAGATTACAGAATATTCCTGATGAAAGTCCCGCTGATTCCGGGATCGCTAACATGGCTTTACTGGGTTATGATCCCCGGGAATACTACCTGGGACGCGGGGCGCTGGAAGCGCTAAATCTTGGTCTGGAACTGAAACCTGATGAGATAGCCTATCGTTGTAATCTCGTTTCTGTGGATGCAGCGGATAACCTGGTTGATTATTCAGCCGGAAACATAGAAACTGATATTGCCGCTGAAATATTTACGGATCTGCAATCTGAGCTGGGCAATGAGAAAATACGATTTTCACCGGGTGTTCGATATCGCGGGATATTAATTCTAAATGGGGTTGGCGAAGTGAACTGTGTTCCCCCCCACGATGAGATGGGCCGCCCGGTTGGGGAACTCTGGCCGCGGGGGGAAGGAGCGGATAGGTTAAAACAGTTAATGATCGAAAGCCGTGGTTTTTTAAAATCACATTATCTGAACAAAAAATTGCAGGAGGCGGGGAACCGGACTGCGGATATGATCTGGCCCTGGGGCGGCGGAAAATTAAAACAATTGCCCCGGCTCCAGGAACGGTATAACCTGGAAGGCCGGGTTATTGCAGGTGTTGATTTAATCAAGGGACTGGGACTGGCAATAGGTATGGATAAAGTAGAAGTACCCGGTGCCACTGGTGATTTTGACACAAACATGGCCGGAAAAGCAAAGGCGGCCCTGGAGTCTTTGGCGCAAGACCGGCTCGTTTATCTGCATCTGGAGGCTCCCGATGAGGCCGGCCATGACGGAGCGCCGGAATTAAAAAAGCAAATGATTGAAAAGTTTGATCGAGAAATTTTAGGGCCGCTCTGGAACCGCTGGCAGGAAGAATCTTTTAACCTTGCAATTGGCCCCGATCATTATACTCCCATCCAGGAGCGAACCCACGTGAAGGAACCGGTTCCCTTTTTGGTCCTGGACGGCGATAAAAACGAGTATGAATGTTCAGAATCTGGTTCCCGGCAGGCTCCGTTTGTAGCCCGGGGTTGGGAAAAAATCGCTGACTGGTATGCAAATGATGAAAAATTTAACTTCTAACCCGGATAATTCGCGACAGCGTAACTGTCGTGAATTATCCGCCCGAAGGA
>CAZVWJ010000007.1:0-89227 GCA_964631325.1 uncultured bacterium | reverse complement strand
CCCTCCGGGCGATTAATTCACGACGGATGAGCTGTCGTGAATTAATCGGGTTAGGAAAGGGTTTAATTAGAATTAGCAGGAGGTATTGACAATTTGAAAAAACAGTTAAAAATAGGGCTAATAGTTTTTATTCTTTTATTTTCTGCAATTCCAGCCGAGGCTGCGACCCTCAATCTGGTTGACTCCAGTGGTAACCTCCTACAGGAGATCCCCGTAGTCAAACAGGGGGAAGATTTTTTAGTTGATCTCTATGAATTTTTTCATGCCCTGGATTATAAGGTTAACTGGCGAGTCGGGGTAAATCGTCTTGAAGTCCGGGATCAGAATAACGAGTTTAATTTTACTCCCTGGAACAGGCGAATTCTGTCTGACCAGCAGAGACTTTTTATAGCCCGGCACCCGGTGTTAAACAAGGGAAGAATTTATCTTGCCGCTCGCTCTACGGCGAATTTTCTCAATTCTCAGACCTCCCGTTCCGTAATCTGGAATCCCTCCCGGACTCAAATGCAGTTAGTTGAAGCAAAATCCGATCACCAGCAGAAAAAAGATCCGATTGGGTCTTTTTTACAGGAAAAATCCCGGACTAAAAGTGATCGTTGGGTGGTAGTAATTGACCCGGGTCACGGTGGTCGGGACCCCGGAGCGATTGGTGCAAATGGTTTGCAGGAGAAGAAAGTTGTTCTGGAGATTTCCCGGATTTTGAAAAAATATTTTCAAAATAATTACGAGAATATTAAACCCGTTCTCACCCGTGATGCCGATAGTTTCTTGCCGTTGAAGGATAGAACCCGAATGGCGAATGAGCTTAATGCGGATATTTTTCTTTCTCTTCATGCCAACAGTGGTTACACGGAGTATGCTACCGGGTTTGAGGCCTTCACTTTGAGCAGTGAGCCCTCCGATCCGTCGGCTAAAGAACTGGCGGAAATTGAGAATAGTGCCCTTCGTTATGAAGGACATGATGCGGAAGATTTGGATGATATTTCCTGGATTCTCTGGAAACTGCGGGCCACAGTTCATACCCGCCAGAGCCAGAAGTTAGCCCGGAAGATTATCGGAGAATTGAATCAGGAGCTTTCCACTACCAACCGGGGCGTCAAGCAGGCGCCCTTCTGGGTCCTAAAAGATGCCCAGATGCCGGCGGTTCTCGTTGAATCAGGTTTTCTTTCCAATCCTGGTGAGGAACAAAAATTGCGCAGTACAAAATATCAGCGGTCTGTGGCTCGCTCCCTGGCTCAGGCCATTCACTCCTACTGTAAAAAACACTTTTAACCCGGATAAATCACGGGATTTTAATTTTTCGTGGATATTCGGATTAAGTCAGATTCATGTTAAAATTAATGCAACTATTCACCTAATCTTTTCCCCCTTGACGGGGGAAAATCCTGACGTACTCAGGACAGGCACAAAAGGGGGTGAAAAGGCTTCGAAAATGCCTTCAACCCAACTTTTTTACAGAAAGGGATGGGTGTTGTCCCCCTCTCTCTAATAGTGCGTAAATGCCACGGGTCCTGCCCATGTGCAGCGCAAGCTCTCTCCCGTTAGGGGAGAGAGGATAGGTGAGTAATTACAAATTAATGCCGGCCGGGAGGTTATAAAATGAAAAAATTTTACGTTCTAATTGGTTTAATCGTTTTGCTGGCCGGTGGAGTTGCTTTTACCTGGTGGATTTTTTCCGGGGAACCACAAAAGATTTCTAAACCCCCCGAGGAACAACCTTTGCCCCGGGAAAATGTAAAATTGTATTTTTTCAATGAGAAGGGGCGGACCCTGGTGCAAATCAAGCGTTCTTTGCCTGGCGTTTCCAGCCGGGCGGAACGAATACACCAGATTGTCAGGCAGTTGTTAGTGCCGCCTGAAAAGGGGGGGGTTATTGCTATCTTGCCGGAAAATTTAAAGCTCCGCTCGGTTTTCATTAATTCCCGGACAGTTTATTTGGATTTTAATGAAAAACTGGTTGGGGCTGCCCAGGGAACTACGGAAGAGATGTTTCTCCTCTATTCAATTGTTAACTCTGTTCTTGCAAATTTACCCGATGAGTATAAGCTTGTTCATTTCCTGGTTAACGGTGAAACCCGCAAAACAATTGGTTCTTACGGAGAAGAAAGTGGCCACATAGCAATAAAATTTCCACTGGGTCCCAGATGGAATCTCGTAGAACCCTTACAGTAGTTGTAGTTTCCTTGTTAATAGCTACAGGAGCTTACGGATTTTATTATTTTTATTTTTCTACCTCTGATTGGCCGGCCAAAAATACATTAAAAAAGAAACCAGATGACAATAACTCGGTTGAGCACAGTTTGGCCGGTTTTAAACTGATAGAAAATTTTGGTCCTTACAAGCAGTGGACGCTTAGTGCACCGAGTGCTACCCGGCAGTCAAACCGGGTTGAATTAGAATCCCCCCGGGTAGTTTACATAGAAAATGGTGATACTCTGGGAATCGTTACCGCTCACCGTGGAACTTATGACGTGACTGAACAACAGCTCAAGTTAAAAGGTAAAGTCAAGGTCAAAAGAATTAGAAAAAATCAGTTTTTGACTACTAATTTTTTGCAATGGAACCGAAATCGGGGTACCCTTAGTACTGAAGCAAAAGTTCGGTTGGAAACTTCCCGCGGAATATTTACAGCACGCGGATTATGGGCTGACCTGAAGGAGGAAGAATTAAAATTAAAATCGGATGTGAAATTTCAGGCACGCTAATTTTTCTTCTCCTCATTCTGGTTGCAGTGGGACCGGTGCAGGCAGGATATGATTTTAGTTCGGATAAGCTACAAATTGATCACAAGAATAGTTGGGCTGTCCTTACGGGGAATGTGGTTATCCAGAATGATACCCAGCAATTAAACGCCAGGCGAGTAAAAATATATTACCGGGAAAACGGTGATACAATCCGGCGTATTGTTGCCCGGGGAAAGGTAAGAATGGTTCGCGACACCTGGACAGCCCGGGCTCAATTTGCAGCGTATAATGTGAAAGCGGATACTTTACTGCTGCGTGGAGAAGCTTATTTTTCGCGAGGAAAGAATGAATTCTGGGGAGAACGAATAGTGCTTGATTTAAAGAAAAGGGAGCTTAAGATGGTGGGAAAAGTTCACGGGATTCTGCGAGAAAACCTGGTGCAAAAACAGTCATGAGCACAGAATTGGAAGCGCGGCAATTGATAAAAAAATACGGTGGTAGGGCTGTGGTTAAAGGAGTTAATATGAATGTGGCCGCGGGCGAAATAGTCGGCCTGCTTGGTCCAAACGGAGCCGGCAAAACCACCACTTTTTTGATGATGGTGGGTCTGAAAAAACCAGACGAAGGAACTGTGTATCTTAATGGGAGAGAAATAACTTCGCTTCCACTATATAAACGGGCTAAAAGAGGGATTGGATATTTACCCCAGGAACCTTCGATTTTTCGAAACCTAACTATCCGGCAGAATTTTCAGGCAATTCTTGAGCTGGTAGAGCCTGATCCGGAAGTACGGGAGAAGCAAATTGTAGATTTGCTGTCCGAATTTGATTTGCGGGCTGTGAAAAATTCCCGGGGGAGTTCCCTGTCCGGCGGGGAGCGCCGGCGGGTTGAAATTGCCCGGGCCCTTATTCCTTCGCCGGATTTTTTGTTACTTGATGAACCATTTGCGGGGATTGATCCTATTGCTGTGGAAGAGATACAAAAATTAGTTAAAATGCTAAAAGAAAAGGAGCTTGGAGTTTTGATAACGGACCACAATGTCCGGGAAACTCTTGCTATTACAGATCGTTCCTATATTATGAACCAGGGAGAAATTTTGTTTTCCGGGGGGCCGGAAGAAATCAAGAATCATACTGAAGCGCAAAAAATTTATCTGGGCAATACTTTTGCAACAAGTCGGGGGGGTTAATTAACAAATGTCAGAACTTCGGCTTGACCAATCTGTTTCCCCGCAACAAAAGCAAAAACAACGGCTTATAGTTTCGCAAAAACATCAACAGGCAATCAAATTATTGCAGTATCCTGTCCAGAGAGTGGAACATTGGTTAACCGGTCAATTACAGGAAAATCCTCTTCTCGAATTGCAGGGGGGGTCTGAGGAAGAAGCCCCCTCGGAACCGGAGGACGAAGAAGACGATCTGCTGGAAGAGGATATAGATTGGGATGAGCTGGTAAACAAGGGGGATGATTTTCAGACCTCTTTTTCCGGTTCGCCGGGTGGAACTGATATTCCCGATGCTGAGCGGAGTCTCCGGGCTCTGGCTGAATCGCATGAAACCCTTCAGGATTCGTTGCAGCGCCAGCTTCAGCTTAAAGATTTTCCCCCGGAAAAAGTCAGACTGGGTAACCTGCTAATTTCTTACCTGGATAAAGATGGATATTTTAGCGGTCAACTGGAGGAAATTGCCGAAGCAGAGGACGTTCCTATTGAAAAACTGGAAGAGTTACTGGGTGTCATCCAGCAACTGGAACCGGCGGGTGTGGGAGGGCGGGATCTGGAAGAAGTTCTTCTTTTACAGCTTGACCAGTTGGACATGGATTTACCGCCCAGGACCAATGAAATTATTCAACATCATCTGGAAGACCTGGAAAAACGTTCGTTCAACAAAATAAGTTCCAATCTTGAAATTGAGGCTGAAGAAGTTCAGCGTGTGGCTGATCTTGTTCGGGAACTTGAACCCCGACCCGGCCGGCGTTTTAATGCTTTGAACAGACAATACGTAGAGCCGGAAGTGGAGGTTCGAAAACTTGATGGCAACCTGATTGTTGTTCTGAACGATGATCGGCTCCCGCCTCTGCGGATTAACGCCCGGTATCGAGCTATGCTGGAGAGTGGTGACCCGGACCTGGAGGAATATGTAAAAGAAAAATTAAGCGGAGCACTATGGGTGATTAATTGTATTTATCAGCGCCAGCAAACAATGTACAAAGTGGTGGAAAATATTTTTGAGCGGCAGGATGATTTTTTCAAAAAGGGGGAGAAGGGGATTAAACCGCTGGTGATGAAAGAGGTGGCTGATTCGGTGGACCGTCACGAATCCACGGTTAGCAGGGCGGTTCGCGATAAGTACGTTCAGACCCCAAGAGGTCTGTATGAGTTGAAATTTTTCTTTGCTCCCGGCCTGGATTCAACCGAGGGAAAGGTTTCCTCCGTGGCTGTCAAAGCCCATTTAAAAGACCTGATCGAAAATGAGGATAAGACAGATCCGCTAAATGATCGCCAGCTTAAAGAGGCCCTGGAGGAACAGGGTATTGAGATTGGCCGGCGAACTATTTCAAAATATCGCAAGCAGTTGCAAATTCCAACCTGGAAATTGAGAAAAAGAGTCACGAATAAGTAACCAATCTTACTATAGTTTAGGAGGCTGAGCAGGAATGGAGATGGATTTTCAGTTTGTTGGTCAGAATATTGAGTTGACGGAATCATTGAAAAATTATGCTCGTAAACGAGCCGGTAAATTGTTAAAGTACTTTAGTAATCAACCGGACAAAGTAGTTAATACCAGAGTGAAAATGGAAGTGGAGGGGGAAAGACAGGTAGTAGACATTCAGATAAATGGAGTTGGAGATTTTTTCGAGGGGCGGGCTGTTACCCCTGATATGTATTCGTCTATTGATAAGGCTGTTGATAAGCTCGGTAGGCAGTTGCGTCGTTATCACGACCGGATGACCGATCATCGAAAAAAGGATTTGAACGGTCCCAACCGTGAACTTGCTTCTAAGGTCTTTGAAATGGGCGAGGAGGACGAAGAGGGCGAATCAAAGATTATTCGCCGGCAAACTCTTACTGCTAAACCCATGGCTGTTGAAGAAGCGGTTCTCCAGATGGAAAATTTAGAATATAATTTTTTCGTGTTTACTAATCAGGTGACTGAGGATATTAATGTAGTTTACAAACGCAATGACGGGAATTACGGGGTTATAGAAGCGGGAACTTAAATCAAGGATTTTTTGTTTCAGGAGGAATTTATCTATGGCAACTTTGGAACGCTCGAATTCTGTTGGAATTTCTGAATTACTTTCAGAAGGGGTAATTGAACCGGATCTTGAAGCTGATTCACGGAAGGAAGTCTTCGAAAAATTGGTGGATATGCTTTACCAGGCAGGAAAAATTGACTCCTCAGAGGAAGCAATGGAAGCAATCACTGAACGGGAAGAAATTCTCAGCACAGGTATTGGTAACGGGGTGGCAATTCCCCACGCCAAGTGTCCTTCGGTTGATTCACTTGTCGCTGCTTTTGGTCGGGTCAAAGAGGGAGTGGATTTTAAATCTCTCGACGGTAAACCTGCCTATCTTATTTTTCTCTTGATCTCTCCGGAAAATGAAGCCGGAGTTCATGTCCGGGCCCTTGCCCGTATCAGCCGGATGTTGAAAAACACAGAGTTTCGGAATCGATTGTTGGAGGAGGATTCAACCACTCAAATTATCGATATAATCAGGGAGCAGGAAGAACAGCAGTAGCTTAAGCTTTTTGCTATGTTTTTGTGTTGAGAAACGTTTCTCTGGATTATCCTTTATTTCGAGGAAGGGCCGGAGTTCTGGAAGATGAGTGAATTAACCTGTTATCTTATAACCGGCCTTTCCGGGGCCGGGAAGTCTCATGCTCTCCAGGCTTTTGAGGACATGGGGATTTATTGTGTGGATAATCTGCCCGGAGAACTGGTTAATTCATTTATTAACCTTTTGCTCGAACGTGAGGATAATCCATCTACCGCTGCCCTGATTCTTGACGCTCGAGAGAAAAAGTTTGTTTCCGAATTCCCGGATCTTGTGGAAACGTTTGAAAAATACGGGGTTCAGCTTAAAGTAGTTTATCTGGAAGCTTCTTCGGAAGAACTTTTGCACCGGTACCGTGAATCTCGCCGTCCTCATCCCCTGGCCGAAAAAGAAAATCAGAGTCTGGAAGAAGCTATTGAACTTGAGCGTGAGTTGTTATCGCCGATTCGGGAGCGTGCGGATCTGGTGCTGGATACTTCCCGGATTAACATTCACCAGCTCAAAGGTCTACTTATTGATCTGTGTCATCCCGAACCGGAAAATAAATTCACCCTTTCTCTTCTTAGCTTTGGTTTTAAAAACGGCGCTCCCGGTCACCTTGATTTCCTGTTTGATACCCGTTTTCTTCCCAATCCTTATTACGAGGCAAAGTTAAAGAAAAAGACTGGATTGGATCCTGAGATAGAAAAATACATGGAAGATATTTCCACCACCGGTGAATATTTAACAAAATTACAGGAATTTATTTCCATGGTCATTAAATCCTACCGGGTTACGGATAAATTGGGTATCTGCATTGGGCTCGGCTGTACCGGTGGCCGGCATAGATCTGTTTATTTTGTCGAAAAATTGGCTGAGTATTTTCAAAACAATGAAAACGTGGGAGTTTCTGTTACCCATAGGGATCTTGAACAACAAAAATGAGTCCCCACGGGGAGCGTAGTTTTTGATGTGGAAATGGTTAAAGCCGGGGCTGGGATTAAAAAGATGGTTTTTGCTCGTTGGATTCGGGGCTTTTATTCTGGCCCTGGGTTTGAGTAGATTTCTGGACAGTTTTGTTCCCTCTTTAACCGGTCTTGGTTATCGTCTTTATCTCCTGGTGGGACTTGGCCTGGGGATTATGATTGCCGGTTTTCTGGGGTTGGTTTTTTCTCTGGTCAGCCGAATTCATACGGGCCGGGAACCGCTGGTTCAGATGCTCCAGAGACGCTCCCGCCTGGGTCGGGGTCCACGAATTGTGGCTCTTGGGGGAGGTACGGGACTTTCCACGTTATTGCGGGGGCTCAAGAAAATAACCGGGAATTTGACCGCGGTTGTTGCAGTTACAGATGATGGGGGGAGTAGTGGTCGGATCCGGGAAGTTTTTAATGTCCCGGCCCCGGGTGATTTAAGAAATTGCCTCGTTGCCCTGGCCCCGGAAGAACAGCGGCTCTCGGAGCTGTTCTCCTATCGATTTGAAGAAGGCGGAGAATTGGCCGGACATTCTGTGGGTAACATTTTGATGACTGCCATGGCTGATATTCACGGTGGTTTTCCGGAGGCGATCAGGGCTTCTTCCGAAGTCTTAGCTACCCAGGGCGAGGTGCTCCCCGCCCTGCTTGGAACTCCGGAATTAAGGGCGGAAATGACGGACGGTAGTGAGTATGTGGGAGAATCTGATATAGCAGAAACTGAAAAACAAATTGAAACTTTAACTATAGAGCCCCGGCCTCTTCGCTCAAACCCCGAGGCTATCTCAGCGATTGCTGATGCGGGTATGATCGTGGTGGGACCGGGCAGTTTGTATACTTCTATTTTAACTAATTTCCTGGAACCGGATTTATGTGCTGCACTTAATTCCGCTTCGGCTCCCCTGGTCTATATTTGCAATTTAATGACCCAACCCGGTGAAACGGATGGTTTTTCGGTTTCTGATCATTTACAAGTATTTAAAGAGATTCCCCCTGAACCAGTTGAATTTGATCATCTTTTAGTGAATGTACGCCAGGCGCCCGCCGCGATCCGGAAAGAATACGAGAAAGAAGGAGCGGCCCAGGTACGGTTTGATTACGAGAAAGTAAAAAAATATGATTTAAAGGTTCACGCACGAAATTATCTCGACGTTGGTGACCATCTCCGGCATGATGTTGATGCGTTAGTAGCGCAGCTACAAAGAATTGTGGGAGGCTCTTTTGATGCTTGAGAAAAAATTAACTGTGGATTCGTCTTCTGGAATTCACGCCCGTTCTGCCCGTGTAATAACCGAAACAGTGGCCGAATATGATTCTGAGGTTAAGCTAATCAATGAAAATGCAGAAGCTGATGCCGGGAGTATCCTGGAACTGATGATGCTTGCTGCTGCGCCCGGTACTCCGGTTACTGTGCGGGTGAACGGGGTCGACGAAGAGAAGACCCTGTCGGCTATTGAAAACCTCTTTGCCAATAATTTTTACAGGGAGGAAAACCATGGAGAATAAGTGTTTTACGGGTCGAGGGTTGTCAGCCGGGATTGGTATCGGTGCTGCTTCTATTATGCCGGATTTAAATTTTGATATGGATAGGGTTAAAATACATCCCGAAGCAGTAGAGAAGGAGTTGGAACGATTTAGTCAGGCCCTTGACAATACCCGTAGTTCCACCCGCCAGTTGATTGCACACGTTAACAATACCCTGTTTGAGGACCTCGGAGAGTTGTTTTCAGTTCAGGAAACAGTTCTCGAAGATAATACTTTTACCGGGCGGGTGGTGAATGAAATTAAGGAAGAACAGCTTTGTGCTGAATCGGCTGTAATGAAGGCCCTGAAAAGCCTGGAAGAAGATTTTGTTGAACGGACACAGGGGGCGGCTGTTCAATCCAGAGCGGTTGACATTCTTGACGTGGGGATGAGGATTCTGGGGCACCTGGAGGCACCTGTTTCCCACCCACGTTTACCCCAGGGAGGGATTCTTGTGGCCCGGCGGGTGGCGCCCAGCGTGGCTGTCTTCCTGGATGAATATGAAATTGACGGGCTGATAGTTTCCAATACTAACCGGAGTTCCCATATCGCCGTGGTTGCTCAGGCCCTTCAGATACCTACCGTTGGTATTCCCTCGGCGGAATTTTATGAGGAAATAAAAGCCGGTGTCCTGACTATCGTAAGTGCCAATCAAAATTGTGTTTACCTGGAACCGGATGAAACCAACTTACAGCGTCATAAGGAAGCAAAAAAACGTTTCTGCCAGTTTACTAAAGAAATCCGCAAAAAAACTTGTGATATTTCTCTCGATCGACTCCCCGTTAAAATCAGGGGGAACCTCGGTTTGATGGAAGAAATATCTTTGCTGGATGAATACGGTGGGGAGGGGGCTGGTCTGGTCCGGACAGAATTTTTATTTCTTGGCCAGAGCGAGGAACTCCCCGACGAAGCGATTCAGGCTGAAACTTATCATCGAATGGCCGGGTTTATAAAACCCCATCCGGTTAATTTGAGGACTTTTGATTTTGGCGGTGATAAACAGACTTTTAAGGAACCACCCCGGGTTGAAGGAAGAGGAATTTATCGGGGCCTTTACAACCGGCAGTCTCTGACAAAACAACTGCGGGCAATGACCCGGGCTTATCAGAAACATGAAAATATTAGAATTCTCCTTCCCCTGGTGGGGTCCGTCCAGGAAGTAGAAAAGGTTTCGGAAATAATTGATGATTTTTGCCAGGAAAAGGACTGGTCCCGGCCCCCCCTGGGAATTATGGTCGAGGTTCCTTCCGTCTTGTTTAGTCTCGATAAAATAATTCCCTATGTGGATTATCTCAGTGTGGGAACAAATGATCTTTTGAATTATCTGCTCGGGGCGGACCGCTTTGCTTCAACCCGTGCTGATTCCGTTAATTATCCCGATCCGGTTCTGTTTAATTTTATTGAAAAAATTGTTGATCAAGGTGATAAAGGTTCAGTTCCGGTAGGTCTTTGTGGAGAAATTGGTGCCAACCCAATCTTTACTCCGGTTCTTATTGGTCTTGGTCTCGATGAATTGAGCATGGCTCCTATGCGGATCCCGGAAGTGAAACTGGTGGCCGGGAATTGCCCCCTTGATAAGGCGCTGGAGTTGGCTCGGGAAGCTAAAAACCTTTCCACGCGGGATGAATTAAAAGAGTGGGTCAAAGAGACCCTTGGCCCTTACGCCCAGAAAATACTCCATGAGAAAGATATTCCCCGGGAAAGCCGGGAATTTGATTATTACGAAAGAGAAACCACTTATGGACGAAATGAATCGGGAGAAGTCTTTTGATCCGGATTAGATGTTCACCCGTCACAAACCAATAAGAACCACGATCAAATACGAATAAGTTGTCTTTTCCCACAGTTCCCTTTACAAATCAGAAGCACTTTCTGGTAACCGGATTTTTTGAGTCGTCTTGAGCCTGGATGGCTCTTAAACGACTCAAAACCTCGGAGAACGCCACGATGGCGTTCGAGAATGAGGTTAGTAGAGAGAGCTTCTGATAAGGAATAATCTGTAACCAGAACCCGGAGAGTACAAATAAGTTATACAAGACGCGTAACTACTCACCTAATCTCCTCCCCTTTGATGGGGGGAAGCTAAACAAATATGAGGATAGGTGAATAATTACAATTTCAGTAAATGAAGGAGGTAAGAGATTGTGAAAATTAAAGAGTTGATTTCAAAATATGATTCTGAGGATTTTCTGAAGTGGTTAAAAAAGTTTCCCCGGCAGGTTCAGTCCGGTGTTGAACTGGGCCGGGAAGCTCCTGAATTATCGTCTGATTTTACTTCACTGGTTATCGGTGGAATGGGAGGCTCGGCAATTACCGGCGATCTCCTTACTCAATTCCTTTACGATCAACTTCAAATTCCCGCGGTGACTGTCCGGGGATACCAGTTACCCGCCTGGGTCAATGAAAATACCCTGTTTGTGGGAGTTAGCTACTCAGGTAATACTGAAGAGACTCTGACAATGTTTAAGCGGGCTGAGGAAGCTGGGGCTACCTGCCTGTCAGTAACCAGCAACGGTGAGCTTGAAAATAGAGCCGTCAACCAGGCCGGAGTGATCAAAATACCCGGGGGGCAGCCACCGCGTGCTTCTGCTCCGTACCTTTTTTTACCGTTGCTTTTCTGGTTGGCTAATCTGGGACTGGCTGATGCTCCCGGTCAGGCTGCGATTGAAGAAGCAGTTTCGGAGCTGAAAAAAATCAACGGGGCTCTGGCCCCGGAAAATGATGATAATACAGCCCTTCATATCGCTCGAAATATTCACCGGCAGATTAATTTGGTTTACGGCAGTCATCCCCTGACCTCAGTGCTAGCCCTGAGGTTGAAAAACCAGTTCAATGAGAACGCTAAGATGATTGCTCTGGCCAATGAATTTCCGGAGCTGAATCACAATGAAATAATGGGTTGGAGACAGCTTCGGGGGGATGATTCTGAGCACGCAGCGATTTTTCTCAGGGATGATTCAGAGCATTCCAGGGTTAAACGACGTTTTGAAATTACCGCTGAAATATTGAAAGAGAACGTTGAAGCAATTTATAAAATAAATTCCCGGGGTAAATCACGCCTGGCCCGTTTTTTGACTCTGATGCTTTATACCGATTACGTAAGTTATTATGCTGCTCTGCTGCGTGAAGAAGACCCTTCTGAAATCCAATCGATTGAGAGGTTGAAAGAGAGACTGTGAATTTCGAGGGGTTAAAAAATTACGGTGCGTATTTTCTCGTGTAATTCCGGGGGGGCTTTGACGGTTTTTGTCTTTTTGATAATTATCATTCTAAATTGTTTTTCAATCTTTAGCTTTTTGCGGCAGGTTGGACAATTTTTTATATGGGCTACCAGGTTTTCTTTTCGTGCTTCAGCAAGCTCGCCGTCAATGTAAGCTTGAAGGAATTTTACACACTGCGAACATTCCATTATTTTAAAACCTCGTTCCGGTTCTGCCTTTCAGCTTTCCTGGCTCTGACCGGCTGAGATTACTCCCTTCTCTCTAGCGTAATCAACTAATTTTTTCTTCAGAATATTCCGGGCCCGGTGCAGACGGGACATTACGGTTCCTATGGGACAGTCCAGGATTTCGGCTATTTCTTTGTAGGAAAAATCTTCGACATCTGCAAGGAGCAGAGTGGACCTGAACTCTTCTGGCAAATCATTTATGGCTTTAACCATTTCGTCTGGCAAGATGTTGTCAAAAAGTTGATGCTCCGGGTCGTCAATAGTGGAACCAAGGTTGTTTTCAACAATAAAATCATATATTTCTTCCAGGTCCTCGTAGTGAACTTTTCCCGGCGATTTTTTGTAATTCTTGTAGCGGGTATTGTATAGGTTCCGGAGTATGGTAAAAAGCCAGGCTTTACAGTTGGTCCCGGGGGTATACTGGTGAAAAAAACGGTAAGCTCTGAGAAATGTGTCCTGAACAAGATCTTCCGCATCCTGGGAAGAACGATTGATACTCAAAGCATAGTTGTAGAGAGCGTTCAGGTGGGGAAGAGCTTCTTCCTGAAAAAGTTCCTGCTTCTCTTCCTCGGAGAGCTCTTGGATATCAGTGGTGGCTTCTCCGTTACCATTAGTTTTGTCAGACATAATAACCCCTCAAGAATAATAACCTGATAATAACTGCTGAATACTATAATTTTTGTAGAGGTAAGTAAAGCCAGTCATTTTCAGCCCCAAGCTCGTACCAGATTTACTCCTTTTGTTCCTCTTTTAATCCGTATTTTTCGATTTTGTTGTAAAGGGTGGAACGGTTAATTCCAAGGGTCCGTGTTGCTGCGGACAGATTCCAGTCGTTTGCCCGGATGACATTGAGGATGTGTTCCTTTTCCACTTCTTCCAGGGTTTTACCCGGGGAAAAAGAATTTTTCATTTCGGAACTGGGAGTACCGTGAGCAATATTTGGCGGAAGAGTCTCAGGGGTGATTGTTTGTTCATCACTCAAGGTTAGGGCGTGCTTGATGCAATTTTCCAGTTCTCGAACATTACCGGGCCAGTGGTAATCTTGTAGCTGTTTGATTGTCTCACGGGAAATACCTTCCACTTCCGGATTTAGTTCCGGGGCGTACTGGCGGAGAAAATGACTGGCCAGAGCCGGGATATCCTCTTTTCTTCTCCGAAGTGGGGGTAACTCAATACTCATTACGTTTAATCGATAGAAGAGGTCCTCACGGAAGTTTCCGTTGTTGAGTTGTTTTTCAAGATCGATGTTGGTAGCTGCCAGCACCCGGGTGTCCACGGAACGGGGTTGGTTGGCTCCTACAGGTGTAAACTGGTGTTCCTCAAGGAAACGTAGTAATTTTACTTGCATTTTAGGTGGCAGATTACCAACTTCGTCCAGGAATAAAGTCCCGTCGTTGGCTAACTCAAATTTTCCAGTCTTTGATTCGTGGGCATCTGTGAAGGCCCCCTTCTTATGACCGAAAAGTTCGCTTTCAATTATGTGTTCAGGTAAAGTGCCACAGTCCACAACAACAAAATTCCCTTTTGCCCGTGGGCTGTTCTCGTGTATTGCCCGGGCAACCAGTTCCTTTCCGGTGCCGGTTTCTCCGGTTATTAAAACTGTTACGTCGGAGCCTTTTATTGATTGTAATTGGGAAAATACCTCCTGCATCGCAGAGGAATCCCCGATTATTTTGTCCGGCGAGGGATGGGGTATTTGAGTTTCCAGGACCTGATTTCTTGCTTTTAGCCGGTGGTGTTCAAGCGCTCTTTCAACGTCGGCTTCCACGGTTTCCGGCTGGAATGGTTTAGTTAAGTAATTAAAGGCGCCCTGTTTCATCGCCTCAACGGCGTTGTCAATTGACCCGTGCCCGGTGATTACAATAGTTTCGGTCAGAGGCGAATTGGTCTGCACCCACTTGAGAAGTTCCAGACCCGTGATTCCTGTCATTTTGAGATCGGTTATTAACACCTGAATCGATCTTTTTTCCAAAAAGTTTTTCGCTTCCTCCCCACTTTTAGCGGCGAGAAGGTTATATTGCTCATTTTCGGAAAGTAAGTCAACAAGTGAGTCACGCATAAATTCCTCATCGTCCACAACCAGTATTTTTTCACTCATGAATTTTCCCCGGTTAAGTTTTCAGAAAAATTAAGTTTTGGCTCAATCGGAAGCTCAACCACGAAAGTTGATCCGTCTCCCGGGGGGGGTTGAAAGTAAATTTCCCCGGAATGGACCTGGGTGATTCTCCGGCAGATACTCAGCCCCAACCCTGTGCCTGAACTTTTAGAACTATAAAATAAATCAAAGATATTTTCTTGCTTCCCCTCGGGAATTCCTTCTCCATAATCCCTTATATATATTTTAACATCTTCGGAATTCTGCTTGCCACTGATTTCTATTTTGCGACCTGTTGATTGGGCCTCAATCGCATTTTGAATTAAATTTACAAATAGAGTACGAAGCTGTTCCCGATCCCCTGAAATATCAGTGAGATCAGGCAGTTTATTATTCACTTCTACTTCGTTTTCCGCCAGTCGTTCCTGGCAGTAATCAAGGACATTATTTATTAGTTGATTGGGGTCCAGAGATTTAAACTCCGGTTTTCCGGTCCGGGTAAAATCAAGTAATCCCCGGACTGTCCGCTGAACCTGTTGAAGCCCGTTTTCCAGCTTTTTTATGGGTTTGTCGAGCTGTTCGGCCTCGGCGTGTCGTTTGAGCAGGCCAAGATAGAGTTCCAGTCCCCCGAGAGGATTTCTGAGTTCGTGGGCTACTGAAGCTGCCATTTCGCCAAGCAGGGATAGAGACCGGTTGAATTCCAGTTGCTGCCGCATTTTTACCTTTGTGGTTCTATCCCGGAGTAACAGAATGCTCTCCTTCTCGAGTTTGGTCTCCTGCCAGGAATATTCGAGGTTCTTTTGGCGGAATTCAACTGTCCCGTCACTGTTTACCTCCCTCCCCGCGAGTATTTTTTCCGGAATTGAGTTGCGGAATTCTGATAGAGGAACCGGTAGTTCCGCCGGCTGTTCTATTTCCAGAATGGAGGCGGCTTGTTGGTTAATTAGCTTGATTTTGTCGTCTTCACTGCAGACTATCAGTCCAGTTTCAAGGTTAGAAATAATTGATTTTAAAAATTCCTGTTGGGCTTTTATTTCTTCGGTTGCTTTTACTATTTTTTGATCCAGCTCAGCTTGAATTTTGTGTTCCCGTTGAAGTAAATTAATCTGGTGAATTGCCAGGTTTAACTGCTCCTGATACCGTTGGCCGAGGAGATGATGAAAATTTTGCTGATCCGGTTCCCTGTCAGGATAAAGGCAGAGGAAGTGAAGGTTTTCCGAGAAATTTTTCAAGGGGAGTGTGAGAACCGGTCTGGTATGGTTAAGGGGCTCAAGTTTTAGCCAGAACTGGCAACTGTTTATCCCGGTGATTTTTTTTAATCTGGCAGCTTCAATTTCTTCCGGGACGTTAGTGTCCCCGCCCCGGAAAATAAATTTTTCTTTTTTTGGAAAAAATTCAAACAGATAAACCTGGTCGTAAGGTAGCTCTTCGGTGGTTTGCTCAATTATTGTATTTTTAAGGTTCTCTTTTGTTTCACAATTTTGCATTTCCTGTCCCAGACGCTGAATTCGCTGCAGATAGAAGTTTAAAGAATCAAGCCGGCTGAGAAAATTTTCAAAAGGGCGAAAAGCAAAATGAACTCCCAGTAATACAATTAAAGTTAATCCGCCCAGGAAAATGATCTCTTCTTCCAGAAAGACAAAGATAGAGTCGTAGTAGGAACCAAAAAGAAGATAACTCCATCCACAGGCTACAAAAGCAATAAATATTCCACTCAGCCATTTGGTGAGTTCTAACCCGGGCAGATCTTTAAACATTGTTTATTTACCTTTCCCGGAAAAAATAAATGAGTTCACTGCAAAAACCTTTCCCCCCTTGATGGGGGGGGACGCAAAGGGGGGGATCGGTGATTTAAAGCCGTTCCCCTCCTCTTAATAACGTGTACGCGTCACAAGCCCTGTTCATGCGCAGGGCAGGTCCCCTCCCAACGGGGGAAGGGAGACTTTTTTGCAGGGGATTCATAAATAAATCAGGGAGGAGATATTTTTTTCTGGTTGTCCAGGTAAGGACGCAGGGCGTCAGGGATTACTACCGTCCCGTCCTTTTGCTGGTAATTTTCAAGCAAAGCAAGCCAGCAGCGCCCCACGGCCACCCCGCTAGCATTTAATGTATGACAGTATTGAGCCTTTTCCCCGGGTTCCGGTCGAAACTGAATGTTAGCTCGGCGTGACTGGAACCCCAGGCAGTTACTGCAGGATGAGATTTCTCGGTACCGTTCCTGAGACGGTACCCACACCTCCAGGTCATAGGTCCGGGAAGCTGCAAAACCGGTATCTCCCGAACAGAGTGTTGCTACCCGGTAGGGAAGCTCCAGCTTATCGAGAATTGATCGGGCATCATCAAGCAGCTCCTCGTGCAAATTCCAGGAATTTTCAGGCCGGGAAATTATTATTAGTTCCACTTTGTTAAATTGATGCTGTCGCATAATTCCCCGGGTGTCTTTTCCGTGGGCTCCGGCCTCGCGTCGGAAACAGGAGGTCCATGCCGTTTTCTTAACGGGAAGATCTTCCGGGGCAAGTATCTCCTCCCGAAATAAATTGATCAGACTGACTTCGGCAGTGGGAATTAAATACTGCTCATCCTGTTCAGTTTTATACATGTCCTCCTCAAATTTGGGTAATTGTCCGGTTCCTTCCATTACTTCCGGTTGTACCAGGACCGGCGTCATCACTTCTTCGTAGCCGTTTTGGTTACATTGGACATCGAGCATAAAGTTTATTAGAGCTCGTTCCAGTCGCGCTCCGTCGCCGTGCAAAACAGCAAACCGGCTTCCGGAAATCTTTTGGGCCTGCCCCGGGTTGAGTAGTTCAAGTTCACTCCCCAGTTCCCAGTGCGGGAGTGGTTCAAAGTCAAATTCGGGAATTTTTCCATTTTTTTCCTCAGTCCGGTTATCAGCTTCGCAATCCCCCGCCGGTACTTCCTTGGCCAGGACGTTGGGAAGCTGAAGCAGAAGGGAATGAAGCTTACTGTCGAGTTCATCCCGTTTTTCGTTCAGAGTCTGAATTTCCTCTTTCAGTTGGCTCATTTCAGCGATCAAGTCTTCTGCTTCTTCCTCTTTGCCTTCCCGCTTCAATTCACCAATACGTTCGGATTCACTGTTGCGGCGATGCTGCTTTTCCTCGACCTTCTCAATTATTTCTCGTCGCCTGGCGTCAATCTGTAGGGCCTTGTCAACCGGCCCGGGATCTGATCCCCGGGCCTTTAGACTGGTTTTAATTTCTTCTGAATTTTTCCGAAGTGTTTTAGGAAGAAACATATTCTTCTATTGCTCACTTGACCTTCCGGAGCTTTTCTTCCATTAGTTCTTCAGTGTTAGCTTCCAGGTTGAGCCGCAACAGGGGCTCGGTATTGGAAGGTCGAACGTTAAACCACCAGTTGTCGAATTGGACTGAGACACCGTCCAGCCAGTCTATCTCTCCTTCCGGGAATTTTTTAGCCAGTCCTTCCATCGCCCCTTGTTTGTCTTCCACTTCAAAGTTTATTTCCCCGGATTGAGAGTAACGTTTAAGTGGTTCGAGCAGTTCTGACAGGGTTTCTTCCCGCCGGGAAAGTAAATTCAATAAATAAAGCGAGGCAATCATTCCGCAATCCGTGTAATAATTGTCGCGAAAGTAATAATGTCCTGAAAGTTCTCCCCCGAAAATACCGTTGACCTCTCGCATTTTAGCTTTCATGTAGGCGTGACCCACGCGGTGGCGAACCGGGGTTCCGCCCCGTTTTTTGACTTCTTCCGAAACAACCCGGCTGGAACGCAAGTCATAGACTACGTGTTCTCCTTCTGTACCGGCAAGCAGGGGCTCGGCCAGCAGGGCCGTAATCATGTCGGAAGGAATAATCTCCCCGTTTTCGTCGACGAAAGCCACCCGGTCTGCATCCCCGTCAAAAGCCATTCCCAGGTCAAAATCGCCGTTTTTTACAACTTCCTGAAGGTCCTCCATGTTTTCTGTTTCTAACGGGTTGGGAATATGGTTGGGAAAATTACCGTCCAGCTCAAAATACATCTCCCTGGTTTCTACGGACAGGTTTTCGTAAATTTTTGGAACGGTCAGACCGCCCATCCCATTCCCCGTATCTATTGCTACGGAAAGCGGTTGGATAGCTTCGGCAAAGTTAAGAATTGTATCTTTATACTGCTCCAAAAAATCTTCTTTTCGGTAATCACCCTTGTGTTCTGCTCGTGGTAGGTCGTTGTTTTCAACCGCTTTCTCCACTTCGTTGATTCCGGTTTCGTAAGCGATTGGTTTTGCTTCGTCCCGGGATAGTTTAAACCCGATATATTCCGATGGATTATGGGATGCGGTGACCATCACGCCCCCTTCCGCGTTGTAATAACCAATTGCATTGTAGTTCATCGGGGTAGAACAGAGCCCAATGTCAATAACGTCCTGGCCGGTTGCCCTTAAACCTTTCACCAGTGCTCTGGAAATGGGAACTGCAACTTCCCGCATGTCATTTCCTACCACCACCGTCCCCTTTTTCAGTAAATTACCAATTCCTACCCCGATTTTCTCGGCCAGCTCTTCGTCTAACTGGTCCGGGTAAATTCCCCTGATGTCGTAGGCCTTAAATATTCCTGCCACGAAAAACACCTCCTGAAAAAATCAATAGTAGCTTAGAATTTAGTTTCTCTTATTGTAACAGATAGTAAGTTAATTTTAGAACACTCTCGGAAACTTTTTCTGATTCCAATGGAAAAAGTTGACATTCTTTAAAAAAATTCGATAATAATAGATAATAATAACAGTAAGATATAGCATTATTAAGCAAGGATAACGGAATGTGAGGGGAACTCGAGAATATTCCTTCCTTGCAAAGTAACCTACCGATTGCACCAGGACGCTGAAGATTTAACCAGAGTCAGGGACCATTAATAGGGATAATTATGATTTTATTGTCTGAGGTATGCAAAAAATTCAACTGTGGTTCAAGCTGGGAACAACTGTTTAATCCGCTTGAGGTGCGGGCAATCGATAATTTGTCATTTGAACATCCCGGCGGTGAATGTCTCTATATTACCGGTCCGGCCGGTGCCGGAAAATCTGTTCTCGTAAATTTGTTGGCCGGTCTTTATCGGCCGGACTCAGGTGAAGTCAGGATCTTTTCTAAAGATCCCGTTGAATCTTCTTCTCTCCGGAAAAAAATCGGCCTGGTTCGCCCGGAAAAAAATAGATTTGATTCCACCCTTTCTCCGCGACGTAACCTGCGTTTGCTGGCCGGCTGGTATGGAATATCCGGGAGAGAACAGGAAAGAAGAGTGGAGGAGTCCCTTGATTACGTGCAAATTGACGCCGGGGCCCGGGACACTCGGCTCGGGGAATTATCTCCCGGAACCATTAATCAGGTCAATCTGGCTGGTGGCTTGATTTGTTCACCGGAGCTGTTGCTCCTTGATGAACCTGATAAATTTATGGCCCCGTCGGCCCGGGGGCAGTTGAAAAAGTTGCTACAGGGACTTCAACAGCAGGGGATGACTTTAATCCTTGCCTCTACCGAAACTTTATTAATTGAAGGACTTGAGCATCGTAAATTGAAATTAGCCGAGGGGAGGAAGGTCAGTTATGGTTGAGTTTGACTTCCCCGGTCCCACCCAGTGGCGGAGTTGGTTGGAGTGGGAACTGCAGGGATTACTGGACCGGGGTTGGATAGAGCTGAGTCGGTTAGTTGGCCTGTTAGCCATTACCGGAATATTCATCAGCTTCTTTACTTCCGGTGGTGATCCGGCGGTTCAAGAAATAGTTAAGTCCATAACGGTGGGTTTCTGTACCCTCTTACTTCTTCATCCCTTTTTGAAAACCGGGGAAGCACTGGCCACTAACCGGATTCCGTCGGCCTGGTTTTTAGCGCCTCTTTTTTCTTATTTATTTGTATTTTCAGGAGTTTTGCGAAACTGGCTGCTCAATCTGGGAGCACTGGTTTTGTTTTCCGTGATGCTTTCCATGGCTGGAATTAGATTCACTTTTCTTTTTTCTCCCTATTACTGGGTGCTGTTCTTAATTCTGGTTCCCGGGGCTGTGGGCTGTGGGCTGTTGGTGCACAGCTTTCAATTATTCGTGGAAAGTCCGGGGTCGATTCGATGGGGGATTAGTCGTTTATTTGAATTTTTCGGGGGAGTTTTTATTCGACCTGCCTGGCTGCCGGTCTGGTTGTATCCTTTGCATTATCTAATTCCTCATTCCTATCTTTCTGAGCTGGGCCGGAGCTTCAGCCTGATTCCACCGCACTCCATTTATTATTATTCAGTTGGACTGGTAGCAAGCTTTTTGTCGTTTGGCCTGGGAACGGTAATATTTTTCCGGGTTTTTGACGATTATATACAAAACGGCCGTATGTATAGAAACTAACCGGGTGGGACTTTCTCCGGAGAAATAGAGGGATAATCTTGTATTTGAGCAAAATTGTTTTGAATGGTTTTAAGTCATTCTATACGAAAACATCTATTGAACTTGATGGTGGAATTACCAATATTGTCGGGCCCAATGGTTGTGGTAAGAGCAATATCCTTGACGCGGTGCGTTGGGTCCTGGGTGAACAGAGTCCCAAACAGTTGCGGGGGGAACAGATAAGTGACGTGATCTCTAACGGTAATGCTCGCCGGGCCAGTAAAAATAGTGCGTCTGCTTTTCTTACCTTTTCAGATTGCGAAGATTGGCTTGGTAAAAAAGAAATCGAAGTGGGTCGTGCGGTCGCTCAGGATGGTCAGGGGACATATTTTCTTGACGGGGAAAAAGTTCGATTGCGGGATATTAAGGATTTGTTTCGGGATACGGGGATTGGCCAGGAATTGTATTCGGTTATTGGTCAAGGCGAGGTCCAGGAACTGGTTAAAAGTAAACCGGCGGACCGGCGGGAAATCGTTGAGGAGGCGGCCGGAGTAGCCACTTACAGACATCGACGTGATTTAACTAAAAAAAGATTAGCCCAGACCCGTGAGGATTTGTTGACTGTTGAGGAAGAACTTCGTAAAAATCAGGGCCGGTTGAGTCAGCTTGAAACGCAGGCTGAAAAGGCAGAACAGGTCAAGGAAATCCAGCGGAAATTGCGGCAGTTTCAGGTTGAACAGGCCTGGCGTAAATTCATTCAGCACCGGGATAAATTGGAGAAGATAGAAAACCAGATTGATGAGACCACCGGTAAATACGAGCAGCTCTGTCAGCGAAAACAAAAAATAAAGGATAGAAAAGATAATTTTCAGGCTGAATTGTCCCGGCTTGAACAGCGCTTCGGCTGGATGGAAAAACAGGCTTTAAATAGTCGGGATGGCTGTCAGAAGGCCTCCCGGGACCGTTCGAGTTTCGCCTTGCTGGCCGAAGAACTGGAAGACCAGATCCGGGGCGACCGGGCTCGCAAAGAAAATTATTTACAACAGTTAGCCCGCATTTTTTCCGACCTTGCCGGAGAGTATGAAAAACTGTACGAATCTCGTCTGCGGGAGAGTATATATGACCAAACAGCCTCCCTCCTGGACAAAAGAGAAACAGCCCTCCGAATACAATGCGATGAATTGGACGAGCAATTGTCTGAACTACGAAGCAACAGTCTCTTTCAAATCAGTGAGGAAAGTGAATATCAACACTGGGTAAAAAGCTTGCGGGAGGAAGAGGATAATTTAGATTCTGATTATCGCAAACTCTCCGATAAAATAGCCGGGGTTCGCTCTCGGTTGAGAGAGGGATTAAATATATGTCGTGAAAATCTCCGGCGGTATAGTGAGACGGAAACTGAAAAAGTAGAATTGCACCGGAGTTTACGACTTATTGACCGTCAGGTCCGTTCCCTGGAAAAGCTAAAAAATGAATTTGTCCGGAACCAGGAAAAGTTGGAGCGCCAACAAGAAAAGGTAAACAGCCGTCGACAGACTTTGCACAGCCTCCAGAAAAATTACCAGGGTTACTTTGATGGAGTCCGGGAGATTATGAGTTTAGTGAACCAACAAGCAGAGGAAGGGGTTAAAGGAGTTCTGGCCAACTTGATTGAAGTCCAACCACGGTTTCAAGACGCACTGGGTAGTGCCCTGGGGAAATATAACCAGGCGATTGTGGTTCGGGATATATCCACGGTCCAAGAACTGGTGCACCACAGGGAAACAGAAGAGATGGGGCGGGTTAATTTTCTCTGTCTCAACCGGTTACGTCAATTAAACTTTTCCCCTCCCGACAAAGAACTGGATTCGTATTCCCGGGTTCTTGGCCCGGCCACCCGGTTTGTGGAATATGACCGGGGGATCGCCCCTGTTCTTGAATACGTACTCCGCGATTTTTTCGTGGTAAAGGATTTTTCTGCCGGTAAAGAGCTACTTGGGGAAAATGGTCATCAAGCCAACTGGAAAGCAGTGACTCCCGAAGGCGAAATAATAGCTTCCGATGGCGTGGTAAGTACTGGTAATTTTAATAACAACCAGGTAAATCTGGTGGGTCGTACCCGGAAGATTAACCGTCTTCGGGAAAAACAGCGAACACTTTCTGAGCGGGTGGATAAATTTGATCGTAAAACTGTCTCGGTGTCCACTCTTTTAAAACAACTCGACGCCCGTCGTTCCAAAGTAGCCAGCGCTCTGCGGGGGATTCAGAGTGAAGCTCGTGAAGCTTATGAAAAATTAAGTGGAAGCCTCCACCGGATTAACAGCCAGCGGAATAATTATCGCAGTTTGCTGCTGCAATTAGCAGAAATTGAAATGAAAAAATTGCGTAATTCCAATGCCCGTTGTGCGGCGGCTGAAATATCTTCCACCATCAAAGAACGCGACAAGCACCGCCAGGCGCAACAGGCGGAATACAGGAATAAATTACAGAAATATGAGCGTTTGTTGGAAGATTCCCAGCAGAGTTGGCGAAAGGTAGAAAAGAAAAGTCACACCGCTCACTCCAATGTTCAACGATGTCGCGAGCGAATTGATCAACTTACTCAGCGTCGAAAAGAGTTATCTGATGAAATTAGTCGGATTCAATCTCAGAATTATCGTCGCAGTAAAAAATGGTTGAATAATGAGAAAAAGTGTACCCGGGCTAAATTACGGGAGTTGCGTCTGAAAAATGAAACAGAAGTCTGGCGAGAAATCAAATCAAGTTATAACCGGTTGCGAAATTCCCGGCAGGATCAGCTTGAAGAGATTAATTCCCGGCTCCAGGAAAAAGAAAACCTGGTGGGAAAGAAGGAAACCAGGTTGGACAATCTTAAACATCAAAAAATTAACCTGAAAAAACGACGTGAAGAACAGAAAAAAATTCTTCGGGAAGATTTTGACTTTTCTCGGGCTGAAATAGAACATCCGGAGTTTGAGCGAGGTGGGCTGGACGAATACAACGCTGCGGAAATAAAGAATAAAATAAGTCAATTGAAGCAACAGTTGCGGGAATTGCAGCCGGTCAATATGCTGGCTGAAAAGGAAGTCGTTGAAGTGCGAGAAAAGGTTAGTTCCACCCGCCGGCAAAAACAGGACCTGGAACAGTCCTGTGAACGGCTGGAAGATATCATTGATCGGCTGAATCACAAGGCGAGGGAACAATTTTTAGAAGCTTTTCGTGAAATACAGGAGTATTTCGCCGACTTTGTTACAGAGCTTTTTGGCGGCGGCCATGGTAAGCTTGAGCTAACAGAGGATCCCGTTTTGAACTCTGGGGTTAAAATAGAGGTTGAGCCCCCGGGAGAAAATCTTAAGACGATGTCCGCTCTTTCAGGCGGAGAGAAAACCCTGGTTGCTATTGCCTTCCAGTTTGCCCTCTTCGAGTATCATCCTACTCCCTTTTGTTTTCTCGATGAGGTTGATGCTCCCTTTGATGATGAAAACGTGAGTCAGCTTATCAACTTGATTCACCGTTACTGCAGTGAAACACAGTTCGTGATGATTACGCATAATAAAATCACTATGCAGGCTGCCTCCCAACTTTATGGGATTACAATGGAGGAATCGGGAGTTTCTACTGTGGTGGCCCTGGACTTACCGGAAGCCGAAAGTTGGCGTGAGGAAGCGGTTGGTTAATAATGGATTGGGAAGCCGTCCGGGAGTGGATATTAGAAAATTGGCGGCTTGCTCTTGGCGGGATTCTTTTATTAATTTTTTGCGGTAGTTCCTATTACTTCATCCGTCAAGTTTTTTCTGACCGTCAGGTCAGACTGGAAGCAGTTTCAGCAATTGAACTCAAAGATTGGAGCGCGGATCCACCGGCTGTAGTCGGGGTGTTGAATACAACCTCACCGCTTCTACTTCCGCGGGAAATTATCCCCCGGTTATTACAGAAAAAAGTAGAAAGAATTTCTGATTATGGTCCTGATGTAAAATCGGAACAGTATAAAATACCGCCCGTCAGCCGGCGTAAAGCTCCGGATTTAATCGGGAATTTTTAAAATTATCGAAATTATGTTTCTTGGATTCAACGATGAACGCCCCGTCTGCGTTTTTTGACCTGGGAACTAATTCCACCCGGTTTTTACTGGTGGAAGATAATTCCGGTTTTCAGCCCCGGCGGGTTGTTGCTCGTGGGGCCCGGGTGACCCGGCTGGGTGAAGGAATTTCTTCTACCGGCTATTTATCTGAGCCTGCTATGAAACGGGTTACTTCCGTTCTCGAGGAATTTGCTGCAGTAGTTGCTGAAAGGGGCGGTCAATGGCAGGCCGGGGTAGCAACCAGTGCCTGCCGGCGAGCTGATAATAGTGCACGTTTTTTTGCCAGAGTTCAGGAGATAACCGGAGTTCCCCCCGAGTTGATTTCCGGAGAAAAGGAAGGAGCCCTTACCTGTCGTGGCGTTAAGGCTTCCCTGCCTGAAGTAGTCCGGGGTAAAATTATGGATATTGGTGGTGGAAGCACGGAATGGATAACCTTTTCTTCCGTGAGTAAATCGGAAACCGTAGAAAGTTTGCCGGTTGGTGTGGTTTCTCTTAAGGAAAAATGTTTACAGGAAAAAAATTGGAACAGTCCGGCTGTTCAGTGTATTAAAAAAGAGCTAGATCGAATTTTTGCCCCTGAAAATTATGAGCCCGGCCCACTTGTTTTGGTCGGCGGTACGGGAACTACTCTTTCCGCCTATCATCAGGGGCTGACCGAATATCGGCCTGAAATGGTTCATGGCCAGCCCCTGACTCGAACTGTGCTTGAAGACCTGGAAGAAGAATTATTGAATATCCCGGTGAAAAAATTAGCTGAAATTTCGCTTATTACACCGGGCCGGGCTGATGTCCTTCTCCCCGGCTTGCAGATTATTCTTAAGACTTTAGAATACCTCCAATTATCCCGGACAATTGTTAGCGACTTTGGCATTCTTGCCGGACTGGCGGATACTGTTTTAAAGGAGTAAATCCGGACTAAATTTTACCTGGTGAATTTGAATGGATAAAAAATATTTCTATCAACTGGCTTTTGTTACCTTCCTAATTTTACTTTTATTCTGGTCGGCTTCTGTTTTTTCCGGCGGAGGTTATCTGTATTTAAGACGTTTTTTCTTTGGAGTGGTTGTTCTTATCGGTGGATTAATCCTTCCCTCAAAATTAGTTGTGATTCCTTCCATATTTGCTATTTCGGCCGATTATACTTTTTTTCAGCATAAATTAAATTCACTTGATTTGTTGCTCTGGGCCCTGTTTATAAGTTTGCCTTATTTGCCGGCTTTCCTCGCCGCTAATTTTATTGAATCTGAGGCTATTGATAAATTAAGAGGAGATTCTCTGGCGGAGGAAACTGAACCGGAAACAAGGAATAATGGTAATTCCGATTTTGCCCGTATCCGGGGGACGGAGGATCAGTTAGAGGAACCGGATAAAATAGTCAGGGAGCTAATTCGCCTTAATTTTGAACAGGCTTTTGAAGAACTTTCACTGGCTAACCTCCTCTATTTTCACGTTCGTAACCAGCAAGCTTCGCTGGGATATAAAATAAATAATTATGGAAAAATTAATGAGAATACAACTTTTACACCTGACATTGGTCAGAGCGTGGGCTGGGTTCTGAGACATGAGGAAAGCTTTGTTCTCCAGGGCCAGAGCCTGGATTGGCGTAACCTGCAATATCACAGTAACCCGGTTGATCTCTCCCGGGTTGAATTTCACCCTGTGACGCGAGGGGAGCGTTTAATTGGCGTGCTGGCCCTTGAATGGCAAAAACCGGATACGCCTGCCGACGAAGCCGTGGATACTTTTTGTTCCCGGATAGAAAAACTCTTTGGACTTGATTATTCTGTTCAACAGGTCTTTCAAAGCAAGGAAAAACTTAAGTTGCTGGAAAAATTGTATTCCGTCAATCCCCTCGCAGCCGCCGATTTTGACGGTACTATTAATAAAGTTCTGGAAATAGTCAGTTCTTATTTACCAGCCGATGAAATTGATTTTTACGGCCACAATGAATCCCTGGCTGCGATTTCCCCTCCGGCCCGCCGTAAAGTTTATGAGAGCTGTCGTCAGTGGATCTGTAATACGGAAGAAATTTTACGGCTGGATAATGTTAATAAGGAATCCCTGGGGGGAACTCGGCTGGATAAATTTGGCCAGGCGGGAGTGAGTTCTTTCCTCGGTGGTGGCATTAAGTCCGGTGAAGGGCTATATGGGCTCATTTTTCTGGCTGATGAAGAGCCCGAATATTTCACCCGGGAAGATAAAAAAATTTTTCGCCTGTTGCTTGATTACTTAGAACAACTGCTGGAAATAGCAACTTCGCTCCAGGACGCCAGGCGGGCCCGGGATCAACTTTCCGGTTGGGTTGATGAAGTAACGCAGATTGAAACAAAGGACAATCCGGCCGCTCAGGGCAAAAAAATTATTCAGCCCCTGCACGAGTTTTTTAAACCGCTTAGTACCGGACTTTACTGGCGGAATAACTCGTATTTTGAACTTGTTTCTTATTATGGCGGCCAGAAACCCTCTGAGGCAGTGGATGTTGATAATTCACTGATAAGCGGGATTAGTGGTTCGGATGGGGCATTGCTTACTTTTCCGGACGTTAATAAATTCAGTGGTTTTGAAGCGCCCCTGGATACCGAATCCCTGGTTATTTTGTCGGTAACCACCGGTGGCGGAAAATTAGTAGGGTTTATTGTGCTTTGTTTTGAAAATCAGGCGGAGCTTGAGGGGCGGCAATTGACAGTGCTGGAGGAAACAGCCGGGTTAATCGATAAATGGCTTTTTTTTAATTATCGTGCTTACCAGGATAAACTGCAGGCCCGGCAAGATTCTTTAACTCCCTGTCTGAACTATTCTGCCTGGTTAAAGCAAACTCAGGCTCAGCTCCGGCAGGACCCGGAAGTTGTGTTGTTCTGGGAACTCTGGGTTCCCGGCCAGGAAAAGGTAGGTAACGCCTGTGGTCGGAAAAAGACCGTAAACTGGCTTCATAGTATTGCTCGGCTTCTCCAGGATAAATTTGCTGAGTCTTTAATTTGCCGGCCTTATGGAGCCGTTTTTTATGGTTTTCAAAAATTTCCCGACGAGGAAGTGGAAGCTAAATTACAGACAGTGCAGACTACTATCTCCGATTGGGCGTTTCCCGCCGGAGAGTGGCCGGGGGAAGTTGAATATGAATTCGACTATTTTTCCCCGCCTTTTTCAAGGATTGAAAAAATTCTCGATAATTTACATTATTCACGAGGAGAAACGAATAATAACAATTGAGTCCTCTCTAAAAACTCTTCCCCCCTGATGGGTGAAGAGTTAGATGGGAGTGAAAACGAATTTTAAAGGCCCTCTGGAATTTAAAAGCCAGTTTAAAGATCTTTTTAGAGTAGACGCATCCCAATAGCCAATGAAACAGGGGAGTAAAATGAAGCTCAAAAACCTCTTTTTGCCAGGTTCCGGAAATCGAAAACCAATCAGGATGGTTTCATATATTTTCCTTGGTGTGGGGTTGAGTCTGTGTATTTTCTTTAGTGTGTTTCCTGTTTCAGTCATGGCTCGGCCCAACCCGGAAAACGTACGGCGGGAGAATGAAATTAGGTCTAAATTTTTTAGTTCGCTTTCCGGGGAGAAACGGCTTGAATTGATCCGATTTGTTGAGCAACAGCGTAAATTTACTCCGGCAGAATTGGGGGCCCGGTATCGCTGGGGATATATTCCCGTGGACCGGGAAACACCCGCTTTTCTTGGTGAATGGTGGAATAACCTTTCTGAGCCACAGCGTAACCGGCGCCGGTTAATCTGGTTCCGGCAAAATAAAGAACGGTTGAACGTGGATCAGGCCGCTCGGGCTCTTAATTTAAAGGCGCGGTTGTTTGAACTGCAAAGAAAATATATGGAAAAGCGACGACGTCGTCCCTCAAAGTTTGAACCGGTTGACTTCAGTTTGAACGGTGATACCACTCCGCCGGATAAAAAGGGGAAGCCGGCCCCGGTGAAAAAAAAGGAAACTGAAGGTCCCCTAAAAAAAGAAGAACCCGGCCCAAAAAAAGTCTCTCCAAAAAAAGAGGCATCACCTGAAAAAAAAGTGCCGGCTAAGAAAAAGAGTGAAGCCGATCAAACCGTGAAGACGGACAAAGCTGATAAAAAAAATGTCGATACATCGACGGCTTCTCCTGCTGAAACCAGTGCTAAAAAACAGGCTGAAACTGTTTCGGATTCTGCCGGTTCGGCTGAGGCATCTCTACCTGGAAAGGAGGACCGGTCCGAGACTGTTGCTAAGTCCCCGGGACAGGTTAAAAAAACACAAAAATCAGATACAAAAGTTGATAAAATGGATAAGAATAAAGTGGTGAAAGCAGATACATCTGCAAAATCTGACTCAGAGCCTAAACATTTTTACTGGCGTGAAAAGGATGAAATAAGAGTGAGAGAAGCTCTCCGGCCGGGAAAAGTAGACAAAAATTCTCCCTCCGTTTCTGAGACTGCAGCTACTGATACCAGGTCCCTTTCCCCGGATACAAAGGCTGTCCAGCCGGAGTTTCGCACCAAAAATAAAATATCCGTAGAACCTCAAAAAATTAAAAATAAACCGGCCAGGGAAGATTTGAGAATTGCCCCACCCCCCTTGAAAAACGTTGATTGAATTGGTTATAGAGCTATTTTAGTTAGACCTTCTCAGAACCTCAAAATAAATTTCCTCTCCCCTGGTGGGAGAGGACTAAGGTGAGGGAGAAACCCGCTTTTTTACCTCCGTCAAGGGGGAAGAGTTGCTTTGAAATTGTGGTCCCTCTCTGAAAAGGTTTACATCAGCTTTCTGTCGTAGGATAATTAGTGTGTAAATAAATATAACCCCTTTCAGGTTTTGTAACTACTCACCTAATCTTTTCCCCCTTGATGGGGGAAAATACAAATGGGGGTGAAAAAGGTTTTAAAGGGCTTTTTGACGCAACAATTTCGCCCAAGAAACTGATAGTCCCCCTTTCTCTGCCTCTCTCCCACAAGGGGAGAGAGGATAGGTGAGTAGTTACCAGTTTTTTTGGTAGTTGATTGCTATGGAGACCGTAAAGGCGATTGAATGGTTGTATGATAAGGGGTGTGACCAGCTTGAGCGGGAGAACTATGAGCAAGCTCGTACCCGTTTTCAGAAAATTTTAAATATGACACGGGAGCCAGGCTGGGTGGAGAAGGGTAACGCCGGTCTGGCCCGGGTATATCTGGCCGAAGAAAATTACTTTTGGGCCATAGACCATGTCCGCCGGGCCCTTAAAAGGAATCCTAACAACCCTGAGTATCACTACATAAAAGGCCAGATACATCTTGCCCGGGAGGAATGGGAGAAGGCTGCCTCCGAGGGTTTAACTGTGGTGGAAGCTGAGCTTGAAAATAGCCGCTATTATCATTTGCTCGGGGCGGCGGCCTACCATTGTGATGGTTACAAATCGGCCTGTCGCTTTTTAGAATGGGCGATAGAGTGTGATCCGACCAACGTGGAAGCCCGGTTAGAATTGGCTCAGATCGAAATCTACGAGTCCAATTTTCAGGAAGCTTTAAAACTTTTAAACAAAGCACTGGCAGAAACTTCAGAACAGGATAAAATAAGAGAAGCAATGCGTTCAATCCAAGAAAACTGGGAAATAATGGGTGTTCAAGAATGAACAAGCGTAGTTTGATAATGATAGTTTTACTGGTGCTGGCTCTTGCCGGCGGCGGATATTATCACTGGGACAAGCTGGCCCCGTTGGCTCAGCCGGTACTGAAAATGGTAGGCCTGGGCTCGTCGGCAGCCCCGGAGAAACAGAAAGTGGCAATGAAAAGTCCTTCCCCGGCTTCAGATACAACGCCAGTGGACTCTTCCCCCTCCGATGCGACGGATACTTCGGCCCCTTCTTCGGCCCCGGCACCAGCCCCTGCCCTGTCGGGGGAAACCCTTCCCGAACCGGGGTCTGAGGCCGATACCGAGCCGGTAGTTCAACCAGAACCCGAAAAAATGATGGCGTCTGAAACAGGACCACAGCCCGTTTCTGAAAAAGAACCGGGAAGTGCTCACCGGCCTGTTCCTGAATCTGACACTGCAGAAAAGGTTGCTTCAAAATCGAAATCAGTGGAGCAGGCAGAGCCGGAGGCTAAGACTGGTAGTACAAAAACAGAACAGTCTGATACAAAAAGCGAAAAAACTGCAAAAAAAGCTGCTGACGAACCGGCAGAAGAAAAGCAGGCCGCGGATGATAAACTAACTGTTGAACAGGGGGAACAAGAAGAAAAAAAGTCCTCTGGAACCAGGGCTGAAAGTAAAATAAAACAAAAAAGACAGTCAGATCAAGAGACTAAAAAATCTTCTGTTTCAGCTCCTGATCAGGGCCCGGAAGGTTCCGGGGAAACAATCAGGTATAGCTCGGTTGGTAACTTTCCGATGGCCTCTCCTCCACCTGCCTTTGAAAGGGCACGGAAGTTTTTTCACCAGGGGGATTATAAAGAAGCAAAGTCCCGGCTCCTTAAGTTGGTCGAGAAATATCCCCGCTCCGCCAATGTTAATTTTATGCTCGGGAAAATATTTTTTGACAGCGGTAAGTTCGAGCAGGCCCGCCCGTATTTTGAACAGGCTGCCAAACTCAAGCATGACCCCCAGATAAGCAAGTGGAGTCAGGTATTTATTGACCGGATAAATAAAAAACAGGATTAATTCTCGCCTTAAAGTATTAGAATAACCCATTTTAACATCTTCACAATTGTAAAGATGTGAAGATGTATGAAATTTTGAAGTTATTCATTATTTTTACAAAGGAGTGTAGTTGATGAGTAAGAAGTTAGCAGTAATGGGAAGCGGCTATGTTGGTTTAGTGGCCGGGACCTGTCTTGCCGAACTGGATAATGAAGTAACCTGTGTTGATATTGACGAGGAACGCGTTGAGAACTTGAAAGACGGTGAAATTCCAATCTATGAGCCGGGGCTGGACGATTTGCTGGTTCCTCTCCAGGAAAAAGGTCAGTTGGATTTTTCGACGAACTGGGAAAACGAGCTAAAAAACAAGGATATAATAATTATTGCCGTGGGAACTCCCAAACGGGGAGATGGTTCCTGTGATGTTCAGTACGTGATGAGTGCAGCAGAGATGATCGGCCAGACAGTTGAGTCCGATACTGCCGTTGTTACCAAGAGCACGGTTCCCGTCGGGACCGGGGAGTTAATCAGGCGGAAAATTCAAGGAAAACTGGATGAACGGGCCGGGGTGAACCCGGAGATAAGTATTGTTTCCAACCCTGAATTTTTGCGCGAAGGTTGTGCTGTAAGGGATTTTATGGAGCCGGATCGGGTGGTTGTTGGTTCTGAATCCGGGCAGGCCCGGGAGACGGTGGCTGATTTATATACTCCCCTTGACTGTCCGATTGTCAAGACCGGGCTGCGGACCGCTGAGATGATTAAATATGCTTCTAACGCTTTTCTTGCCACTAAAATTTCTTTCATCAATGAAATTTCTAATGTCTGTGAACTGGTTGGAGCCGACGTTGAAGAAGTGGCCCGGGGAATGGGTCTTGACCATCGAATCAAATCTGATTTTCTCGGAGCCGGAATTGGCTACGGAGGGAGCTGTTTCCCGAAGGATACCGAGGCTCTCGTTCAGATCGCCGGCCAAGGTGGCTATCACTCTCAGATTCTTAGCGCCGTAATGGCTGTCAACCAGCAGCAGCGCTCCCGTTTTGCGCGGAAAATTATCAGTAACCTCCCGCTCGAAGCTACAGAAGCTCATGTTGGTGTACTTGGCGTTTCTTTTAAACCGGAAACCGATGATATGCGCGAGGCCCCCTCGGTGGATATTATCCATTCCCTGCAGGGGGAGGGAGTTGAAGTCAGCGCCTACGATCCCGTCGCCATGCCGAATGCCCGTCCTAAATTTTCCGGAGTAAATTGGCAAGACTCTGCCATGGAAGCTGTCAATGGAGTTGACGCCCTTGTCCTGCTTACCGAGTGGGACGAGTTCCTGGAGCTGGATTACTCGCAGGTTAAAAAAACGTTAAATTATCCGATTATCTTTGACGGCCGCAACTGTCTGCCCATGGAGGAGCTTATTTCCAGCGGCTTTGATTATTACGGTGTGGGCCGTGGGGTTGACCGGCTGGAGGATATTTTACCCCACCATTATCTGCTGGCCGATTCTGAACCGGAAAGCTGATTCCGGCTTATGAGCCAATTCGTTTTCATTACCGGGATCAATGGATTCGCCGGCAGCCATCTGGCGGAATATGTTATTGAAGAAGGTCTCACAGTGGCCGGTCTTGTTCGACCGGCCGGTGGAACCAAAAATTTAAAACAGATTAAGAGTAAGCTGGATTTATACCGGGGAGATTTGCTCCAAAAAGGACGTCTGGCCGAGATTATTACTGACGTTCAACCCGACCTGGTTTTTCATCTTGCTGCGTTCAGTAATATTCGAACCTCTCATACGGAATCTGAGCTGGTTTACAAAACGAATGTTTTGGGCCAGTTGAATCTGTTGGAAAGCTTGCGTGGTTTGAACGAAGTCCCCCGGATTCTCGTAGTTGGTTCCTGCACGGAATACGGTCAGAAAGAGGGGCGTGATAAGCTAACGGAGGAAGAAAATTTTGCTCCTCAGAGTCCTTACGCGGTGACTAAGGTAACCCAGGATCTGATGGGCTATCAGTATTACCGGGGACAGGATCTCCCGGTAATCCGGGTGCGGCCGTTTAACCAGACCGGCCCGCGCCGGCCGGCCGAATACGTGTTTTCCTCCTTTGCCCGTCAGCTTGCTGAAATTGAAGCCGGCCGCCGCGAACCCGTTTTAAGAACAGGGAACCTTGACGTGGTTCGCGATTACACTGACGTTCGGGATGCGGTCCGGGCCTATTACCTCCTGCTCCGGGAAGGGAAAGAGGGGGAGGTTTACAACCTCTGCCGGGGCCGGGGATTTAAATTAAGCCGTCAGTTGGAGCATTTGCTTTCACTTTGTGAGAAGGATGTGGAAGTGAAACGTGATTCGGCCCGGTTTCGTGAAAATGATCTCGAATACCTGGTCGGCGATAATAGCCGGCTGTGCTCAGTCACAGGCTGGCAGCCACAAATTGAAATGGAACAAACCCTGGCCGACCTGTTAAACTTCTGGCGCCATAATTTACCCGAATCTGAATAACCAATTCGTGAATTATGCAAAAAAATATGTGCCGAATGTTTTATCTCTGCGAGTGAAACTTTAAAGCGAATAAGGTGAGGGGGAAGAGATATTTAAAGTTTGTCCTGCAGATTTCTTTTGTTCATTTGCGTTTCTTGTCAAAAAATATGTAAGAGATTTTTATTCCGACAGATTTCTTTTGCTTACTTTTCTTCTCGCAAAAGAAAAGTAAGTAAGTTTGTTGTTTTTCCCGGCGTTTACCACTAAAATATACTTCTTTTAAACGCTCTACTTTTTGGTTTTAAGCTCGATTTTGATCTGAATTTGCTTTTGATTTGAACTTGAAGTTAAATTTAACCCAGAACATGGTTTGATCGTCATTCCGGGACTCCGATCCCGGAATCCAGAAGTCTTTGAATTTTATTTGAACTTGATTTTAACCCGGAACACGCAACATGATTTCATCGTTTGAGGTTTTAGCTAATGGACGTTCTAATCACCGGCGGCGCCGGTTTTCTCGGTCAACATCTCTGCGAGTATTTTGTCGAGCGGGAAGACCGTGTCGTCTGTTTTGACAATTTAATTACGGGACGGCGTAAAAATGTTGAGGTTTTGCTTGAGAAATCTAATTTTCACCTGGTTGAGCAGGACGTAACCGAATACATAGACCTGGATTCTTTTAGTGGTCCGATCAGTGATTTTGACGCGGATGTGGTCATTCACTTCGCCAGCCTGGCCAGTCCGGTGGACTATCTGGAATATCCAATTAAGACCCTGAAAGTTGGGGCTCTCGGGACCCATCGAACTCTTGGGGTGGCCAAGCGATTTGAAGCCAAGTTTTTGCTGGCTTCGACCAGTGAGGTTTACGGGGATCCGGATGTTCATCCCCAGCCCGAGGAATACTGGGGCCACGTTAATCCGATCGGGGTCCGCGGTGTCTACGACGAATCAAAACGATTCGCCGAGGCTCTTGCCATGGCTTATCACCGTGATCATGGCCTGGATACCCGGATTGCCCGGATTTTTAATACTTACGGTCCGGGGATGCGGATTGATGACGGCCGAGTTGTGCCCAATTTTGTCTGCCAGGCTCTCCAGGGGGAGCCGCTGACGGTTTACGGTGACGGCAGTCAGACCCGTTCTTTCTGCTATATTACCGATTTGATCGAGGGAATTGTCAATTTGTTGAAAAGTGAGTGTGTGGAGCCGGTTAATATTGGTAACCCGGACGAACTTACTATCGCGGAGTTTGCCCAAACCGTGCTCGAGGTCACCGGCTCTGATTCGGGAATAGTCAATAAAACACTGCCCGAGGATGACCCCCAGGTCCGTCAGCCGGACATTTCCCGGGCAAAAAAAGTGCTGGACTGGCAGCCGGAAGTACCCTTGGCCTCCGGTCTGAAAAAATCTATACCCTATTTCAAACGCCAGCTAAAAACCCAGTAGGTTTTGAATTCCTTTGCGTCTTTGCGCCTTTGCGTTACCATTAGTTCGCAATTAGTTCGATTAGTTCGCAGATTAACGCAGATTTAATTCATTTTAATCCGCTTTAATCAGCGTTCATCCGCGAGCTCATCGGTTTACAGTTTTTTGTTTTTGAGTTAACTCTTTTTAATAACAATAAAACGTTATTCCGGGCTTTAACTTTGGAATCCATACATCATCAGAGTCATTCCGGGGCTTGACCCCGGAATCCAGAGGTCTTGAATTTCTAAACGTCCGGATCGATGTCCGGCAACCACAATCTGTTGATATAATCTTGATGTCCATTATAGTTCTTGAATTTCTTTGCGTCTTTGCGCCTTTGCGTTATTCCCAGAACTTGAATTTAATTTTTTGCGTTGTTTTATTGATTTTCACAGGAGGTTTTAAGGTTGACTAACATGCGGCAAAAAGAGAGCGACGGAGTCTGTTTGTGGTTCACGGGGTTGCCTTCTTCCGGCAAGACAACCGTGGCTAAACTGGTTGAGAAACGGATGCTTGAAAAGAACGAAAGAATTGAACGGCTGGACGGCGATGTTGTCCGTCAGTCTTTGACCGCTGACCTTGGATTTTCCCGGAGGGATCGCGACAAGAACATTGCCCGGGTTGCTTTCGTGGCCAAGATGCTCCAACGCAACGATGTGATCACCCTCTGTAGTTTTATCACCCCTTACCGGGCTCAGCGCGATCACGTGAGAAATACAATTGACGACGTCCGGATTGTCCACGTGGAAGCGCCCGTTGATGTCTGTATTGAACGGGACCCGAAAGGAATGTATGCCAAGGCCCAGGCGGGCGAAATAGAAGGTTTCACCGGAATCGACGCTCCCTACGAACAGCCGGTTACTCCTGATTTAGCCCTATATACAGAGGAAGAGACGGTTGAGGAGAGCGCTGACAAAGTGCTGGTTTACCTGGCAAAGGAAGGATTTCTCAAACAAGCTGAAGGAGTTGGCGAGCACGACGAGGACGACGAAATAGAAAATCACCTCCGCAAACTCGGCTACATCTAACCCGGGGTCGGAGTTAAACTTTAAACTTAATTACGGTCCAGGACAAATTTTACCTTTGATGTTTTTATAGAAATAATTGCTTCGTTAGTGTAATGTTAGTATTTGATATATAGCATCAGGGGTATATAGACTGAGTTCAGGGGAGAATAATGCCACGACCTCTCAGGATAGATTTTCCCGGGGCTATTCATCATGTAAGCAACAGCGGGGCGAAGGATTCAAATTTTTTTATTGATAAAAAGGATCGGAATATCTTTTGCTCGTTGTTGGCTCAATACGCTCCGGAATACGAGCTTTCTATTTATGCTTTTGCCTTAATGTCCACTCATTTTCATCTTGCCGTTGAGTCGCATTCTGGAAGGCTATCGGCAGCTATGAAGACAGTAGAATCGGAATACGCCCGTATTTTCAATAGTCGTCATGGTTGTCAAGGACATTTTGTTGAAAGGCGATTTTTTTCTGAATTGGTGGAAGACGGCAAATACTTTGCCAATTTAATAGCGTATATTTTAACTAATCCCCACCGGGCGGGGCTGGTGGAATCAGGAGAATTGGCCCATCCTTGGACTTCTCTTTCCAGAAATAAGTTTAAAAATTCGATTATAGATTGGGAGGGTTTATTTGATCGCCTGGAGATAACTCCGGATAATTTTCATGAATTTTTACGCGAGCGGTTGGAAGTTGGGGGTTTTATTGAAGAAAACCGGATATGGGCCCGAAGACTTAAAGCTATTGGTTCCGAGAGTTTTTTCGAGCAAATGCTTGAAAAAAAGGGTGAACCAACAAGATTGGGTTCAAACCGAGGGGGACCTATCAAATCGGAAGAGATTCTTGCTGACATATTGGGAAGGTGGAATTTTAATTCTTTTGAGGAACTAAAGGCGACTAAGCGTGATCGTAAATATAGTTCTGTCCGTTATCTTTGCTTTTATCTGTTGAAAGTGCGTTCGCATCTTTCGGTTACTAAAATCGGCAAAATGTTTGAGGTGACAGCTATGGCTGTCAGTAAAGGGATAAAGAAGTTCAGGAAGATGGAAAAAAGCGAGAAAATAAAAGAAGTCCTGGGGGCTTGGGGTGTCCGGCAAGTTTAAAGTTTAACTCCGACCCCTATTAGTTAGCAGTTATAGCACTCGAAGCGGCCGGCTTCGAGGTTGAAGCTTACCCGGCAACCACCGCCGCCGGTGCAGGTGTTGCCGGCGCCATCGGTCCAGTTGCAGCCGTCGGGGAGGGTGATGACGATCCTGTTGGGAGCGGTTGAGAATTCACGGACGGCCATTTCACCGTCCGCGCTCCACAGTCGCTCTGGAAGGTAAGGTTCAAGTTCCGGCTTATCGTCGTTGATCCCGTGGGAGGCGATATCTGAGAATGAGACGTTTTCATTGTTGACTAAGGCCTGTTTAACGGCCGTCCTTACTGTCCGCAGGTCGCTTTGCACCCGACCTACCCGGGCTTTACAGATTGCTCCCATGACCTGGGGGATAGCCGCGGCGGCCAGGATACCAATAATTGCCACCACGACCAGCAGTTCAATTAACGTAAATCCCCGTTCAAGTGAATTGTTTTTGACTACTATGCCCATATTGATCATCCGTTAAGTTGAAGATAAATTTGCTTACATAATTATACCAATTTAATAAAAGCGGTCAAAAAGCAAAACTGTGGCGAAGTCTAAGAAAATGGTGGAAAGTAGAAAGTGGAAGGAATTTTTTGAGAAACGGGAGTATATAAAGTTTAAAGTTTAACTCCGACCCGGGTTGTTAAATAATTTTTACGGGTGTTAAAATACATTAACTTAGCCCACATTATGCACGAAATTCTAAAATTTCGTGCATAATGTGTATCTACGATACAGCACTCAAGGCTGTATGAGCAAATAAATCAAGTTGTAATATTGGCCCGAAAAATTACAGACTGTTTTAAGGAAATATATTTGTTCTACTTGAGTGCTGGGTTAACCCAGCTTACAATCGAGTAGTTTTAATGTGTAGCTTTACCGCTAAAGTTGCGTTGAGAGTCCTTTGCCAGCAATAAACGCTAAATATGATGCCTCGATTGAAGGCTGTCCTTCGGACGGATAATTCACGACAGTTACGCTGTCACGAATTATCCGGGTTAGGAAAGTTAAGCGAAGTGGGAAACGGGGGCTGAGGTCAATTCGAGTGGGTGGCATAGATATTGCTTTATTAATGGAGTAGAAGAAGTGGCTAAAGCGGGAAATTATTAATAGAGGGAGATAAAAATGCAATGTTTTCAAGAAAGGTCAGCGTTTACTTTAATTGAAATGTTGGTCGTGGTGGCAATATTGGGCATACTTGCTAGCGTGGCCGTACCTACTTTTGGAGAGTTTCTTCGCGAGTACAAACTTAATCGTTTTTCACGGTCTTTGCTTATGGCCTTGAAGGGGGCCAGGTTCAAGGCAATTTCTCGTCAAAGAAATATCCGGGGAAAATTTGACCTTGGCTCCGGTGTTACTACTTCGGATGATATAGTTAGTTGGGAAATATGCGCCAGTCCGCCAAAAAGTGAGGATGGTACCTGTCCCGGAAAAAATTATGTTAAATTTTCAGAAATGACCAAGATGAAACCACCGTCGCCGGTTATTATATATCAGGTAAACGGCTCGCAAAGCGGAATCCATTACGCCGGTTTTAAACCACAGGGAACAGGAACATTGGCTGGTGATGACTGGACTGACAATAGCCCTCATATTCAGACTTCGACGGCCCCGGCGCCGGCGGAAAGCGAGAAGTGTAAATTTAACACTATCCGTCTGGATAATACTACCGGGATTTTATTATACTGGGGCTGTTTGAGAAAATCCGGGGAAGACGTCAGTGGCATAAGTTGCTGTCACTGAGGAAATATACGAGAATTCAAATATTTTTATTGGTAAGCTCAGGGGTGTTAAAAATTGAAAAATGTAAGTAATAGTAATATACGTGGATTTACGTTAGTTGAATTGTTAGTGGCAATTGTAATTCTTGGAGTTGCGATTGTTCCGATGGTTGATGCTTATGTGCAATCGTGGACGGCGAGTATTGAAGCGGATCGAAAAACCAGGGCAATTATGCTTGCCCGTTGGAAGATAGAACGTGTTCGCAGTAATACATCTTATGATGCACTGTCGGGGATAGACAGGAGTTCATGTTCTTTGCCCACGGGATACTGGGAATCGGACGGAGGGGAATATGGTTGTGAGGTTAATGTAACTACTGTGCCGGGCTCGGATACGTTTGAGGCAAAAAAAATTGGAGTAAAAGTATTTTTTTCTTCAGTGGTTTACAAAAATGAGCGAACTATTACCTGCACTAATTCGTGTAGTATTTCGCAGCCTGATTTTATTACTTATATTTCTAAATATTCTAATTAGCGTTTCTTTGAAAAATTTTCTCACGTTATTATCGGACTTGAGCTGGCAATCAAGAAAAGAATCAATTGAATAAAAAGGAGAGTTAGAAATGAAAAAAAATCGAGGGAGAGACTCGATTTTTAAGCGGTTTATATCCGGGACAAGCGGATTTACTTTAATAGAGTTGCTGGTTGCCGTCGCAATCACCGGGATTCTATCGGTTGCTCTTATGCAGTTGATTCATCAGACGGCCCGAGCTTTGCAGACCAATCAAGCGTCCTCGGCGATTATGACCAGTCTTAACATGGCTGCTTCGGAAATGATTTCTGATTTACGCAAGACTACCTTCCAGCACGATATGTTGCCCGGAAGCGCCAGTTATCGTTTTTTGGGAGTTGACGGCGACGGGAAATTTGAATATCAAACCGGAACGCCTCATTGTGATCTTTCTTTTGTTACTTGTCCTGCCAGTTCCGGGGAAGGAATAGGTTCCGTTGATCGTCTACATTTTAATATCTTGTACTCTAATTATGAGTTAAAAGGTGATAATGCTTCGGAGCGGGCTGCAGTCCATTATTTTGTCTCTAATGAAGCAACGGAATCCTTATACATTAACGAACAGTATCGGTTAATTAAAAAGCGCGACCGGCACATAAAAGATGATGTGGAAACGGACGGGACAATGATTCCCATAGTTGAGGATAATATTTCGGACCTGGGAGATCCCGTTGGACTAAATATTGACTATCTTTCTCTGCGGTATTTAACGGATGCCGGGAGCTGGGTAAATAGCTGGGATTCCAGTGAGCCGCCGAAGGCTGTGGAAGTGGCTCTGCGGGGTTATGACGACGAAGCGGCGATTGATCCTGTCTGGTATATAACCACGGTTTCCCTGGGGAAATAATAACACGTATGGAGTTGATAAAGATGACGAATTTTAAATCTGAGAATGGTAATGCATTAATAATTGTGCTCTGGTTACTGGCAATTTTAGCTGCTCTAACTTCGGCTTTTGCTATGAATGCGATTATTCAAACGCAAATCACGGAGGCCATAGCTAAGATGGGCAGTGGCTACTCACTCGCCCGGGCGGGGTTGGAGGCCTGGATGGCTCAAGTGCGTGCTGATGCGGTAGATAGGCTGGCTGACGTGGGAGTAGTGGGAACGGAAGTTATGTTTTACTATCCCAAGAATCCAGTGCGAATTAATGAGGTTGACCATGACCTGGAACAGGTGGAAATTTATAACGCCAGCGAAGATATTTCCGTGAACATAAATAATTGGGTGGTTGAGGACGCCGCAGGGAATGTGGGAACTCCGGCTTCCGGCTCCCTGGGGCCGGGTGAATTTAAAATTTTAACCAGTTCCGGTTTAAGTAGTAGCACCTATACCGAGGATACAGTTGTATTAAAAAATTCCGAAGGGGTAGTTATGGATAAATTTGGCTATGAACTTGATGGTGCAACCGCGGGAACTTTTCAAGTCCTTCCGGACGGCTGGAATGGAATCAAACCAGCCTTAAATTATAGCACTGAGCCGGGATGGATCAGGTCCACTAATAAAACTATGGGCAGTTCCAATGCTAAGGGGATGTGGGTAAAAGTTGACGACGGTGATACGGCAGGAATTAAATTAGAGCAATACAATGAGGACGGCGATTTGGTAAATACGTTTAATTTTGGCACTGATATCACGGAAGACATAACTCCGGAAAAATATTTTTTGCAATTGGAATCTGACAGCGCCCGCCTGGTAGTGACCCGAAATCTGGCCGGTGATTCAATTACTGAATATTATTCCAACGGCAAGAATGACAACGACTCTTCCGTCCAGGTGATTAATTCGGGGGGGGCATTTCCCAATTTCAACGATACTAATTTGATCACCAAAGTTTACGTTCCCAAACCGGAGTTCGGTAATGTCCAGTGGGAAGAATACGCTTACTCCGATTCTATCGCAAAACCGGCCGATGCCACTTTGATGGACGGCCACAGTGAGGGGAAACATTACGTAGCACGCCTGGATACCGAGCCGGCCAGTATTCGCCGCGGAGACAGTGTAATTGCCAGCCCTGATCCGGGGGGCATGCGCCCGGCCGCCTATACCGGGTCAAAGTCCGATTATCTTTTTCACACCGGATCCGGTTTAGACGGCAAGATGTACGTGAGCGAATTGATAGATACCATGGTACTAAAGGGTAGTGAAATTGACCATTTATTAATAACTAAATTGAATATTGCCGAAGATGAATGGTATGAGATATTTAATCCTTCAAGTGATACGCTTACATTGGATTTAATTGAACAAAATGATAGAGGGGCTGTGTGTGATGTGGATGCGGATATTGGTAGCGATGCGGAGATTCCCCCGGGAGGATATTTAATAGTGGCGGAAGACGGAGGTCCGGTAGGAGCAAATGATAAGTCGTATGATTATAGTATAGGTGTAGATTGTGATCCCGGCGGGTGGGATAATCTTCTGGAACACGATCATGATGCGGTAAGGATTACCACCAAGGAAAACGGAGATACAGATGTTCTTGGTTGGGATGGGGATAATTATAGTAGCCCCTCACCCAATTTACCTAGTGATATGTATGAAACAAATGTAGGACCGGAGGAACACGGCTCGGTGCGTATGTATCGAAAAACTAACGCCACTGGGAATCCTATTGAAACCAATGATAATGGTAACGATTTTGAAGATGATAGTTCAGATTTTGATGCAGGGACTGGTTATTCGGTTGCGACTACTGTCAACGATCCCAAGAATGAATTCGTAGAACTGCTTCTCTACGGTGCGCCTTCGATTGACTTTCCCGAGCAGAATGAGTTTATTGAGATTTACAACACGGGAAGTGACGTGGATATTACAAAATCGGGTGAGGGGTTCACAATTGAAGATACTCTCAATAAATACGGTGTGGCTGTTTCCGGCTCTGAATACGATATTGTTATGCACCCGGAGGCGACGACCAGTGACGGCACCTTGAATAATGAACAGATTGGCTTGATTCTTTCCGAGGATGCTGATACCAGTGTACTTGGTAGTGTCAGCAGTAAAGTAGAGGACGGGCTGGTGAAACTCTATACGCTGGAGAACAGCAGTGATGAAAAGCAGTTTCTTACCGGGGGCCTACATAACGAACAAAAGGAACATATTTTTTTGCGCCGCGGGACTGCTTCTGATCGCCGTATTCTGGACAGTGGGGAGAGTTGGTTGCCCGACGCCGAGGTCGCTCCCATGATTTCCATGGAAAAACAGGACCTGGACGGGGATAATAAAGCGGACAACTGGGACGAGTCGGATACCGGCGGGACGCCGGGTGAGGTGCCCGCGTTGGGTAAGGATGATTTTACTGAATGCTGGGGCTGGGGAGGCGAGTTTTTCGGTGATGGCAGTGGGGTTCACCTGGGAGATACCGTCTACTTGCCCTCTGAAAGCACCACTTACACCGACGGTGATTACGGTTATTTCAAAATAGTTGATATCCAGGACGAAGCGGGAAAACAGAACCTGGTCACACCCCCTACTAAGAAAGCGCTTGATACGGAAGATGAGCCCGCGGCCAGAAGCCTGACATCCACTCAGTCAACCCAGGTAATGAATCGGGCGGACAGCCAGTGGTTGACCGGGGGCGATATGATGTACATTTCTGATTTAGGGGTAAAGAGGGTAATGAATCCTGATTCCGGAAGAATAAATGTTTACAGTGTTTACCGGGAAGGTATGGACAGCAAGGCAATTAATATAAACACCGCTTCCTACGAGTCTCTGCGGGGAATCCAGATGAATTCCGATACTACTGCCGATCCGGCGGCATTTTTAACTGATGATATGGCTCGGGCAATCATTGAACAGCGCAGCGGCCTAACCGGAACCGCTGTTATGGAAAATTTATCCGATATACTGGCCCTGGAAAAAACGGAGCAAGACCAGTATGCTTCCGGGAGTGGAGCTTCCCCCTTTTCTGCTGAAAAAACTGCCTGTAGTCTCCTGGAAGACGGGTCAGATAATTTTGAATGCACCACTTTTAAGCAGTACTCTAAAGTTAACAGTGACGGAATTTTTCGAGCTCGAGTAGTAGGGGTTCCTTTGACCAGTGAGGGGAAAAAAGGAGTGCAGGTGCGGTTAGAAGCCGTAGTCGATCGAAGTGAACTCGTTGAATATGATACGGGGACGTTGAAAATATTGTATATGCGGAAATATTAAAGAGTTAACTTTAAAAAGGTCTTTAACCCCGATTTTAAAACCCCGAAGGCTTTAAAACCCGTTTTCACCCCCATCTAGATCTTCCCCCGTCGAGGGGGAAGAGTTTTTAGGGGGGCTCATAAAAGCATTCCAGGGGAGCCGCTGTTTTATTTGTTTACCGCTGCGATACAGTCTTACCGCGGTAAGTCTTTGGAACAAAAATTGCTCATACAATAATATACGTGATTATGTTAATATACCCGGGTGGATTGCATAAAAAAGCCAGGTGCCGGTGAAAATTGTGCAAAAATTATACAATTTCCTTTTTAAAAACAATTCTGCAGTTGATTATTTATCCGGGGTTGGACTGTGCTTTAACTGCTTCCTGCTTGTTTTTCTGCTTGTTTTTCCTTCCTCGCTTCAGGCTCAACCCTGGTGGTGGACCCAATTTACTTCCGGCGAAGATACTTTTGATCATTCTTCTAATTTTGAAAAATGGGTTGCCCTCTATCCTTATTCAGCTCAGCCGGATGAAGACGTCTGGATGGCCAGTTATACCTGGGGCACGGGTAACAATGGGCCGATCAACGGTTTCTACGGCGACAATGAGTTGGGAGGAATAAACGAGCTGTTTTTGAGAAGGAAGGATGTTTCGGGGGCAGCCCCGGTCCGGGTGCTCGGGGATGGTGATCATACTGATATTTTTTCCACGGTTTCTTCCGGCCTGCCGGTTGAACTTTCGCCTCCGGATAGCAGTCTTTCTTTTGAGGGCTCTTCCCATCATAAAGCTATAATGCTCGGTGAACGCTCCCTGATGATCGGTTCGGCTAACATGACCGCGGGGGCTTTTACCTCCCAGCCCAACAATATGACGGTTTTCCAAGATTTGCCCGAGTTGAACCGGGCTTTTCGCCGCGAGTTTGAGGAGCAGTTTTCCGGGAGCCATTTTGATAATTCCGCCAGTTCCCGGAATCATTTTACAGCTCCCACCGGCCAGCGAGTCAGCGCCTATTTTGCGCCCGACGATAATTTTAATATAACCATGCCTGACGGCAGTTCGGGCTTAAAGATTTCTGATGTGCTGGAAAAGCGGACAGCGGAAGCGGATGAATCGGTTTTCTACCTGATGAATAACATGTATTTACCCTACCTGGCAAATTCGCTTCAGGCGGCCGCTTCTGATAAGTTAGTGGAAGGAGTTGTGGATAATGGTGACGCTTCTTTTGTCTCTGAGTTAAAAAACAGCCATACCTCCCGTGACGCTGATTCTTATTTTTCCCGTGAAATGCATCACAAGGTAATGATCATCGACCAGGAGATCGTTGTTTTTGGTTCCGCCAACCACACGCGCAAGGCAATGTATCGAACGATGGGGAATCGGAACGAGGAAAACCTGGTCGAGGTGCATGACTTTCGAATGGCCCGCCGTTATATGCAGGAGTATCGTCGAGTAATGGGGTTGCTCGCCGAGGAGAGCGAAGGCCAGCCGGATTCCTTTGAAACAACGCCACCGGATCCACCCACTGATTTTGTAGCAACGGATGAGGTGGGCCGTTCAAATTCCCTGGTTTTGAACTGGTCGGCGCCTCAAGCCCCCGGGGATTTTTCCCGGTATTACGTGTTTGTAGCTCCCCGGGAACTGAACTCCGCTCAACAGCTCGGGAATGGAAAAGATAATGACGGTGACGGACAAATAGATGAGGATCCGATTGGTGACGCGGACGGGTTTGCCAGCGGGACCAGCTTGAGTGAACTCCGTGCCAGTGATGATGATGCCGACGGCCGCGTAGACGAGGATCCCTGGATGTATCCGGAGAAACAGGTGAAAGCTTCCGGTCCGGGGGAGGTTACTTCGACTACCCTGACTACCTTTAACGTCGGCGAACAGCTTCCGGATGACAGGGATTTGTGGTTAGCCCTGGTGGCAGTGGATAAGCACGGCAACGAGTCCGACCCGGTATTTTACGGACCCGTTCAATCTCACGCCGGTGCGGCCGCAATCCAGCCCTCGGTAAATGAATTGAAGTTTGCCCCGGATGCTTCAACGGTGGCCGGGGATAATTCGGTTGTGAAGTTGACCGTATCTAACAATTCTTCGGCGGCGGAAAAAATAACCGGCCTAACAATCAAACTCGGTGCGGGTGACAGTACCTTCCGGACCCGTTCTTTTGAATCCGAACCGCAGGATTTCGAGTTTGCCGTTGCCTCCAATTCAATCACCCTTGCCGCGAAGGAGGGGAAAGGAATTGCGCCGGGCACTTCCGAAGCGTTTGATCTTTATCTCAAAAATCCGGTGGAAAGTGGAACAAGCGGAGAAATTACGGTGGATTTTGAAGATAAATCCGGAGCGGTAGTAACTGACGTTTCAGCAGGGGGACTGGAAATATTGCCGCCTCCGGTTCAGGAGGGGACAAAAAATGCAATTCGTAATTTATCGGCTACGGCCGGAGAAAAGTCAATTAGTCTGTTGGACGGAACCAAAAAATTAGGCTCTCCGGCCTATGAGATAAATGTAGAGTTGGAAGATGAAGTCGAGACCGGGGTGGAGCTGTACTGGGATATTGAGAATACCCCGGACGGGCCCGGCGGAAATAGTTCTGATAAAAAAGTTAATTTTTCCGGTTCGGACCGGGTTTACACCGCGACCGTAGAAGACACGGATGCAATCGCTCATGGAGATTCGTTTAATTTTTTACTTTTTGTCGACGGTGAAGAATTTAATTATTCCGGCTCTCCTTATGCCTTTATTGTTGACAGGAAGGTCACTTCTCCCGCTTTAACGGAGGTAAAAAAGACGGGTAGTAAGTCCGTTCAGCTTGGTATTAATCCGATTAGCGACCCGGATTTTGCAAGTTATAGAATTTATTTTCAAGAAGGAAATTCGGTTGACAAAAATGTTTCTTATCGAGAAAAAACAAAACGGGACGTCTCAACTGTAACTGTGGATAACCTGAGCCCCGCCGCAACATATACTTTTGGGGCGGCGGCGGTTGACAAACAGGGTAATGTCAGTGAATTGTCCGGTTTTCTCCGGGCGACGACCGGCCAGAGTTCGGACTTACAACGGGTAATGGTGTATAACCAGGATAAAAGCCGGACGGCCACGTCATTGGACGGAACAGAAAAATTTCAGGTTGAACCGCTGACTGTTCAAATGGAATTTAATACTTTAACTCATTCACCGGTTAAAGTTTATTACGATGTTGGGGATAATCCGGATGGCCCGGGTGGGTTTAACCGGTCGGAACGGGTCGTAACCGCGAATGGCAGTGATACCCTGTGGGAAGCTGGTCTTCCTGCCGCCGATTCTGAAATTGCCCCGGGGAAGACTTTGAAGTTTGTCGTAGTAGCCGGGGATCAAGTGTTAGATAACGGGGGACAGCCCTTCAAATTATCATACCTGGAACCACCCCCGCAAATAAATAATTTAACGGTTACCGATACTGGTGGCGGGTCAATTGAGTTAAGCTGGTCTGCCCGCACAAAGTATCCGAATTTTGGCGAATATCGTCTGTATTATACAAGTAGTGGCGACACACCGGATTACGGGAGTCAAAGTTGGACCCCGGTAAATCATCCGCCCCTGACGCTTAAACAGACCGAAAAGACGGTAGTGGACGGGTTGGCTCCGGGGGAGTCCTACCGGTTTCGGATTGCCGTAGTGGATGAATTTGGCCAGCCGGGTGAGCTCTCGAATACAGCCGAAGGAACCCCCGGGCCGGAAGGGGCAGTTCTGTTAACCGAATTGTCGCCGCAGTCCACCCCGAACTGGGTGGAAATAACGGCGCGGGTTCCGGGGGTTAATCTCCGGGATTATTACCTTTCTGACCTGGACGGGAATACGGAGCCCCTGGCTACTGAATCGACCTCTATTTCGGCGGTACAGCGTGTAGTTTTATGGTTGGAATCGGGGGTTAGCGAAACTGATTTCACGGGGGATAAAGACGGCGACGGGGTCGTGGATATTTACCGCCCCGGCGCCGCTTCGGTTGTATTTGCGGATACGGTCGATCAACTGGTTTTAAAAAGCCAGGCCGGTGATACGGTGGATGCAGTAGTCTATCGGTCCGATCCCTCCGCGGCCTACGGTGCGGCCGGGGAACAGGGCGACGTGGATAATCTTGCCGACGGTGATCACTGGAATACAGGCGACTCGGTGGGAGCTCTAAACACCTACGTTTCAGCTTCACTTTCCCGAGACGCTTATTTAATTCGGACTCGGCACTACGGGCAGTTGCAGGACAGCAATTCCCGGGCCGAGTGGGCGGTTGTCGGGCAGAGCACACCCGGCGCGCCAAATGAAAAGCTGCGAATATTTGAACCGGAATTGAGAGATGTTCCCACGTCGGATTATCACTACAGTTCCGCGGTTGCTGCGGTATTTGACGGTAGTGAAAAAATAAAAAACACCGATACTTATATTTTAACCGCCCGGTTTAACCGGCCTCCCGTGGCCGATTCTGGATTTTATATCTGGTATGATACGGATGCCGAGCCGGGAGGATTCAGTAATCCCGGTGGAGACAGCGTGCGGGTAGAGGGGAATTATGACAGTTCCCGGAAGAAGTTTCAGGGGCGATTTTCCCTGGCCGGTCTAACAAATGAAGACCGGGTTGAGTTTCTTGTTTCGAGTTTACCTGATCCGGCCGCCCCGGCGGGGTTGGATGAAGCTGTTTTTTCTAATAAAGACCAATTTTATAAATTTGAAATAGACGACAGAGGGATAAAAAGTCCCGATTCCCTTGCTTTTGTTGAAGCTTATCAGGAAGGTTTGATGCTTTCATGGAAGCCGACGGAAACCAGACCTGATTTTTCCACGTACAGGATTTATTATGATACTGGCCCGGTGACTTTGCAGTCCGAATATTTCGATGCGAGTGACCTTCCTTCCCTGGCTGATTACAGGACAAGCCAGGCGATTATCCCTCTGCCGGTTGCGGCTGATACCTGGCACGTGCGAATGGCGGCCGTTGATCGAGTCGGAAACGGAAATGAGATGGTAAATAATACGGCCGGAGTGGATGAGCTGGCTGATACCCTGGCGGTAAGACGTTTACAGCCGATTAACCTCGAGGATTTGATTTTCACCCCTGCTCGAAAAACTCGTAATGACAGTTATTATTTACCGGCGAAATCAATTTCAGTCCGGGCGATCTTCAACCGAACGACGGAAGCCCCCCTGCTGGCCTGGGATAAAAATGACTCTGACCTTCCGGATACCGGGATGGCGGGGGATACCGGCCGGGTTATGAAAAAAATCATGAACCGGGAATACGAGGCGACGATTCCCCCGGGGAAGCACGGGGATGATATCCAGTTTATCTTCCGGACCGACGGTGGGAAGTTAACAAATAACGGAGCTGGTTATAATTACCGAGTGGATAACCAGGCTACGCCCGCGGTTAACGGATTTGCGGCGGATACTATCCAGTATACCTCCTATCAGAATAAAACCACCGATATACAGGTCGAATGGAAGCCGGTTGACAATAGCGTTAATGATTTTTCCGCCTACCGGGTTGTTTATGCGAAAGGAAATTCAGTGAGCAAACAATCTGCTACCGTGGGACCGGGGAAGGTTTCCCTGCTTTCTGACCGGAGGACGAGTTCGATTGTGGTTCCCGGGCTGGACCGGGCAACGACTTATACGCTGGCGGCTTACTGGAAGGATGAGGTCGGCAACTCGAGCCCCCTTTCCGATACGTTTACCATTCAGACTGTAAATGCCCAGCCCACGGAGGACCCGGCTGATGACGGACAATTTGTGGCTCATGCCCTGGACGGGTCCGAATACTTACGAAAAAATAATATCCGGGTTACTTTTGAGTTCCAGGACGGGGCCGTTTATCCCGAGGACGTTTCGTTGATTTATAACATTGGAGCCGCGCCCCGGGATACCGGGTCCCAAACTCTGACTATGCAGCCGGTTAGTGAACGGGTGTTTAAAACTACGATTCCCGAATCTCCCCGGATGACGGAGGGAGTTTCGGTCAATTATTTGATCAAAGAAGGACCCTGGTACGTGTGGAATGACGGAAAATATTTTTCTTTTAAAATTGACGAGTTTCCGCCACCTCGAATAAATAATTTTCAAGTGGAAGAGGAAGGGGACTGGCTGAAATTGAGCTGGGCCCCGGTTAACAGCGGCGAGGATTTCCGGGAATACAGGGTGCGCTATCGGAAACCGGGTGAGTCCTCGTGGCGGGTAATCGATTCAAGTGATTATTCTCTGTTGGGTGATTACCGGACCAGTAGTGTTTACCTGGACGAGCTGGCCCCGGACGCTAATTATTATTTAAATTTTACGGCCGTAGATAAAATGGGCCGGGTTAATTACCGAGCAGGGGACCGGTTGTTACTCCGGTCGCCCGGAACCCAGACTCCACGATTTGAATTCGGGACAGAACCGGCTTTTACCCTGGAGTCCGGGGAAACGCAAGCTATTGGAGTAAAGTTGATCGATATATTTGATTCCCCCTGGTACAACCGGGAAATAGATTTTGTAATTCTAAAATCCGGTTTGAATTTTGAAGCTAACAATGACACACAAATTAGCGTTAAAACCGGGCCCGCGGGCCGGGCAAAAGCGGTTATAAAAGCTACCGGTTCTTACTCCGGTTACGTGCCGGTTAAAGCCCGGTTTGAGGATCAGTTTTTCACTGAAACTTTTGAGTATTCTATTCGATTACTATCTCCGTCAGAAGCGGCCAAGAAGCCACGGATGGTGCCCTTTGAAAAGTAAAACTTAATTGTAGGTGTTTGGAATTGAAATCTATTATTGATGATAATTGTGTTCTTTATCGGAGTCTATTTATTTTTCTTATTGCGGTAGCTTTGTTTTTCTTTACTTCTACGGTCCAGGCTGCCCCCTGGTGGTGGACGCAGTTTACCCGGGGAGATGATGTGTATCCTTCAAATTCAAATTACGAGCGCTGGGTGACTGAATACGTCACTTCGGCGCAATCTTCGGATGATGTTTGGATGGCCAGTTATACCTGGGGAAGTGAGGCCGCCGCGTCTAACGCGGTGATTAACGGGATAAAGGAAGACAACAAATCAGGGGGACTTAACCACCTTTATCAGCGCCGCCAGAGCCAGGTTAATCCTGAACCTGTTAGAATTCTGGGGGATGAAGAACATCGCGAAATTAATAATTTTCTTTTGGGGGGGGTTCCCCGTGAATTTTCCACTGGTGGCGGCCATTCTCACCACAAAGTAATTTTACTCGGGGATCGTTCGTTGATGGTTGGTTCGGCCAATATGAACGGGGGAGCCTTTACACAACAGCCAAACAATATGACTATCTTTCGGAATATGCCCGCTCTCAACGGGGTTTTCAGGGAAGAATTAAACGAACAGTTTTCCGGAGTTCATTTTGATAATACCCCGGTTTCGCGGAATCGTTTTACCGCCCCGACCGGGCAAACGGTGCGAGCTTATTATGCGCCCGATGATCATAATCATATTAATTTAAAAGATGGTGGAACTGGCTTATATATGGCTGAGGTCCTGGCGAAAGAAACTCGCCAGGCGGATGAATCAATTTTTGGGCTGTATAATCAATTTTATCTGGATTTATTGGCCGAAGCATTTGAAGATGCTACTGCCAGCGGGAAACTGGTTGAAGGTTTGGTGGCCAATTCGTATGACGAGTTACGTAATTCGTTGAAAAAGGTTGGTACTTTTCGGGCTAATGATGGTTTACAAAGTAGAATGCATCACAAGGTGATGATTTTTGACCAGGAGATAGTCGCTTTTGGTTCGGCGAATCACTCCCCTTCGGCGATGAGAAATACCCGCAGCTATCCAAACGAAGAAAATTTGGTAGTGGTGGAAGATTTTCGGATGGCCCGGCGTTACATGCAGGAATACCGCCGGGTCATGTCTTTGATGAGCGAAGAAAACGTTGGCCAATCTGACTCCTTTGAAACCACGTCGCCCGGTTCCCCGACCAATCTTACTGCCGAAAATATTACTGATCGGTCCCACAGTCTGAAGTTGTCCTGGACAGCGCCGACGACAAATATTGAAGATTTTTCCCGTTACTACGTGTTTGTGGCCAACTACGAGTTATATTCTGACACTCAAATTGGGGATGGTCAGGACGCCGACGGGGACCACCTGATTGACGAGGATCCAAGAGGCAATGTGGACGGTTTTGCCAGCGGACCCGACATGAATAGCCTCTCCCCCGACGATGATGATGCGGACGGCAGGATAGACGAGGACCCGTGGATGTATCCCGAGAAGCAGATTAAGGTGGATAACCCGGGGGCAGTGACTTCGACTACCCTGACTACCTTTAATGTTGAGGAAGAGCTGCCAAATAACGAACCTCTCTGGATTGGCCTGGTGGCGGTGGATAAACATGGCAATGAATCAGATCCGGTTTTTTTTGGTCCGGTTCGTTCCCGCGAGTCCAATGTCAATATTGCTCCCGGTGTAGAAGAGTTTGCTTATGCGGAAGGCGCAAGCCGGCGGGCCGGCGAAACAACCACCCTGAACTTGACCGTTGCTAATTCATCGACTGCCGGTGAAGCGATTACTGCCCTGGAAATCAACCTTGGGTCAGGGAGTAGAGCCTTCACGCCGCGTTCGCAAATTGCAGCCAATTACCCGGCCGGATACTCTACCTCAACTACCGATTCTTCAATAGTGATTTCGGCAACCGGCGACGGAATTGGCTCCGGTAACCAGGCGACTTTTAAGCTCTCCGTCACCAATCCTGATACCAGCGGCACCAGCGAGGCTGTTACGGTTGATGCCGAGGATGCCTCGGGGAATACTGTCAGCGGATTGACAGCCGGCTCCCTTGAAGTGGAACAGGCCGAGCAATTTCCCGGGATCCAGGCGGTCTCTGTCGCCGATGCTAACCGCACCCTGGAAGCTCCGGACGGCAGTAAAAAATTGAGTGCCCCTCCTTATTCTTTTGAAATAAGTTTGGTGGAGGCGGCGGATACCGAGGTCAGCATATACTGGGATGCGGAAGCGACTCCCGATGGCCCGGGTGGAAGCGATTCGGACGAAAAATTAACTCTCTCCGGCTCGGGAACTTCCTACAGCGGCTCTCTGTCGGATGACCCGGAGTTAGCCCACGGTAATGAAATTAAATTCATCGTGGTAGTTGATGGGAATAAAGTTTATTTGAACGGGGAACCGTTTTCTTTTGTAATTGACCGGGCTGTTAGTAAGCCGGGCCTGGAGCAGGTAATAGATACCGGTTACACTACCGTGGCCCTGGATATTTCCCCTGTAACCGATTCGGATTTTCAGGAATACCGGCTTTATTACAGCTCCGGCGGCGGGGTCACCAAAGACGATAATTATCACACTTACACCACCAAAAACCTTAGTGAAATAACTGTTGATAGGTTAAATTCAGCAACAACATATAGTTTTGCTTTAAGTGCCGTAGATTCGGTCGGGAATGAAAGTACGCTTTCCAGTGCTTTTACTGTTACCACGCTGGCGGCCGTTGAAATTACTGATATCCGGGTGGTTAACGGGGAGCGAACTAAGACTGTAACCACGCTGGACGGCTCCGCGGAGTTTTTTGTTGAACCGTTAGTGGTAAAAGTTACCTTTGATAAAAAAGTTACCGGCGAAGTTAAATTGTTTTATGACGTTGGCGACAATCCCGACGGTTCCCTGGACGGGAATACCGAGGAACGGATGCGCGAGGCGATGGGGAGTGATACTTATTTTGAGATTGGAATCCCGGGTGACGACCCCGAGTTTCAGCCCGGAAAAGTGCTCAAGTTTGTGCTTCAGGCCGGGGCCCAGGTATTGGGTAGAACTACTCCCGGAGATCCGTTTAAAATCAGTTTTAAAGAAACAATTCCGGTCCCGGGAGGCTTGAACGTGGTTGATACGGGGGCGGGTACGGTTAAACTGGGCTGGTCTTCAGTCAATTATGACCGTTTTGGCCAGTACCGGATTTTTTATACGACGGTCGGAGATACTCCGGATGAAAACAGTACTTCCTGGGGGGCTGCCGAGGATATTTCACTGGCGTTGAGTAATACCGAGCAGACCGTGATTGATTATCTGGCGCCCGGAAAGTCCTATCGTTTTCGGATTGCTGTACTCGGAGAAGGGGGGCGTCTCGGCCAGCTTTCTACCATGACTCAGGTCGCTTCGCCGGCCGCCGAGGATTCGCTGTTGTTTACCGAGCTGGCTCCTCATAGTTCTCCCCGGTGGGTTGAGTTGACCAGCCGGACCAATGGGCTGGATGTTAGTGATTTTTATCTTTCTTCCCTGGCCGGGGAGACTGAACCCCTGGCCCGGGATTCGTTGCAATTGGCCAAGGATGAAAAAGTGGTTCTCCGGTTTACTTCGGGGACCAGCGAGACGGGCAATAGCGGGGATCTCAACGGGAACGGAGCTCTGGACCTTTACCTGCCGGGGGCGGCTTCCTTTGCCCTGGCCGATACGGTGGATCAACTGGTCCTCTTTGATGACACCGGTGAAACCATCGATGCAGTTGTATACCGGCTCCAACCGGGAACGGATTTTGATGCCGCCGAGCAGGCGGACGTTGAGGCTCTGCACAGTGATCACTGGGATAGTAAAGTTTCGCCGGCGGCTCTCAATATTTACGACCGGGCCAGTCTTTCTTCCAAATTATATCTTGCTCGGAACCGCGAATTTGAGCCGTATGGAGAGTTTGAAGACAGCAATTCCCGGGGAGACTGGGCCTTAACTACACGCTCGACTCCGGGCAAAGACAACCAGTTTCCGGCGGTTGATGAATTGACCGTCACCGACCGGGCGGCAAGCGACGGCCAGTGGTTTACTCAGACCGCTTACAACCTCGATGATAACGAAAAATTAAAATTTTCCGCCTATCGGTTTAAATTTGATTTGAACCAGCCGGTAGCGGCTGATTCCGGGCTGTATCTCTGGTATGACACGGATGCCACTCCGAAAGGTTTTTCAACTCCCGACCGGGGTGAAAGTATTGCCCTGGCTCCAACCGCTTTTGAATCAGGTGGCGACCTGGTTGACACCCGGTTTACCCTGGCCGGCCTCAGCCACGGTGACCAAGTAAAGTTCGGGCTTTCCCTTCTACCCACTCCGGAAACTGTCTCCGCGGTTGATGAAACTTATTTTGGTCCCTACAGTTATGGAGTTGATACGGCCGCTCCACCTGCCCCCGGTAATTTGCGGAGCTTAGGTCAGCGTGAAGCGGGGCTTATAGTGGGCTGGAATCCGCCGGAATCAGTTCCCTCCGATTTCAGCGCTTACCGCTTGTTTTACGATACCGGAACGGTGACTAAAAATTCGGATTCTCTCAAAATTACGGATTACCAACAGAGTTCCGCTCTTGTTGAATTGCCGCCCGCGGCTGATACCTGGCACCTCCGGCTCGGCTCGGTCGATAAAATCGGGAACGGGTCCCGGTTTGATAAGTTGTCTCCGGTCGGCCTCTCCGATACTCTTTCCCTCCGGCGTCTTCCCCCGATAAACGTAAGTGACCTCTGGCTGGAACCAAATAATCCGGAAAGCCTGACCGCTGGAGTTCAGCCGGGCGATCCGGTAAAAGTTAAGGTCTTGTTTGATCGCCGGACGACTGATCCTTACCTGGTCTGGGATAAGAACGATGCCACCAGTTTACCGGATTCAGGCGCGGATAATTCAGTTGCGCTAAATAAAAAGGATAACCGGTTGTATAAAGGGACAATTCCGGCGGCGGGAAATAAGGATGTGATTCAGTTTGTGTTTAATACTGACGGTGGAGTTCTGGATAATAACGGTTCCGCTTACCAGTATACAGTGGATACTGCCGCTTCGCCCCCGGTCCCCAGGTTTACCGGGGATGATGATTATACTTACGCTTACCAGGAACCAAATACTGATATTTTCGTCGGTTGGTCGCCGCTACCCGATACAGTGACTGATTTCAGTCAATACCGGATAGCTTATGCTCGCGGGAAGACGGTTGACACTACCGCTTCCTACCTCGGGCCCGGTAAAAACTCTTCGCTAACCGATAAATTAACCAGTTCTTCGTTGATAAAAGGATTGGATCGGGCGGATACCTATGCGTTTGGTATATACTGGCTGGACGAGGCGGGTAATTATAGCGCCATGTCAGATACTTTTTACCTGGTCACACCGGATGCACAGCCTTCGGAAGATCCGGCCTATGACGGTAAATTTGTCGCCCATGCGCTGGATGGCTCGGAGTATTTGCGCAAGAGTGACATAGAAATACATTTTGAATTTTCGCTTGAACCGGCCCGGCCCGGCGACGTCAAATTGCACTATTCAATTGGTGGTAATCCGGCTTCTGCTGATGCTTCAGTCGTGGAGATGCAGAAGCTGGCCGGAAGTGACAAGACTTATTCTGCAACCATTCCCGAGTCGCCGGCAATGACCGAGGGAACCACCGTTAGTTATTTTATCAAGGAAGGCCCCTGGAAATTTACCAATAACGGCGGCAACTTCAAGTTTAAGATAGATGAATTTAAGCCGCCGGATATTTCTAATTTTGTGGTTAGTGACGACGGGGATAGATTGTTTTTCTACTGGAATCCACTTTCTAATAATGATGATTTTTCCGAATACCGGATCCGTTACCGCCGGCCGGGTGAATCAGGCTGGCATTATCATGATTCTTCCGACCAATCAGCCCTGGGAAGCTACACTACCAGCAGTGCGGCTGTCGAGGGACTAAATTCTACGGCCAATTATTATTACAACATGACCGTTGTTGATAAGCTGGGCCGGGTTAATTACCGGACCGCCGACCGGTTGCTGCTCCGGGACACCGGGGGAGAGAAGGCCCGCCTGGAAGCGGTCGGCCCCGAGGTATTCACCGCCTCGCCCGGGGATACGGTTGAGCTCGCCGCCCGGCTGTGGGATATGTTTGATTCGCCCTGGTATGACAGGCCGGTTGATTTTTCCGTTTTAGACGGTTCTTTTGTCCGGTTTGTGCAGACCGCGGACACCGCGCAAACGGTGCACACAGGTTCCCGGGGAAGGGCTGTTGCCGAAATGGAGATTATTTCCGGCGGCGAAGGTTATGCCACGGTAGAAGCTGTTTACGAGGGCCGGGGTGGTCCGGTGGCTCGAAAGTTTATTATCCGTGTCTTCAACGATTCAACCGTAAAAGAAAAATCCCGCGTGGTTCCCTTCCAGAAGTGATTTAGTGCGAGGGCAGTAACACCCCAAATCAGCTCGCAGATTAACGCAGATAGACGTTGAACATCTTATTTTATCCACAGATTACACAGATTAGCACAGATTAAATTCTTTACTGCGTTAACCGGCGTCCCAACTTCGAGGTTACGAGTTACGGGTTTGCGCCTCTTCGCCTTTTCGTCTCTGCGCCCTGTCGCCTCTCCGCCTGTTCGCATGTTCGCCTCTTCGTTCCCTTCCCTGCGTCCATCCGCGAGCTGCCTTCGGGGTTAGGGGTTACGAGTTGCGAGTTACGGGTTTGCGCCTCTTCGCCTCTTCGATGTCCCCCGTGTCTTTGCGTTATGTGCCCTTGTGATTCTCAATTACATTGCTGGCCCAGGTATAGACCTTTTCCGCTAATTCGAGGGTCTGTTGGTATTCTTCTGCGGTTACTTTTTCTGCCATCCCGGGATAGCGGGTTTGAACTGCGTATTCTGTCAGTCCGGCGGAAGGTTTTAACTCGTCAGGAAAAGGGATTCCGTTTTCCTCACAATTGGTGATAAGCTCTTCAATGATATGAACATATCGGAACTCGGCGTTGTGTTCGAGTAAGACGGCCTTGATAGACTTTTCTGCCGCTTGTTGTGCGTCGAAACATAAATCCTCGAAAAATACGTTGGAATTTTCCGAATATCTGGCTTTAGCCAGGTTACTTTTTGCTCTCGCCAGCCATTCTTCCGGAGTCCCGGGTGGGTCCTCAGGCGGCATACAATTCTTCACCTTCCTCCAGAATTGTTTTAAAAATCAGGCCGTTTTCATTTTTGTATTCTTCCAGGTCTTTTTCTGTTACAACCACAATATCAGCCCCGTATTTTATCCCGATTAAATTTTGGTGAATTTCCTGTGCTGTCTGTCTGCGGTGGGTACCTTCCGGAACTACAACAAATAAATCGTAATCGCTGTTTTCGTCCATTTCACCACGCGCAGCCGAACCAAATAGAATAATTTTCAAGGGATCGGCCGTTTCCAGAATAACGTCCTGAATTTTTTGGAGAATATCCTCGTTACGCTCCACCAGGCTCACCCCAACTTTTTAGCGTGAAAAGTTAAATTTTTCAGGCGACATTCCGCTACTCTATATTTTTTAGAAGCCATTTGCAAAATATCGGACTGATTATTTCATTTCGTCAGAATGTTTGAGTAATCGTCCAAGTTGTTCAAAGGGGAAGAGGAAGACATCCAATACGGGTGAAAGCCAGAAATCATTATGATCTATAAAAATCATGATCAATTCCCCTAATCCAGTCATAATGGCTATAAATAGAGTCATTGGCCATCCAATCCATAAAAGCCCTTTCAAAGCCGTGTATTCCGGGAAGTCTATCCAGTATTCAACCTGTTTAATAACAGCAAACCCCGTGAGCATATATGCCAATGCTGATAGCAAACTCACCGTCACTATTTTCAACCAATACAAAGGAGCCACCTCAAGCTATTACTGCCGGATAAATAATTTTACCTTGCTCAAGCAGGTGCGCGAACTGGCTGCGGGCGAGTTCAAGCTGTTTGTTGTAGTTTTTTACTATATTTATCAAGTTTGGTGATGGTGTTTTCAATATTTTCGAGTGAGATCAAATCCTCCCACGCCGGATGTTCGCTGGCCTGGCCTTTTTCGATTTTTTCTTCCAGTTCCCCTGCGCTTGAGACCTCGTAACGGGAGAGTATTTCACATCGTTTTAGCTTTAGCTCCCGTCTTTTTTCGCGTAGAAGTGAGGCCACTCCTTTTTCCAGCAGTGATTCTTGATCCATTTCTATAAACTGACTAATTTCTTCGACCATTTTGGATTGCATTTTATTCACCGTAATCAATGGATGTTTTTGTAAATTACTTATTCTTTCTATTTACATAAGTATACGATATCCATTTGAGTATTTCATTGTTTTTCTGTAAGCAGGCCCGAGGAAATAATACGCAATAAGGGAAATCAGTAACACCCCAAATCAGCTCGCAGATTAACATTGAACATCTTAATTTATCCACAGATTACACAGATTAAATTCTTTTTAATCCGTTTTTTCTGCGCCCATCCGCGAGCTACCTTCGGGGTTAGGGGTTACGACTTGCGCGTTGCGGGTTTGCGCCTCTTCGCCTGTTCGCCTCTTCGCACCTTCGATTCTCTTTGCGACTTTGCGTTACGCTTCCGGGGTTGTGAGCTTGGTCGTGCGCTCTTGTTCCCCTCGCTCTGCGGTTTACTTCCCGGGGAAGGAGTCGCGGGCAAATTTATGGCTGAGGGACTGAAAAAAATCGTTAAATTTATCCGGAGAAGGTTTTTTAATCATAAAAGATGGCCACTCGTTCAGTTCGATAGAACCGGTGATCTGGCTAAAAATTTCTTTTGTTAATCCGGCGTCTTTTTCGCGAGCGTGCTCAAAGAATTGCTGGGGTCTGTAGTTCGCTTCGGCAAGAAAAAATAGGTCAATTGCGTCCTTGATTTCCTGGCGGGAAATCAGGGTTGTGATTTTGTTAGCGCAAATATCTTCAGGGGTATCTACCCGAACATCTTTCCGGATTGGTTTATCTTTGATTACCTGGTTCACAGTTTCCCGGACGAAATCAATTTTAATCTGTTCGGTACTGTTTTCAGAGGACCAGAACACTCGCTGAAAATTGGGAGCCGTGGTTTCTGTTTTCCACCGGCCGCCTAATTCATTTTGCAGTTCAGCCTGTAAAGCGGTAATTCTCTCGAAATCGGCCTTATCCGGGGTAAAAAGATCGAGGTCATCGCTCCGGCGGTGTTTGAGATAATAAGCGCTAAGGGCGGAGCCGCCCGTCAGGTAAAATCCGGTTGAATTAAAGGGAAAGGCGTTAAGAAATTGTTTATGCTGCGGAGTGAGAACGTTTGACATAGCCTGCCTCTTCCCAGGTCGAGAAAATGTGCTTCCACAGTGCCCGCCGCCGGCCGAGGTAGGGAGTTATTTCCGACCAGTGTTTTGCAACGTCTGCTGGTTCGAGGTAGTTCCAGACACAGTCCGGACGTTTTTCTCGGAGAACTTTACCTGCGTAGCGGGCCCAAGTTTTGTTTTTGGGATCACTGAGGAGCTGTTTAAGTTCTGTTTCTGTAATTTCTTCATCCCAGAAAGCCTGTTCTTTTTTCACGTTTGATCACCACTAATAAGTATAACATGCTCCCGTGACCAGCTTAAATTAGCTCGCAGATTAACGCAGATAAGCGCAGATTTTTATTTCTTTAACTGCGTTAAACGGCGTCCCAACTTCGAGGTTACGAGTTGCGGGTTACGGGTTTGCGCCTCTTCGCCTTGTCGCCTCTGCGCCTGTTCGCTCTGTCGCCTCTTTGCCTGTTCGCTCTGTCGCCTCTTCGCCTCTTCGCCTGTTCGCTCTGTCGCCTCCTCGCCTGTTCGATCCCTTCCCTACGCCCATCTGCGAGCTGCCTTCGGGGTTACGGGTTATGAGTTGCGCGTTGCGGGTTACGGGTTTTCGCTCTGTCGCCTCTTCGATTACTTCCCTGCGTTCATCCGTGAGCTATTAGGTAAAGGCAAAATAATAAAAGTAAGGAAAAATATAAAATACCTTGAAATAGGGTCATAAGTAATGTATATTTTTAGTGGTGATTAAAGATGGTTCAGAAGGCTAAATTAACCACGAAAGGCCAGCTTACAATTCCTAAGTCTGTCCGGGAGGAGATAGAACTTTCTTCCGGGGACGAGGTGTTGTTCGTGGAGTCCGGGGGAGCAGTTAAAATTTACCGCCTGCCGGCCGAAGTCTCGCCGGAGGGGCTGTTTGGATCATTTGAATTATCCGCCGAAGAGCCGGTGAACCTTGAGGAAACACGCCGGAGTTACCGCGAAAAACTGGTAAACAAGCACAGCCCGCCGGAACAGACATGAAGGAGAGCTGGCTGGACGCAAATGTAATTCTTCGCTTCTTACTGGATGACCACCCTGAACACAGCAAGCGTGCCTTTGAATTAATCAAGTCGGCCGGGGAAGAGGAGCGGATTTTGAAAGTCCCACCGTTTATACTCTGTGAAGTTGTTTACGTCCTGGAGGGCCTTGGCTTTACTGCCGCGGAAATATGCGAACGGCTGGTAAAATTTTCCCGGATTTCGGGAATTCTGTTTGAACCGGAAAGTATCTTGCTGGAAGCCCTGTTTGAATACCGGGAAACGGAGGCAGATTTCCCCGATGTATTATTGATGGCTCATGGTCGGGAAGCCGACCAGACCGTCTGGAGTTTCAACACCACGGATTTTGAGAATTTAACGGGACCGTGGAAAGAACCGTAATTCGAAAAAATATAATCAGCGCCCCAACTTCGAGGTTGCGTGTTGTGAGTTACAGGTTACGTGTTGCGGGTTTGCGCCTCTTCGCCTCTTCGCCTCCTCGCCTGTTCGCCTCTTCGATATATCCACAGATTACACAGATTAGCACAGATTAAATTCTTTTTAATCCGTTTTTTTTGCGTCCATCTGAGAGCTGCCTCTGGGGTTGCGTGTTGCGGGTTACGGATTTGCGCCTCTTCGCCTCTGCGCCTTTTCGCCCCTTCGCCTGTTCGCCTCCTCGCCTCTTCGCCTCTGCGCCTTTTCGCCCCTTCGCCTGTTCGCCTCCTCGCCTCTTCGCCTCTTCGCCTCTTCGCCTTTTCGATCCCTTCCCTCCGTTTATCTCCGAGCCGATTATTTTGCTTCCGTGGTTTATATGTGCTACACTTATTGAGTGGAACACAAATTTTAAGTGGAGAGTGGATAATCATGACAAATTTAACCCTCTCTATTGACGAGGAAGTCCTGGAGAAAGCCCGTAGGCGGGCCCTGGAGCGGGGAACTTCTGTTAATGACCTGGTTCGGCGGTATCTGGAGGAAGTCTCCGGGTTGGAGGAGAATCACAGGCAAGCCCTTGCGGAGCTGGATGAATTATGGGACCGGAGCGGAGCCGAGGTTGGAGAGATAACCTGGGAGCGCGAGGAACTTCATGAAAGATAAATCCTTTATAGACACAAACATCTTATTTTATCCACAGATTACACAGATTAGCACAGATTTAATTCTTTTTAATCCGCATTTTCTGCGTTCATCGGCGAGCTATAAAGATTTCAGATTTTCACGTTTTCCTTTGCGTCTTTGCGACTTTGCGTTACTTTAGTTTTTGATTTTTCGAAGGGGATCTAATTACGGGCAAGTTTTTTCACTGGTATTTCTTTGACGGTCAACAGCTCAGGATCGCCGGTAACTAACTTTGCGTCCATACTTTTTGTCGTGGCGGCGGCAAAAGCATCGGCCAGCGCCAGGGGATAATCCACCTTGAAATCCATTGCCTGCCAGAATATTTCTTCGCTAATTTTTACTTGATTTAGAGGCAAGGAATCTACCTCTTCCAGCAGTTCGGAGGCATATTCCTTGTTCCGCCGGCGGGCGATAATATAATAGACTTCTCCCAGATTTAATTTTGAGATGTAAAGCTTCCCTTTGCCGTCAATGGCAGCTCGAAAAAGTGATTTTACTTCTTTGGAGGCGGGTTGTTCTTTTTGCAGGTAAGAGAGCAAGGCCCAGGAGTCAAGAACGTAGTTCATCGTGTTTTCTTTCGTTCTCATGCTCCCGCTCCAGATCCTCGAGCAGATCTTCCCCGGCGAGAGCTCCTTCAAGTTTTTCAACCGCTTGTTTGGATTTATCCGGTTTTAGAATTAGCCGGTTATTTTCATAGTAAATTTGCAGGTCATCTCCCTGTTCCAGTCCCATTTTATCCCGCAGTTCCTTAGGAATAACGATTTGCCCGCGTGAAGATAATTGTTTCTTCATTTGTATTAACTCCTCTCTTACATTATCAGTATAAAGTAAGAAAACCCGAAAGTCAAAAAACATTGGTGTCCAGCCCCCGCACCTCTGGTTTTTAGTAAGCTCGCAATTATCATCAGCTCGCAGATTAACGCAGATACACGCAGATTTTATTAATTTAAACCCGATTTTTCTGCGCCCATCCGCGAGCCACCTTCGGGGTTACGTGTTGCGAGTTGCGGGTTACGGGTTTGCGCCTCTCCGCCTCTTCGCCTTGTCGCCTCTGCGCCTCTTCGCCTCTTCGCTCTGTCGCCTCTTCGCCTCTTCGCCTGTTCGCCTCTCCGCCTCCTCGCCTGTTCGCTCTGTCGCCTCTTCGCCTCCTCGCCTGTTCGAGTTTTCTGGTATGGTTCTTGCTTAATAAATAGAGGAGAGAAGGTTTACCGGGGATAAGGAGAAACAGTGCTGGAGTTTACGCAGGTTTAACACGAGTTACTTCCAGGGAGGATCACAGCAGGGTAGTAGGTGGATCGGGCGGTTTAATGTCTGTTTTTTAGGCAGGTGCGCAAACAGGTGTATAATTTTCCAACAACGAGGAAATTATTCAAGTGAATAAATCACGGCGACAAAACGAAATATATTTCTCCAAACCGCAGAACCTCAAAACGAATCTCCTCTCCCCTGGTGGGAGAGGATTAAGATGAGGGGGAGCGGTGTAAATAGGCTTTTTAAACCCCTTTTTCACCTCCATCTGTGTCTTCCCCCATCAAGGGGGAAGAATCATTTGGAAATTCTGTCCAAACCGTTGGTTTTGTTGACAGCGGGGGCTGTTGTCTCTTATGATATTCTTACTTTCTTTTTCGGGGGGGCGAATGCGGCAGAAGAAACAGTAAGAGAAACAGAACTAAATAAAACATATTTTACGGACGAAATTAACACTTGTGGCCACTCATTTGACTTGTTTCCTTTCGGGGGGTTAATTTCCGGGTTAATTAGTGCTTATTACCGGGAGTTGACCGGGGAGACCAGTATACCGGTGATATGCTCGTGAACGACGATGATGATCTATCCCCCCTATCCGGTTGGCTGAAACCGGCGGGTTCCTGTCTTTTCTTCGTTTTTACCCTTCTTACCGTATCTTTCCTATGTACCGCTACTTTACCTGCGCCCGCGGAGGCTGTTGTTACTGCGACAATCACCGACATGACCTCTTCCGGCCAGAAGGTTCAACCCGGCGAGAAAGTCCATATTTTTGAAGTTGAAATCTACAACGGGGATACCGACCAGGTCAATTTGACCGACTGGAGCCTGTTCTTACACAATTCCAGCGGCACCCTGGAAGGGAATGATTTTGAGTCCTTCCGGATTGAAACCGCGGCCGGTGACCTGGCCGGGGAGACGGAGATCACCGGGCCGGACACCACGGTTACGGTAACCACGCAGAACAACACGGTTCAGCCCGGGGATACAGAGACGTATAACGTTTACACCAAGATGGCCCTCTCCGAGGACGAAGACGAATTCAAGGTCACTCTGAAATCAATAGATACCGAGAACAAGGGCACCGCCGACCTGGAGGAAACGACCACCAACCTGCTGGTTGATCCGATGGCTCGGACAATTGTAATTAATGAGTTTCAGGCGGATGATGGAGCTGGTTCGGGAGATACAAGATGGATTGAACTTAAAAATAATTCTAATCAAACAATCAATTTAAATGGTTGGGAAATAGTAGATTCAGATGGAGATGATGATTCTCTAAATTCTTTCGATCTTGCCCCGGATAGTTTTTATCTTATTGCTGAGCCACAAGAAATTGGTGATAATATAGTTGCAGGTGAAGATATGTTAAATAGTTTAATGACTAGTGATCTTGGGGATTCAATAATTCTAAAAAGTCCGGATAGGATTATAGTAGATTACTTGGGTTATGGGGATCAAGGGCCGGTTCCTTCGGGTAATCATAATAGTGATGGTGATACGAGTGTAAAACGAATAAGTCCATCTGAGCCCGGTAATTCAAGTTCTAACTGGTGTTCTGCTGACTGTGACAATTCGGATACCTACGCGGATGCTACACAAAGTGGAGGTATTGCGTGGGGATCTCCTGGTGAGGAAAATGGTGATTTTACGGCGGACAATATAGATCCTTATTTCCTGTCCTTCGATGTAACCAGTGATTCTACCGATTATTACCTTGACGCCGATCCGTTTGATTCCAGTCCGAGCGGCGATACGGTTTATTTCTCCAATAAAGCGGGCACAGGTACAGATGGAGAAGATCAGCAGCTTTCAATTACCGTCAACTGGACTGATACGGGAACGCTCGACCGGCTGGACCACGGCGGCGCTTTCACTACCGCATACAGCTCAGTAAAACAGGATACTACTGATACCACGGCTACTTCCGACACAGTCACCTGGTCTTACACAATACTGGGCGACAGCACCACTTCCTCGGAGACGGTGGGAATCTTTGACCTGGCGGGCAACGATACGCAAACCAAAATTTACTTCCAGGCCGATACGACTACTCCCGGTGGAGCGCCGGGCAACTTTGATACGACCGGAGTTGCCCCCACCAGCGTGGACTTAAGCTGGGATTCTTTTGCCGGTGTTGGTCCGCCGGAGTCCGGTGACACCCAGGTCGGTTTTGAGGAATACGCTATATTTTATGCGGCTGGGGCAACGCCCGATTCGACTTCGGTGGGCCGGTGGACCAGTGCTGACGACGGTGATTTAGGCGATACGTCCACGTCAACTACGACCGTCTCCGGGTTGAACGGGAACACTACTTACCAGTTTCGGATTGGCTACATAGATAAGCTCGGAAATATTTCCTCCCTTTCGTCTGCCGTCTCAGCAACGACCCTTGAAAATTACGATGTAAAGATCACCCAGATAAGTATAAACAGCGGGGATACTGTCTATAACGCGGATACTATTTATAGCACTGACGGAACCAATATCAGGGCGAAAAAATTCATGGTGAGTGGAAATGTCACCATTGCGCCAGACTCGGGGAGAATTGTTTTAGCTATTGGGGAAGAGGAAGCCACTATTTCGGGGGTGGATAAGGAATTCGCCCGCCGACAGATTCCGATTGAGGACGACGGCAGTTGGTCAACAAAAGACCCGATCATCTGGAGTAATTACGATATTCTTGATGATAGCGTTGATAAATATATCTATGCCGCAATTGATACCGGGGTGAATGAGTTTACAGACCAGGGCTGGGAAGGACCGCCGGGTGGGCCGCCGAATTATGATGCGAACCATGTTCGATTAAATTATTATAAAAATTCTAACATTGAGGTGAGCATCACTTCGCCGGGGGATACGTTTGGCAGTCGAACAACAGAAATCGCCGGAGAAGCTACGGGCGTTGCGGACGGGGATACCGTTACAGTCCAGGCTGATACGGGGAGCGGTTTTACTGACTTGGGTACGGTTGGGGTGATAGGTGGCGAGTGGAGCCTTGGAAATTATAAAATGAACCGCTTAACCGGGGATACAATTGAAGCTCGCTTATATACACCTTACGGGGTTATGAACCTGGGTTCCATCGACGAAATCGTGACCCATCATGTGCCTTCGGTGGAGATTAGCACAATAGGTGGTGTATCCGCCGCAAATTCACCGGTGTTGATAACTACAACCGCTGATAGTCTAATTGTGAGCGGAAGTTCCAGCGGGGATACTGCTGGAACACTCCCGGATACTGTTGCTATCTACGTGGATGGCTCCGAGATCAGTTCTGACACTGTAAGTGGAGATGGAAGCTGGAGTGATTCAGTTCCCATCCCCGATGGTAGCCACACGGTAGAAGCGCGACTAATTTATCCGGGGCCTCCGGAAACGGAAGTTGTGACCGACCAGGTTGATGTGCGCAAGGGACCGGTAATTATTACTTCACCTGATTCGGGGGCTCAGCATACTACCGGAGATAATTTGCTTGTGACCGGAGATGCCGCCGGAGCTGCTGATGATACGGTGACTGTTTATTTGGGCGGGGATTCCGTTGGTCAGGTTAATTACGGTGACCACGGGTGGAGTGTAACGGTAAGTGGTTCCAACCCCCTGCTTGCCAATTCCGGGAATCGGCAACTAACCGCTGAAATTGAAGATTCTGTAACGGGTATCGATACTGTTCCGATAACGGTAGTTAGTCCAACTGTGCCTCCCGCTGGTGCCGGCGGTGGGGTGACCATTTCAAGTAATACTGTAACACAAAAGGACCAGGCAGTAATTCGAAATAGTGGTCAAATACAATACCTGGAATACACGATTTCCGATGGTGATGGCGGGGACCGGATGCAAACCACCACCGTAAATATTTTTCCGGCTTCCGGGAGTAGTATCAGTGCTAACGATTTTAAAGCTGTATATCTTAAGTCCGGAGGAAGTTTAGTCGACAGTGTTCCAATTGCCCCGGGAAATACTAATAGTTCTGTTTCCGTAGATTTATCCTCTGATTGGTCCAGACTTTTGGAGGGGGGGTCCCGGACCTGGGAAATTTATGTGGCTACCAGTATACGGTTTTCCGGTAGTGAAAAGTTTCAAGTTTCTATTCCTAAACAGGGGATTCAGACAACTGACATAACTAATTCTTCCTCAATTTCATCAGAGAATATAAAAGGGGAAGACGATGCTTATGCCATGATTCCCGAGCATTACGTAGTTGGTCAGTACAGTAATCCCGTCCCGGCCTTGAATGTCAGTGCCGGAGCCCCGGGAGCGAGTTTGTCCCAGGTGAAGATCCGTCTGAACGAGCTTCAGGGGCGGGTGGATTTTGGTCATACGGCCGATCAATCCGATTTTGCGGCCATGGATTTTGACGGGGATAATGAGAAACGGGGCATTTGTCTGTGGAAGGATGACGGAGACGGGAAGTTTAATCCTGATAAGGATAGTGCTAAAACTACCAAGTCTAATTACGAGTATCAGGTGTTGCCCGGTGGAGATTATGTGATTACCCTGACCGGAGGCGGGAACCTCCCCGACACAGTGACTGGCGGAGCTGATTACTGGATTACCTTCCGGATGGGGGACGGTTGGGGAAATACCGGTGGGAAAGTTGGATACGGTGATGTATTTAATTTTGAATTAGTTTCTGTCACGTTGAGTCCCACCACCGGCGAGAGCTTTAAAATTTATGGAACGAGTGAGCCCGATGCTACGGGGTTATTTCCCAACGATGCCTATGATGATATTTTGAACTACGGTTTTGATTCCACCGATCCGACTTCTTATAAAAGGAGGTTTACCAATCCAATATATGAAGTAGTAGGCCCCCTGTTCAGTAATACCAACAAGGAAGCTGAAGGCGATTTTACTCGCCAAAATTTTGCCGAAAACCTGGAAAAAGAGTACACGGCTCTCGATTTTATTCAGGGGAATTCAGAAAATGCAAATTATGGCAGTCCGGCGGGAACCGGACGAACCGGCCGTGGAAATCGAATTATTAGTTTTCATATGGTCGGTGGATTTGCTGACCTGGTAAGTGGCGATATTCCAACTATTGACGGAAATCGGACCGGCCAGACGCTGGATAAAGTCAAACTGGTGTTTCACCACGGCGGTAATTTTGATACCAGTGATATCGCTCCGATCACTGACAATAATAACAGTGGAATTGCGCTGTGGCAGACTTCCCAGGACATGACCGGGCCTGATGCGGCAACGTTAAATATCAAAGATGATAAACTCCTTCCTCTGTCTACAAGCCATACCGGCTGGCAGTCGGATAATGATCCCACGGCTGATACTTTTGTTCTGGCTCTCCAGGGCGGGGCAACTCTCCAGAAAGAGGATCCGGTTGGTTACTGGTGGAATGGCAACCAATTAGAATACACCACCCCTCATAAGCATCTCCCCGGCACCGATAAAGTTACCAATGAATTTGTTACCCAGCCAATGCTTGACTTTCGGCTCAGCAATCAATCTGACGTCCCTTCACCTGTATTTAATCGTAAGTTTGTTAGTTACACTGATGCGTTGGGTTCATGGACCAGTGATAATAAAGATTACGATTACTATGTAACCTTGAATTTGAATAAATCCGTGGACCCCAATGATACTTTTGTAGTTGAAGTGCCCGGTGGGGCTGGTTTGCAGTTTACTAACGGGGAAAACATAGAAGAACGTTCCATAAAATCCGATATTATGGTTGCTAACATGCCGGTAGAATTTCAGTCTCTCTCCGATCAGACGCCCTATCTGCCCCGGACGTCGGATGCGGCGGCGATAATGGGAATGGACATAAGTGACGGTGGTGCCGACGGTATTGACCGGCCGATAACCTCGATAAGTTTTTATCTACAGAACGAGGGATCCGACCAGGACTTTACTATGGATGACCTGGCGGATCTGGGCGCGGATACGAGCAGTGGACTGCAGATATGGCGGGACCGGCCCGGCGGGCAGAACGGGGTGTTTGAACCGGGGCATGATTCTTTTATTACTCCGACTTCCGTAAACCAGACCACCGGTGATCCCTACGCCGAGGGAGAATATTACATAAATTTTGAGTTTGCTCCGACCGATCCGGCTGTGGCCTCTTTGTTAGATCCCCCGGATACTAACGTTATTGGAACACATACGCATGGTCCGGACTACTTTATTGTTGCCCGAACCAGCAGCACTGCATCCGACGGTGATGATTTTCGGGTAGTTCACAAGTCAGTAAACGTCCGGGATTTCATCCAGGACGGGATAAGTTATAAAGATACCGCTTTCCCCGGCGCTATGTTTGACAATATTTTTGGAATTCGGCGACGTGTTTATACGAATCCGATTGACAATGAATTTCCGATTTATGGTCGAAAGCCGGACAACGTCCTGGCCGACCAGGAAGGCCCGGTATTTAAAACCGAGCCAATTGAAATCAGGGGACTAACCACGCTGAACCTGGTTGATCTGACAGAAATGAATCAGGATATTGAAATTTCGGATTCGGAACCGGTAATTGGGCTTGATATGGCGGCGCAAGAAGGAATTAATTTTGAGGGCTTGAAGGTCAGGATCCTGGATGCGGATGGTGATGGTGATTTATCGGAGTCAAATTTTACCGATCTAAATTCGTCGGCGCCGGGCATCCAGGTGTTTATCGACAATGGAAATAATCCCGGTCAGTGGGACCCGGCGGATGAACGGATAGAATACACCGGCAGTCCCACCTTTACTTCCTATTCTGATTCCCTAACCGCCACCCTGAACTTTTCAACTGTTCGTTCTATTCCCACGACGAGCACCGGGGATGATTCCGGTCCCGATTTCTTTGTTGCCGTTCGAACCAGCAACTCGCCTTTAAACCAGGATGATTTCACGGTTAAAATTCCTGGCGAAGGTATAATTCACAGTCTCGGCAACTCACCCCGGGGGGCGTCCCTGGAGACCAGGTTAATTACAGTTAATCTTCCTACTTTTTTAAGTGATTTAGTTGGCTTGAACGTGGCCACAGGTCGCGATAAACAGCCGTTTTCCAGCAGTGGTTTTGCCGCCCTCGGGATAAAGGCTTATGATACAACAGCCAGTGGGGCTGGTAATGATAAACTGCAGGCCGTAAATCTTGAGATAGTTGACCCTGACGAGGACTTCAAGCAATCAGATCTAAAAGATCTGAGCACGGAAGCGGAAACCAGTGGGATTGCTCTCTATGTTAACAATCCGTCCGATGCCGGAAACCTCGACGGCGGAGATACCCCCGTTGATCTGGAAACTACCCCGACTCTACAGTCGGTAGAGCCAGGGGTTTTTCAGGTTGAACTGAAACCGGAAACTTATCCTGAAATACTTGATTTAAGCAGTGGCGAAAACATGGTGGATTTCCTGGTGGTATTGCGCACCGGGGAATCGATAAAATTAGGAACTGATTTTAAGGTGCGTATACCGGAAGGAGGGCTGGTTTATTCTCAATCGCAAACCAGTAAATCGATAACTTCCTCGCCGATTAAGACTGCTTTCGTGGATGTTTCCTATTCCGAACTATTTAATACGAAGCAACGAATAGAACCATCCAGTCCGCCCACTCCCTTGCTTGGCTTTAGCCTGGAGGATACCGGTTTTGGAGACCGGTTAAATGAAGTTGACGTCAGACTTCAAAATCCCGTCGGTGATACTGATTTCCAGGTGGGAGATCTCTTAGACTATAATTCGGACAGTGGCGTAGAGTTATATGTTGACGCGGCCGGTGGTGAGGACGGACAGTTTGATACCGCTGATTACGCCCTGGCCCGGGATGTTTCTTTTGATACCGAGGGAAGCGGGGAAACCTTGGTATTTACGATAGACCTGGATAATCCGGTAGAGATTCCCGATGACGAGTCCAGCGGTTTCACGGGTTCCGATTTTTATATCGTGGTGCAAACTTCTGAATCTATCGATTTCAAAGACAGGTTTACCCTGGATTTTTCCCCGCATCGGGATCTGGCCGCCACGCGGAAAGTGTTTACTCAGTCACCCGTAACCACTGAGTCCGTAATTGCCACTGTGCCCACAGCACTTTCCGATCGGGCCGGGGACAATCCTGTTCTCGGGGTTAGCAGAAATAATACCAACGGGACGTCTGTGCTGGGTGTGGCGGCTCACGATGGTGCTGAGACAGCCGGGCTCAGTAAAATTACCCTGGAATTACAGAATATTTCTAATTTTTCTCCTGGCGAGGACCTGGCTCCTCTCTCTGATACTGCTTCTTCCGGCCTTGCTCTCTGGGTGGAATCCGGGGACACGCCCGGGTTTGACGGTTTTGCCGGCGCCGATACAGTGGTGGGCCTGGATACTAATTCAAGCAGTCTGGGGAACCAGAGTATTCTCGTTCCCGCCGACACTATCCCTATCTCAGATACACGGACGGCTGACTCCATTTATGTAGTGGTCCGTTCCAATAGAAATGCTTCGGATTTGAGTGAATTTAAGGTTAAAATTCCTTCGGAAAGTGTGAATTATAAAAGTGGCTCACAAATCTATACAACCTCGCGCACTGTTACTTCCGGTAACGTCAAGATCGATCCGGAAGGTCCCGCCTTTAGTTCCCTGGTGCTTTATGATACCCGGGGAGTCGAGAGGAATGTTTTCGACTACGGAGAAACTGTGGTTGCCCGGGTAACCCTTGCGGAACCCGGCCAGGAAGTGGTTATGGATTTCAGTCCGCTAACCGATACACCACCCCTTAGCGGGGACACGGTGGTTCCCGCTAATGATGAAGGTGGGGGGACATACACGGCCAGCTTCCGGATTCCAACAGTTGCCGAGGGGAACAATGTAGATCCTGATACTTCATATCGAATTATGGCCGCCGGAACTGATCCGGTTGGTAATTATGCTCAATCCCTGGATGCTAATGTTTACGCTGACGCCCGGCTGGATTCGGCTCCGCCCCGGCTGGTTGACGTGGAGGTATTGAATGGCCAACTGTTTTCTGCCGGTGGGGACACTTTTTATCTGTATAAACAGGGGGATACGATTCACCTCCGGATCTTTCGGACGGCGAACGGCGAGCGTGATACCGGTTCGCTCAGTCTCTGGATTGATTTTAGCGCCTTTGACTCTACTTTTCCCGATACACCGGGTGACCTGGCCGACCACGCAGCGATTAGCGACACTTCCGACGGTGATAGCGTGGTGGAGGTTGTTTATGAAATTAGTTCTCAGAGCTCTATTGTCTCAGCCGAGGACACCCCGGTGGTTACTCTTTCCGACGGTGTTCCCGCCCATGACGTTACGAACAGCGATGATACCGAACCGGTAATTAAAATTGACAATCAACCCCCTGTGTTTGGTGGCGAGGGTGGTTCCGGAATTTTTCCCCGGGGCGAATATTTTCGGGCTTTTAGTAGTTATCCCGGGGCCGGTACACAGACGGTTGAAATAAGAATTAAAGCTACGGATAATACGGCCTGGGATTCCCCGGCCACCTCTTTTGATTTCGCCCGGGTTGATCTCGGTAATCCGGATACCGGGGTTGCTGCGGATACTAACGGTTGGATTGGTAATGAAGCTCAGTTTGAGCATAAATTATCTGCATCTTTGATCTCCGATACAAAGAATATTTATATCCCGCTTGTGTTGAAAGATATTGTCGGAAACACGGTGGCGATAACCGCTGAATCCGACACTAAACCTCCCTATATTTCCCTCGACAGCACCAAACCGGAAGGTGGAATTACTACCCCGGATACGGTGCAGTATCTGGGGGTGGGGGATTCAATAACAATTGGCGGCACGGTGGCCGACCCGGACGGGGCGGCTTACCCCGGGATTCAAAATGCCGGGATAGATACCGCTGTGATGAAAGTTTACGTGGATACCGGCGGTACAGTAACTGAAATTGAAAGTTCCCGGCCGGTGGATGAATTGAGTCTTGATACCGGAGCAAACAGCGGCACCTGGAGCGCTGATTTTGCTGAATTTGATTACAGCGGCACTTATAAGTTTGTCCTCTATCAAGTTGAAGACCGAGCTCGGGGCCAGGATGATAGTTTTCGTGGTAACATAACGGCTTTTGTGGATACTGCAACTGTGGAAGTGCTGCCGGTAATTGAGCGGTCGCCGGTGGCCGACGATTATGTTGATGCGCCGGGTGCCCGGGAGTCGGTATTCGGGATCAATCTGCTCTCGCAGAACACCTCGGTAACCCTGGATCAGTTGAAGGTGAAAGCGACCGGTGACACGGAGCTGCTGGACACCGGTGTGGACCAGAACAGCGGTCTGGCTCTTTACCGTGACAACGGCGGTGTAGATGGCCAGTGGGACCACGGAGACGAGCTGTTGACGCTGGGTGGAGACGGCCGGCCGGTAATAAACGGAGATACGTATGTATTGAACCTGGCGAGTCCGCTGGAGTTGCCGGGCAATGAGACGGGAACAAACGAAGGCTACGACGTATTTGTAGTGATGCGCACGGGAAGTGAAGCGGATTTTGCGGATACGGTTGAGTTTACGATACCGGAGGGCGGGATAGTCTTAAGCAGTGGGGAAGTAAACGCGGGCCGGCCGACGGCAACGATAGAGTCGCGAGTGCCGACGACGTTGAGTGACCTGACGGCGAGCGGCGATACGGTAACCACGGCGGATACACTTGGATTGTTTACGCTGGATATGCACGATACTGGCCGGGGAGCCCGGTTTGATTCGGTAACGTTGAGCATAGAGAGCGTGAATTCAATCTCGGGAGCTGATTTCCGGCATTTCAGTATTTATCTTGATTCGGGAGACACGGTCGGAAAATGGGATTCCTCGGATTCGTTTGTGGGCAAGACAACGACGTTCGAGGGGAGCAGCGACACCTATTATGCGACGATAAGCGGGATGAATGATTCGGTGCCGAATGCGAGTTCTGATTCAAATTACATTGCAGTAATCCAGACGAGCGAGAACATAACGGTGGGCGATAAGTTCAAGGCCCGGCTGGCTTCGGAGTCAATTAAGGCGGGGACCTCGCCGCTTGAGAAACAGATAACCAGCCCTGAGATCAGAAGCGTGGGTGATTTACGGCCGCCAGTTGCTAATCTGTATCAACCCACTTCCGGTTCGATTATTACCAATAATTCAATTGAACGTCGGGTTGATTTTCTGCTTGTTCTGGATGAATCAACAAGTATGTTGAGTGAAATAGATACAGGTGTAACCCGGATGGACGTTGCCAGATCTACGGCCCGGGATCTGGTCGATATGCTTGCCCCGGGTGTTCGGGTGGGAGTGGAAGGTTTCGGTGAAAACCCTCGGATTGTGCAGTCTTTTACGACTGATCGGAATGCTGCTCAAAATGCTATAGATCAACTGGAAGCAACTGGTAATTCAACTTACATGGCTGATGCTTTTGATTCGGCGGCAGAATTGTATAGAGAAGACAGTAAATTTTCTAACCGGCGAATAGTTTTTCTTTCTGACGGTTTCCCGCACGACTCTGGTCCGGTTATTGAAGAATCTGTAAAACAGCTCAGTGATCTTGGTGTTACCGTAGATGCGGTTGGTTTTGGGGAAGATTTTTCTGGCTCTATTATGGAAGATATTGCGGAGGACGGCGGCGGGAAGTTCTTCGCGGCGCCAACTGCTGAAGAACTGGAGGATGTTTTCCGGGCAATTGGCCAAAATCTTTCCGATCCCCGTATTGCAAGCGGCACCGCCTCTGATTCTTCCTCGGTAGAGACTGTCCAGGTAGTTAAGAAAGATGCCGGTGCCGCGGCCCCTTCTTCGTGGGCGGCTGGTGGCGTAACCGTTACTACTTCCGATACTTATCAAAACTGGGAATTTAATATAGCCGCTCAGAATTACGATAACGGCAAATACACTTTCTGGGTTCAGGCTCGGGATGAACACGGAAATGTTAATCCGACAGCGGACAGTTTTACGATCACTATTGATTCCCTGTATCCTGAATTTAATGAAGTAAACGTTGACACTTCCGGGCAAATGATACGGATTCACGGGACTGTAGATCCCACCTCAGTTACCGGCGGAGATTCCAGCGTGATTAGTTCGGTTGAGCTAAGCACTGACGGTGGATTCAGCTTTGATCAAGTTACCTTTGCCGGGGATAAGGTTGATAATGATTTAGACGGCAAAATTGATGAAGAAAAGTATGATTTAAGTAATGACGATTATGATTCGACGATTAGTGACCCCTCCGCAACCGGTGATTTCTGGGTTCCTGACGGTTCGGGAAGCTGGAATGTTTATGAACCCGGAATTGATGATCTACTTCTGGCAGATGCCGGCGAGACATCACCGTTTTTATACACCGGTAATAATGCTGTCCTTTACAAAGGAGAGAATGGATTTACTGATGTTTTCCTGGGGGAACGCATTTACCCGTTGCGTGATGAAGATCTGAGTGATACGTCTTCAGCCGACTCGATTGGCTGGGTTGCTTATCTGCCCAAGAAATATGCTGAAAACGAAATTACAGTTCGGGTGGAAGACGAAGCAGGTAATCAGAAATCCAAAACAGTTAATTCATATTTGCCGGGGCAGGCAGATTTTCCGTTAAAAGCGCTTACTGATGAAAGCACTGACACAAGGCTATACAGGACTTCAGATACTACTGCCGCAGTAGGTCTTAATATGGTGGGGGATGACCACCTGGATACTGTTTATTTTACGTTAAGGCGAAGCGTATCCTCCGTGGCTCCCGATCATTTTGAAAATGTTGCGTTATATCGGGACGCTGACGGAAATGGTAATTTTGAAGCGGATGTGGATACGTTTGTTTCCAGAGTGGATTCCGGGGCGTTTAACCAGGTTGGTTCTTTGTTCTGGGCTGTGCTTGACGGTAAAGGGGAAACCATACCGGAAAGTGACAGCGGTGAAAGCCTTGGTTCGGACTTCTTTTTAACATTTACTGTTGATACTTCAGTTATCGGTGGTGGCGATAAATTCAGCGCGGAGGTTCTTTTCGGTGGGGTTGTGTTTGAGTCGTTTGGCCCGTCCGCGGAAAGATTGGTTGATGGCGCTCCTGAGTTCACTTACATTGACGATACCGATTTCCCGTTGGCAACAATCTCCCTTCCGGACACCGGGGCAAAAATTAATGACCAGCAGTTTTTGGTGTCGGGAAGTGCTTCTGATACTACTACTTCACTGGACCGGGTGAATCTTGAAGTATCTATCAGTAGTCGCACAGGCGCCGAAACAGACTTTGTAGATTCCCCCGTGGCCGGGCTGCAAAGCTGGAGTAAGGCGGTTGATATAGCAACTCAGTTTGACTCGAATTTTACCACGCTCGCGGCGGATTCTTACCCGCTGACAATTAAATTGCGAGCGGCGGCAACTGACCTGGCGGGGCGCACCGGTTATTCGGATACGATAGTGGTAAATTGGGATGTTGACTATCCGGATGAACCACCGGAGCTGGAAAATGTTTCCTTGACCCCGACTACCTTCACTCCCAACGGGGACGGTGAAAATGAGCAAACTACCCTGCGCTGGTCCCAATCCCGGGCGGGAACCGCTACTCTGACAATTATTCCCGACACTACTGAACAACCCCTCCCGCCGGAAGCCGATACACAGCCCCTGGTCCGTTATGACACCAATCTTACGGATAACCAGTTTATCTGGACGGCGGAGAATTTTCCCGAGGGCAGCTATACCCTGAAGCTTGAACTCGTGGACAATAATGGTCTGGAAGCTTCGCCGGTAACTTTACCGGCGAATATTGACCTGAACGCTCCGGTGGTTTCAAATGTGGCCGCTTCTGTTAATCCCGTTATCCTTGATGACGCCCTGACTAACAATGATAGCACCACAATTAGTTTTGATCTTTCCGGCGCCGGCCCGGAAGGGGTGCTTACAGTTGAAGTTTATCGGCGTAATTCAGACACTCTTGTGGAGGATATAACTAATTCCCTGGTCCCCTCCTACAGCGGTGATACTCGATATACCGCCACCTGGGAGCCGGCCAGTGAACACAATGAAAAATTATTTGAAATCTGGATTACTGCCCTGGACGGGGCCGGGAATGATAAAGTTTATAAACCGCTTGAAATTCAGGTGGGCAAGATACCTCCGGCCAGCACGGTGGACCGCTTTGTCAGTGACGAATCGGCTTCAGGTTCGGATCCGCTTACTAATTCCGATACCACGGCTTCGGCGGCACAACAGTTCTTTGGCTCTGATACTAATGTGATTGCGGTTGGCTCGGGACTTAAAAATAAGCTTGATGTGCCCCTGGCTGATATTTCATTAAAGCTGGTCGGTCCGGGCGGTAGTGTTATTGATGAATTTAGTGGTAATGGTGTTGTTGCCGAAAGTACGTCCGGGACCTCGACTACGGAGTTACTTGTCGAGTGGGCTGCTCACATAGATTCCGGCTTGTTGAATACAAACGGAGTTTATGAACTAACCAGCCGGGCCGGCGATCAGAACGGTAACCTGGAGCAGGAACCGTTTTCCGCGGATACGTTTACCGTGGATGACCAGGGGCCGGCCCTGCAAAATATCTTGGTGGAAGGGGTGACGGGCGATACTAAAACTATTTCTACCGGGGCTTCCGATACCCAGGTGGGTGCGGGAATCAAGACCGTAACGGTTACCTTAACGGATTCGGGACTGGCCGGTGTGGATACCGGAGCGACGCCGTTTAACATGAAACTTAAGGACCCCAACGGTAAAGTTATTGATCTCAAGACCCCGGACGTTTTAAGTCCTAATCAGACAAAATTGGAACTGGAAACTGATAAACTGGCCTCCGGAGTCGATGACGGTATTTATGAACTGGTGGTGGACCCCGCGGTTGATAATATTGGCAACACCATGCCGGCTCAGAGTATAGAATTTCGGCTTGATTCGGTTGCGCCCCGGGTGGACGTTGATGAAAATGATTCGCCGCTGGTGTATATGAATGTTAATGCTAAAGAAGTAACCGATACGGTGGCGGCTAATTTTGGGGAAACAATTGCAACTGCCACCAATGATGGAGATTCGGACGATCAGATTCTGGTTGAAAACGAGAAATTTAATAAATTAAACCGGTTTGACACTATAAGTGTCTTAATCAGTGATTCCAGCAGTCTTAACCCGAATGATACGGGTTATAGCCATCATCCGCGTGGATCAATAATTGATTACAGCGCGGTTAATTTGACTCTTCAAAATACAACAACCGGTCAGACTTTTGGCAGTCAGCAGGTCCTGGCTGATTCCCGGGCGGCCCGGGTAATTGTTTCTGATACTTTGACCGAGGGCCGCTATGAGTTAAAAATTGAACTGGCGGATATATTTGGAAACTCCCGCATCCAGTACCGTTATTTTTATGTAGATCCCAGTCCGCCTGAGATTAATATAAGTCCAGCTTCTGAATATGTTAACTCGGTTGCCTTCACGGTGGACCTAACAGACCTGGTTGATATCCAGTTTGGGACTGACTCAACCAGTTACGACCTTTATTATGACGCGGACGGGAGTGGGACTTTTGCCGATGCCGCGGGTGAAACCGTTTACCTTAATCAACAGCTAAGCTCGCTTTCGACCACTGGTAATTTCAATTTGTCCGCTGATGGTTCTGAGGACGGGGTATATAAATTTGTAGTTTCCGCCAAAGACGCTTCCGGGAACCAGGGGACTGAGAGTGGCACCTTTGTTTATGACACCGAGAAGCCCCAGCTTCAGGCTTATCGCGGCCGCGGCTCGGACAGTGAGGAAATCAACGGGGGTGAGGTTTATTCCGATACGTTTGGCTTTGTTGGAGCTGTTGTAAATGATACTAATTCGGCCGGTGGGGGGTTGGGAGCCAGTGGCGCAGTTAATTTTGGTGACTCTACGTATCTCACCTTGACCGATCCCGACGGTAATACGGACACTGCACCCTTTTCTCACGGTAATTTAGCCGCGACGGTAGATACGATGGGGGTGGAGAGTGAAGTGGCCAGCGCGGGAGTCTGGACAATTACTATGCATGCCCGGGACCGGGCCGGAAATGTGATTACACAGACGGTTGATTTTGAGGTTGAATATCTGCTTAAATTTGTTGATGTGGCGCCGGCCCAGATTGATTCGGCCAGCGGAGTGCAGCCGGTCTATGGGTTGAACCTCAATTCACGGGACAGCGGACGGACTTTAAATAAAGTTAAACTTCGTTTCAATGATCCCGGTAATTTTGATCCAGAAGTTGACCTGGCTGCACTCTACAGTAATGATTCTCAGAGCGGTGTAAATATTTACCAGGATAACGGTTCTGTGGAAGGCGAATTCGATTCAAGTGATGATTTGATCAAGCTCGGCACGGCACCCTCTTTTGATGCTCAGAACCGGGTGGAATTAAGTCCGGCCGCGGAAATTTCAGTGCCCTCCGATGACGTTGGAAGTAATGCCGGGGCTGATTTCTGGATTACCACGCGAACCAGTTCACAGATTAATTACCACGATAGTTTTACGGTTACCGTACCTCCGGAAGGAGTAGAGGTCAGCGGTCGGTCCCTTACCAGGTCTGACACAACTTCTGTCATTACGGCTACAGTTCCTACAGCTTATTCTGATCTTACGGGGGCGGGTCAGGAAATCCCCGTTAATAGCGGTCCTTATCCGGTAGCGGGAGTAAATATGCGGGATACCGATTTTAACGGCGGGACCGGTTTTGATAAAGTTACGGTTAAAATTAATGCTGAAAACGATAGTTTCACTACGGCTGATCTAAAAGAACTTTCTACCAATGGCGGTGGCCTGGTCCTTTACCGGGACGCCGGTTCCGACAACCCGGGAGTGTTTGAACCGGGAACTGATGAAATAGTTCAACTGACCGATACTCCGGTTTTCAGTGGTGGAGTTAACGGGGTTTACGAAGCTGAACTTGCGCCCCAGAATCCGGTTGACATTCCCGTTGATGATACTTCGGCGGACAGTGTCGGAGCCGACGTTTACCTCGCTGTACAGACCAGTAACTCAATTAATCCCGGTGATGAATTCAGTGTTGAAATTCCCGCTTCCAAATGGAAATATTCCGCCACCGTGCCGGGTACAACTGCTAATTTTACAACTCGTAAATCATATCAGAGTTCTGTTATTACGGCCGGTGCGGGGATTCAACTAGCCCTGACCGGGATTAGCCCGACTACTAACAATAAAACCGGTGCCGATCGTGTAACTGTCAGTGGTACGGTCGCCGGTGTATTTAATTCTTCGGATAGTGTTGAAATCAAGGTCGACGGTAATGCGGTTCAATCTTCTAATCCTGTCGGAGAATTATGGTCGGTAAGCGACGTGCCCCTTACGGACACGGGGACGATGGACATTGTGGCCACCGGTTGGCACCACGGTTCTTCGGTCTCAGATACACAAACACTTGAGCGATTTGAAGTAAATATCAATTCTCCGCCGACCGGGATAGACACTCAGGCTGTGGTAGTTAATGTTGCCGGCACTGCCTCAGTCAATTCGGACTCGGTTGGTATTTATGTTAATAATTCTCCGGTTCCCGATACGGTGGCGGAAGTGACCGGGGGGAACTGGTCGGGGACTGCGGCCCTTGCTCCTGGAGAAACAAATACGATAAAAGCCGTCGTCTATCACTCCGGAGACGTTGTTAATTCGGCCTCAGATACCGTGGGGATTGGCCTGTACTGGCAGATAACCATGGACACCCCGGCCAATAATCCGGATACCACCGCTGCCGATACAATTCTTGTCGGGGGGACCACGAACGTGATCGCTCCGGCCGATACGGATATACTGCTAGTTAGTTATAATTTTGCTGATTCCGTGACCCCGGAAATTGTGGATACGAAAATAATTGCGCCGGGCGACACTACTTATTCGGATACGCTGGAAATCGGGCCGGGAAACAATCAGATTTACGCCATGTTGAGAAGTCCGGCCGGTGGTGATGCTGCGAACAGTCTGTCCAGCGGGAACGATGTGATTGATTATGTGACAAAAACGGTCAGTCAAATTACTGGCTCCCCCTCCATCTCAATAAATACTCCTTCTCCGCAACAGGTTGTAACCGCCGAGGAAATGACAATTTCAGGGACCGTGGCACAGGCCACTGCCGGGGATACTATTCAGTTTTATGTGAACGGCAACGCTCGTGATACTGCGACGGTTCTTTTTAACAATCTCTGGGCGGCCACCGTTAAACTTTCCGGCCACAATAATTTAATTGAGGCCCGGGTTTATTCCGGTGGAGATACGGCCGTAGATACGGTTCCCGTTAATTTTTATGATGTGGACATTACTTTCCCCGCAGACGATTATGATACTATGGCTGATTATCTAACTGTTTCGGGGACGACCACTGCGCCGCACAATAATATGATCGAGGTCTATTCAACGGATGAGCTGGGCAGTTTAACTTTACGTGACCGGGTCACGATTAACGGTGACAGTAGCTGGACGGCGCCCGAGGTTCCCCTCTCCGGGGTTAATGCCCGAATCCAGGTTCTCATAGATACCGGTTCCGTGCTCCTGGATGTAGTTGCCGATTCCGGTAATGAACGTTCTGTTCACGCATACAACGAACAAAACCTCAGCGTTAATTTTACCTCCCCCACTGCTACCTCGGAGAAGCGTTATGTCGAGCGAGAAGGACAGGTTACCGGAGCTATGCCTGGCCGGGATACTGTGGCTGTTTACAAAAACGGAGTACTTCAGAATACCACGGTTCTCGGGATCAGTTCGAAATCCGATTTTGACGCCGCCTGGCAGTCGGATACGGATGAGTTGACCGGCTGGCAGCCGGATACCTACACAGTCAAGCTTTACACCCCCTACGCCGGCCAGGGGCTAACGGCGACCGATCAAATCGTTACCAGCTTCAGTCCCAGCCTTTCACTTGAAGATATCGGTGGTAAAACGGTTGGTGACAAAGAGGAAGTATACCTGGCTTCGGATGGAACTGATTTTGAGATCAGCGTCGCCTCAAACGGGAGAGCTAGTGCCGGTGATGCAATGCGTCTGTTTGTGGGCGGAGATTTAAAACGGACCAAAACGGTAAATAGCGACGGTTCCTGCACATTTGCAAACGTAACTATTTCAGGCCATGACAATTCTGTTAAAGTCTCCCTCGTTACCAACGGTACACCGGTCAGCTCAGCTTCGGTAACTGCCCACCAGGGAGCAATATTTATTACTTCTCCTGCTGACGGGACTGACCTGGGGCCCGGTCCGTTGACCGGTAAACCCGATCCCCAGGGGATAAGTTCGGGAAACAGTGCTGATCAACTCTGGATTTATGTTGATAATTCGTTAAAAGATACGGGTACCTCGCCCCAGGCCAACGGTAGTTGGGGCGTGGACCTCGCTGATACCCAGGTAGAGCTGGAACCCGGGAGCCATACTATAGAAGCGGTTCTGAGGAGTGGGGGGGCTGCGGTTGGTTCACATCAGATTGAGGTAGTGGTTAACGGCTCGGGGCGTGGAAGCGGGGTCAGTGCTTCTTTCACCGACCATACTCGCGAGTATCAGGCTTTGATGCCCAGCAGTGGTAAAATCGCTTACCTTGGTTTTGAAATTAACGATAATGACGGTGGGGACCATCTGCTGGAGGTCTCTTCCCAGATCAGTCCTCAGAATGACAAAGTTATGGCTTCCGATTTTAAACGGGTCTATCTTTATAGAAATAACGGTTCGGATAGTTTTGGTTCCGACGACACTATTCTGGACAGTGCTCCCGTAGACAACTTATCTGTCACGCTTTCGCCCGGGGATATATCGAATCTCGGCAAGAACGAAGGCCGTCGTTACATAATTGCATACGAGACCAGTAAAACTTTTGCCGGGAACGAGGAGTTTACCGTGGTGATCCCCCGGGGCGGAGTCCAGGTAACCGGAGATGATGATGGCCGGCAAACCTTCCCGCCCTACGACCAGGGGATCGTAGAATCTCACAAGATAGCCGGAGAAAATAGCAGTGGGGCCTTGGTTCCAGAAAATTTTGTTGTTGGCCAGTTCAGCCGGCCGGTCCCTGTCTGGGGTTTAAATGCCGGTTTGCCCGAAGGCCCTGCGGCCGGTGGTAATTTGATGAGTATGAAGGTTCGCCTGAATGAGTTGGAAGGGAACTTTGATTTCGGTGGGCTTGCCGAGGAATCGGATCTGGCTTCGTTGAATATTGCCGATAAAACACGCCACGGATTGCAGCTATGGAAAGACGATGGTGACGGAGATTTTGACCCGACGAAAGATTATATTAAGAGCGTCGGAATGTCGATTAGCAGTGCCGTAGATAAAAATGGTCGGGCTTATTACGACGTCGAATTGATTATGCCCGGGCCCACCGGAATCAGTCTGCCGGCAACTACAACCGGTGGGGCGGATTTCTGGCTTGTTATCCGCACCGGGGAAGGCTGGGGCCCGACGGAAGGTAAAGTTGGTTTTGGTGATGTGTTTAACTTTGAGTTTTTATCCGCCACCTTTCAGAACGCCGAGAAAGAAACGATTACAATTCATTCCGGCCCCGAGAAAGCACCGGATCTTAATTATGGGTTTGATCCTCAGAAACCGGCTTCCTACAGCAGTCGCTATACCAACCCAATTTATGAAGTGGTCGGGCCGATGTTCACTAATACGACCATGAAAGGTGTCAGTAATTTTGTCGCGCTTGATTACAAAGAGGATGCGATAACCGAACGGTCCGCCCTGGATTACGTCCAGGACAACGCCAAGGATATTAATTTTGGACAACCACCGGGGACCGGTCGAACCGGGAAGGCGGACCGGGTGCTTTCCTTCCACACAGTTGGCGGTTTTGCTGACCAGGTTACCGGTGATGAACCACTCTTAAACGGACAGCGTACCGAGGAAACTCTGCAGGCTATTGACGTTGTTTTCCATCACGGTGGAAAATTTGACACTGCGGATATCAAGGAAATAACTTCCGGTCGGAACAGTGGGATTGCCCTCTGGCAATCTTCACCTGATTTAAACAATACTTCTTCCGGTGAAGTAGCTACTCCAGATATTAAAGACGATAAATTACTGTCGATATCCGATGATTCAGCCCGGTGGGTTGGACATAGCGCGACTGCCGATACGTTCCGCTTAATTCTGCAGTCCGGTGCTCAACTGCCAAAACAGGACCCCGTCAGTTACCTGTGGAACGGTAATATCCAGGGGCACGATGAGGACGATGCTCATTTCCTGGGTAAAACAGCTCCCGCAGTTGGATATCGAGATACTGAAAAATCAGACGTTCCGGGAGCAAACTTTGATCGTGATTATATTAGTACTACCAGGCACGTTTTCCCGGGGGGCTCATATACCGGTCACCAGAAGGATTACGAGTATTACCTGACTGTCCGGCTCTCCAAGCACGTTGATGCCAATGATACCTTCCAGCTTGAAATTCCCGGGGGCGGGCTGCATTTTACCAATGGGGTCAGTTATGAAAAACGGCAGGTGAAATCGGATTTGTTTGTGGCTAATATGCCGGTAGAATTCCAGAACGTTTCAGACCAGACCCCGTATCTACCCCGGACCTCTGAACCGGCGGCGGTGATGGGAATCGACGTGTCTGATACCGGGTGGGATGGTAAAGACCGTCCCTTTAAATCACTTGGAGTATTTATTAAAAATGTCGGTCCCGATCTTGACTTTACCATGGATGATCTGGCCAATCTCGATACTACAAAACAGAGCGGGCTCCAGGTCTGGCGTGATATGCCCGGCGGCCAGAACGGCGTGTTTGAACCCGGCCATGATGCTTTTGTTTCGCCGGCCGAGATACGAAAGACTTCAGGCGGCGCTGACGGGGAACATTACGTTGTCTTTGAGTTTGACAGTTCCGATACCCTGGTGAACCCTCCGGATACCAATGTAATCGGTTCTGAAACCGACGGCCCTGATTTCTTCCTGGTTTCCCGGACCAGTTCCACCGCTTCCGACGGTGATGACTTCCAGGTGGCCTTAAAATCAGTGGACGTGCGCGATCAGATACCGGACGGTTTGATTTATAAAGATGAAACTTTCCCCGGCCCGATCCTGGACAACATATTTGTGCAGGACCGGCGGGTATTTACTAATCCCATGGATAATGAGGAAGCACGATTTGGCGCAGGTTCTACTTCACGGGCTGATCGAGAGGGCCCGATATTTGTAACCGATCCTATTCAAATCCGAGGGCTTACAAACTTAATTTACACCGATTTGACTGACATTAACCAGCGCATGGAAGTAAGTGATACGCTGCCCGTTCTTGGTATTAACATGTCTGCACAGACCGGTGTTAATTTTGAAGGACTTAAAGTGAGTATTAATGACGCTGACGGGGATTCTAATGTCTCGGCTGAAGATTTTAATCAGCTTACCGGTGATAAAGCCGGAATTCAGGTTTACAAAGACAGTAAGAACAGTGGTAAGCCCGGACAATTTGACGGTGCAGATAAGCGGTTAGAAATATCAGGTTCCCCCGCTTTTGATACAGAGTTGACTACTACACTGAACTTTTTAAATGTTCAGGAAGTTCCGGAAACTGATGATGGGATTGATTCCGGTCCTGATTATTTTGTCGTGGTGCATACCAGTGACAAACCCCTTAATAAAGATGATTTTACGGTGGAAATTCCGGGTGGGGGGATTCTCCATAGTCTGGGGACTTCTCCCGCTGCCTCCGGAATTGAAACCAAATTAATTACTGTTAATTTACCCACTTTTTTAACTGATTTGGTAAAAACATACAACCGCCAGCAGCAGCCTTTTTCCAGTTCACCATTTGCCGCTCTCGGGATAAATGCCAGGGATACAACCGTCAGCGGACCGGGTGAGGATAAACTTCGTTCGGTAAAAGTTGATATCGTTGATGTTGGAAAACAAGATTTTGCCGCCGCTGACCTAAAATCCCTTTCCGAAAATCCCGATTCAAGTGGTATTGCTCTTTATGTTGATGACCCGGACAGTGGTTCCAAGGGAACTTATGATGAAGGGGTGGATACTGGGCTTCAACTCGCTTCTACGCCGACTATCCAGTCCGTGGAATCCGGGATTTTTTCGGCCACGCTTGAAATAAACTCACCGCCGGAAATTCCCGATCTGGACTCCGGTGATAGCAGTGGCCAGGATTTTCTAATTGTTTTGCGGACCAGTAATAATTTTTCCAACGGAGAGAAAATCAAGGTAAGGATTCCCTCGGATGGGATCACTTACGATAAGTCGAGTACTTCAAAAACTATAGCCTCGGATACGATAGTAGGCACTTATATCCAGACTACTGTTGAAGATTTAGTTAGTTCCGATTCGACCGTGGAGCCTTCCAGCTCGGTTACGCCACTGGTTGGGATTAGTCTTTCCGATGCCGGCCGGGAAGATAAATTGAATGAGATTACGGTTAATTTCCAAAATATAGGCGATGAGGATTTCACCGATACTGATCTTTTGAACGTTGCCGGCGACAGTGGAATTTATCTTTACGCCGATGCCGGCGGAGCCGGTGAATCCGGTAAATTTGATCCGGCTGATGAATTGTTGGCAACAAATATTTTTGGCAGTGATACCTCGTTCCGGCTCTCCTTGCTTGATTCGGACGCGATTCCCGATGATGATTCTTCCGCGGTCAACGTCGGTTCTGACTACTTTATTGCCATTAAAACTTCAGAAGAAATAGACTTTAAAGATGATTTTAAAGTTGATTTGCAAACAGACCGGGATATTTCCGCGGATCGAAAAGTTTATCCGCGTTCGCTGCTTACTAATCCGTTGATCGCTTCCGTGCCCAGCCGGGTAACTAACGTCAGTGGAAATCAAGCGGTTCTGGGAGTTCAGTCCGCGGATAGGTACGGAACGGCTGTTTTTGGTATCAATGCTCATGATGCCGGCGAAACAGCCTATATTGATCAGGTTTCACTGGATTTTACAAACATTAATAATTTTAATCCGGGAAGTGATCTGGCCTCTGTAAATTCTAACGGTGAAACTGCCGGAGTATCCTTGTGGAAGGAATCCGGTGATACACCCGGGTTTGATGGCTTCGACGGGGCCGATACTGTTATTCGTCTTGATGGCACCCAGGATTTTAGCAGCGATCGAATTACACTTGTCCCCGAGGGGAATATAGCTCCCGTACCATCTACTGATTTTGATACAAACTCTTATTACGTGATAGTGCGGGCTGATACGTCAATATCCGGTCAGGAAGCCAGTTTCCGAATGCAACTCAGTAGCGGTGATCTGGTCTTCGTTGATCCGGGCGGAGAAGAATTTATCTCCACTGCCTCGGATAGTTCGGGCAAAATTATACTGGACAGTAAACCTCCCGTGCTCAACAGTATCAAGCTTGATAAAACTGCCTATACTTACGGAGAGACGATAACTGCGACTCTGGAGACTGCTGATAGTGGCCACCTTTTGGCGGTTAATTTTGGGGGTTTCTATGATACGACCGGCGTGCCTTCTGTGGATACAACCGTGGTCGTTGCTGATAGTGATGATACCGCCGGCGACGGGGTTTACACGGCTAAATTTAACATTCCCGATTTCGCGGATAATATTTCGCCTTCCGGTCAAAAACAGGTCAGTGCTGGTGGGACTGATCCGGTAGGCAATTACACAGGATTTTCTAAAGTGGCAGAGGCTCGTTTTGATACCGCTGCCCCCGCTTATAAGGGGCAGAAAATATTGAATGGCTACCAGGTAATGGATACCGGACCGCACGTCTTCCGTAATGGCGATACCATACATCTGCTGGTGCACCGGACTGCAAACGGGGAAGCGGATACGGATAAACTCTCCGTGTTTGTGGATTTTAGCCTGGTTGACGACAATTTTCCCGACACAATTTCGTCCCTTGCTTCCTTACCTGAGGACAGAATTACCGTGGATACTGCTCCTTACGGGGATCCCAATGATTCAGCAGTCGAGATTACTTATACAATTTCCGATCAGAATAGCTTGAAGGCGGCCGGGCCGGATACTCTGCCCGTGGAAATCCGGGACGGAGTCGCTACCCACTTAACTAAAAATACGGATGACACGTCCCCTGAAATCCAACTGGACAATCAGCCACCGCAGTTTGTTTCCGGGGGGTCTTTCTACCCCGAGGGCGAATATTTTAAAAATGGACATGCGATAGAGATACATCTGAATGTTCAGGAGTCAACACGTTGGGACTCTCCGGCGACTGTGTTCAAGTTCGAACGAGTTGATAATGATAATAATGATACCGGCGTTCATCTTGGTGGAACCGGTTCGCCGGGAAATTATACCGGGGAATTTGAACACGTTCTCGGTACAAATAATACTATTAGCGATACTGCTAATATCCCGATACCGTTTGTTTTAAAGGACGTGCTCGGTAATACCGTGACGGTAGATAATTCCATTGATACCACTCTCCCGCTGGTTTCGCTCGATAATACTAAACCAGCGGCTCAAATTACACAACCCGCCGATACTGCTTACCGTGGCGTTGGTGATACGATTACAATTTCTGGAACCGTAGCCGATCCGGATGGGGCTGATTATCCGGGCGTTCAAAACTCGGGTATCGATACGGTGGTTCTTGAGGTGAAAGTTGATACTACGCCGGAAACCCCTGGCGACGCATACTCACTTGGCCATACTTATATTCCGGACACGCTCTCCCTGGATACTGGTGCAAGCAGCGGCAACTGGACGTTTACTTACGATGAATTTTTGCCCGACCGCCCCGGAAAATATTATTTTGTTATTCATCGGGTGGAAGATTTGGCTAAAGGCGAAAACCCAAATAGCCCGCCGCCTGGTCCGTTGACCGGTAATGAGGGAGAACTGCTTGATACGGTTACCGTGCGAGTGTTGCCCGAGGCCCGGGATATTTCTGATCCTTATGTCGACGCACCGTCGGCGCGCGAATCGGTGTTAGGGATAAATCTGATGTCGGCTAATACGTCAGTAACCCTGGATCAGTTGAAGGTGAAAGCTGCCGGTGACACGGAGCTGCTGGACACCGGTGTGGACCAGAACAGCGGTCTGGCTCT
>CAZVWJ010000006.1:84548-94509 GCA_964631325.1 uncultured bacterium | reverse complement strand
CCCTCCGGGCGATTAATTCACGACGGATGAGCTGTCGTGAATTAATCGGGTTAGGCCTGTCTCTGCTCTATCCTCTGTATTATTTTAGCCTTGGTTTACTTTATTACCCCGACCTGAAATAAACAGAGCTATTCCGTCTCGTGCTGGAGGATTTTTTCTTGGAGACGGCGGGTGGTGGCTTTACTCAGTTCATGTTCCTGATCATGGCCGGTATGTTCCACCAGGAGGAAAAATTCGTTGCGGAAATCCTCCCAATCTTTCTCCGGATTATCGGCCATTTCCTGCAAACTTTCAAAATCCTGGTCGGCGATAAAAATCAAAGTAGAATCCTGTTCATCATCAAAAATGAACTTTAGAAAATAGCCCCCTTCCTCCGGGATAATTTCAATATTTTCAGTTCCTGAATTCTGTTCAGTCATAATTAGCCTCCCAACTGTTCGATGGTAGTGGTGAATTTTTCAATTAAATTTTGTAGTTCTTCGGATTCGATTACCAACGGGGGCATCAGGTAAACAACCGGTCCGAGGGGGCGGATAAGGACGTGGCAGCGCAAAAGCTCCATTTTTACTCGCCGGGCGAGCTCGGGGCCGGAACTTTCCATTGCCCCCTGCAGATGAACGGCTCCGACCAGCCCCACAGTTTGAACCGCTTGCACACACTCAAGTTCCTCCAGGGTAGTTAATTCTTCCGTTAATATTTCGGAAAGGCCGGCAACGTGTTCGACCAAGGAATTTTTCTCATAAACATCAAGGGCCGACCGGGCCGCGGCGGCAGCCAGCGGATTGCCGGCAAAAGTATGACCGTGGAAAAACGTCCGGTCAGACGGTGGTGACTTAAAGGCGTCATAAATTTCCCGATCCACCACGGCAGCGCTCATAGGAAGATATCCCCCGGTCAACCCCTTACCCAGGCAAACTATATCCGGTCGAATATTGGCGTGTTGATAGGCCCACATACGGCCGGTCCGACCAAAACCCATGGCAATTTCATCATCAATTAAAAGAAGATTTTCCTGCCGGCACAGCCGCTCGAGTTTTTTTAAATAGTTAGCCGGGTAAATATTCATCCCCATTGCCGCCTGGCAGAGCGGCTCAACGATTACCCCGGCCAGTGATTTGGAATGGTTAGTAATTATTTTTTCTGTTTCTTTAAAGCAGGAAATATGACAGTCCTCCGGAGTGGAGCCCGCCGGACATTCCTTACAGTCCGGCGCCGGAAGGGGAACCTGTTCCGGAAGAAAATTATCAAAAGGAGCGTGAAAGTCAGGGAGAAAACCCACCGAAACTGCCCCCAGGGTATCGCCGTGATAATCCCCGGAGAGATAGGCAAACTTATTGCGCTCAGGTTGGCCGGTATTGTGCCAGTATTGAAGGCTAATCTTCAGGGCCGCTTCCACGGCCGAGGCACCGTCCGAGGCAAAATGAACCCGGCGGCGGCCGCCGGTTAAATCGACAAGCCGTTCGGCCAGTTCAATGGCCGGTGGATGACTCTGGTTGCCGAGGATACTGTGTTGAAGTTTCTCCGCCTGGTCTTGAATCGCTGTTATCAGCCGGGGGTGGCCATGGCCGAGGTTGCAGGCCCACCAGGAGGAAATAGCATCCAGGTAAGCTTCCCCCTCTACGTCATAAAGATAAAGCCCCTCGCCCGCTTCAATAACCGGAAAATCCTCAGACATCAGCTCCCGGTAATCAGTATACGGATGCCAGATTGATTCTCGATCCAACCGCCGGTAAGATTCACTGTCCATTCTTCATGGCCTCCAGAATCATTTTGGGGAAGTCAAAATTCACTGCGGAAGTCTGCTTAATATTGTCCCAGATATTTTTGGATTTGTGCAATCGTTCCCGGTATTTATCGATGTATCTTATCCGGCCCCAGATAGAAACTTTTCCAATTTTTTCAATGATCCGCAAATTATCTCTCTCAATCTCGCCCCACTCCAGCGGTTCGGGTTCATCGAAGACGACCCCGAGGACTTGAAGCCCCCGGGAACGCAGAGCTTCCAGGGAAAGTAAAGTATGATTAATCGTCCCCAGGTCCGGCCGGCTGACGAGTAATACTGGTAAATCAAGTTCTTTAATCAGGTCCAGCATCAAATATTCCTCTGTCAGCGGGACCAGCAAACCGCCGGCCCCCTCAACGATCACCGACTCGTAGCGGTCATCTAACTGCGTATAGGCTGAGAATATCTCCTCGAGATCAACCGGTTTTGATTCCAGCCGGGCGGCCAGGTGAGGCGAACACGGCGTGGTATAGCGGCAGGGAGCAAGTAAATCCTTCAATTTAACCTCCACAGTGAAATTACTGCCCGCGAGCGCCTGTTCAAGGTCCGGGGCCACTAATTCCCCCGCTTCTTCGGAACAGCCGGTCTGGACCGCTTTTAGCGGAACGGCATCCACGTCTTGACTGCGCAGTCCGGCCACAGCCAGTGTTGTCACTACTGTCTTGCCAATCCCGGTATCAGTCCCGGTTACAAATAAATTCATTTCGAGTAGAACACCGCCTGTTTAATGTTCCTGACAGCGGGTAAGTTTATCATATCACTCTCCTTTGATAGACCCTCAGATAATCCAATCGGATAAACATTGTGGGAGTAATAGAAAGTTCTGCCGTTAAATTATGTCGTTATTTAATTAAATATACACCTTTATATCTTCACAATTGTGCAGATATAAAGATGCGGGGATGACGTTTGAAGTGCTGAGGGTAAATGAAATAAATTAAGCCGGAACTGCAGAAATATAAAGGACGTCGTAAGTGGCGCGGACGTCTTCTGAATCGGTTGAATATTCGGTTTCATAGGCGCTAATGATTTGTTCAAGTTCGCCCGGAGTTAAAGGACGATCGGGAGCAGCAATTTGATTGCCGGTAACGCCCTGCTCATTAAGTGCCCGAAGAAAAGAACGTGCCGATTCATATTTCTGTTCGTATTGTTGCCGGTAATGCTGATCCGGGGTGAAGCCGGAAGCCTCAAGTTGCTTAAAAACGGTGGAAGCCGTTGGCAGAGACCGGCGAGGAGATTTATTCGGGGCCACCCGGCGCCGGAGAGATTGAAGTTCCCGGAGGGTATCCCGAAGCATAATACTGAACACAAACTGTCCGTCAGACCGTAAGTGAGCGGATAAATTTTCAAATAATTTATTTAAAGGTTGAGCCCAGTGGATAGAAGAACTGCTGGTCAAGCCGGCAAATTGAGTATTCAGGGTAAAATTTCTAGCATCAGCAATAAACCAGTTTATCCGGAAAGAGGATAATTTCTGACGGGCCTGCTTGACCATTTGAATAGAAAAATCCACAGCATAGAGGTCAACGTCTTCATACCTTTCAGCCAGCAAGCGGGTATAAAGACCCGTTCCACAGCCAATCTCCAAAAGATTTTCAAATTGCTCCGAATCCGGCATAATATCGAGTAAATCCCGGGCTACTCGATTCTGGATAGAAGCGTGGTCGTCGTAAGTGTCAGCTACCGTTTTAAATCCGGTTGGAATAAAGGATTGTCCACTCACAGATATCAACCAATTTCAAGCAGAGATTTCAGTCGTTCAGCCAATTTCTGCGAATGAGTTGAAGGCAGAGCATGCCCCCCGGGAAGTATTTCAAACTGTGAGTGGGATAAATTATCGGCTAAATATCGGCCAGCGGCCGGGGGAACAACCTGGTCTTCTCGGCCATGGAGGACTGTAAGGAGACGATTTAAATTTTTTAACCCAGCAGTAAGATCAACCTGGCTCAAATACTGTAAGCCCCGGACCAGTGCTGTTTCGTTATTCACCGCTATTTTTTTTACCCGCTCGGGATCCAGGCGAACCTCGGCGGGATGAGCGGAAAATTCATAAAAATCCGCCAGAATGGAGGCCGGGGTTGCCTCAAAACCAATCTGCATAGCTCTCAGACGCTGATTTTCAACGCCGGGGAAAACTGCCTGGGCCGGTTGGATAAAGCGGGGAGTAGTAGCTAAAACAAGCGGTTCAAAATTATATTCAAACCCACTGAGCAGAACTTCAAGCAAAATTATCCCGCCCATTGACCAGCCGAGCACGACGTCCGGTTTTAAAGCTTCAAGTTTCCTCTGTAAAGCCCGGGCATAGGGAGAAATATTTGAAGTTGTCGAAGGAAAAGTTGCTTCTTCATCTAGCTGAAAAAGATCTAAAACCGTGACCTGGTAATCAGAAGATAGTTGTTCTTTAACCGGATCCCAGACTGAAGCCGGATAACCCCAGCCGGAAACAACAAGCATTTCTTTCATCTAAATACACCTTTTTTGCGCAAACAATTTAACAACTAAATAACTCCAAGTTCTTTTGCTGTATTGCCGATAAGTTCAGCCACATCAGCCAGCTCTTCGCGGGAATGAGCGAGAGTTACTGAAAACCGGATTCTGGCGACGTTGCGGGGGACGGTGGGCGGGCGAATGGCCACAGCCAGCAGTCCTTCTTTTTCCAGCCGACGGGCAAATTCCAGGGTGAGTTCATTTTCACCAACAATCACCGGAATAATCTGGCTTGACGAGTTCCCGGTATCCAGCCCCTGCTTCTGCAGTCGACGCCGGAAAAAAGAAGCCCGCTCCAGCACCTCCGAACCCAGCTCAGGTTGGTCGGCGAGAACATCGAGGGCCCCAAGAACTGCCCCCACAGAAGCCGGAGGAAGAGCAGTACTATAAATAAAGGAACGGGCCCGATTAATAAAAAACTCTTTTAGTTTTTGACTGCAGGCTACCATTCCTCCATAACTACCGAGAGCTTTGCTCAAAGTGGCCATGGAAATATCAACCTGATCAGTTAATTCTTCCGCCGCGACCAGACCGCAGCCGGCGGACCCGAACACGCCGGTTGCATGGGCTTCGTCTACCAGCAGCATTGCTTCGTGGCGCTGAGCCAGTTGAACGAGCCCGGCAAGGGGAGCCCGGTCCCCGTCCATGCTGAAGAGTGATTCGGTAACAATTAATTTTCGCCCGCCATTCGCAGTATTTTCCAACTGATCAGCCAGATGGTCCAGGTCATTATGACGGAAACGATGAAACTCCGCCCGGGACTGAAGGAGACCATCGATAATACTGGCGTGAGCCAGACGATCAACAAATAAATAATCATTCTTTCCCAGCAGTGCCGTAATCACTCCGAGATTAGTCAAGTAACCACTGCCAAAGACGAGGGCCGCAGGATATCCTTTCATTTCAGCAAGACGTTGCTCTAACTTTTCATGACACTCAAGCGTGCCTGTAACCAGCCGGGAAGCTGTTGCCCCACCGCCGTATTCCTCAATCATCCGGTGGGCTTCTTTTTTGACCCGAGGGTGATTGGCCAGATCAAGATAATCATTTGAAGAGAAATTCAAAATTTTATCGTTTTCCTCCACCAATTTTCCCCCGGTAGCCGGCCTGGTTTCTAACCGGCGATAAAGTCCGTCTGAACGGAGTTCCCGCAGTCGTTCATTAATTGATTTACTGCTCATAATTAAACTCCAGGTCCTCAAGCATCTGCAGATCTGTCTCCACGTCGCGGCCGGCGACCGTTAATAAATCACCAATCATCATACCAGTGGCCCCGGCAAAGAAAACCAGGGACTGAAGGTCGCGGAGGTTTTTCCGGCCCGCACATACTTTAATAGGAACGCTCGGAAGGAGAAGCCGAAACATCGCTATTGTCCGCAAAATTTCTCGCGGGGAAAGCGGCTCTATTTGTCCCAGGGGGGTTCCCTCGACAGGAATCAAAAAATTCAAGGGGATAGAATCAACATCCAGATCCCGGAGAGTGAGGGCAAACTCGACCCGTTGTTCCCGATTTTCCCCGGCTCCGAGCAATCCACCCGAGCAAACTTCCAGGCCAACTTTTTTAGCAGTTTTAACTGTTTCAACCCGGGATTGATAATCGTGAGTCGAGCAAATCTGATCAAAATAACTCCGGGCAGTCTCCAGGTTATGATGGAACCGCCGGAGGCCCGCCTCCTTAAGAGGCAATAACTGGGATTCGCTTAAACTACCAAAAGAAGCACAGAGGGCGGGGGCCGGGGAAGAATCATTCTTTTTTGTCTGAAGCAACTCCACTATTTGCTCAACTTCAGGGTTCGAAAGAGTCGGACCACTGGTCACCATCCCAAAATTAGAAATGGGAAGTTGAGCGGCATTCCGGCAAGCGGAATCCAACCGGCTGTTAGAAATTAACTCGTATTCTTCGATTTCAGCCTTGTGGTGGATTGACTGGGCACAAAAAGCACAATCTTCACTGCAAGCCCCGCTCTTAGCATTCACAATTGAACAAAGCTGGACGGTCTGGCCAAAATGAGCCTGGCGTACTCGGTCAGCAAGGCCAAGCAACTGAAGAAAATCTTTCGAAGAACTATTAAGAATACGCAGTCCAGCCTCAGCGCCAAGAAGCTCGCCCCGGGATAATTTGTCTTCTAATCCTGTAATTAACTGTGATTTCATAACCTGTCTCCCTGACTACTCCAAGAATAATGATAACAAATAGTGGCTACAAAAAGACCTTTAATTGAACCGTATTTTACCGGGAGAAAATGTTCAAGAGGACCAATAATCAAAGGAGCGCATTAAATTCAGCAGGGGAGTCTCCGCCGGCAGATCTGCAAGAAATTCTTGATATTCTTCCGGGGAAGAATTGCGGCGCCACTTCCGGATCGGGGTAGAATAACTGGCCGGTAATTCCCCGGTCTCCAGCGGCAAATCAAGACTGTGGCTCATCTTCTTTAACAGGGATTCTGAATCAGCTATTAAATCCTCAAACTGAACTATAGCCGTCGATCGGAAATTATCAGCAGCCCGGAGAGCCACTGAATATAAAAACGACCACATAACCAGAAAAACAGCCACCGGCGGACGGTGGTGAGCCCATTTGAATCCCCAGTCCTGATAATCCTCCGGAGCCAGAACATCTTCAACCTCCTCAAGCATCCTGTCCAGTTTAAATTTATCCCCGGGGAGTTCCGCTGAAAAAGGATCTTCCGGTTGATCGTGCCAGGAGGCCCAGACAGCCCGGGGAAATACACTTTTAATAAAATCAATTCGACCAAGGCCGCGATTTACCTGAAAATTGACAGGAGTTTTAACGGAAGCAAGAGCCTGAAGATAATCAACCAGGCAATCAAAATCAGCTTCCGCGTCCAGAAAAAAATCACAAGCTCCAAATCGTGGTTGATAATGATTATCAATTGCCCCGGGTTTTTTAAAATATTCCTGGAACAACACTTTCTGATGAAGGGGTTCCTTGATTAATATATCCCGGTCTGGATTAGCCGCTTTTTCTTTCCGGTAAACTTCAAGTGATTTTGCTAATTTTGGGTGAAAAGGTTCATAGTAATGTGTCCAGCCGGGGAGAGCTTTTTTCAACAATTCATACAAATGAGTTGTTCCCGACCTGAACCAGCCCAGAGTTAAAAAAATATCATTAATTTTCGAATTCATTTTTACTCTACTCGTATAAGATTATGAGTCCACTCTAAAAAGGTACCTAACCCGAAGTATGCACGACAAAAACCAGACGAGCATACTTCGTCGGGAAGACAGCCGTCAATGGCCACAATACGGCCATTGCCAGCTGGGTTAGCCCAGCCAGCAGGCTATACTGACATTGAGTCACAAGTACACCCTGTAAAATCGCATTATGAATTACAACTTAGTTTGTTTAGCGTTTAGCGCCTGACGGCTGTCCCGTAGGGACGAATTATGCATGAAATCGAAAATTTCATGCATAATTCGGGCTAACAAAAAAACTAACGTCCAAGCGGTCTTACAAACCCGTTTACCCTCCCATCTAATTCTCCCCCCTCAAGGGGGAAGATTTTTTAGAGGAAGCTCAGAAAATCATTGAGCGGGTAATATATTTTGATGATAGAGCCAGAGAGTTGCGAGGGTTAAAGCGGCTGTTTCAGCCCGGTAATTTTGCTCTCCCAGGCTGACAGCACAGGCCCCCTGGCAGGTAATGAATTCCTCCTCTGTTTCTGTAAATCCACCTTCGGGGCCAACAAGCAAAGCAGACCGTGAGGGAGAAGATGTGAATGATTCCGCCGGCGGCTTACCAGCCGGGGTTCCAAAAAAAATTGTATCAAGGTCGGAGATATTTTCGGGAAAATTTTCCAATTCCACCGGAGTGAAAATCTTGGGTGACCAGTCCCGCCCGGTAATCCTGGTGGAGTCAAGAGCAATTTTTCGCCAGCGGGACTGCTGTTTTGAAGGATTGTTTGGGCGGCGGACAGTTCTTTTTGTATACAGGGGCAAAAAATGAGTAATACCCAGCTCCGCCCCTCTCTTTATGGAAGCCTCAATTTTTTTCTTGCGCGTTACAGCCTGCAGTAACCAGAGACTGTAGCCAGGGCGGGAGGCCGGACGTTGCGAATGCAAATGGAAAGTTAGCGGATCAATTGAGATGATCTCAGCGTTAGCAACTACATCCGGGCCGGCCAGTTGAACTTTATCTCCCGGGGTGAGTCGACGAACCGTGGTTAGATAATGGTTCCAGAATTGGTCTTCAAGAGCCAGTTCTTCAGCCGAGGCAATTTTTTCATCAAGATAAACTTTCAGTTTATCGGAATGCGCATCCACTATAAGTCGTCCTCAAGGTAAAGATGATTGAGGAGAAATTCAACCCGTAAAAGCATCACGGAGTTTCTCAAAAATGCCTCGGCCTTCAGGTTGAACTTTTTCCCCGCGGATATCAGCCAGTTCCTGGAAAAGTTCTTTTTCTTCGGGCGAAAGATCAGTGGGAGTGACAATTTTTACCTGGACGTGAAGATCTCCCCGGCCCCGGCGTTTCAAGTATTCAACCCCATTCCCTTCAACAACAAATACTTCCCCGGTCTGAGTTCCTTCACTTATAGAAAGTTCCTCAGTTTCATCTTCATCCAGCAGGGGCACTTCCACCGACCCACCGAGAGCGGCCTGGACAAAACTGATCGGAACCTGGGTATAGAGATCGGCCCCGTCCCTTTTAAACTGAGAATGAGATTTTACATTAATATCCAGATAAAGATTGCCGGGACCTGCTTCCCCGGCTTCGCCTTCGCCATCAACTCGCATCCTGTGGCCGGTATCGACTCCGGCCGGAATATCTACTTCAATCGTTTTCTTTCGCCGGACCTTACCAACCCCGTTACATTCCGGGCAGGGATTTTCAATTTTTTTACCGCTACCGTTACATTCCGGACAAGTCTCAGTCAAAGTGAAAAAACCCTGGGAACGAGAAATTTTCCCGCGGCCCTCGCACTTGGGGCATCTCACCGTCCCGCCCTCGTCCCGGGAGCCGCTTCCGCCGCAGGCTTCACATTTTTCCCGTTTTCTCAGTTCAACTTCTTTCTGACAGCCAAAAGCCGCCTCTTCGAGGTCCAGGTCAATTTGCATCCGAAGATCGGCACCACGCCGGGAACGCCGTTTACCCCGACCTCTTCTCCCACCGGCGCCGCCAAAAAATTCTGAGAATAAATCACCAAACCCCATTTCTTCAAAAATATCACCTATATCAGCACCCCGGCCCCGGGAAGCAGCGCCCTGAACCCCCTCTTTACCGAACCGATCATAGCGGGCCCGCTGGTCTTCATCGCTGAGGACCTCATAGGCCTCGGAAATTTTTTTAAACTTTTCCTCGGCTTCCGGCTGCTCAGAACGATCCGGGTGATATTCAAGAGCAAGTTGTTTGAAGGCTTTTTTTATTTCTTCCTGGGAGGCGTCGCGGTCGACACCAAGACGTTCGTAATAATCATCAGAATCTACCATGTATTATTTACCCCGTAACGTGATTAAGTTCAAATTCAAAATCAAGTTCTGGATCCACAGATTACACTGATTTGCACAGATTATAACCTTAAATTCAAGTTCAAAATAAAACTTTTTAACCCTATCAAAACAACATTCCGGGTGGAGACCCGAAGCTCCGGAAACAGGGCTTGCGTCATGCGAATAAGTGAAAACTAAAAAGACGTAAAGTCAAAATGGATTCCGGGTTCAGGCCCCGGA
>CAZVWJ010000006.1:0-84448 GCA_964631325.1 uncultured bacterium | reverse complement strand
ATGACGTTCGTTGTCAAAATGGATTCCGGGGGCAGGCCCCGGAATGACGTTCGTTGTCAAAATGGATTCCGGGGGCAGGCCCCGGAATGACGTTCGTTTTGAAAAATTGATTGCCGGTTCGAGCCCGGTCTACGGTTCTGAGCCTGCCAGGCGTACGCCCGAGGGACGTCAGGACAATGATGGCTCAGTAGGAAGTTCTGAGTTTAAAAGCTATGTTGAACTGGATTTTCAGGTTAGCGCTTTGCGGTTTTTAAGATAGAAAAATAAACCGGTGGATGAGGGGAAAAAACTCATCCACCGGGAGGAAGGCTGGATTTCAATTAAACCTTATTCTTCCTCATCAACTACCTCGTAATCCGCGTCCTCTACTTCTTCGGAAGCGCCAGGTTGAGCCTGCTGACCGGCAGCGGCGCCACCGGCAGCTCCGGGGGTTCCCTGAGGGCCACCCTGCTGTTCGTAGAGGTGCTGGCTGATCGCCTGGGAGGCCTGGGTCAACTGCTCCATGCCTTCCCGGATTTCATCAGCATCCTCGGATTCCTCGACTAATTTCTCAAGTTCCTCCATCGCTGATTCTACTTCTTCTTTTTCCTCATCGGAAATTTTATCCTCATGTTCTTCCAGTAATTCCTCGGTCTGGTAAACGAGCTGATCAGCCTGATTACGGGCCTCAATCAGCTCCTTACGTTTACGATCTTCCTCAGCGTGTTTTTCCGCCTCTTCCTTCATCTCCTCGACTTCATCCTCGGAGAGATTCGTGGAACCGGTGATTTCGATCTCCTGTTTTTCGCCGGTTCCCTTATCTTCGGCGGAGACGTTGAGGATACCGTTGGAATCAATGTCAAAAGTAACCTCGATCTGGGGAGTCCCACGCGGAGCAGGCGGAATCCCTGTCAGGTGGAAACGGCCAAGTGACTTGTTGTGAGCGGCCATTTCACGTTCTCCCTGGAGAACGTGAATTTCCACCTGGGACTGATTATTCTCAGCCGTAGTAAAAATCTCGGACTTCTTTGCCGGAACTGTGGTGTTCTTTTCAATTAACTTGGTAAAGACACCCCCCTGGGTTTCAACACCAAGGGACAACGGAGTGACATCCAGCAAAAGAATATCGTCGACGTCACCGCCAAGAACGCCGGCCTGAATTGCCGCTCCAATAGAGACCACCTCGTCCGGGTTAACTCCCTTGTGGGGTTCTCTTCCAAAGTAATCCGAAACAGCATCGGCGACGGCGGGAACTCGAGTTGAGCCACCGACCAAAATAACCTCGTGAACATCGTCAACGGAAAGATCCGCCTCATTAACGACTTCCTCGCAGATATCAAGAGTTTTATTAATATAACTATCAATCATCTGCTCAAATTCTGAACGTTTCAGATCAAGGTCCAGGTGCTTCGGTCCTGACTCGTCGGCAGTAACAAAAGGCAGATTAATATTGGTCTGTTTGGCGGCAGAAAGCTCCACTTTAGCTTCTTCGGCGGCATCTCGCAGACGCTGAAGAGCCATTGGATCGTCACGAAGATCAACTCCGTGTTTTTTCTTGAACTCGTCGGCCATCCAATTAATAATCTCTTCATCAAAATCATCACCACCGAGTTTAGTGTCACCGTGAGTGGATTTAACCTCAATAACACCGTCACCAATATCAAGAATGGAGATATCAAAAGTGCCACCACCAAGGTCATAAACAGCCACGTTTTGCTCGGCTTCTTCGTCCAAACCGTAAGCAAGTGCGGCAGCCGTGGGCTCATTAATTATTCGCTCCACATGTAGTCCGGCAATACGGCCGGCATTTTTCGTGGCCTGACGCTGGCTATCGTTGAAGTAAGCCGGAACTGTAATTACAGCTCGTTTTACTTCCTGACCGAGATAATCCTCAGCCTCCTTCTTTAATTTTTGAAGGATAAAAGCACTGATTTGCTCGGGCGTGTAATCTTCACCGTTCAGCTCAACTTCGTATTCTTCGCCCATGTGGCGTTTGATAGAACTGACCGTGTTTTCACTGTTAGTAACGGACTGACGCTTGGCCGGAGCTCCGACCAGCTTTTCTCCATCCTCGTTAAAAGCCACAACCGAAGGGGTAGTACGACTTCCTTCGGAATTCTCAATCACTTTTGCTTCTCCCCCCTCATAGAGGGACACCACGCTATTAGTCGTGCCCAGATCAATTCCAATTATTGGGCCCTCTACGTCTTTTTCTTCCTGCTCAGATGTTTTTTCAACCATAGTTAGATACCTCCACTAAAGATTATAATTCTACTTATTAACTTACTCCTGTTCTGTTTCATCATCTTGCTCGGATGAGGATTTTACGGGAATCCCCACTTTCACGGAAGCAGGTCTTAAAATACGATCATGTAGTTTATAACCTTTTTTAAAAACTTCCAACACAACCTGTCGATCAAGGTCCTCTCTTTCTTCGCGCATCATACCCTCGTGTTCCTGTGGATCAAAAGGTTCACCTTCGGCGTCAACAGGTTCAACGTCATATTTTTCAAGTAAACCCCGCAGTTGGTTATCAATCATCTGCATACCTTCGCGGACTTCTTCATTTTCAAACTCCATAGTGTCCCTGGCCCGCTCAAAATTATCCAATATTTCCAGCAAGTCCCGAAGCAACTCGTAGTTTGCGTATTTTTGGTACTGTTCTTTTTCCCGTTTAAACCGTTTTCGCAAATTATCCAGGTCGGCGGTTCGCCGAAAATATTTTTCCCTGAATTCTTCAGATTGCTGTTTCAACTCTTCAATTTCTCCGCGGGTCACTTCAACAACTTCCGGAGTCTCCTCTTGTTCATCATCATCCACCTCATCCGATTCTTCCTCGGCATTTATTACCTCTACCTCGGTTTCATCGTTCTCCGATTCTTCTTTTACGGACTGTTCTTGTTTTTCCATCAGGTTAACCTCCGATTCAAAAAAATACTAACTTTAGCCAGGGCTATCCCCTGAAATCAACACACCTCTGCACCCGACACCTATACTTTAAACTAATACATCAAAAATTTATTCCTGAATTTGAAAAAAATCTGGACTTTCCCGAGTCACAGGGAGGATACACACTTTATCTAATTACTGAAGGCAAATATGATATACTTAATTTCAGTTATGTCAAGATGTGTGTGCGAAATCCCAGAACCTCAAAATGATTCTTCCCCCTTGACGGTGGAAAGCCTGTGACGCGTACGCGTTACACAGATAGGGGTGAAGAGGGTTTTTTCAAAAACCCATTTATCCCGCTCCCCCTCACCTTAGTCCTCTCCCACCAGGGGAGAGGAGATTTGTTTTGAGGTTCTGGTGAAATCCAGAAAATATATTCTGGAATTATTTAGTGAGTTTGTGTTACACTTAAGTGATATTATTTAAAATATTACCTTAACGGGAAGGAAACAATACCTGGATTCATCATAATAATTTTCCTGATAAAATATATTTCGAATAAAATTTACAGGTTGGAGGTAAATTAATGACTTCCCCTGAAGTGTTTAAAAAGGAAACGATTCCCACCTTTGATGAACTTCTGGAAAATCTTTCCGATGAAGAGGTTGAAGAACTGAGCCGGCATTTAACAAGCGAAGAGTATGTGCCCGGGGAAACAATATTTTACGAGGGTGATCCCGGGGATAATCTTTACATAATTCAGAGTGGTGAAGTGGAAATCTCAAAGATGTCGGACAAAGAGGGGGAGGAATACATCCCCTTAATCACTCTGGAAAAAGGAAATATTTTTGGAGAAATGTCATTTATCCCCAAATCGGAAAGTTTTGCGGCTGCTGTTGCCGGGACTTTCTGCACTTTATTCACCTTGTCCCGCGATGATTTTGAGCAGATAATTGAAGAGGCTCCCACCCTTGGCTGCAAGATTTATCATGCCCTATGCCTGGTCTTAATTTACCGGCTAAGAAGGGCTGATCGTAAAGCAAGTGAACTCGGTGAGCTCAAGGAAAGAATGGAAAACCGGTAACTTATTCCTCAAATCATTTCTGTGGAAATAGAAACCAATACCCCTTAAAAATGGATTGCCGGATCAAGCCCGGCAATGACGGATGTTCTGTGATGGATTGCCGGGTCAAGCCCGGCAATGACGGATGTTGTGTGATGGATTGCCGGGTCAAGCCCGGCAATGACGGACGTTCTGTGATGGATTGCCGGGGCGAGTCCGGGGACGTTTCACGTTCGCGGCAATAACGGAATTTTTTGGGGAAACTGTGCTCAGTACGGGCACGCTGATGATAGGGCGAGGTATTATTGATATTTTCTGACTGCTTTCTGATGGGTAGAATATGATTTACTGAACTTATGGCTGCCGTCCGGCCGAGCAACAAAATAAAGAACTGAAGTATCAGCAGGATTTACGGCAGCTTGCAGGCTGGCTTTGCCCGGATTACAGATAGGACCGGGGGGCAAGCCCCGGTTCTTATAAGTATTGTAAGGAGAGTCAATTCGCAAATCAGTCAAAGTCAACGAACGCTGAAAATCCTTATGGGCATAAAGCACAGTGGGATCTGCCTCCAGGGGCATGCCCTTTTGCAGCCGATTGTGAAATACTGCACTTACCACTACCCGCTCCTCCGGCAGGGCGGTTTCTCTTTCAATAATTGAGGCCAGGATGACTGCCTGGTGCAAATTTAAGCCTACTTCCTCAGCCTGCTGAGGCAAATTTATTTTGTCAGAAACCCGGTCAAACTGCTGAATAAGTTGTTTAATCACATTTTCGGGGGAAGCATCAGCCGAAATCAAATAAGTTTCCGGAAACAGATATCCTTCCAGACTCGAACCGGGTAATTCCAACCGGTCCAAGAATTTTTTATTATTTACAAAGGCTTCAAATCTTTCCCGTGGTAAATTTAATTTTTCAGCCAGGTGAGAAGTAATTTTCCAGGAGGGCCAACCTTCTTTAAGGACAACCCATCGCTGGAGCGGATTTTTTTGTTGCAATTTTTCGACTAAATTTTCCCGAGTTAAAGGAGGTGCCAGTGCAATAGTTCCCATCCGTAAATCCTGTTCCGCTCCCTTAAACCAAATTGCCCAGCGAAACGATTCAACCGAATTTATAACTCCCTTTTGTTTTAGCAGCCGCCCGATTTCTCTCCCCGCCATTCCCTTCCGGATGTGAAGAGTAATTTTTTTCCTCAGAGGAAGCCGAAGATGAAACCAGTACCTCAAGCCTGCAGTAAAAATGAAAATAATAATTCCTACAACCAGACAGCCATAGAACAACAATTTTTTCAATGACATTTTCTAATCATCACCGTTTACAGGCTGGTTTTCCAAACGCTTTAAATAATGATTTAAAATCAAAGCAGCGGCATCTGCGTCAGCATTTTCCTTGTCTTTTCCCCGTATTTTTTGAAGCCGGCGGGCTTTTTTGGTAGTAAATCTCTCACTGATACGGTGGAGCGGAAGCCCCAGCGGTTCAATGTATTCACCGATAAATTCATCCACTTCCCTGGTTCGTTCATTTTTTTGCCCGCTAAAAGGCTCAGGATAACCAATAACAATTTTTTCAACAGCCAACTCTTCAACCAGGTGGGAGAGAACTTGCGCAAAATCATCTATTTCCCTATCAATCACCTGTCTCGGGGAGGCCATCACCCGGGCTTCGTCGGTAACTGCTATTCCCACCCGCCTCTTACCGGGGTCAATTCCCAGAATCCGGCCCATACCTGTCCGCAAGCAAGGAATTAATTTTTGATTTAACTTCATCAATTCCATCCGGATCACTTCCACCGGCCTGGGCGAAGGCCGGACTCCCGCCACCCCCGCCTCCAACGAGCCGACCGAGTTTTCCAATAATCTCCCCGGCCTGAAAATCAGGGGCAATATCATCAGTTGCCCCCAGTAATAACTGCACGGAACTCCCCTGTTGATTAATAAGCAAAACGACTCCATTTTGTATTTCATCCCTGAGACTGTCAATTAATTTTTTAAGGGTTTCCTGCTCAGAATTCTGAAATTCTTTAAGAATAAACTTGAGATCTCCAAATTGTTTTGCTTCCTCTATCAACTGCCGGGTCTGGGCTTCGGCTTGTTTTTGCCGAAAGCTTTCTAATTCCTCGGCCTGCGAGTCTACCGTTTCCTCTAATTCCTCAAACCGCGGAACAATTTCTCCGTAACGCTGGACCCCTACCGATTCCCTTATCGCACGCAACTGTTTTCTCCGCTCAGTCAAAAATTCATAAGCCGGATGACCGGCCCGAGCCTCAATCCGACGAACACCCGCAGCAACAGAAGTTTCATCAATAATAACAAATACACCCAGTTCGACCGTATTATCAACATGAGTACCTCCACACAATTCCTGACTTACATAATCAGAATCCGACTGTTCATCACAAATTCTAATCACCCTGACCTCTTCTCCGTAATGTTCGCCAAAAAAAGCCAGGGCCCCGTCTTTTTCTGCCTGGCGGCGCTTCTTTTCAGTTTTTGTCACAGATAATTGTTGATAAATCCAGTTATTGACCTGTTCTTCCACTTTTGCCAGGTGATCTCGAGAAACACGCTGATTATATGTGAAATCGAACCGTAAATAGCCGGGGTTAACCTGGCTTCCGTTCTGAATCACCTGATCTCCGAGCCGGTCACGCAAAGCAGCCTGGAGAAGATGAGTGGCAGTATGGTGACGCATAATTGACCGGCGCCGGTCAACGTCAACAGCAGCTTCCACCCCCTGGCCACGCTCTAATTTTTGCCGGGCTTTACCCAGATGAAATACACACCCCCCTTTTTCTACCGTATCTTCAACCTTAAAATCGTCCAACCGACCCGTATCCCCCACCTGCCCCCCGCGTTCAGCATAAAAAGGAGTTCGTTCAAGAACCACCTGTCCTTCTTCGCCCGGGGCCAGTCCGTCAACTGCTTTTTCACCGCGATAAATTGCTTTGACAGTGGTATTTTCGGTAAAATTATCATAGCCTGTAAATATAGTTTCTTCCAGTTGACTGGCTTCAATTTTAACATCTGAATCAGTTCCGGTTGCGGATCGACTTTCCTGTTGATGTTTCCGGCGAGCTATCTCAATTTCTTCTTCATCGTAAGCTATTTCTTCCTCACGTAAAATCTCCTCAGTCATTTCCACGGGGAAACCATGGGTTTCATAAAGACGAAAAATATCTTCCCCGGCCAACCGGGACTCCTCTTTACTTTTTATCACCCGAATTTGATCCTGCAATTCCGCCAAACCCCTGTCCAGAGTCCGATTGAACTGTTCTTCCTCTTGCCGTAAATTTTGCTCAATCAACTCCCGTTTTTCCTTCAATTCATCAAAATGAGAACCCATAACCTTAATTACGGTAGGAACCAGTTCAAACAGGAAAGGTTCTTTCAATTCCAGCTTGCGGCCCCAGCGGGAAGCCCGGCGAATTAGCCGCCGTAGAATGTAACCCCGCCCCTCATTTCCGGGTAAAAGACCTTCCGAAAGTAAGAACGAGGCGGCCCGAACGTGGTCGGCAATTATTCGCAGAGCGGAGTTATCAAGCGCATTCTCACCGGCCGGAGAAATTTTTTTAGTTTCCTCAATTAGCGGTTGGAATAAATCGGTCGAAAAGTTGTCAGGTTTATCCTGAAGAACGGCACAGAGACGTTCCAGGCCAAGTCCGGTATCAATATTTTGTTGTGGAAGAGGCGATAAATTAGCCTGTTCATCCCGGTCATACTGCATAAAAACAAGGTTCCAGAGCTCAAGGATCCGATCTTCCCCCGCCTTAACCATATTTTTTACCTCGCCGGGCGAAGCGGAATCACTCTTCTGATCGTACAAAATTTCACTGCATGGACCACAGGGCCCCGTTTCATCCATGGCCCAGAAATTTTCCTCAGGGCCAAATTCCAGGACACGGTCAGCGGGGATCCCTACTTTATTCTGCCAGAGGGAGCGGGCCTCCGCGTCTGGTTTTAGGTCCTGAGAATCACTGCCGCCAAAAACGCTAATCCAGAGCCGGTCAGGTTCCAGCCCCAGTTCTTCAGTTAAAAAAGCCCAGGCCAGCTTAATTGCTTCTTCCTTAAAATAATCACCAAAACTAAAGTTACCGAGCATTTCAAAAAAAGTCAGGTGGCGGGCCGTATGGCCAACATTTTCAATGTCTGCAGTCCGAAGACATTTCTGGGATGTAGTAAGTCGTGGCGAGGGGGGGGACTCTTCCCCGAGAAAATACGGTTTAAAAGGAACCATCCCGGCAATATTAAACAGAAGTTCCGGGTCCGAAGGTAACAAAGGAGCGCTCTCCAGCACCTGGTGTTTGTTCCGAGCAAAAAAATCAAGAAATTGAGAACGCACTTCAGCCGATTCCAAAGTAATACCTCCTAACCTGAATACCTTTTTCCTCCCCCAAAAAAAGTTATTTTGAGTTGAATTCAGGTGTTATAAAAACACGAAAAAATAATCGGGAAAATTCAGGAAAATTAGAAAAATTACCAGAAAAAATACTGTTGCGAAAATTGTTAGAAAATACAAAATTGTTACAGCCAATGGATTTTTATCTTTACGTGTCTCGTGTAACCGAACTTGAGTGGAGGAAGGTTGAATCCCCCGTCCAAAAACTCCCTGCTTGAGTTTTACCCAGAATTGAGTCTTACCCGCCCCCGGACCAACTTTAATCGCCGCTACCGGTGTGGGGATCGGGCGAGAATAGGGATTATCAACCGGAGCTTCATCGTCAATCAAAGCAGAATTAATTTTTTCAGCAGACTGGCCAATAACTCGGACAAAAATGTCATCTTTTAATTGAAGATACCTCAATTCTTTCCCCTCGACCGGTTTAACGCAAGCATCTACTGAGAGAAGGTGTTTGACCGGCTCTTCAATTTCTTCTGCTATTTGTTTTTCAGCGGAGTTGTTTTGCTTTTTGGAATCAGATTCCGAGACCGGAGGTTTCCAGTTACAGATTCTAAATTCCATTTCACAATCAGACGAGGTAAATATATCTTTTTCTATCGTCGACCGAAGAAATTCCTCTGTTTCAAAAATATATTCCCGCCGCAACTTTCCGGCAAGTTCTTTAAGCACGGATCTCTGACCAAAAATCCGTCTAAAATTAGAACGAACCCGCGAACTATCCTTGAGAACCCCGGGTTCAGTTATCCGTTCCAGAAGATTCGTCAGTTCTTTTTTTATTTTTCCAGGCGGTCGGGTAAGATCAAACCCCCGGACACGTTTTCCTTTTTCCTCGGCAAGCAGAGTTAAATCAATCAAATTTTTTTCTTCCGGATCCACGCTCACCTGAAGGAGAGCAAGAAAAGTAACGGAATACTGGGGGGCGGAACCCCGGATAATTATCATTGCTTCTTCCCCGGGTTCATAAGACCAGGAATTCATGCCCGAGCCATTTGATTTTTGTTCTTCAGACGCCATTAAAAGTAATCACCACCAACCAGGTAGTTTATTCGGTCATTGCTTCGATATCCGCTTCGAGAATAGCCCGGTCCATCTCTTCACCAAGTGAATCAAGATCTACGTGGCCCTTTTTTATATCGTCTTTTACTTGATTTAACTCATCATTATTAATCCCTACAACTTCTTTTAATCGCCGCAGAGAAATCAAGAGGATTAATATTCCACTAAGAATCAAGGCAAAGAAGGTTAGGCTTCCGTAATAACGCAAAACCGTTATTATTTTCTCTAAATTTCCGGATTCCAGAATAGAAAATCCTAACAGATAATTCAGACTGAGGACATACAGACTGGCCATTAACAGGAAAGTTAAGACCATTCCCGCAATTACCAGCAGTAACAACCGCTGACGCAACTGATAGTAAACCCAGCCTTTTAATCGCACAGCCAGGCTCTCATCACTTTCAAAACCCGATTCAACAATTTCCTGTAATTTTTCCAGAGGTTCCACAAAAAAATTGAGAAAATATACCCCAAAAAGCAAAACCAGGATAATCCCCATTGCCAGGGCAAAACCTACCAACCCCGCATAATAACGAAATTCCCGAATGAATTGCTGAAATATCTGATAATGGTGGGAAAAGGTCTCAAATAAGATATTCAAACTGGACCAGTACATACCAACCATCAAGAGCACTACAACAATCATACCAACAAACGGAGGCACAAGAAGCGTAATTAAAGCGCGTCGAAAAACTCCCTGAGAATCGTTAAAATTCATATTTTTTTATCAACCTCTGTGTTCAACCGTTTTCTGCCTGTTTTTTACGGATTGAGCTAATTAGTTTGTTCAGGGCCAGAGCCCGATGGCTCAGCCAATTTTTAACCCGGGCGGGGAGTTCTCCAAAAGTCTTCCAGTCGGCCTCTTTAACTTCAAAAACCGGGTCATAACCAAAGCCTCCCTCGCCCCGGGGCTCAAAAGCTATTCGCCCCTCACACTCGCCCCGGGTATGAAAAATCAGTCCCGGGTTTCCGACGACAACCATTTCACAGACATAACGTGCTATTCTGCTCTTTTTTTCAACCCCTTCCAATTTATCAAGCAAATACTGATTTTGCTCGCCCGGGCCGGCATTTTCTCCAGCCCAGCGATCCGAGTAAATCCCCGGCGCTCCATCCAGAGCATCCACTTCGAGACCGGAATCATCGGCCAGAGAATTTACCCCGGATTTATCAAAAGCCTCATCAGCTTTTATCCGGGCGTTTTCGAGGTAATCTTTACCAGATTCGGGACGTTCCAATTCAATCTCAAATTGAGACAAGGAGAGGGGGTTTATATCAATCTCTTCAAACTCTCCGGCGATTTCCCGGAATTTATGCTGATTCCCGGTGGCAATTAAAATTTCATTCATGAGTCCACTCTAAAAAGGTCCTTAACCCAGATTTTAAATCCCTGAAGACCTTTAAAAACCGTTTTCACCCCCATCTAGATAACGCGTACACGCCACAGGCCTTCCCCCGTCGAAGGGGAAGAGTTTTTGGAAGGGATTCATCAATTTTTTGACTCCAGGGTCTGTTTTTGCACTTCGATTAAATCTTCTATCCCGGACCGGGCCAGTTCAAAAAAACGTGAGTATTCTCCGGGAGTAAACAAGGCTTCCTCCCCGGACGCCTGGATTTCAGCAATTTGCCCCGAACCGGTGACGGCAAAATTCATATCCACATCAGCTTTATTATCCTCTTCGTAGTTTAAATCAAGCAATATTTCTCCATCCACCCGACCGACGCTCACTCCGGCTAACCATTCCCGAACGGGATCCTCCTCTATTCGACCTTTTCGAAGCAAATGATTTACTGCCATCTTCAAAGCCACAAATCCCCCGGTGATGGAAGCCGTGCGGGTTCCACCATCAGCTTGAAGAACATCACAATCAACCCATATCGTCCGCGGGCCGAGTTTATTAAGGTCAAGGACGGCTCGAAATGTTCGCCCGACCAGCCGCTGGATTTCATGGGTTCGGCCCTTGCGCCGGCCTCGAACAACTTCCCGCACCTGGCGGTGTGGAGCCGAACGAGGAAGCATGTTATATTCAGCGGTCGCCCACCCCTGATTGGTATCCTGGAGGTGATAGGGCTGGCTCTCGTCAATCGAAGCATTGCAGAGAACCCTGGTCCGTCCCGTAGAAACAAGGACAGACCCCTCAGGATAAACTACAAAATCCGTCTCTATTTCAACTTCTCGCAAGTCATCATTATCTCTGCCATCAGGTCGCACAAAAATCACCTACACAATTTATTGGGATTTTAATTCTTCCAGAGAAGGGAGAATTATTTTTTTACCGGTTGGTAAATTATCAGGAGAATTCAGCCGGTCCCGGTTGTATTCATGAAGTAATTTCCAATAACGAGCATCCAGATAAAACTGATGCGCAAGTCTGGTTAAAGAATCAATGTTAGTGATAACTTTTTTTATTTTAACGGAGAGAGGTTCCCGAAGGACCGGGTAGGAACGGTGGGGGCCATATTCCCATTTTAACCCGGGGTTGGGTTTGTTAACCCCAACAATTCTTTTACGTAACATTCTAATTTCACGTTTACGGTCTTCCCGATTCGGGGTATCCGGTTGCGGGGAGAAACTATATCTTTTTAATATTTCATCCCGTGGCTCAGTATTTGCCTGAACGGATTGCGAATCAACCCGGGTTCCCTCCTTTCGGTTGCACCTTTTTTCCACCCGCCGCAAACGCTGCAAAAGCTTATTGGTTTTTCGATGCAACTTATTCAACCGTCTTTTAAGCCGGCTATTTCTTTTTTTTACCGCCTTTAAATCGACCCGGAGCCGGCGAATTATCATCTTGTTGCGCGAAGGAAGAGCTTTCGAATTAGCGGAATAAACCGGTTGAACAAAAATAACCCCAACTAATATAAAAACCAACAGAAAATTTACAGTTTTCAATAATCTTGCGAATGAAGTTAACCGGTTAAGGAAGTCCATCTTTTCTCAAACACCTCCGGGGGTGAAGAATTTACAAGAATTTTTTCGGATTTAACAGGATGTGTAAACTCTATCTTCTCAGCGTGTAACATCAATCTTTCCGCCGGTTCGCCTCCATATTTCTTATCACCGAGAACGGGAAGATTTAAATAGTTCAGGTGAACTCTAATCTGATGAGTTCGACCGGTCACAGGGAGACACTTCAGGGCCACTCGCCCCACGCCCGCCCCTTTTTTAATAAATTTGGTTGTTGCAGATTTACCTGCGGGGTCAGGTTGCCGGAGCAAAGGATTATTGTTTTTCGGTCCCAGGGGAACTTCAACTTGAACTGAAGTCTCCGAAAGCTGACCACAACTAATGGCACGATAAGTTTTATCAACTAATTTTTGTTTAAACTGATCCTGGAGCTGTTTTAATATTTTATCCTGGCGAGCCACGAGAATGACTCCACTGGTTCCTTTATCCAACCGGTGAACCAAACCGGCCCGGCGGCGGGAATCAACCTCCGCCAACCGGGGATAATAATACAATAATCTGTTTACCAGGGTACCGGAAAACCGGGCGTTTTTACTTCCGGCCACACCAGCGGGATGAACAATTATACCCGATGGTTTATTTACAGCCAACAGATACTCATCTTTATAGAGAACTTCAAGAGGTTTACCCTCGGGTTTAATATCTCCCTCGGAATCATTATCCGGGAATACGACTTCAATAGAATCCCCTTTTTCAACGGTTAAGCTTTTGTCGTTTACGGGGACCCCACCCTCAAAAACCCTTCCTTGTTTTATAAAATCCTGAATTAAGCTTCTTGAATGAGGAAGTTGGGAGGCAAGGTATTTATCTATTCTATCAGTTTGATCTACAACAAGAGTTTCACACATCTTCCCGGGGCCAATTATTAATTAATATTAACTTTATCAGCCAGAGAACGGAAACAGAAAGAGCGGCGTCAGCAAGATTAAAGGCAGGCCAGCGATACGTCCATACCCCCAGGTCAACGAAATCGACTACCCCATTGGCCAGGAAAAGCCGATCAACCATATTTCCCATACCTCCGGCCAGCAGCAAAGCCAAGGGGAACCTTACTTCCTGGCGAGAAAAATTATGTAAAACCCAGATACAGCCCAGACAAACTGCAACGGCAGCCGAGATAAATAACAGCCGGAAGCCGGGTAAAATTCCCCAGGCTGCGCCGGGGTTCTGGATATAAACCAGGTTTAATAAATTCCAGAAAGAAATAATTTCAAGCCGGCCGCGGGGAAAAATTAAATTATTTTCTACCACCAATTTAGTCATCTGATCGGCGGCAAAAACCACCAGGCAAAGACTATAAGCAGTCACCAGATTAGTAAACGAGACTTTATTATTCGACCGTTTTTCAATCATAATTTTTCCCACAAGCAATTTTAGAGATAAGACCACTCTAACCCGAAGTATGCACGACAAAAAACAGCCGTGCATACTTCGTCTGAAAGACAGCCGTCAATGGCCACAAAACGGCCATTGCCAGCTGGGTTAGCCCAGCCGGCAGGCTAAATGATATTAACTCACGAGTACACCCTGTAAAATCTGATTTTGTATTACAACTCGATTTATTTAACGGTTCAAGCCTGACGGCTGTCCCGTAGGGACGAATTATGCATGAAATCGAAAATTTCATGCATAATTCGGGCTAAAAAGGTCTTTAACCCAGCCTTTAAATTACAGAAGAACTTTAAAACCCGTTTCCCCCCGTCAAGGGGGAAGAGTGTTTATAGAGGACTCAGAGATATTGTTCTGAGAAATAATGGGCGTTAGAACGTACAATATCACTTATCTTCCCGGTCCTGAAGAACCTCGTAACAGCGTGAACAAAGCAAATCATTCTCATACTCCCGGCGTTGGATTACGTCCTCGCGAAACCGCCAGCAACGGGCACACTTATCAAATTCCGCCGATTCAACCTCAATTTCCTTAGTCTCAGTTCCCCGGATCACATTAACCTCTGCGACAATAAACCATTCGGCAAGAATTTCCTCGTATTCGGCGAGGAGGCTTTCAACTTTAGGCCAGAAGATTGTCACCACCGCCTGATCGGTTTCATCAATTTCATCAGCTACCTCAATTTCTCGCATAACTTCTTCCCTGACTTGCCGGAGGCGATCAAAATCTTCGGCCACCTGAGTTGCTTCCCACTCCGAGTCCGCTTCGGGCCAATCACTCAGGTGAACAGAACCCGAATTAAACTGTTCCCAGACTTCGTCAGCCGTAAATACAAGAACAGGGGCGATAAGCCTGGTAATTGTTGATAACCCGTGATAAATTGCAGTCTGGGCACTGCGTCTACCAAAAGAATCAGCTCCTTCACAATAAAGCCGGTCCTTAACAATATCCAGAAACAGCGAGGAGGCTTCCCGGGCGCAAAAATTATTCACTTCATTCATTGCCCGGTGAAAATCACGTTCTTCATAAGCCCGGGTCACCCGATGAATAAGACCAAATAATTCATCCAGAAACCAGCGATCAATCGGATGCAAGTTTGTCGGAGCAAGCAAATCCTCGGCCGGATCAAACTCTTCCATATCCTGGAGATTTCCGAGGAAAAATTTACAAGTATTTCGAATCCGCCGGTAACGAGTTTTTATCTGTTCCAGCAGTTCTTTACTCATACAGAGGTCCTCGTGGTAATCTTCGCTGGCCACCCAGAGTCGCAGAATATCAGCGCCGTCATTATCTACGATTTCCTGGGGAGAGACCACGTTACCCTCGGATTTACTCATTTTTCGGCCATTTTCATCAACAACAAAGCCGTGGGTAATAATCTCATCAAACGGTGAACGTCCCTCCAGGGCCATTGAGGGAAGCATAGAAAGCTGAAACCACCCCCGGTGCTGATCACTCCCTTCCAGATAGACATCAGCCGGCCATTTTAGATCAAATTTGTCGTTAAGGACCGCTTCATGACTGACCCCGGAGTCAAACCAGACGTCGAGAATATCTTCAGACTTACGGAAATCGTGGTTTCCACACTCGGGGCAATTGAAGGAAGCGGGTAAAAATCTTTCCACGTTACTTTCAAACCAGACGTCAGATCCTTCCGTCTCAACCAATTTAATCAAAGCTTCAATCAACTCGGGGGGAAGCAGCGCTTCCCCACATTTTTCACAGATCACGGCGGGGATGGGAACACCCCAGTCTCTCTGCCGGGACAAGCACCAATCGGGTCTTTCCTCAACCATTGACTGAAACCTTCTTCGCCCCCGGGCCGGCACCCAACTAATTTCATCCAGGGAATCAAGGACCCGGTCCCGAAGTTCCTCGTGGTCCACGTCCATAAACCACTGGGGAGTGGCCCTAAAAATAACCGGTTTCCCACAGCGCCAGCAGAAGGGATAAGAGTGTTCCAGAGTTTCCTCATGAAATAGAGCTCCGACCCGATCAAGTTCTTCCACAATCCTTTCATCAGCGTCAAGCACATGTTCCCCCGCTTCAGGTGGATAATCCTCAGTGTATCTTCCCTGTGAGTTAACCGGAGAAAGAACGGGCAAATCATTCTCAATGCCAATTTCATAATCTTCCTGACCGTGACCCGGAGCGATATGAACACAGCCGGTCCCCTGTTCCAGTGTAACCAGATCCGCGGTTAAAAGCCGGGAAGCTCGGTCTTCCACTAAGGGATGCGCACAGACAAGGCCGGCTAATTTTTCGCCGGGGAGAGTTTGCAGAATATCAAGGTCGGCAGTTGTCCACTCCTGACGATCAACCGTGGGAGCCAGCAATCTTTCAGCGACCACCCGGGTCTGACCATCCGGAGCCCGAAATTCAACGTAACTAACTTCGGGATGAACAGCAATTGCCACGTTAGCGGGAATAGTCCAGGGAGTTGTAGTCCAGATCATAACATTAGCGTCCCGGGATTTAAGAACGTGGTCGGGATCATCAATTACGGGAAAATCTACATAAATGGAGGGAGATTTTAAGGAATCGTATTCAACTTCAGCTTCGGCGAGCGCCGTTTCACAATCCCAGCACCAGTGAATCGGCTTCAGTTGCCGGTAAATATAACCTTTATTTACCAGGCGGAGAAATGAACGCAAAATTTCGGCCTCATACTCAGGGTCAAGCGTAAGATACGGCTCTTCCCAGGCCCCGGTAACGCCAAGGCGAATGAACTGGTCACGTTGTAGATCCACGTATTTCAGCGAATAATCCCGACAGGCTTTTCGAATAGCTTTAGTGCCCGACTCTTTTAATTCGGGGCTCGAAGTCGTAACTTTATGTTCTATGGGCAAACCGTGACAATCCCAACCAGGGACATATGGGGCCTGGTATCCCAGGAGGTTTTTAAATTTAACCAGGATGTCTTTCAATATTTTATTTAATGCATGGCCAATGTGAATATCACCATTTGCGTACGGCGGGCCATCGTGAAGAATAAATTTTTGATTCTTCTCACGATTTTCAATCATTTTTTGATAAAGATTATTTTTCTGCCAATCTTCAACCCGATCCGGTTCATTTTCACTGAGATCGGCCTTCATAGAAAAATCAGTCCGGGGTAAATTAATAGTTTCTGAATAATTCACAATATCACCTCAATATTTTCATTGGTTAGTGCAGGTTTATGAGAGACAATAATTATAACTGTTAAACCGGATTAGTTGTATAAGAGAATTGAGCGGAGGGACCAAAAATCGCTTCAAGGGGTCCAGGGAGTAACAAATCGGGGGGGTACAAACGATAATCCCCGGATGAGGAGAACCCATCCGGGGATAAAGGGGATAAGGGCCTAGAGATAAACTCTACGGGTTTTACTATACTCCACGAAAAACGTCTGCAATACGCCCAGCAACTTCGTCAATTACCTGCTGGGAATTATAAGCGCCACTATCTAATTTTTGCTTGGCTTCCGCTACCCGATCTGCTCTCACGTCCGGGGCCTGTTCGATCCTTTCCCTCACCCGTGAGAGAGTGCGAGCGAAGCGGGCGTTGCCCGAGATGTCAATCTCGTCTGAACGGGTGCTCTGTGTCTGTTCACCGCGCCCGGTCTGGGAAACCTGGGAAGCCCCCTTGAGTTTCCTGATAATTTGAGCGCTGGTGACGCCTTCAATGCTCATGGGTCTCTACCTCCTCTGTTTCTAATTTTCGACCCTCCTTGGCCGAAACTTTAGCATTTTTTTCAAAAAAAGTCTACTCTTCTCCTGCAGTGACGAATTCGTCAAGTTCACCGGCTAATTTATCAAGCTGTTCAACCGTATCAGCTTCGTCCTCCATCTCATCACGAATCTGATACAGCGACTCTTCCAACCATTCAGCCTCTTCTTGCAGGTTATCAACCTGTTTCTGAAGGCTTTTCACCCAATGATCCCGGGTGAGTTCTTTTAGCTGGTTTACTTTATTATCGGCAGAGTGTAGTTCCTCTTTAATATTTTCCCAGACAGCAGCGGGCGGAGTTGACTTACGAGCCTGATCAGCCACTTTTTCAATACGGGAGTGGGATTTTTCAAGAGTTTGCATCAAGGAAGCAAAACCAGTTTCTATTCGGTCGGCCAATCGGTCCCAGCGCTGAGTCTGCTGCCGTAATTTTTCCGCCTGTTCAGACAGAGTTTCATCAGGAAAATCACGAAAAGTCTCGCTCATTTTCAAAAGAAGCTCATTTGCCGTTTCAATAGTTCCCCTTAATTTAGCACCACCTTCCTGCCAGGGTTCCACTTCCTCTTGCAGTTCCTGAATAGAACGGTCAGTCTGCCGCAAACGCCGTTGTAGTTCCTGCTGGAACTCCACCATTTGATCAAATTTTTCAAGGTTTTCCAGCTCCAGATTTTCCAGTTCCACCCGGACCACGGGAAATACCGAGTCCCGAAGCCACTCCTTCATCCGTTTAATTTTATGTTGAATTTGATTGACCCGCCGGAACTTTTCCTCCAGCAACTGAATATAATTTTTCAACGGGGCCGATTCCCTGCTTTTAGCTTCTTTTATTACTTTGCGGGAGCGGTCAGAAAGCAGTTCTAATTTATTTCGGTATTCCGAAAGCCTGGAAACTTCGTAGTCAAAAAGACCATAAAAAGCATTTGCCTGGTCCTCAAGATTAATATCTTCCTCAAAACCAAACGGCAAGTCACCAACATTGGCCAGTTTCTCCCGAAGACTGGTAATGTAATCAAAGATAGTTCTCAGGGAAGCAAGATAGGTTATCACCGAAAGCACAATGCCAATACCCACGCCCAATGGTGCACCGGCGTAGGGTGAAATAACCGGATACCCCAGCTCGTCAAGACCTATTTCAGCAAGGTACCCCACAATAAAACCACAGACTATCCCCCATAACAACAGAATCAGCAAAAACCTGAAACCGAACTTTTTACCTGGTTTCATAGTTATAAAATCTCCTCCCTCAATAATTGTTTAGCCTGTTCCGGATCTGCCTGTCCCTGGGTCTTCTGCATCACCTGTCCTACTAAATAACCAATTGCCTGTTCGGTTCCCCCCCGGATATCTTCCACGGCACCAGGGTTTTCCTGAACAACTTCCGTGATTACACCGCCCAGAGCATCTGAATCTGAAATTTGTTTCAAATTCCGGTCTTCAACTATTTTTTCAGGATCGCCGCCGGTTTCAACCAACTCTTCAACTAACTCGGAACCGACGTTACTGCTGATTACATCTTCCTCCATCATCTCCGCAATTTTAGCCAGGTCAGCGGGAGCCAGGTTAACCTCGTCAATTGTCCAGTCCCGTTCATTGAGTTCCCGGCGTAAGTCTGAAATCATCAAATTGCTGACAGCCCTGTAAGAAGCTTTTCCCTGGGCGGCCTCTTCAAAAAATTCTGCCATATCAAGACTCGAGGTAAGAGTTTCAGCCGCTTCATCCGGAAGTTCATACTCCCCCTTAAAGCGAGTCAATTTTTCATGGGGCATTTCGGGTAGTCGGGCTGCAACTTCTTGTTTCCACTCCTCACTTATTTCCACTGGAACCAGGTCCGGTTCGGGAAAATAGCGGTAATCGTGAGCAGCCTCTTTTGAACGCATCCCACGAGTTTTTTCCGCCTCTTCGTCCCAGAGACGAGTCTCCTGGACGACTTTTTCCCCTTTTTCGAGTAATTTTTTCTGACGCCGTGCTTCATAAGCCAGGGCCTTTCTTACCCCCTTAAAACTATTCATATTTTTAACTTCGGTTTTTGTTCCCAGCTCACCGTTTGGTTTTCTAATCGAAAGGTTCGCATCACAGCGAAGACTCCCCTCCTCCATGTTACAGTCACTAACATCCAGGTATTCCATCCGCTGCTTCAAAGTCCGCAAATACAGTTCAGCAACTTCCGGGGAAGTTATATCCGGTTTTGAAACTATTTCAGCCAGCGGCGTACCGGTTCGATTGTAGTCAACGTATGATTCATTACCAATATTTGAGTGGATCAATTTTCCGGCATCCTCTTCCAGGTGTAAACGTTCAACTCCAATATTATATTCTTCCGCATCCCTACTCAGCGCCAGTTCTCCTTCTTCAGCCAGGGGCATGTCATACTGACTGATCTGATAAGCCTTTGGAAGGTCAGGATAATAATAATTTTTCCGATCAAATTTAATCTTATCCCGAACCTGACAATTAAGAGCCATAGCCGCCAAAATTCCATATTGGACGGCTTTACGATTTAACACGGGCAGAACACCCGGCAGTCCCATACAAACCGGACAGGTGTTTTTATTTGGCGCAACTCCAAATTCAGTACTGCAGGAACAAAACAACTTAGTCTCTGTTTTTAGCTGGACGTGAACTTCCAATCCGATTACAATTTTTTCATCCATAAATAATCACCTGACACACAAATTCTATATAACTACTCATCTATTCTCCCTCCCCTGATGGGAGAGAGCTTGCCCTGCGCATGGTCAGGGTCAGAGCGAAGGGTACAAAACGCCTATGCCGTCTTAACCAACTCTATGACGCCATTTCACCCCTACCTTAATCCTCCCCCGTCAAGGGGGGAAAGATTAGTAGTTACAATTCTATAGCTCAGCCGGTCCGGGTTCCCAGGGAGAAATTTTTTCAACCAACCGGGCGGCTTTGAACAAACGTGATTCTGAGAGGACCGGGCCAATCAACTGAGCACCAACGGGTAAATGCCGGCTGTCTTCATCTACGGGAACAGAAATAGCGGGAACTCCGGCCAAATTTGCAGAAATAGTGGCAATATCGCTTAAATACATCTGGACCGGATCATCAATTTTTTCACCAATTTTAAATGCAGTTGTTGGGGAAGTCGGGGTAAGCAACAGATCACACTCTTCAAATGCCTCTTCAAAATCTCGTTTAATCAACGTGCGAACCTTCTGAGCTTTTCCGTAATAGGCCTCGTAATAGCCACTGGAAAGGACAAAAGTTCCCAACATTATTCGCCGTTTAACCTCCGGTCCAAATCCTTCGGCCCGGGTGCGGGAATACATGTCAATCATGTCTTCAAAATCCTCACTACGAGTCCCATATTGAACTCCGTCATATCGGGCAAGATTACTGCTGGCTTCGGCAGTAGCAATTATATAGTAGACCGAAATAGCATATTCCGTATGGGGTAAACTTACTTCTTTTATCTCCACCCCGGTGGACTCAAGCTCAGTAACCTGGTCCTGTAAAATCCGGTCAACCTCCGAGTCAATCCCCTCGCCGTAATATTCTTTCGGGATACCAATGGTGAGTTCTTCGGGTTCCGGCTCCAGAGAGTCGCCATAAGCCGGAACCGGTTCTTCAAGCGAAGTACTGTCGCGAGGATCGTGGCCACTGATAACTTCTGTCAGAAGAGCAGCGTCCTCAACAGTATGGGCCAGCGGACCAATTTGGTCCAGGGAGGAAGCAAAGGCAATAAGCCCATAGCGACTGACCCGACCGTAAGTAGGCTTGACGCCCACGACTCCACAGAGTGAAGCCGGCTGGCGGACTGAACCACCGGTGTCCGAGCCAAGAGCGCCGGGAACAATGCCGGCCGCCACTGCCGCAGCCGACCCCCCACTGGAACCGCCGGGAACCCGCTCAGTATCGCGCGGGTTACGGGTTGTCCGGTGAGCACTGTTCTCGGTTGAAGAGCCCATTGCAAACTCATCCATGTTCGTATTACCAATAATTATGGCTCCGGCCTCCTCTAATTTTTCAACGGCTGTAGCGGTATAGGGGGCCTTAAAACCGGACAAAATATCAGAACTGCAGGTAGTTGAGAAACCTTCCCGGCACAAATTATCTTTTATGGCAATGGGAATACCGGCCAGGGGTAAGTCACCGGAGATGACTTCTTGTTCCGCAGCCGCTGCAAGGGCTGAATCTCGGTCAATCCATTCAAAACAATGTGTATTTTCTTCCACTTTTTCATAACGGTCCAGGACAGCCGCGGTCAATTCCCGGGACGAAACTTCCCTATCCGCAATCCGCTCCCGCATTTCTTTAAGGGTTAATGCAGTGACATCGATATTCATTCGTCTTCAATCACCCGGGGGACAACAAAATAATCGTCCGAACTTTCGGGAGCGTTTCGCAGGACAGACTCAGCAGCAGAGGACTTTTGAACAGCATCCTCGCGAAACACGTTAGTTAACGGGAGAGCGTGATAAGTGGGTTCTACTCCCTCAGTGTCCACCTCATTAATTTTCTCCGCCAACTCCAATATTTCATCCAGCTCAGAGGCCAGTTCTTTTTCTTCCTCTCCACTCAACTTCAACCGGGCCAGCCGGGATAATTTATCAATTTCCTGGTCAATTACAGCCATAATATAATTCCTCCTGTGATTTACCGTTTAATACAAGAGCCTACTCTAAAAAGGTCTTTAACTTTGTTTTTAAATCCCAGAAGACCTTCAAAACCTGTTTACACTCCCATCTAATTCTTCCCCCATCAAGGGGAAGAGATTAGGTGAGTATTTATAGTATATTATACGATAGAAGTCCAAAATTTATATGTGTTTTCTGTCAGCTCTTGGGGATTTATCAAATTTAACAGTAAAAATCGTCTGCGGGCTTCTCGTTATTTTAATTATTCCTCCCAACTGGTTTTCTGTCAAACTGGAAACGAGTTTAAGACCGAGATGATCGGATTCAACAAGACTGAAATCTCCCGGCAAGCCTTCTCCATCGTCACGAATTTCAAGTATGTACTGTGATTCTTCTTCCTTGAATTTGACAAATATTTTCCCCTGCTCTTGCTCTACAAAAGCATGTTGAATTGCGTTGGTAAATAGTTCATTTGTTATCAGCCCGCAAGTAACAATTCTGTCTACGTCCAGTTCAACTGAATCAAGCTCATAGTTAACTTCAATAGTTTTATCGGGGGTTAAATGGGAATTTACAAGTTCACCGGTTAATTTTTTCAGATATTCATCCACTCGGACTTTTCTAAGTTCAGAGTCCCGGTAAAGTAACTCGTGAACAAAAGCCATAACTTGAATTCTGTCGACCCCTTCGCTCAGAGCCTTACTTACTGTTTCATTGCTTGCTTCCATTGCCTGCATATCAAGCAAGCTTGTAATTATGAATAAATTATTTTTTACCCTGTGATGAATTTCCTGCATCAAAGTTTCTTTCTCAGCAAGAGAATTTTCCAGTTCAAACTGGGTATTTTTTAATCGGGTAATATCAATGGCTGTGCCCACCAACCGATCCACCTCTTCCTTTTCCATAAGAGGATGGGCTCGCAGCCGGCACCACCGTAGCTGTTCTTCGCCCGGTTTTGAAATACGAAATTCGACTTGATCTTTCAGCCCTTTACTCACCCCTTCAAGCATTTCTTTGACTTTCTCCCGATCACCCGGATAAATAGCTTCAAAAAAACAGCCGGGATCGTCGTAGAAGTCAGAGGGGGAGTAACCAAACAATTCCTGCACAGCCGGATTCACATAGTAAAACTTCTCCATTCGTTCATCAGCCATCCAGAATACCTCGTTAATTGTCGAGGCCATCTCACGGAACCGTTGTTCTGATTTTCGCCGGCTCTCTTCTGCTTGCTTACGAGCGGTGATATCGTGAAAAGAAGCGGCCACTCCCCGGATCTCCTCAGAATTCTCAGCAGTAAGCGGATAATAAGTAACATCAAGGTGACGATCACCCAAAACTGGATGCCGGCGAACCATCTCATAACGGACAATTTCTCCACCCAGGGCCTGGTTCACATGGGGATTTACTTTTGAAAAAATATCTGGGGGAAGAACGTCAGAAAGATGCTTATCTACCACCTGTCCCTTTTCCATGCCGTGATATTCCAGGTAAGCCTCGTTGGCAAACAGATATTTTTTGTCCCGGTCTACTGCCGCAAAAAGTTCAGTCGAAGCTTCAATAGATTGCTCATATTGCCGTAATCTCATCTCACGTTGTTTCAATTCCGAAATATCTCGCATAAACAGGACAAAGGATCTTGTTCCTTGTTTTTTCTCTTGGATTGCGGCAGAGGAACAATCAACTTCCAGCAGCGATTCGTTTTTTCTGAAAAGCTGAACTTCGTGACGTCCTTTTCCTGACTCTAACAACTTTGGAAAACAGTCAATAAATTTTTCCCGGGCTTCCGGTTTCATAAAGTTCATTAAACTTTTATTCACCAATTCAGATTCCTCATACCCCAGGGTATTGACGGTAGCTTCGTTAACTCGAATTATTTGCCCGAATTCATCAATCTGCATAATCAAATCATTTGCGGCTTCAAAAAAAGATTCAAATACTTGTTTACTCTCCTTGAGTTCCCTCTCCGTCTGACGTTCTTTTGTAATATCAGTTCCTATGGAGACAACAAACTCTTCCGAGGCATCAAGTGAAAAAATTGAATTACGCCAGGCAATTAACCTCTTTTCTCCGGATTTTGTCAGCCAATGATTTTCTTGATAAACATAATTCTCTTCAAACACTAATTCTTCGAAAGTTTCCTCAACCTCAGTTTTTTCTTCCGACGGAATAAAAACATCAAGCACATTTTTTCCAATTACCTCCTCTTCCTTAAAACCGGTTACCCGTTCACAGGCCTCGTTAAAACGAACTATTTCTCCGCTTTTATTAAGCACCACAATAAGCGCCCCGGCCGTTTCCAGAATTGCTTCTACAAAAGCTCGTTCGCGGTCAAGCTGGTCTTCAACTTCCTTCAGGCGAGAAATATCAGTTGAAATGGTAAGAACGCTTAAGCCATCCTCCTCTAAAGAATTGATCGGATGACAGGTAGTGATAAACCAGTGAGTCTCTCCAGTTTCAGGTTTTGTTAATTTTTCTTTCCCCAGGTAAACGGACCGGCCGGTTTCAAAGACTTCACGTTCAGCTTTGATTCGCTTCCTCATTGCCTGCTCGGAGTCCACATTTTCATTTAGAGAATCCCCTGAGAGTTCTTCCGACGGTTTTCCAACAAATTCAACCAAGGTCTGATTGGCAAGAATAACATTTCCCGATTCATCTTTTACCGTAACGAGATTGGGGGAGGAATCGATAATTTGCTGCAAAAATTGACGGCTGCGCCTGGTTCGAACCCGCAGCCGACGTTGATAAATTGAGGCTACCAGAGCCGTGATTGAGACAATCCCCAGCAAGGATATGACAACGATTCCAGCCCAGAACCAGGTTGGAGAAAGCTGATAGAAAAACCGGGGGCGATTAATCACTTCGCTCCCGAGGGGCAATTTAGCGGGGTCGACGTTAAACTTCCGTAACATCTCATAGTCAAAACCGTATTTACAATGGCCGGCTTTATCCACGGGAATAGAATCAGCCGGTTTGCCTGCCAGAACTTGAGAAGCAATTCGGGCGGCGGCGCGACCATGAGCTTTACCACAGGTTAAGTATCCGCCCACAATCCCCCGACCCAGATAAAAATGCCAGATTCCGTAAACAGGTCGATTGGAAGCCTGTGTAATAAGTTTACCGCTTCGAACATAGGAATAAGTGTGCCCCTGGTTGTCATAATTAAAAGAGAGCAATAAAGTGAAGCTGTTCTCCGGGGATTTGCTTATCTTGTTTAACAAATTCGACATGGAATAATCGGTTAAAAACCGAAAATTAACCTTATCCGAAAAAGCAGGACTGACGGTTTCAAAATATTTCCTGTTAGCCCGACCGGTCCGGGAACGGTCATTTATCACGTAGACGGTATCAGCATCCGGATGGAACCGAAAAGCAGTTTCCAGAGTTTTTTTTAGCCCCAGTTTTTCAACGACTCCGGTAACCTGCTGCATATTTTTTATCATTTCCGGACGATAGTTGTTTACCCCGGCAAAAATAAGCGGGACTTGCGGAAAAAGCTTTTTTCGATGTTTTTTTGCAAAAGCAAATGCATGGTCATCAACAGTTATTACCAGGTCAAATTGATCATGGATGAATTTTTTTCTTAAAAACCGGGAAACACTGCGTCGGTAATCAGGGGAATAATAACGCTTGGTATCCAGGTATTCTATCTGAATTTTTAAATCCGGTCTTTTCCCCTTGAAATAATTTTCAACGGACTCCGTAACCGTCTTGGTCCACCGGAGTGTTGGATGGTAGGAATGTAGAAGTAAAATTTTCTCGCCCTGCCCCTGGGCTAACAGTGGGGAAGTAAAGAAAAAAAACACCAGGAAGATACAGATAATAAGTATAACCGGGGAAAAGGAGTTAGTATTAAACGTGGGGAGAAATTTAGTTAGACTCAAAGAACCATGCCTGGAGAGAGGGGGGAGTAGGAGGCAAGTTCTCTTTACCTTCAAAATACCAGCGTAAAATCCAATCAAGAGCATTTTTCCGCACGGGTTTAGTGAACAGGGCTTCGGCCCCGGATTCCCTTGCTTTATCCAGCGTGGCTTCGTCACCGTAAGCCGTCACGTAGACAATTCCTATTTCATCACCATATTTTTCTTCGATTTTACGGGCCGCTTCAATCCCATCAATCTCCCCGATTAATTTAATATCCATTAAAATCAAGTTAGGTATTTCCTGGTCTACTATCTCCAGGGCATCTTCCCCGGAATCAACCATACCGGCCACTTCATACCCCTGATTTTCAACTAACATTTTTAAATGTTCCGCGATTACCACAGCATCTTCAACAATTAAAACAGACTCCGGCGGCATTGTTTCCCTCACTTGAGTGGACCAGAATTATTATTACATAATTATTTTGTTAATAACTCTGAATTATACCTTGGCTTTATTCGGTTGAAAAGAGTATTTTCCAAAAATAGAGGGATAAATAATAAAAATCATCGTCAAAACATCGTTAATAAAGCTCAATCGAAGAAAGGTAACTACTCATCAAATCTTTTCCCCCTCTCTCTAACTCTGTCCATGCGCAGGGCAAGCTCTCTCCCACCGGAGGCGAGAGGATAGGTGAGTAATTACGAAGAAAGATTACTCTGCAAGCGGGAAAAATACGGCGTGGCAGAAAAAAACTAATTCTCCGGCGGGATTTTATCTTCATCTAACTGTTTTGAAGCAAAACTCCGGGGCAATAAATCTCTGGTCTTGTAAATTTTATATTCACCGGAGGTATTGGACATTATTACGTCCATTTCCGGATTAAATTCAAGCATAACCTGGCGACAGGAGCCACAGGGTGTACCTATTCCTTCGGCCGACTCCACGACAATTGCCAGTTTCTCAAAATCAGTATACCCCTCTGAAACAGCTTTGAAAATTGCAGTTCGTTCCGCACAAATGGTCAAACCGTAAGCAGAATTTTCTATGTTACAACCCGAAAATATTTGCCCGTCAGCGGTAATCAGGGCTGCGCCTACACGAAATTCGCTGTAGGGTGAATAAGCATTCTCCAGAGCTTCCGATGCAGCTTTTAAAAGTTTTTGGCCAGTCGATGATATTTCACTCATTTATACTCACCTCAAGTCAAAAAATGCTAATAATTACAGGATTCAAAAAAACAGCAAAAATTTAACCAACATTCAGGACCGGGAGATTCGTTCACGCAAAGATTTTTTAATTTTTTGAGTCGTAAAAGCAGCTCCCACCGAATTCAATAGAATCTGCTTTAGATCAGCCAGCGAAAGACCAAATTCTTCTGATGCAAGAAGAAATTCTTTATTTATATCAGTATTACTAACCCGGGGGTCATCTGTATTGAGCGTAACCTTTATCCCCTGCTGAAGGAACTCCGGGAACGGATGTTTTTCTATGGAAGCTACCGCCTGGGTCTGTAAATTACTGGTCAAACATTGTTCCAGGGGGATTTCTTTATCCACAACTTCCTGCAGGAGCTCGGGATCGTCTTCAAGCCGGACGCCATGACCAATTCGATCGGCTCCAAGCTCCAGCGCTTCTCTGATATTCTCAACCCCTCCGGCTTCCCCGGCATGGATGGTAAGTGGCAGGTTGTTTTCACGAGCCAGCTCCAGTGCTTCCATGTGTTCCCGGGCCTCATACTGGCTTTCATCCCCGGCAAAATCCAAGCCAACTATTCCTCTATCCCGGTATTCACTGGCAAGCTCAACAACTTCCACACTGGCTTCGGAGGGAGTCCCCCGATAAGCGCAGAGAATTAAGTTAACCGGAATATCAAAATCTTTTTCTCCTCGATTTAAACCCCGCAGGGCCGCATCCACCATTTCCTTTATTGACGCACCTTCTTCCTGCAGAAGGACGGGAGCAAATCGTGTTTCCGCATAAATCACTCCTGCTTCAGCTAAATCCTCACAGAGTTCATAAGCAATTCTCTCAATTGCCCCGGGATACTGAAGCACCGGATAAAAATTTTCAAAACACCCCAGAAAATCGGAGAGACTCCGGCAGGAGGGCTGGACTTGAACGTAAGAAGCTAAGTCATCCACGTTATCCGTCGGAAGATCCACGTTAAACTGTTTGCCCAGTTCGAGAATAGTTTGTGTTCGAATCGCCCCATCAAGATGCAAATGCAAATCTACTTTTGGTAAAGCTTTCACAGCCTGTTTATTAACTGCCATTGTTTAACTCCTCTCTCAGTTAAATATGAGTTCAGTGCAAAATAGAAGAAATTAGCGTTCACAGCGACCAAGTAGTTTAACATACTGAACCGCTTAATGTAGTTGAAAATTTTGTCACCGAAACAGAGCAGTCCAGTTTATTCTTCGTCCGGTTTTTCAATTAATTCGTCTTGAAGTTGACGTATTTCCTGGCGTCGTTCCGCCTCAATTTCGGGCCGTAGCTTAAAATCAAACTCCACCGCCGCTCCCTCGTGCACGTCTTCGGGAAGCACCTCCACCGGTAGCTGAAAACCAAACCGGGGCTCAATAAATTCAAGCACGGCAATATCACCTTCCAGGCGATCAACTATTGCAATATTTTGATCAGCCATTTTAACACCTCCTTAGATACTAATTATCAGGTTCAAATACATCGGTCTATGATTTAACCGACACGACACAGCGAGAGACAATTTAAAACAGGCTGTTCAGGCGTTACAGTAGCAAGTGCCGGTTCGCAGAGCAAATTTATCCGTGCACCTATTTCAACGAAGTCCGGCTTGCTATTTGTTGCCAGGACAACAGTTGCCCATTGTTTACCCTGGCGCACCGTTACCACAAATCCAGGCTCCAAAGCTTTTCCCGTGGCTCGAATGTTTATCACTTGAGCCTCTTCAATTTTAAAGACCGGAGGTGGAAATTCAAGTGAATACGGAGGTAGTTGTTTTATATTCTCCATAAACTCCTCCGTCAGGTCGGACAATTTTATTTGGGCATCCAGTTCCGGTGAAATTCCGGCAAACATTTTAGCTCTCTTTTCCTGATAAAAAAAATGGCTCTCAGGTGAGGGCTCTCCCAGTTTTATAATACTTTCAGCCAGCCGCCCCACATCGTCTCTCCCAGTCCCTGTAAGACAGTTAACCAGCTCTACAAAATTATCCGAGGCTGATTCCAGCAATAAAAACAAGTCACCCGAAAATCCGTTATGGACAACGCCTCGCGGCGGTGATAGTTCCCGTAAAAGTGCCGGGATAAACTCAGAAGAGTTTTCCAGCACCTCGTGACCCCGCCCGAACAAATCACGCAGAACCGATTTAATATTATTTTCTGCCAGAGCAATATCAAGCGCTACCAGGGGAAGTTGAGGCTCAAGTAATTGTTTTAACTGGCGGGGTGTTTCGCTCTTTAGACTGGTGAAAATTTCGCCGGCGGCACGGGCATCATCAAGAGCCCGGTGATGGTCCTCCAGGGAAATCCCCAGGTATTCAGCCACAGTTGCCAGGTCATAACCCGACAACCCGGGGAGAGAAGATTGAGCGACCCGCATTGAATCTTTACCGGTATTATCCAGCGAACGCCCAAGGTATTTATTAAAGTGATATTTCAAGAAAGGAATATCAAACCCTTTGTTATGGGCAACTAAAGTTTCTCCGGCTATAAAATCCGCAAACTTATTAAAAGTTTTCTCCGGCGGCGGAGCATCCTTAAGATCGGCTGAACTAATCCCGGTTAAATCTTGAATTTTAGCGGGAACCCGGGCGGTGGAACCAACAAATGTTTCAAAAGTATCGACCTGCTTCCCCTGCCTGTATTTGACTGCACCAATTTCAATAATTTCAGAATTTTGAGGAGAATAGCCGGTAGTTTCCAGGTCAAAGGCAACGAAAGAGGGGAGTTCAGCCGAATAAATTTTCCGTCCCACCAGCTCACAGACTTTATAGGCTATAAAAGCGGGGGGAAACTCTTCCGCCCCCGGATAAACAAGGAGCGAGTTTTGATCAAATTTTTGCGATTGCAGGGGGGAATCAATCAGGACAAAATCCAGGGCCTCTATTCGGGAAGGTTCCAGAGTTTCCGGAGCGGATGCAGAGACCATGATCCCGCTGTAATTATCTTCCTCGAGATCAGAAGGTGAAACAGAAACTTTTACCTCGCCCCCGAGGGCTTCAAGACCTCTCTTTAAAATAATTACTGCCGGAAATAGCGAGGAATTGGAAAAAACCCCGAGCTGGATTGTCCGGTCAGACCGAAGCGCCTGAATCAGTTCTTCGGCCAGGCGGTCACGATTAACTAAATCCACCGGATCAGCAGGTGAACTTTTGCACTCAGAACCCAGTTTCTGCACACTGGAAGGATCTTTGAAACCACGCCGGACAAAAAATCGAGCCAGAGGCCGGGGAAGTGAAATAGATTTCTCCAGCCGCTTTACCGCCTCAGAATCAAGCTCTGCCACTGACCACTCTTCAACAGCGGTCCTGTCAAATATCAAAGCTGAGGAATTATACTGCGAACAAGTCTTTTGAACTTATCCTTGGCAATTTCCGTCGTTTCAATTACCTCTTCGTGGTCGAGGGGCTGATCCAAAATCCCGGCTCCCATATTGGTTATACAGGAAAGGCCGAGCACCTTGAGACCGACGTGATTGGCGGCAATAACTTCGGGGACAGTGGACATCCCGGCAAGGTCGCCGCCCCATTTGCGGTACATTTTAACTGTGGCCGGGGTTTCGTAAGAGGGCCCCATTGAAGCGACATAAACCGCTTTTTCGAGGTCAATTCCCAGCTCTTCAGCAGTTTCCAGGGCCAGCTCCCGCAGGTCCGGATCATAGGCGTAAGTCATATCCACGAACTGCGGACCGACCTCAGTATCATTAACTCCAATCAACGGGTTGTTGCCGAGAAAATTGATATGGTCTTCAATCAGGGCCAGGTCACCGGGGGAATAGTCTTCGTTCACAGCTCCACTGGCGTTAGTAACCAGCATAGTCTCACAGCCAAAACCTTCCATCACCTGGACAGGAAAAACAATTTCCTGAATGGGATGACCTTCGTAATAATGGTAACGGCCCTGCATAAGATAAACTTTGCGCCCCTCCAGTTCTCCGAGAATTAATTTTCCCGCGTGACCTTCAACTTTTGAGGCAAGAAAACCGGGGATTTCTTCATAAGGAATCACCCGGGGATTTTCCACTTCTTCGCCCAGCTCCCCCAGCCCCGAACCGAGAATTAATCCCAGCTCCGGACGAATGTCACTTTTATCTTCTAAAAATTCAACAGTGCGACCAATTTTTTCGGACAACTTCATTCTAAATACACCTCCACGTGCATGGCCTTTTCAGAATCAGGCAGAGTAATTAAGGTATCTTCAACTGCTTCACCGTTCACTAAAATTTTCTCAACTTCACTATTTCCTCCCTCAGGCTGATGATACTCAACCGTCCACCGGTTACCTCGAAAGTCTCTTTCTACTTCTACCTCTTCCCAGTGAGGCGGTAAGGAGGGATCAATTCGCAATCCTTCCCACTCTGGCTTCAACCCGAGGATATGGTCAAGAACAGCCCGATAAACCCAGGAGGCAGTTCCGGAGAGCCAGTGATAATTTCCTTCACCAAAATCCGGGGAATCCGGGCCTGTAACGTTCTGACAGTAGACATAGGGTTCTAACCGGTAGTGGTCAGCCTCCTCGCGGGCATGGGTGGTAGGACTGATTTTTTTCCATAGATCATAGGCTTCCTCGCCCCAGCCCAGTTCGGCAAGAGCCACCAGAGAAAACGCAGCGGCATGGCTGAAAATCGAGCCATTTTCTTTCTTGCCCGGCGAAAATTGGGTAATCACTCCAATTTCCGGATCAATTTCCTCGTAGGCCGGAGCAAAATATCGAAAACCCCACCGCGTATCTAACTTATCAAGTACGGAGGAAAAAGCCTGCTCGGCTCGTTCGCGGGAAGCAATATCACCAATAACCGCCCAGGTCTGGGTATTGAGAAATATTTCGCCCGCTTCATTTTCACTGCTCCCAATCGGTTTATCGTCATCCGTAAATGCCCGGGTATACCATTCACCGTCCCAGCATTCCCGGTTAATTACTTCACGGATGTTTTCAGCTTCCCGAACAAATTCATCAGCTTTATCAGAACGGTAATCATGTTTTTCCATAATTTCTGCTCCCAGTTCCAGGGCAAGACAGAGGAACTGACCAATCCAGACTGATTCTCCTTCCCCTTCTTCCCCCAGCGTGTCCAGGGCATCGTTCCAATCACCGTATCGGATCAACGGGAGCCCTCTTTTTCCGCGCTGAGTAAGCACATAATCAAGGCCGCGGGCCATATGTTCAATGATCGATGTTTTCTCGTCAGACTCCAGAAAGCCGACTTCTTCATCGAGTAAATCCCAATCCCCGGTTTCCTTTAAGTAAGCATCCAGCGCCAGGGGAACCCAGAGAGGATCGTCAGCATTATCACTTTCATCGTAATCCCGGGCGCCCCGGGGGGTCCGGTGGGAATTCAAACCACTTTCATAGGTAAAGGAAAGGATGTGTTTTATTTTTTCGCGGGCATCTTCAGAAGCAAACGGAGCGCTCCCAAAAGATTCATGACAGGCGTCCCGAAAACCGGTATAGCCCTGGGAAGAGTGCCAGAAGGAAGGAGCACGACCGAACCAGGTATTAATCGTCACCTGAAAGGGCAACCAGTTATTGACTAAGTTCTGCAAATCAGAATCAGGTAGATCCACCCGGACATGGCTAAGCCGCTCATCCCAAAAATTTTCAGTTTTGGCCAGGGCCTTATTCACGTAAGAATTTTTCTGATAGAGGCTCCAGTCCTTATTTTCAACCTCGTCGCGATCAATAACGCCCAGGACGCAGGCAATCGAATCTTCTTCTCGGGCGGGCAATTCAATTTTCCAATCCAGGGCCCCGACTGCTTCACTTCCTTCCACTTCGTTACAAGCAAGGCAGTCTTTTTCTAAGGCCTGGGGGTTGTGATAACCCCGGTAAGTGCCAAAAAACGAATCCCGGCGGGAGTCCCAGCTCTGGGGAGAACGCGAAGCAGTAAAATAGAGGGCGTAAGGCCACTGTTTTATTTCACGGGGTTCTCCGATATCACTCTCCCAGTGCCTTTTCCGGCCGATTAATACCTCATCTTCAGAATTATATTTTACGTTTTTAAACAACTGATCCCACTGGCGATCAGTTGCTTCACGGGCTGTATTCCCCATTCCCCATTCACTGACCGCTACCACGCGTAATTTTCTCAAGCCCTGGCTACAGTTACGCAGCCTCAGGTACCAAATTTCCTGATCGGTATCCGGGGGGACAAAGTAATTAATTTCCGTCTCAATTTCCCCGTAGGTAGAATTTATCGTAGTAATACCGGGTTTATGGGTACAACTGTAATCTTCCAGAGGAACTTCCATAGGAACCCGGTTGGGTGACCAGGCAAATTGTTGCTTTTCGTCAATTATATAGAAAAATCGGCCCGGACAATCCCGTCGCAACCCGGTCATTTCCCGGCGAAGCACGCCGTGCCGGGCCGGGTCAACGTAAAAAGAAAAACCACCGCCATGCTGACTTATCAAAGCACAATAGTCACCGTTGGTTAAATAATTGGCCCAGGGCAAAGGAGTGTCAGGATCTTCAATTTTAAACCCACCGTCTTCGGTAAAATCACCGTACTGATATTCCATTATTTTAGCCTCCATACTGCTTTTAGATTCTAAATCTTTTACATTAGGTTTTATATTTTCCCCTACCCATAGATTTGAATCAAGGAAAAATCATTACTAAAATAATCTCGTTACAACGAAATTATTTTACAACACCCCTTACTGATAGTAATATTGTAACTACTCATCTAATCTTTTCCCCCTTGATGTGGAAAAATACAAATGGGGGTGAAAAGGGTTTTAAAGGGCTTTTTGACGCAACAATTTCGCCTAAGAAACTCTGGTCCCCCTCTCTCTTGCCCTGCCCAGGCGCAGGGCAAGCTCTCTCCCACCAGGGGAGAGAGGATAGGTGAGTAGTTACGTAATATTTATGAGCTGAGTAGTGGTTATCTTTCCCAGTTTTCCATACTTATGACTTTTCCTTTTGTATTTTAACGGAGGTCCGGCTAATTCATGAACCGTTATATTTTTCTGTTTGGCACTGTAGTCGGTCTTTTCCTGTTGAGTTTGCTTGTGTTACCCGGGGGGGCTGTCAAAGCTCAACAAGAAAATAAAGCTGTTATGTATTTTTTCTGGGGAAAAGGATGTCCACATTGCGAAAAAGAAAAATCCTATATAACCCGCTGGAAACAAAAATATCCCCGGCTAAAGGTAAGAACGTTTGAAGTATATGAACATTCCGAAAATCAACAATTAATGGACAAAATGACCAGCCGGTTTGGAATTGAACGCTCGGGAGTCCCCATGACTTTCATCGGGATGCGCCACTGGATTGGATTCAGGCCGAGCTGGGCGCCGGAAATAGAATCACTTATCCGGCGCTGTTTGAAATCAGGTTGCCTGGATCCCGGTCGCGGAATCATTCCACCCGTTGAAAAAGCGAAAAAGGTAAGACAGGCTCCGGTTGAAGAAAAAAATAATAAACCCAAAAATAAACAGGCCCCCCGGAAAGAAGAACCTGACACTACAGCCAACCAGACAGACACGAAGCTCCAAAAGGTTCTAACCGAAAAAACAACCAAGAAATCTTCCGCCGGGCGCGAGGAAATTAACGTTCCGTTTGTCGGAACCGTTCATTTAGATAAATCCCAACCTCTCTGGATTGGGACGCTGTTGATCGCCTTTGTGGACGGATTTAATCCCTGTTCCCTGTGGGTATTATCCCTGCTGCTTGCTCTTGTACTTCGGACAGAGTCCCGGAAAAAGACATTTATCGTAGGGGGGACTTATTTATTGATCACCGCCACTGCATACGGTGCCTTTATCACCGGTGTTTTTAATGTGTTTCAATACGTCCAACACATGCGCTGGATTCGCTACGGAGTGGCTGCAATCGCTCTGCTTTTTGGACTTACTAATGTTAAAGACTTCTTTGCTTTTAAAACCGGGCTTACTTTTTCCATCCCGGAAAAATACAAGCCAAAAATATACCGCGGCTTGCGTCAGATCACCCACCACGAACACTCAGTTTTCGCCCTCGTATTTTACACGGCGGCAATGGCCCTCGGTATCACCCTGGTAGAGTTGCCCTGTACAGCCGGATTTCCAGTTATCTGGAACAGTTTCTTAACCCTGCACGAAGTTAGCTCAACAACTTTTTTTCTCCTGTTACTACTCTATATAGTTATATATTTAATTGACGAAGTAGCAATTTTTCTTTCGGTTGTGGTTACCCTCAACATCAGTCAATTAGAAGAAAAACACGGCCAGGGACTTAAACTTTTCGGTGGCTCCGTGATGGTTGCCCTGGCCGGTGTGTTAATATTTAATCCCCACCTGATGAATAACCTTGTCTCGGCGCTCTATGTTTTCTTAGCTGCCCTGGGGGCAAGTTTTGCTTTGATCGTAGTTCGTAAACTTTTACCGGAGGTTATTTTCAATGAACAACAAAAGTGAATTAATCGAAGCAGTAAAACCGATCGTCCGACGGGCATCGGAAGCTATCCTGGAAATTTACGAGCAGGATTTTGACGTGGAATACAAAGACGACCCGGAAAATTCCCCTTTGACCGAAGCCGACCGGACCTCCCACAAAATAATTGTTTCAGAACTGCAGAAAGTTACCCCCGAAATACCAATAATTTCTGAAGAATCATCAAAAAATATGGAATATGAGGAACGGCGGGGATTTACCAGGTTCTGGCTGGTTGACCCCCTGGACGGAACTAAGGAATTTATTAAGAAAAACGGGGAATTTACGGTTAATGTAGGGCTAATTGAGGAAAACAAACCGGTGGCCGGAGTTGTAATGGTCCCCACCTACAACACTCTATACTCAGCCTTTGATAATACAGCTCAAATAGAAAAAAACGACGAAGTTTCAGAACTCTCCGTCTCCGAGGTTCAAACTCCCGACCAGGCCACTGCCGTCTGCAGTCGTTCTCACAGCGGTCCGCGGATTCAACAGCTTTTCGAAGAACTGAATATCACTGATAAACAGAAGCGCGGCAGTAGCCTGAAGTTCTGCCAGGTAGCCGAAGGAAAAGCGGATATCTACGGACGCTACGGCCCGACCTGGGAGTGGGACACGGCGGCCGCGGACGCCGTCGTCCGCTGTGCCGGGGGGACGGTCACCGAGCCGGACGGCACTCCCCTTGTTTACAACAAGGAAAGCCTCAAGAACTTAAACGGCCTGCTGGTGACCAATGGAAAGCTCCACCGGCAAGTCAGTGAAGTCATGGGGAATATACCGGAAGCTTAACCCACATTATGCACGAAATTTTAGAATTTCGTGCATAATGTGTATCTACGATACAGCACTCAAGGCTGTATTAGCAAATAAATCAAGTCATAATATTGGCCCGAAAAATCACAGACTGTTTTAAGGGAATATATTTGTCCTACTTGAGTGCTGGGTTAAATCAGCCTGTTTTTTGGTTAATTTCGGGACTAATCGCTTGACAAATCGGCCAATTAAGAATATTGTCAATAGTCTTGGTATGAAACAGATAAAAGTTTTCTTACCTGTCAAAACCTTTAAAAACTTTCTCAAAGGAGCATTTTCCAATGATTGATTTATCCAAGAACGCCGAGCAATTAGAGCGCACCGTCGAGGTCGCTCGCGAGCGTGACATAATAATTCCCACTTTTGACCAGATGAAAAATCCGGAATTAATCCCGGACAAAATCAAGGATGAACTGAAAGATATCGGCCTCTGGGACATTCATTCCCGGAACCTGTTTCGGATAACCTGGAAGAACGAACCCGTTTCTCACGGCGGCGGTTTCGGTGATGTAAATTACGTTGAGCTACCGAGTGAGCTTACCGGCGTAGACGCCCGGATTATCTGCTTGGTGGGAAAATGGTTTCCCACCGGCGCCCATAAAGTCGGGGCCACTTTCGGCTGTCTGGTTCCCCGCCTGACCACCGGCCAGTTTAACCCGGAAGAAGATCTGGCCGTCTGGCCCTCAACCGGAAACTACTGCCGGGGTGGAGCTTACGACGCCGCCCTGCTCGGCTGTGATTCTATTGCAATTCTTCCCGAGGAAATGAGCCAGGAACGCTTTGACTGGCTCTCCAAGGTAGCCGGAGAAGTTATTCCCACACCGGGTTGTGAATCAAACGTCAAGGAAATCTTTGACAAGTGCTGGGAACTGCGCGAGGATCCCGAATACAAGGATCGGATTGTTATCTTCAATCAGTTTGATGAATTTGGCAACCACCTCTGGCACTACGAAGTCACCGGCCCGGCAATGGAGGAAGTGCTGGCCAAAGAAATGAGTGAAGACGAGCGGCTGGCTGCCACCGTTCTTACTTCCGGTTCTTCCGGCACCCTGGGCTGTGCTGATTATATGAAAGAGCAGTTCCCGGGCAGTAAAATTGCCGTCGGGGAAGCTCTGCAGTGTCCGACCCTGCTCTACAACGGCTACGGCGGCCACCGGATCGAGGGCATCGGTGACAAACACGTGCCCTGGATTCACAACGTCCGCAACACTGACACACTGATCGGCATTGACGACGAGGATTGCATGAACCTGGTTCAGCTCTTTAATGAACCGGCGGGTCGGGAAATGCTGAAAGACGAAGGTGTGGACGCAGAGATCGTGGATAACCTCGATTTAATGGGGATTTCCAGTATTGCCAACGTCCTGAGCTGTATCAAATACGCCAAGAACTACGAACTTTCCGAGGATGACGTTCTGCTCACCGTATGGACTGACTCCATGGAGCTGTACGAATCCCGCCTGGAAGAAAGGCGGCAAGAAAATCCTGATTTTTCTAGAACCGATGCCGCTCACAGTTACCAGGATAACCTGCTGGAACAGGACGCCAACCATACCATGGACCTGCGGCACGAGGATAAACGTCGCGTCCACAACCTCAAGTATTACACCTGGATCGAACAGCAGGGGAAAAAACTGGAAAAGCTGAACGACCAGTGGCACGATTGGCCCGATTACTGGGACGATATCCACTCCCAGACCGACGAGATGAATGAGCTGATTAAAGAGTTCAACGACCGGGTGGGTCTCCTGTAAAAATTCCAGCCGATGAAATCTAAAACGCTCTTTGATAAAATCTGGGACCAGCACGTGGTTCATAAGCCGGAAAACGGGGCGCCTCTACTCTACATTGACAGACATCTTTTGCACGAGGTCACCTCGCCCCAGGCTTTCGACGGCCTACGACTAACCGGCCGGGAAGTCCGGCGGCCTGATTTGACAGCGGCCACCATGGACCACAACATTCCCACAACACCCGGCAATATGACGATCAGCGATCCTGTTTCTAAAAAACAGGTCGAAACTCTCCGTAAAAACTGCCGGGAATTTGGAATCAAGTTGTTCTCGGTTGAACACAACGACCAGGGTGTAATCCACGTTGTAATGCCCGAGCGGGGAATAATCCAGCCGGGAATGACCGTGGTCTGCGGAGACAGTCATACTGCCACTCACGGCGCTTTCGGGGCGCTGGCCTTCGGGATCGGAACCAGTGAAATCGAACATGTTCTTGCCACTCAGACTCTTCCCCAGCGAAAGCCTGAAACGATGGAACTCCGGCTGACCGGTGAGCTGGGAAAAGGGGTAACTGCCAAGGACGCCATCCTCAAGATAATCAGCGAAATTGGCACTGATGGCGGCACCGGATATGCCCTTGAATATACCGGTGAAGTTGTTGAAAATCTTTCTATGGAAGGCCGGATGACGCTCTGCAACATGGCGATTGAAGCCGGAGCAAGGTCCGGAATGGTTGGACCGGACGAAACAACTTTTGACTACCTGCAGGGACGCAAATATATCCCCACTGACCAAAAGTGGCAGGCCCTGGTTCACCGCTGGAAAAAACTGAGGACGGATGATAAATCAGCTTACGACCGAACACTGAAGTTCAATCTTACTGACCTTGAACCCCAGGTGAGCTGGGGAACCAACCCGGAAATGACAACAGGGGTAAGTAAAGCGGTTCCCGCCCCTGAAGATTTCAGCGATAAAACAGCTCAACAGGCAACCGCTGAAGCGCTCGATTACATGGCCCTCTCCCCGGGTACTCCAATGACCGAAATTGAGATAGATCGGGTCTTTATCGGTTCCTGCACTAACGGCCGGCTGGAAGACCTCCGCGCCGCGGCCCGGGTCCTCGAGGACAAAAAAATCGCAGACGGCGTCGATGGGCTGGTCGTCCCCGGCTCAATGCTCGTAAAAAAACGGGCCGAGGACGAAGGGCTGGACAAAATTTTCAAGGACGCGGGATTGGAATGGCGAAACGCCGGCTGCAGCATGTGCCTGGCAATGAACGCGGATAAATTAGAACCCGGCGAAAGATGTGCAAGTACCTCCAATCGAAATTTTGAAGGGCGCCAGGGCCCCGGTGGACGCACTCATCTTGTCAGCCCTGAAATGGCGGCTGGGGCGGCTGTGGCCGGACATTTTGTTGACGTGAGGGAGTGGTTACAATAGAACCGTTTGAATCATTTACCGGGCTTGTGGCTCCCCTGGAGCGTTCAAATATTGATACCGATCAAATTATTCCCAAGCAATATCTCAAGCGGGTGAAAAAAACTGGGTACGGGGATTTCCTGTTCTCGGAGTGGCGTTACCTGGATTCCGACGAGCCGGATCCCGATTTTATTCTTAATCAATCCCCTTATGACAGAGCTTCGATATTACTCACCCGCGAAAATTTTGGCTGTGGATCTTCTCGCGAGCACGCCGCCTGGGCACTCAGAGACTTTGGCATTAAAACTATAATCGCCCCATCATTCGCCGACATTTTTTATAACAACGCGTTCAAAAACGGACTACTCCCAATCAGTCTGATTAAAGAAGAGGTTAACCATTTGTTCAAAGTAACCGATAAAAAAGAAGAATACCGATTAACAGTAAAGCTGGCAGAACAAGAGATAGTTGATTCTCAGGGTCGAGTAATCAACTTTGAACTGGATAATACCAGGAAAAAAATGCTGTTAGAAGGGCTGGACCAGATTGATCTTACTCTTCAACATGAGGACAAAATCTCCACCTACGAGGCTTCAAACAAAGCACCGACGTCCTTAGCCTGAACCACCCTATTTACTCATCCCGATAGACTTTATTCTTATTTTTTAAAATATTACCCTGGAGTGATTTTACGAATTTATGCCCGGACAAGATAAATTGAGAAAAGAGTTCGAAAATTTAACACCAACATATCCCCAGGAACGGTTTCACCTGGAACATCAATCCAATGAATATACTTCCAGAATCCTGGACATTATTGCACCAATAGGAAAAGGACAACGTTGCCTGCTGGTGTCTCCCCCTAAAGCAGGTAAAACCACTATCCTACAGAAGATTTCCCGGGCCCTGGCAAATAATCACTCCGAGGTTAGCCAGGTTGCCCTGTTAATAAATGAACGGCCGGAAGAAATTACTGATTTCAAAAGAAACACGGAAGCCTGTGTAATGCATTCTTCTTCCGACAAGAATCCGCGCAGTCATGTTAAAACGGCCGAACAAGCTTTACGTCAGGCCCGCCAGAATCTCGTGAAGGGGAAAGACTCAATTATTCTCCTCGACTCCATTACCCGGCTTGCCCGGGCTCACAACCTTTTCTCGGACTCGGAGGGAAAAACTCTGTCAGGGGGGTTAGATTCCAAGGCAATGGAAAAACCCCGGCGTTTTTTTGGGGCGGCACGTAACGTGGAAGATGGCGGCAGTCTGACAATAGTGGGGACCACCCTGGTGAAAACCGGTTCACAAATGGACCAGGTTATTTTTCAGGAATTCAAAGGAACGGGAAACATGGAACTGGTGCTTGACCGGCATTTGGCCGAAAGAAGATTTTATCCGGCAATCTCAGTTAGCCGCTCCGGAACTCGAAAAGAAGAAGTACTGTTTAACGAGAATGAATACCGGATTATCGGCCGGATCCGGCGTTACCTGGGGGAGTTAGATGATGAACTCGCACTTCGATTTTTGCTGGACCAATTGAATGAATACAAGTCTAACGGAGAATTCCTCCAGGCGATCGCCACCGGTGAACTTGATTTAGAGCAGGTAACTCCCGACCAAACCCGCTCACTCTGATTCCGAGTTTTCTTTTTGCCGCCGCACCGGACACCAATCCCGCCCGCACATTGAACAATAATCAGAATCCCCCTCGAGATTATCCTCATCCTCTGCTTTAATTTCCCGGGCCAGTTGTTCATCAAAACTGAGTTTAAACTGTTTTTCCCAGTCCAGGTCAGCCCGGGCTTTAGCCATCTCATCGTCCCGGTTTCTGCTTCCTGGGATGCCAAGCGCTATATCGGCACTGTGGGCCGCTATTTTGTAGGCAATACAGCCCCGCTTTACATCTTTCCTATCGGGTAATCCAAGGTGCTCACGAGGAGTTACATAACACAGCAGTGAGGCGCCGTGATAGGCTGCTGCAGTCGCTCCAATCGTGCTGGTGATATGATCGTAACCGGGAAAAATATCCGTTACCACGGGGCCAAGAACGTAAAAAGGAGCTCCGTGACACAATTTTTGCTGTAATTTAACATTAAATTCCACCTGGTCAAAGGGAATGTGCCCGGGCCCCTCCACCATAACCTGCACTCCGTTTTCCCAGGCTCTTTCGGTCAATTCACCCAGAGTTTCAAGTTCCTTTAACTGGGCTTCATCCGTTGCGTCAGCCAGACAGCCGGGTCGGAGTCCATCACCGAGTGAAAACGTTATATCATACTCACGCATCAGGTCACAAATTTCATCAAAATGGTTGTAAAGAGGATTCTGGCTGTTGTGTTCTTCCATCCACGCAGCCATCAAGGAGCCTCCCCGGCTGACTATCCCCCCTACTCGGTCTTCCACAAACTGCAAATGTCCTTTCAGCACTCCGGCATGAATAGTAAAAAAATCTACCCCCTGCCGGGCCTGCCGTTCCAACTCTGAGATAATTTTGTCTACAGTTAAAGCTTCGATCGATTGATCAATAATCATGGAATAAAGGGGGACGGTCCCTACCGGAGCCGGCGAATCCTTGATTACTTCAGTCCGAATTTCATTAACTTCTTTCTGTTCATCACCGGTGGATAAATCCATCACAGTATCAGCACCCCAGCGCAGGGCCCACTCAGTCTTAATTTTCTCCTCTTCCAAACAGGAAGAAACGGCAGAAGCACCCAAGTTAGCGTTGATTTTTGTAGTCGCAGCCCGGCCGATTCCAACCGGTTTTAACCCCGAAACAAGATGATTCTGGTTGGCCGGAATAACCATCCGCCCGGCCACTACCTCCTCCCGCACCTCCTCTGGTTCCAGGTGACTTTCCTGTTTGGCCACTTCCTTCATTTCCGAAGTGATTTCTCCGTGGCGGGCATAATCAAGTTGCGTTTTCATGGTTTCTTCCCCCGAACCGGAAAAATTCCGAGCCGTCTGCTCGGATGGTTCCGGCATTGATTCCTTTCCCGGGGAACCAAACGGAGGAATGTTACCGGGGCCGGAAGAATGGGCAAAAGAGCCGGGAGTACTTCCTTCACCGAGACCGGGATTTATATTAGCTTCGGGCATTTGATAATTACTCATATTTAACCACCTCGCCTGAGTTTTCCGCCAGTTCTCGGGAACGATTGCACAAGTAAACCTTTTTTCCGCCAGTCCCGCAAACATTTTTTATGTTCGGCCTGACGCCTACCACAGGAACCAACCCCCTTTTTAACCACTTTAAAGGGCCAGTTGGCCCCCTCAAGGTCTTCTACCGTAGATTTAATACAGCGGTGTGTACAGACTCCCCCGAGTAAAACCGGATACCGAGCAGGTAAAACCCGCTCAAGAATTGAAAATCCACTCTGCTGATTCTTAGTTAACAGGAGACCGCGGTTAATTTCCGGCTGCCACCGTCCACCCCCCAGGGGATTGGCACAGAGCCCGGGCATATCCGGCCACTGAAGCGGTTTGTAATGGCTTCTTATCCGAAGCACATAGGGATACTCACGGAATCTTTTTTTCCAGTAGCCCACGGTTTCCTGAAGGGGCTGAAGCGGTCGGCCAGCTTGACCATAAGCACCGGAAGAATGATAAAAATCTTTTTGCAAATCAATTAGCACTAAAAACGGAGGCCGCTGACCTGAATCAGGCAATCTCAAAAGCTTTATAGCCCCGTTTATCAGAATCTAAAATCCCCTCAATTGAGAGCTCCGATTTTTCCAGAAGTAAGCGGTAAGGTTTTTGTAATCTATTTCCTTCATCGTCAGCAACGACCCTGACTACCGGGTCCAGGGGCTTGGATTCCACGGTTTCTATCACCATAGCTTCCTGCCCCCCGCTCAACCGAACAAAACTGCCGGGAGGATAAATTCCCATTAATTTGAGAAAAGCTTTTAAGACCCCCGGGTCGTATCTACTGCGCTGTTCATAAATTACTTCTCGCACACTACGTGTAACTCCGTATTCACGGCGATGGTAACGTGGTTGTGTTAAAGCCACGTAGGTCATGGCTAAATTGACGATGCGGGCGTGCGGATGAATTTCGTCCCCGGTTAAATGGTTAGGGTAACCGGACCCGTCATATTGCTCGTGATGCTGTTCTAAGACGTGCTGAATTGAACTGTGGTAAGAATCCAGTTCACTCAACATATCTTCCCCTCTGGGAAGGTGTTTTTTCATCTTCTCGCGCTGTTCATAAGTTAATTTTCCTTCTTTTTTCCTAATTATCCGGGGGATTTTTAGCATCCCCACATCATGAACAAGAGCTCCGGCTCCAAGCCGCCTGATTTCGCCCCGGGGAAATCCCATTTTTTGGCCAAGCAGCATTGAAATAATTGCCGTGTGCAAGCTATATTTATAGATATATTCATCTCCGGCGATCTTTTCGTCAGCAATTAAAAATAAAAGAAGCTGTTGCTTCTGCCAGATGCAAGGGTTAATCGGTTTCAGGGTCTCATAAATCCGACTTAATTTATTCACCAGATTCCGGCTTAATTTTTCAATTAAATCCTCGGTTAAATCCAGAGATTTCTGGTAAACAGCCCTTACGTATTTTTTATCCCGATTGTGAAATCTCTCACAGGAACGAACTGCAGACTGGTTTTCAATATCCTTTAGAGCCTCTGCTTCTATCTCAGTAAAAGAATCCTCAATTGAAGTTTTAGCAGCCTGCTGACGATATTTATCCTTTTCTTCCCGTGAAAGCGGACTATTTTTAGCATAGATTATCCGGATATCCCAATTATTCAATTTTTTCAACTGTTTTTGGTTCAGACGGGCAAATGAATCAGCGAGTTTCTGACCATTAGGAGTGTAAATAGGGCAGTCAAATACCACCCCGGAAGATAATTGATCCACCCGGAAGCGCCGGCGGGCCCCACTTTGGCTTCCTTTCAACGGTTCAGGCAGAGGCGGTTGCTCCGCCCTGATCACATCAATTCCCCAGTCAGCTAATTGTTTGTGGACTGATTCAGTAAATTTAATGCCGGGGGCAGCTATTTTTTCTCCATTTTCAGAGTAAACCGGGCACGGAAAGCAGGCTTCGCTTTCCAGTTCATCAACCTCAAACTTCATTGTCTATCAAAAATATAAAAATTTCATTCACTATTTCAAAAAACGAGGGGGGTAAATCAGACTCTAAATCAACTGAATAAAGCAATTTAATCAACTCCTCGTCCTGGTAGAGAGGAACTTCTTCGCGGTCAGCAAGGATTTTAATTTTGCGAGCAACCTCAGGGGGACATTCCTCTTCTTCAGTTTCAGCCGCTGAATCATTATCACTATCATTTAGATAATTTATTTTGCTCATGCTATAAAATCCATTCCCTCAAATTTTAACCCGGTACTAGCCGTTTTTGTGTTTGCCAGTGGATCCGGAGGCGTGCTCGGCTCCCCTTGTCCAAAGGAAACTTCTATCCGGTAACCGGCAGTCTCAAAAATTTCAGCAAGGCGGTCCGCTCTTGCCCGAAGATCAGATAACACTCCCGGATCTGAATTGATAAAAAGTACGCCCACTTTGTTTTTAGTTTTTCTGACTTTTACCTCCAGTTTCCCAAACTTGGATAGAGACACAAATAAACGGCTCTTCCAGTTTGGTTCGCTCCAGCCAGATGGAATTTCTCCCGGTCTTACCAGTAGCTGAAGCTGGCGAAGTTGTCCGGAGTCGACAAAGGGAAGCAACAAATTAAATTCTTCTTGCGGCTGACTGTTAGCCAGTCCAAGCGCCAGAAGGAGAGCGAGCAATTGCTTGGCCCCACCACTCCCCTCTGATTTATCTTGGTTTTTCTTCAATAAACGGGCATGCAGAGTTGAAGCGGCGCTATGGGGATAACGGGTTAACTGGCGAACCAGGTCTATCCCCAAGCTCAGCAACTGTTTTCGAAGATCGAATTCACCTGAAACAGGTGAGAACGAAGCATTATCAGCTAGCGGTTGCCAGGCCGCCGCACCAGCAGAATTTGGCATATTTCCCAGTGACTTAAGCAGAACTTCTTTTGCCGGAAGTTTTCGACTGTAAAGAAAAGAGAGCGCGTCCAGGCGACCACTATGCAATTGACCGTCCGGACCGGTTAAATTAGGCCAGTGATTTCCGGCCTTTTCCAGCAAGCCCGCGTCCAGGTGAATATCCTTTTTTAAAAATTCCCGGGCTAATTTATTTATCTTTTCCGTGGGGTTCAAACCCATCGACTTAACTATGTCAGCCAGTTCCTTTTCGTTTAATTCAGATTCTGCCTCTTCGGGGGTGAAAATTTTTAATTCAATCGGATGAGCAAGGGACACCACTTTTACCACCAGAGAGTCACCCGCCTCAACCCGGGGCTTACTCTGAGCAACTACCTGGCGTCCTTTAAGGTTCAACAATAGCTTCGATTCTTCCCCGGGAAGCACTGATTCTACATAAGCGTGAACCAATTCACCACTCTTCAAATTCAGCGCTGCGGCTAAATCTTCAGTTTCATGGTAATAGAGAGGAGTATGAAAAGAACCGCTGTCGGAACCTGTTGAGCCACCTGACAAAAACTATTCCTCCTCGTCCTCTTCCTCCGCTTCTTCCTGTTCCTCTTGTTCGGACTCCCCGGTTTTTTCCAACGGTTCTTCCGCTTCTTCGAATGATTCATCCACTTCCTCAGGAGCTGATTTCCCTGATTTTGAAGCGGGAGCGTTAATTTCATCGAGATCCACTCGTTTTTCATCGATCCTTGCTTCCTTGGAAGACTTCTCGGAAAGATAATTTAACTTTGCCTGGTTTACTACACCTTTTCTGATGACTTTAATAGTCTCAATGATTGGTGAGTAAAGAGGAAATATACGTTCAATTCCTACCCCAAAACTCTCCTTGCGAACCTTAAAAGTTTGGTCTATTCCTTCCCCCTTGCGGCCAATACATATTCCTTCAAAAAAACGTTTCCGCAACTGGCCACCAATTTCTTCTTCAGTTTCTACTCGGATTTTATCCCCGGGACTAAAATCCGGGTAATTGGCCTCGGGTAATTCATCCTTGATTACTTCCTGGGTTGATTGTTTCATAGTTTACGCCTCCTAATAAAAATTCTAAAGTAAGTTTCTTAAAATAAATTCTTATTCCAGTAATTCTGGTTTTTGTTCCCGGGTCCGTTTCAAAGCCTGTTTTTTGTTCCATTGAGCTATTTTTTTATGGTTCCCCGAAAGCAAAACTTCAGGGACTTCAAAACCGCGAAATTCAGCCGGCCGAGTGTAAACAGGTGCAGCCAATTGTTCTTGCTGGTAACTATCTGTAGCAACCGACCGTTCATTCCCTACAACACCCGGAATTTGCCGAATTATTGCCGACATTAAAACCAGAGCGGGTAAATCGCCGCCCGGGGTAATGTAAGAGCCGATTGACCAGGTTTCATCCACTACTTCCGCTTTTACCCGCTGGTCAACACCCTCATAACGCCCCGTAAGAATAATTAGCTCTTCGCGAGCCGACAAGTCTTTTGCCGCCTGTTGATCAAACTCCTTTCCCGCTGCACCGGTAAAAAGAACCGGCGTGTCAGCAGAAACGTATTGCTTTAAGTGTTCAACCCCACGAAAATAGGGCTCCGGTTTCATCACCATTCCGGCCTGGCCGCCATAAGCGCGATCATCAATTTCTCCGGATTGGTCACCGGTAAATCGTCGTAAACTCCAGGGATAAACATCCACCAAATCCTTTTTCCTTGCCCGGGCTAGCATCCCATATTGTAAAAATGGCCGGTACAGAGCCGGAAAAACGGTTAATAAATGAAACTTCATCAGAAATCAGTCACGGATTAAACTTTTCCAGCCGCGAGGTAAATTAATCACAATTTTTTTCGTCTCACGATCTATCTTTTCAACCAACTCAATATGTAATGGTAAATCAATTTTACCGTATTTATTACTCTTGATTTCCATTCCCCTCTGTCCCCCCGACTGCCAGAAATCATTTACAGTTCCCAGTAGTTCCCCGGCCTGACTGTAAACCGACACATCAAGTAACTCGAAACCATAATAATCTCCCGCAGGCAGTTCAATTGCCGCTTCCCGGGGAACCACCAGGTCAGCCCCGCGCAATTTTTCTGCTTCATCACATCCCTGTATAGTTTTAAATTCAACAATAAAATTCCCCTGGTGTTCCCGGGCACTAACCACCGTTACTTTCTGTTTGTCGCCCTGATCACGGATATACAACTGACTTCCCTCGGAGAATCTTTCTTCAACAAAATCAGTTTCCGGCGCCACTATCACAGCTCCATCAATTCCGTGGGTCTTAATAATTTTTCCCACCATAATCTCATCCGGTTCCTGCGCTGCGGAAGGCTCACTCATGCCAAACCAACTCCCCGGTTGAGATCTTATTCTTCTGTGATTCCCGCTTTTCGCAGTAAGTCTTTGACAGAACTTGAAGGCTGAGCACCGTTTTCCAACCAGTAGTCAATTCGCTCGTCCTTCAATTCAACCTCCTGCTCTTCCCCGGAAGCAACCGGACGATAAAAGCCAAGCGACTCTATGTAATCAGACTGGGGGGCAGCGGACCTATTAGTTGCTACCAGCCGGTAATAAGGGGCTTTTTTCTTTCCTTTTCTCTGTAATCTTAACCTTACTGACATCAAAATCACTCCTGAATTAATTAATTCATATTTCTCTCCGTCTCTGTGTTATTTTCGCTTTATTTGGTTAGGGGCTATGAACTTGCCGCATCACTCAATCACTATCCTCCGCTTCAAGGCAGTCCGCCCATTCCACCTCCGAGCCCCATCTGTGAAGCCATATTTTGGAGCATTCCCTGGTTGTTCCGCATTTTATCCATCATGGTTTTCATCATCTTAAACTGCTGGAGAAGCTGATTGACTAATTGCCGTGAGGTCCCGCTCCCATTAGCAATCCGCCGGCGGCGGGAGCCGTCTATAATATCCGGTTTTTTCTTTTCCTCGGGGGTCATTGACCGAATTATTGCTTGCATTCGATCAATATCTTCCGGCTCAAAATCTCCTTGTTGGAGCTGGTCTTTAAGTTGAAAACCTCCGGGCAATTTTTCTAAAATCCCCTCCAGCGGTCCCATATTTTTAAGCTGATCAAGCTGTTTATCAAGATCAGCCATCGTAATTTTACCTTCCATAAACCGCTTCTGCATCTCTTCCTGGTCTTCTTCAGCAGCGGCTTCCTCAGCCTCCTCAATTAAAGAAAACACATCTCCCATCCCCAGAATTCGTGAGGCCATCCGATCCGGATGGAATGGTTCCAGAGCATCTATTTTTTCTCCCGTCCCCAGATATAAAATAGGGACTCCGGTTACTTCTCTGGCACTAATGGCTGCTCCGCCTCGAGCGTCCCCCTCCATCTTAGTCAAAATTAATCCGTCAAGGTCAACTGACTCTCCGAAATCATCCGCTACGTTTAAGGCTTCCTGTCCCATCATCCCGTCAATAACAAGCAAAACTTTCATCTCGGATAAAATCTGAGAATAATCCCGGATTTCTTCAAGCATAGGTTCGTCTATATTTAACCGCCCGGCGGTATCAATTATCAGGGGATTCTTCCCATTCTGACGGGCATAATCCCGCACATTTTCCAGGTCCCCCCGGGGATCGTCAAATTCATGACGAAATAATTCCAGATCATTTTCCTCGGCAACCTGACGGAGTTGCTCTCTGGCAGCCGGACGTCGATAGTCGGCTGAATAAAGCAGAGGGGAATTCCCCTGCTCGGAGTACATTTTCGCCAGTTTACCACAGGTTGTAGTTTTACCAGTCCCCTGGAGGCCAACCAGCATTATCGGTGTAGGAGTAGCCTGGCCCAGATCAAGCTCCACTCGTTCCAACCCGAGGACCTCTTCTAACTCTTCTCGAACAATACTGATAATCTGTTCACCGGGAGTCAGGCTGTCCAGGACCTCCTCGCCAACAGCTTTTTCTTCTACAGAATTAATAAACTTTTTTACTACTGAATAATGGACGTCAGCAGCCAGCAGGATCCGCCGAATTTCCTTAACGCCGTCTTTAACTTCCCCGGCGGACAGCTTCCCCTGGCCTCTAAATTGTTTAAAAGTTTCGTTTAATTTTTCAGTCAGGGAATCAAACATTACTACCAACTCCGCTTATATTAAGCCACTCCGGCTAGATTCTTTTCATTGGTGAATTAAACAACTAAGTGCAACATAAAACAGTAACGACTGCCACTATATCTCCCCTCCCCTGGTGGGAGGGGACTAAGGGGAGGGGGAACGATGACACGAACAGTGTTCACCCCCACCTAACCTCCCCCAACAAGGGGGAGGAATGAAAGTTGTTGCATTTGATAGTTGAATTCAAGATTTCAAACAAAAGTTGTAACTCACCTAATCTCTTTCCCCTTTGATGGGGAAAGACTTGTGACGCGTACACGCTATTAAGATGGGGTGAAAAAGGATTTGAAAAGACCTTTTAACTCAGCTATTTTATTGAAAACGCTAGAATGTCTCCCTCACCCTGACCCTGTCCATGCGCCGGGCAAGCCAGCCGCCCGCTGGGGGGAGGGGATAGGTGAGTAATTACCAAAACCAAAAGTTAATATACTCCGGCAAAGTGACCATCCATTAAAATATGTTAAAATAATTGCAATACTTCAGCGAGCGTTTTTTTTGCGTTTTCTGTTTCATTGGCTTTCAATTGATTTTTAAGCTTAATTAATTTCTTTTTTTGTTGCTCACGTTTACTTAAAAATTCAAGTTTCCGTTCGTATTTTTCAAGATTACTGGCTGCCCGGTTCAAAGTATCGTGAACCGCCTGGCGAGAACAATTTTCGCTGGTAGCAATTTCTGAAAGTGATAGATCCTGGTGGTAATACAATTTTAAAATTTTAGCCTGCTGTTCAGTCAAAAGTGTCCCGTAAAAATCAAACAATCGATTGAGACGGACCGTTTTTTCAAGCATAAACAAAATCACCCTGTCAAGCCAAGACCATTTACACTACTAAATTTTCCGGAGTTTTGCAACAAAAAAATCGGTTTCTACTCAAACCCCCCAAACATCATTCCGAACAAGGAAAAAAATAACCGCACTCCAGAATCAAAGAACGATCGGTAATATTTACCAATAAACGATAAGCGACTATAATAATTTTAATCATGAAAATACACTGAGGGGCCCACTGTATTTATTGCTGAAAACGAAAAAGTATTTTATAATTAATTGCAAGTTACTGGTTTACTCTTGAAGCAACAGGCCATATATCATAATATAATTCAGATAAAATTAAGACTGGAGTGGTAACAGTGGTTACTGCTGATGATGAACATCTGTTAACCTTAGAAACAAACGAAGATGACGAGCCTTATAAATGCCTGGTTGTTGACGATTCTGATTTTATGGTTAAAAATCTGGTTCGAATGTTAGAATCATTTGATACTGAAGTAGTTGATACCGCTACTAATGGTGAAGAAGCCGTAGCGGCGGTTGAAGAACACGGAGATGAGCTTGATTTTATCACCCTGGATATTACCATGCCGGAGATGGACGGGATCACCGCTCTGGAAAAAATTCTCGACATGAAACCAGATTTAAACGTAGTTATGGTAAGCGCAATGGGACAGGAGGACACAGTAAAAAAGTGCGTAATGAAAGGTGCAAAACATTTTATTGTAAAACCATTCCAGCGAGAGGATGTATTTAATCGGTTGGAAAAAGTTTTAAAGGAGTAATTTAATGAAAGCAGAATACATCAATCCTTTTGTCACTTCAGCTATTTCTACCCTTGAACAGTTCATTCCCGGTATAGAAATTGATCGAGGTGAGCTGGATATTTCTGATTCTCCTTCCCAGAGCCTGGGGACAGCCACATATATAGGAATTTCCGGTGATATCGAGGGGCGAGTAATTTACGATATGAATCGAATTACGGCGGTAAAAGTGGCCAGTAAAATGAACGGCGAAGATATCCCCGGCTTAAATGACATGGTTCGCTCCACTATCCAGGAGCTCGGAAACATCATTACCGGTAATGCTTCCAGCAAATTACACAAGCAATTAGACGGCAAACACATTGATATAACTCCTCCCTCGTTGATAGTTGGGGAAGATATGGAAATCAGTGACAGCGTTTCCTCAAAATACCTCCAGGTCCCCCTGAATACAAACCTTGGTACGGTCCTGATTAACGTAAACATCCAGGAAAATTAATTAGCTTTCCTTTCTATTTTTTTACAAAAGTCCATTAAAATCTCCTTTTATATTTTGAGTTTGCTCTAAAAAATCTTTCTCCCTGATGGGGGAAGGCCTGTGACGTATGCGCGTTATTTAGATGGGGGTGAAAATGGATTTACAAGACTATTTACACGCTCTCCGAAAAGGGTCTAAAATCTCCTCCCCCTTGATGGGGAAGATTAAGGTGGGGGTGAAGAGGCCTCGTAGAGGCCGAACCACGCCCTTGACCTTTTTCCCCCTCACCCTGACCCTCTCCCGCCAGAGGAGAGGGGACTTTTCGGAGAGGCTTATTTAGGTGTCAGATTTTTCTTTAGACACTTTTTTAGAGTGGACTCATATTTTAAAATCACAATTTTTACTTAAAGGGTAGCCGGGGGGTGTCGATGATAATGATTGAATACAATATTTAAACACAGGACGGGAGGTGGTCAATAATGAGCCAGGAGATAGAGTTAGACTTTTCCAGCGATGAAACAGCCCGGGAAACGATGAAAACCTATATCCGGGAAAATTTTTCTGATCTGCTGGGTGAGAAGCTTAAGCTTCTCGATGCTCCTAACGGCCTGGAGCTGCTCCACCAGGAAGTGCGCAAAATGGTGGAAGAAAAAGGAATTTCGGCCGAAGAAATCTTCAAAGTGGCCTAATATAGTACTGTTATTATTCATTCCACTGCCACATATCCCCGGGTTCCTGATCGGGAACCCGGGCTTTTTTTATATTCACTATATTTCTCAGAAAAAAATTACACCCAAATCAAAAATCCCTCCCTGGGCTTTAAAATTTACTTCAATTTTTCAAAATTAATAACCTTGAAAGTCTCACTAAAAAACCAATTAAGCAATTAATTGGTTTTAGTTAGGGCTGGAATTCTGGACGAGACATTTGCCCGGGGATTAAATGGAAGATATAATCGTGCTATAGTCTGAGGTAATCCTGCTATTTGAGGTGTGTATTATGGAGGAAAAACCAAGTGAAAAGGAACAAAACGATATTCTTGAAAATTCAAGAAACGAGTTTGATTTTTCAAGCGATGCAGCCGCTGAGGAGAGTATGAAAATATTCATTAAGAATAATTTTCGGGACACCTTCGGCGATAAAATTGACATTATAGATGAACCGGACGGGTTAAATAAAATCCAGACCGCCTTTCAGGAAGAAATCGACAACGCAGGAGAAAATCTGCATAAAAACATCTCGGAGCTGATAAAACTCATCCGGAAATTACAGACCAGGAACAAAAATCGATAAAACTGGTAGCTTGATTGCGCGGCAACATCTCCAAGCTAATAAAACTGGTTAATAAACTCAAAATGTAAGGGCTAAATTGACAGGATCAACAAGATTTTGAATTAATTGAATCCAGTCAATCCAGTCCAATAAAGGTTTTGATCTTGACGTTATAATCTGTGCAATCTGTGTAATCCGTGGATCCAGAACTTGAATGATATTTCAGTTCCTCTAGCAATTAACCAACCTCTTGATCCTTTTCCTCAGAGATAAAGCCGATTTGCTTCGATTCATCTTCGGTCGTCTTCATAAGTTGATAAATAGCTTCAAATATTTCCTGTATCTGTTCCTCCGTCCCCAGATAAGTTAGTCCGCCGAAAGTTCTTTGACGCGACTGACAATTAAATCGGGGATTTTATCGAGGGAGGATACGGTCTCCACTGCGCCTTTTTCTTTTGCTATCTTGGGCATGCCATAGACCACGGACGTCTCCGCGTCCTGGCCGATTGTTTTTGCCCCAGCCTGCTTCATTTTCAGCAGTCCGTCGGCCCCATCCTCACCCATACCAGTAAGAATCACACCAATCGCATTGACCCCGGCTTCTTTCGCAACAGACTTAAAAAGAACATCGGCGCTGGGGCGTTGATGGTGAACCCGGGGGCCCTGCTTAACCTTAACTTTATACTGCGCACCCCGGCGCCGCAGCAGCATGTGATAATTACCCGGAGCAAACAAAACTCGACCTGGCCGGACTCGGTCACCGTCCGCGGCCTCCTTAACTTCCAGACCGCTCATCTCATCCAATCTGTTTGAAAAAGAAGTAGTAAATCCCCCGGGCATATGCTGAACAATAACCGTTCCGGGCGTGGAGGCCGGAAGCTTGGGAATTACCTGTTTCAAAGTTTTAACTCCGCCGGTCGAGGAACCAATCGCTATAATTGTATCGGAGGCCTTGACGTCGGCGAGTATATCCTTCCCGACCTTTTTGGCAGTGGACTGGACGCCTGTCTTATTCTGGTACTGGGAAATATTCACCCGGGCCGCCGCTTTAACTTTATCGGCTAATTGCTGGCCCATGGACTGCAGGCCGGAAGTGATGTTCGACGTCGGTTTCCCCACAACTTCTACCGCACCCAACTCAATTGCTTTCAGAGCAACTTTACTGCCCTCCTGGGAGAGTGAACTGACAATCACTACGGGAAGGGGGTGATGCTCCATAATTTTCTTAAGGAAGGTAATTCCGTCCATCTTCGGCATCTCAATGTCGAGGGTGATAACGTCCGGAGAAAGCTCAACAATTTTGTCCCGAGCAACGTAGGGATCAGGCGCAGTATCTATTACTTCGAGCCCCGGGGCCTTGTTTAATTCCCTGGTCAGAATTTTCCTGACCAAGACTGAATCATCAACCACCATCACTTGTGTATTCGGCATTGTGGGTCCCGGGGTTACTCCTTTCAATTCAACAGATCAAGCCCATCCCGGCTGGAAAGAATCGAACTTATCTTTGCTTCTCTTTTCTGCAATTTCTGTTGACTGCCATTGCTCTGACTCAATTCCCGGGCAAGGACTTTGTTAGTCTGGTTATCAAATATCAATTTCATCCCGCGCGAAGTTCTAATATGTTTCCGGGCCACAGTAAGCCCGTATGCTGAAATAACGTCATAAGCCGTCTGAAGGTTCTTCTTGCCAATATCCGTTTCTTTTAATGCCTCAACCACTCGACTACCCCCGAACAATTTCAGAACCAAATCCTCCCGGGCGCTCCCCCGCGCCAACATTTTTTCGATTAATTTTTTCGTGGATATATCCCCATATTTGTAGTCAGCCCCGAACGATGCCTCGGTTTTAGGCAACATAAAGTGATTCATTCCACCAAAATTATTTTTCCGATCAAATATTGTAACACTTACACAGGAGCCAAGGATAGTCCGTATTTTATAGGACTTTTTACTAACAAATAATTCGCCGGGATGGATGGACTTTTGTTGATAACCTTCAGCCGTCATTTTTCGCATTCACCCACCATCTCCATTTATTTTTTGTAAATTGTGGCTTCCACAAACTCAAATTCATGTTCAACCCTGGTCAGACTCTCCGAGTGCCCAAGGATCAAATTGCCGCCCGGCCGCAAATTTCGATAAAATTTCTTCGCCAGGTTCCGGGTCATTGCCTCGTCAAAATAGATCAAGACGTTACGGCTAAATATTAAGTCAAATTTTTTACTGAACGGAAAAGTCTGTTTCTTCAGGTTCAAGGTTCCAAAACGGACAAGCTTTCTGACCGATTTTTTCACTTTGTATCGGTCTGTCCCGTCGGGGCGCTGAAAATGGGTGAAATACTTATTAACTATTTCCGGGGAGACATTCTTCAGGTGTTTTTTCTCGTAAACTCCTCGTTTGGCAGTGTTCACAACTTCCCGGGAAATATCAGTGGCGAGGATCTTCAGGTCAAAATTGGCAATATTATCAATGTTCTCCAGCAAGGTTATCGCCAGTGAATAGGGTTCCTGGCCGGTGGAACAGGCGGCACTCCAGAAATGAGCGTATTCATTGGCGGATGAACGCAGACGGCGGACAACTCGAGGCAGGACTGTATTCTCAATGAAATCAAAATGTTGCGGGCCCCGGAAAAAAGAGGTAACGTTGGTCGATATTGCCTGAATTAAATAACTGAGTTCCTTCCCGGTTTTATCCTTAAGAACTCGTTCGGAATACTCTTCAAAACTGCCCAGGTTAAGGTCAATCAGTCGTTTCCGCAGCCGTGCCCGGACCAGGTGTTTCTTGGACTCCTTTAAGTGAATCCCGCTGTAATCGTAAATTAACTTTGCGATCTTTTTGAACTCGGTGTCATTTATCTCAATATTTCTCATTGTCAGAATTTTTTAATCTGCAACTTATTATTTATTAACTCCTGATAAATTTCCGCCCCCCTAATTTCAAAACCCATAGTCATTGACTCCCATCTCAAAAAATTATTCATCGGTGAATTAAACAACTAAATGCAACATAAAACAGTAACGACGGCCACTATATCTCCCCTCCCCTGGTGTGAGGGGACTAAGGAGAGGGGGAACGATGACACGAACAGTGCTCACCCCCACCTAACCTCCCCCATTAAGGGGTAGGAATGATGGAATAAAAGTTGTTGCATTTGATAGTTGAATTCAAGATCTTTAAATAACTATCCCCTATTCAAAAACCCCCTCTCCCCTGATGAGAGAGGGGGGGGCAAGCCAGAGTATCAGAATTCCTTAAACGTTTCATCGTTTGCTTCTTCATCCATCGGTATGACTTCTTCGGCTTCCGATTTTTGAGTTGTTGAAGTTGCCTGTCCCTGTCTGGAGTCACTCTTTTGAGCCTGATTCAGACTGGCTGTGGTCTGCCGGGAGTTCTGCTGGGCGGCGGCTCCCTGGCCTTCTACAACTTCCAGCAAGTCAGCAGAGTATTCTTGCAGGTTATCGGCCTGGGCGGAGAGCTCCTCGGAAGCGGAGGACGCTTCTTCCGCGTTGGAAGCAACTTCCTGGCTCGCCTGGTCGACCTCGTCCATCGCCGTATTGACCTGTTCGAGGCCCTGCGTCTGCTGATTGGACGCCGTCGCCACTTCAGCGATTATGTCCGAAACCTTCCGAGTCGACTTGATTATCTCCTCAAAGGTCTCCTGGGTCTCCTCAACCGTGACAACACCTTCCTGGGCCGATTCCACGGCCTGCTCAATCAGTTCCCCGGTATCCTCAACGGCTTCTGAGGTGCGCTGTGCGAGGTTCCGAACCTCCTCGGCAACAACGGCAAAACCCTTGCCGTGTTCACCGGCTCGGGCCGCTTCTACGGCAGCGTTGAGTGCAAGAATATTGGTCTGAAAGGCAATGTCCTCAATGAGGTCGGTAACTTCGGCAACTTCCTGGGAGTGCTCATTAATCTCCTCAATTACGGACTGCAGTTCGGACATTTCCTCACCGCCCTGCTCAGCCGCCTCAAGCGTCTCGTCGGAGAGCTGGTTGGCTTCGTTAGCATTCGCGGTGTTCTCCTCGACCATCGAACTAATTTCCTCGACGGATGAACTGGTCTCCTCAACGGAGGAGGCGTTCTCCGAACCGACCTCGGCCAGGTTCTGGGAAGCCGCGGAAACTTCATCAGAAGCGGTTGCTACCTCTTCGGCCCCCGAATTCAAGTTGTCAACGATCCGCTGGATCGGCGCTGTAATTGAACGCTCAAGTAAAACCGTCAGCGCTGTGCCAACAATTGCCACAATGATCACGGCAATAATAACCACGTTGCGCACGTTATACAAGGCCTGAAAAAATGTGCCCCGGTAGGCACTGACGCCGATCACCCAGTCCCATTCGGGCACGTAGGAGACAGCGGCGTATTTCTCACGATTTTTGCCGTCTTCCTCCCACAGGTAAGAAACCAGGTCCGTCTGCCCGGACTCCAGGTCCTCGGCTTTCTCGACCATCTCCCGGATATAATAATTGCCCCGGGCGGACTTATCATCCCAGAGGCTTTTGCCCACCAGATCCTGGTTGGGATGGACAAGGAGTTTACCCTTGCTGTTCACAACAAATACGTAACCTTCTTTTCCAATCTCCTGGGAAATAATCTTCTTTCTCAGATTCTGTTTCTTGCGTTCGGCGTAATTCATATCAACAAGTTCATCAAAATATGTGCTGACCCCGACGACCCAGCCGCGCCGCGGAAAATGGCTGATAGCTGCCAATTTTTTTCGTGGTTCAGGGTCACCCGGATTCTTCCAGGGGTAGGTCTGGTAAGCAACTTCTTCACCTGACAATCCCTTTGCTTTCCGAATTATTTCTCTAATGAAATAGACGCCGTTGTTATCCTGGGCGTCCCATATATTCTCACCGTCACGCTCCCGGTTTTTCGAAACTACGTAATTTCCCTCGTAATCAAGGACAAAAACGTAGCCGGTTTTTCCCACGGGAATATCCGCAATTATATCCTTCAACCGCTCATTTGAACCACGAAAATTCTTAATCAATTCCTGCACTGTCTTGCTCTGAGAGGCCAACATCGATCGGGCCTGGTGGCGGGCCTGTTTCTGTTGTTTCTCAATATCCTGGACAGTCTCCTCAATATTCATGCTCCAGGTCTGGACCGTATCCCGCAGAAATCCCTTAATCATCCCGGTCATACCAGTGAACCCGTAGTAAGTCTGGCTGTAGGCAAACCAGCCAACTACGATGACCGGCACTATCGAAAGAAATAAGCCACCTAAAATTAATTTCCACCGCAACCGCATTTTCTTGAACCAATTAAACACTCGAATCACTCCTTGAGAGTTAAAATGTAAAGTTATGGCATCTCAAACTTGTCCCGGTTGAATAAAAAAATTGTTTGGTGAAAAAAGTTTAAACATTAATGGTTATTATTCATCAATGTTACTGATTTCCACCAGTTCCTCGTCCTCGAGCACACGGTCGATATCCAAGAGGATCTTTACTTCCTCGTCAACTTTCCCCATACCCTGGATGTATTCCGTGTCAATCTCAGCGCCAAAGGAGGGGGACGGATCAATGTTTCCCTCGGGAATGTCGAGGACTTCCTCGACGTTGTCCACGACTATGCCCATCTGCACTACCTCTTCGTCCTCCCGTTTCACTTCCACGACAATGATACAGGTCTCTCGGGTAATTTCAGCCTCCGGCATCCCGAACTTCTTGCGCAGATCAATCACCGGAATTACCTGACCGCGAAGATTGATTACCCCTTTTACAAAGTCCGGTGTCCGGGGCACGGGTGTGACGTCCATGAAACCGATAATTTCCCGGACTCTTAAGATCCCAATACCGTATTCCTCTTTCTGCAGGACAAACGTCAAATATTTCTTTAAATCTCCACCGCCACCGGCAATCCCCTGGTCCCGGGAAATATCAGTACGCAAGTTGGATAATTCCTCTTCTGCTCCGGCTGTTTCGGAGTCTTCAGTTGCCATTGTTCAAAACCTCCGGTTGATTTTAGTTATTATTTTTAATTATTTTTGCCCACGCAAATACGCTGTTTCCCTAATTATCTACATTAATTAAATTTTTGAATAAAATCCCACCTCTTTCCAACTATTAAAAGTATAACCGGTATTCTCCACCCTGCAAATTTTTGAATGTAACTTGAGTTACATTCTCTGGAATAGGTGTTATTTAACTTTTTAATTCCAGGTTAAAATTAGAAACACAACTTTCTAATAACACCACAACGTCATTCCGGGTGGAGACGCAAAGCGCCGGAAACCGGGGCTTGCGTCTCGCGAATGCGTGAAATCAATCGATTTTTGAATTATTGATTTAAAGCGTTCGTGTCATCTCAGGAGCCGGGTCAAGCCCGGTCTACGATCCTGCGTAAGTTAGGGCAATGACAGTTCGTTAGAAAGTTTTGAATTAGAAAAGGAGTTTAGTGAATTATTACTGGAGGGATAATAAGTGAGGGGAGTGATTTCTTCTTTACGATAGCTCGGCCCGGAGTTTTTCGCGGTCGTAAATAATGATCTGCTCTCGCTTTAATTCCAGTATCCCGTCACTGGCAAACTGCTTGAGCAACTTTGAAACTGTCGGCCGGGCCAGGGAAGCAAATCGGGCAATTTCCGAGTGACTGAAAGAAAGAATGTTATCCTCGGCACAGTGCTCGAGCAATGTGTCCAACGTATTACAGAGTCGCCGGGCCGCCGAATCGTTCAGGTAAAGCAGGTTGTCCGTTATTCCTTCTTTCAGGTAATGATAATCTTCAATTATTTTTTGGGAGAGGGTTGAATTCTCGTAGATCAACCAGTCCAGTTCCGTCCCCTTAAACACGTAGAGACTGGTGTCCGTGAAGGTTTCAGTTAAGGTATCACGGTTCTTGTCACTGATAAAACCCTCGGTGCCAAAAAAACGGCCGGCGGGGATAAATTGCAGGGTGTAATCCTCATTTTTTCCCAAACCAAGTGCAACCCGGACCAGTCCATCTCGCACATAGTAAATTAAATTAGCTTCGTCTTTCGGGTAATAGACTGCACTCCGAGGATTACATTCGGTCAGCCAGCCGTATTTTTCAAAATTGTCTATTACAGGCCCGGGTAACTGGCTAAAAAATGGTGTCTCGGCCAATTCTAATTTTTTTATCATCTGTTTGTTCCTCACAAATTAATTAGTGTTTTTTTAAAAAGAGCATTTCTTTCATTATACTTGTCTGAACCTGCTCCAAGCCCCCTCGACAAACCAGCACAAAGAATGACATTGACTCGACTACCCATTATCAAGAACGTCATTGCCGGGCTTGATTTGGCAATCCATTTTGAATTTGACGTTGACCCTCGTTAAAGGTCAAAATCAAGCTGGATTCCGGGGTCGGGGCCCCGGAATGACGACCGGGGAGATAACCTGTCATTGCCTGGTTTGATCCGGCAACCGAGCGTTTTACGGTCTTTACCTGGATTCCTGCTTTCGCCGGAATAACTTCCCGGAGAGGCTTTAGTCACCGAACCCGGCTCAGCTCGTGTGAGTCAATAATCAAAGCGACGTTCCCGTCACCGAGAATTGAGGCTCCCGAGATAACCGGCAGTTCTTCGAGACTGCTGCCCAGGCTCTTGATCACAACCTCCTGCTGGCCCAGTAGTTCATCGACGGTAACCGCAATCTTCCCTTCCATCCCCTCGACTATTACCAGCAAGGAATCCTCGAAGTTTTGCTTGGATTCGCCAATATCCAAAACCCGGTTCAGATCAACTATTTCAATTAAATCCCCGCGCAGGTTCAACACCTGCCCCCGATTTTCCACTGTTGTTATCTGCTCGGGGGCGGGACTCAACGACTGCCAGATATCCAGGGTGGGAATGACGTAACGCCGCTCACCCAGGCGAATCAACATTCCGTTAATGATTGAAAGAGTTAAGGGAATCTCCAGTTTAAAGGTGGAACCTTCCCCCAACTCGGAATCCACCTTGATCTGCCCGTTAATTTCCTCGATGTTATTGCGGACGACATCCATTCCGACCCCCCGGCCGGAAACGTCCGAAACTTCCTCGGTCGTGGAAAAGCCCGGGGCAAAGATCAGCCGCAACTTCTCTTCCTTGCTCAACTCAGCGCCCGGTTCAACAATATCCTCGCCGACGGCCTTTTCAAAAATTGCCTCAGGATCAATTCCGGCGCCGTCATCACTGATTTCAATAATCACACTGCCGCTTTCGTGATAAGCGGAGATTTCCAGTTGTCCCGCCTCCGGTTTTTCTTTTTCCACGCGCACCTCCGGCGGTTCAATTCCGTGATCCAGGGCGTTCCGGACCAGGTGGACGAGTGGATCCTGGATTTTTTCAACCAGTGTCCGGTCCAATTCAGTTTCGGTGCCAGTAATCTCTAAATTAATCTCCTTGTCAAATTTCTCACTCAAATCACGGACCATCCGCCGGACCCTGGAAAATGATTTTCTGAGGGGAACCATCCGCAGGTCGAGGGAACCTTCCTGGAGGTCATCCACAATTCTCTCCATCTGGTTGAAAACTTTCTGTTCCTCGCGGTCAACCGAAGTTGATAACTTCTGTTTGAGTTGGTTGTAAACTGTTACCAGTTCCCCGGCCGAGTTAACCAGGCTATCGATCTTTTCCAGGTCGACTTTTATCTGCTGGCCCTCCTCCAACTGCACTTCCTCGGCCTCGCCGCCAGCCGCTTCTTCATCGGTGGCTGCTCGCATCTCACCCTCGGCCTCTACCCGTTTTTGGGTCTGTTTTACTTGAGCGTAGACTTGATTGAACTGTTCGCTGTCAAAACTTTGTTCTTTCCCGGACTCTACCGTCTTATGGTGGAGATTGACAATCTGTTTTAAAATATCGAGAGAATTCAACAACAAGTCGCCCGAGTCCTTGTCAACCACGTAACCTTCACGGAATAAATCCAGTAAATTTTCCATAGCATGCGAAAGCCGATTCAATAGTTTGAAGTTCATAAACCCGGCCATCCCCTTCAGCGAGTGAATAGCTCGGAAGCTCCGGTCTATAGCCCCCGTGTCCGAGGGATCGGACTCCAGGTGCAGCAGCGCATCTTCAAAGCCCTGCAGGTGTTCGGTCGCTTCAGAGAAAAAATCAAAAAACATCTCCTCGTCGTAAGAATCCGGATCAGTAATTAAATCGTCAAACTCGTCGGCAGAATCACCGCTACTTCCAGCGGCCTCACCGGTGGTCTCCACGCTCGCCCCGGTTTCCTCCTCGCTCACGCCCCGGGTATAATCACGCAAATTAGTCTCAACCCGGTCAAAAAGCTCGGTCAACTCGGTTTCGGCTGACTCCAGGTCACCGCTTTCCTCTATTTTTTCAACGAACTCTTTGGCCTCACTCAAATCCTCGATAACTGTTTCCAGAAGCTCCGATTCCTCGATCTCCGTCAACACACGACAGGAGGAAATCAGCTCGTCTAATTTATCAACGACCGAGGCAAACTCCTCAGTTTCCGGCCCCTCGGCCATCATAAGATCAGAAGCAATCTGATTTGTTAACTCAATAAGACGTTCATTGTTATCATCCATGAATAATCCCCACTAACTTTTAAAAAATTTACTATCAAGTTTCCAATAAGCTTCAGCTCATCCCAATGCTTTCTCGCCAACGATCTATCTTCGTGTCGAGTTGCTCGATTACCTCGAGAAAAAGGTCCATGTCCAGGGGCTTAGTAAAATAATCAACCGCGCCCCCTTCAATCAGGCTGACCACGTTTTCCATCGAGGAGTAACCGGTCAGGATAACTACGTTCACCAGCGGATTAATGTCTTTAAACTCAGCCAACAGTTCCATGCCGCTGGTCTCGGGAAACTTAATGTCAAGGACAACCAGGGAATACAACTCGGCTTCCATCTTCTCCACGGCCGCCTCTTTCCCGGGCGCCCCCTCGACCTCGTAGCCCTCCAGCTCAAGATTTTTGCGTAACATTTCAATAACCTCAGGTTCATCGTCAACAACAAGAATACTTTCCACTTTACTCACCTCAAACAGAGAATTTAAGATTTAACTGCGTTTTTAACAAATGTTCAACTTCACCTATGTATTAACTCCAATTCTGATATAAAATAATTTTTAGTTTGGGGTTCTGAGCTTAAGCAATAACCATTAACTAATAACTCAAACAAAACCACGGATGAGAAACAATACCTATGGCTCCACCCCTGGGAATTCTTTTACTTTTTAATAATGAGTTCACTCTAAAATGGTATCTAACTAAAAAACTAACATACAAACGGGCTTGTAACCCCGTTTTCACCCCCATCTGTATCTTCCCCCATCAAGGGGGAAGAGTTTTTAGAGCGGGTTCAATAATTTATTCCTGTTTTTCGCAGGTTGGAAAAGTCAGGACAAATTCCGTGCCTTCGTTCACTGTAGTGTCAAGCTCAATTTTACCGTCAAAAGATTCAACGAAATCCTTAACTACGGAGAGCCCGAGTCCGGTTCCCTCTTCCGAATTCCAGGAAGTAATAAACGGTTCAAAAATTTCTGACTCAAGTTCCTCCGGTATCCCGGGTCCGTTATCCGCCACGGAAACTTTTAGATTTCCTTCTGCAACACTGGCTTCAAACCAGATCTTTGAACCGGTTTCCCCTTCCAGGGCACGGACTGCATTACTCAATAAATTTACAAATATCTCTAAAAACTCGTAAGGATCTCCCCTCAATCGGAGCGAATCGGTCTCGGTCAACTCGGAAAAATCAGTTTTTATCTCAACTTCAGCCATTTTTGCCTCGAATTCCGGACTCTGTTTAATTAATTCAACGGCCTGGTTCAACCGCACCAACGGCGAAAAAATCTCATCCGAAGACTCACTACTTAAAGCCAGCCCGCTCACCTTGCCCGTCATCGCCTGAACTCTATTGGCCCCATCGCGCATTGACTCGATGGTGGATTTGTAATTCGAAATTATTGAATCAACTTTCTCCGACCGCTCGGCGGAATTCGGTAAATTTTCCTTGATCACCTGCCAGGCTTTCTGCAGGTAATCAAGATTCCCTTTAACATAGGCATTCGCGTTGTTAATTTCGTGCATTAAACCGGCCGCCATCTGTCCGAAAGAGGCAAGTCGCCGGGTCTGTTTGCGGATTTTTTGTTCTCTTTTTTTGCGTTCGTGCACATCCCGGATCACCCCGATTGTCCCCTGGAATTTTTTCTGAGGGTGGTCAACAGGTAAATTATAGAGCCCGGCCGAGTGAACTTCGCAGTATCTGAACGCCTCAGGTGAGTAAACAACTTCCGGATCACCCAGTTTCAATTTTAGTCCCAATTGTTCTGTTTCCCGAGGTGCTGTCCGGCGTTCGTCAAACAAAGGCGGTGCCGCATCCGGGATAGTTTCCCGGTCCTTGTATTCCGGTAAGACATTTTCACGACCAACCCGCTGAAATTCATCTCCATACAATATTTTTTTGAAGTGATCCCCTTCCAGTTTTTCCGGTTCCCAACCAAATTGTTCGAGAGCCGGACTCAGATAAATAAACTTGCCGGCCGGATCCAGGCGATAAATAACATCCGGGGTAGTCTCAATCAACGTCCTGAACTTGGCTTCACTGGTCCGTAGTTGCTTGTTAATTTTTTGTTTGTGAACGGCAACCTCGAGAGTCGTAACCAGGTCAGTCCGATCAACCGGCTTGTTTAAATACCCGAGCGGCTCAGTCTGCTGGGCGCGCTCCAGGAGCTCTGATCCAGAAAAAGCGGTCAGATAGATCACGTAGAGCTCAAATTCTTCCTTGAGCCGGTGGGCGGTTTCAATTCCGTCCAGTTCTCCCGCCAGCTTGATGTCCATCAGGACAAGATCAAATTCTTTTTTTTCCACCGCTTCCAGTACAGCCTCACCGGAACCAACCACTGTCGGTACTGTATAGCCCTGTTGTTCAACCATAGTTTTGATATCTTCGGCAACCACCGCCTCGTCTTCGACGACCAGAATCTCAGCTTGCTCATCAGCCATAAATAAACAACCCGGTTAAGAAAATTTGAGAAATCCCACTATTTTTAATTTTGCCAGACAGAACTGTAATACATCCCCTGGAGGAAATATAAAGAAAATCGTAACTGTTTAACGTATCCTCTGTACACCCTGTTATATATATACCATTTGTTACCCCCGATTGCTAATTATTTTCTGTAATCTAAGTTACACTACTAAATAATTATCCGGGAAATAAGAAATTAAAATCACTCTATTATTAGTGCAGTCATCTGGTAGAAAGGAAAGCTTGACCGCCTGAAAACTACGGCAACATGAAAAAATCTGTCGGAAAGATTATTGGACGGAAATACATCAAAGTTTTGACTATTACCCGGAAACCTTATATTATCAGTCATTACCCCGGGGAATTGAAATATTAAAAGTCGTCCCGGGCGGCGTAGCATCTATTTTTACCTGGCCGTTCAATTGCTGTTCGCCCAGTGTTTTTACTAATTGCAGACCGAGTTCCCCGGACTCACCGAACTCAAAATCAGCCGGTAATCCTCGGCCATTGTCGGCAACCTGCAACTGATAGTTATCAGCTTCTACAGTTAATCTAACTTCTAACTCTAGTGTTTCTTTCTGATTATCTACGGCATGGTCCAGGGCATTGGAAACCAGCTCGTTAATGATCAGACCAATATAAATAGACTTGTCCAAATCAAGGTCGTGGCCGGAGTCAATTTCACAGTGAAATTTCACGTTTATTCCCGACAAATGGTTTGACCTGATTAAGCCCTGGACCAGTTCAGTTATATACTCTTCGGTCTTCAGCTCAGCGATTTCCTCAGAGCGGTACAATTTTTCGTGGATCAGGGCCAGTGACCGAACCCGCTGTCCACTGTCTAAAATCTTTTCCCGGGCCTGTTCCCCCTCCACAGTCCGAGCCTGCATGTTTAACATGCTGGAAATTAACTGCATGTTGTTTTTAACCCGGTGGTGAACTTCCCGGAGCAACAATTCTTTTTCCTCAAGTGCTGCCTGTAAGTACTCTTCAGACTGTTTGCGCTCAATAGCATTTCCAAAAATACGGCTGACCATATTCAGAAGAGATAAGTCCTCGGCGTCCCACGAGTTGGACTCAGCCACATTATCGTATCCAATATAGCCGGCCAACTCGCCACTGATATTCAGAGGAAAAACCAACACTGACTTGATATCCTGCTCTTCCAATATTTTTCGCTCAGTTCGGGCCTCTTCAGGCATCGCTGAAATATCTTCAATTTGTATTGTTTCGTTCCGGCGAAGCCTCTCCATCCACCAGGGGAAGGTACTGGTGGACAGTTCCTGCAAGTTGTCTATCTGGGGCTGGACGCCCGCGGCGCACCACTCATGAGTGTTATCCATCGTGTCCCCACCGTCACGAAAGAGAAACACGTAGGCACGATCCGCCTCGCTGAGTTCACCTATCTCGGCGAGCGATTTGTTGATGGCCTCGTCAAGGTCAAAGTCCCTCACAAATCGAGCCGATATGCCAGTAACTATCTTCTCGAGAGCTAACTTTTGCTTCAAATAATCCTCAGTCCGCTTGCGTTCCTCTACCTCGGCCCGGAGCTGTTGCTCGGTCGCTCGAAGTTGCTGATTAGAGGCGTCAAGCTGCTGGTTGGCGGACCGCAGTTCAGCTTCCGTTTCCTCGAACTCAGTTACATCCCGGGCCACAAAGACTACCCGCTCTTCATCCAGGGGAGAAATATGGACGTTAAAATGAAGCTGACTGGCGGGAACATCAAGGGTGTATTCAATTTCCTGGACCTCGCCGGTAGCCAGGGTCCTTTCAATTCCCTCCAGGCATTTTTGAGCCGGTTCCGGCGGGAGCTGGTCCTCAACTGTACTGGCGAGAAGCTCCTCCGGCGGAGAGGCAAGCAGTTCTTCCCGCTGGGTTAAGACCCGGCAGTAGTTGCCGGCCCGGTCGAGGACAAAACAGGCGTCCGGCATAGCCCGGACAATTGCCTGCAGTTCTTCCGCACAGGCATCTTCAAAATCATATTTTCCGGATTTTAATTCAGACATACCTGAACCTCCTTAAGACAGCCTCTATCCCATTATTTTTGAGGATAGGTTCTCCTATAACAACTAACAACGGATAAACTCCCGGTATTCATCCAGAAAACCGGATAAAACCCGGAAAGGATGTCCCAAACTTGCCAAATTAAATGATTAACTCGGCAGGAATTTTTTGCAATACAAGGTAAGTTCAACTTTCCTAATGTATATTTTACTCAATCTAAACTATATTTGCAAGAAAACCGCTGGCCAGTCAAACAGCGCCAAGCACCAGATACAAAACTCGCGACATGCGAAGAGGCGAAGAGGCGGAGAGGCGAAGAGGCGAAAAGGCGGGGATGCGAAGAGGCGCTAAAACTCACAACCCGCAACCCGTAACACGCAACACGAAACACCGCAGGCGGCTCGCCGATGGACGCAAGATGAACACAGATTTATAATCCGTGTAATTTGTGGATTGATGAAGGGGCTGAGTGTTAAGTTAATCTGTTTACAACCGTCTTGATTTTCTCTATATGCAGTTCCTTGATATTATTAAAAATCGTCTCTGCTTTCTTGCGGTTATAGATATGGGATGTTTTATTGCGATCCTCAAGCATCTTCAGGTAGGGCTCATCCGTTTCGAGATAACCATATCGGAAACCTTTCTCCAGACAATCACGGGGCGAGCCCGTCTCTACCCCTTCCGCTTCAAGAACAATTTTCAAAGTCTTCCAGAACTGTTCAAAAGTAAATTCAAAGCGCTGAATAACTCCGTCCTTTTCCAGTTCACAGTCAGCTTTTTCAGCCCCTTCCTGGAGCCTGCGGAAGGCAGCTTGAAGTTTCTCTACAGCATAATTTACTTTATCGTTCATAGAGGGAAACACCTGTTTCGTAAATTACATTTCGAAAGTCCTCTTCCACATCCTCCAGGTAAACAATGTCAACGCTATAAAGTCCACGCAGTTCGTCAAGAGTGGAACTGATTTTTTGCCGGGTTTTAAAATCAGGCTCCGAACCGGAAACGGCAAAATCAAAATCTGACCGGGGAGAATAATTATCCCCGGCGCGCGAGCCAAAAAGGATAATTTCTTCCGGATTCAGTATTTCAATAAGGGCCAAAACTGACCGCTGAAGTATTTCCTCCTCCCGCTCACTTTTACAAACTCCTTCCGGCAAAATAACTTCCGTGCTTACGGCCATTTTAAACACCCTTAGCCCACATTATGCACGAAATTTTAGAATTTCGTGCATAATGTGTATCTATGATACAGCACTCAAGGCTGTATGAGCAAATAAATCAAGTTGTAATATTGGCCCGAAAAATTACAGACTGTTTTAAGGGAATATATTTGTTCTACTTGAGTGCTGGGTTAACCCAGCCTACAATCGAGTAGTTTTATTGTGAAGCTTCACCGCTAAAATTGCGTTGAGAGCTCTTTGCCAGTGCTAAACACTAAATATAATGCCTCGATTGAAGGCTGTCCTTCGGACGGATACTTCACGACAGTTACGCTGTCGCGAATTATCCGGGTTAGAAAAGTTAATTTACTTCCCTCGCAAACTTGTAATAAGTGTACTGGATTCAGTCGGTTATGTCCAAAAAAATTCAGACGCTGGAAACGCAGAGGTGAAGAGGCGAAGAGGCGGAGAGGCGACAAGGCGAACAAGCGAAAAGGCGAAAGTCAAAAGCGGTGGGAACGCAAAGGCGCAAAGTTGCAAAGGAATTTAACACCAAACGCCCTGCTCCCTACGATAATAACACCAGACGCCAGGTTCTCTGCCCCCTGCGCAAAAACACCGAGCACTGAACACGTTTTTTCCAATCCAATAAATCCCGTATTATATCCTGTTAACCAAAGGTTTTAACCCGTAACTCGCAACTCACAACTCATAACCCGTAACCCCGAAGGCGGCTCGCAGATGGACGCAAGATAAGCGCATATTTATAATCCGTGTAATCCCCATAATCCGTGGATCCAGCACTTGAACTAGATTTTGAATTTACTTAATCCAACCGATCTGCGTTAATCCGCGGGCTTATTGGAAGGACGTTCCCAGAGTAACTCCGGTTCCCCGTGCCCGACCGCACAGTAAATTTCCCCGGTATCAACCTGGTAGGAAACACTGCGACGCTTGACTCCCCCTAAAGATTCAGCAACAATTGGCAACTGGTATTCGGCGAGGATCTGTTTGATGGAATGAATATTCTGTACACCCACTTCTTTCCCCGCTTCCCGCAGAACGTTCGCGCCACCGGCAAGCACAACAACAACTTGCTCCAGGTTGCCATCGTTTTCCTCTAATAGCTCGCGCAAGTGCTCCAGCGCAGGTCGAGCATAACGCCCAACTCGTTTCTGCCGGCTTTCCGGCGGGCGGCCGGGTAACATCACGTGAGCCATTCCACCCTGCGGGGCCTCTTTGTCCACGACCACTACCACGACGCAGGAACCCAGCCCCACCGCCCGCAGAAGCGTGTTCCCGTCACCAAATTTTATCTGACCGGTGTGCACTTCCTTCTGGTATTTCATGGAGATTTAAAACAACAAAAAATCCGGGATGCTGCTGCACACAAATTAAAACAGTTCTCCGCGTTCCAGGTTAAGTGAAGTTTCGGCGGATGGGGCTTCGAAAAGCGCCCCCAACAATTGCGATAAATTAGCCTTATCAACCGGTTTCAAGAGATATCCATCCATCTGCGAAGTTCGAATTTTTTTTAGTGTTTCCTTGTCTGAATAAGAAGTAACCGCAACTATTATCGGAGCGTATTCTGATTTAAATTCAGAAGTCAATACAAATCCTTCTTCGTCCTCCTCTAACTTGATGTCCATTAAAATAAGCCGCGGAGTCTTCCCCCCCCGCTACCTGCCGGGCGGCCTGCACATCACCGGCAACCTTATAGACCTCGTAACCAAGGTCCTCAGCCATTTGCTTGATATTTACCCCGATTAAAATTTCATCCTCGACAATTAAAATTCCCTCCACGTCACAGAACCACCTTCCTCTCCCCTAAAATCCAGCAAGCTAAAATCTGACGATAAATTCAGTTCCTTTGTTCGGGCTGGAATTAACTTCCAATTCACCAGCAAGTTGTTGCTCAACCAGGGCTTTGACCAGGCCAAGACCGAGAGTATCCCGCTGACCCAGTTCCCCAATTTCGTAATCCCCCGGTAACCCCTGCCCATTATCGCTAATCCGCAAACAAAAGTCAAATTCCGAGCTATTTTGTTGAAAAGAAATACGAATAATATTTTCCTTTTCATTTTCCACGGGGAAAGCATGTTCAAACACATTTGCCAGCAGTTCATTCAAAATTAAAGCGCAGGGCACTGCCAGATCCAGCTCCAGCCGGATAGTTTCGTCCACCTCGAGCTCAACCTGGATCTCCTGCTGGCCGCGCTCATAAGTATTTCGAAGGCCGGCGGTTAGTTCTTCAAGGTAATTCTCAATATTCACCGCTGACGGAGTGTCTGACTGATAGATACGATCGTGGATCAGGGCCATTGAATTGACCCGGTTGCGTGTTTCCATCAGCGGTTTCTCCGCTTCGGAAATTGCTGTGCGGGCCCGCATATCAAGTAAACTGCAGATAACCTGGAGGTTATTCTTGACCCGGTGATGAATTTCCTGGAGCATCACTTCCTTTTCCTCAAGCAAATCTCGTAATTTCTTCTCCATTCGATGCCGTTCCGTGATATCCGTAATAAATCCTTCAAGAAATTTCAGCTCACCCGTCTCGGCAAAAACTCCTTCGCCCTGTTCCCAGACCCATTTTTCTTCACCGTTCCTGGCCCGAATCCGGTAAACTAACTCATAAGGTTCCCGCTGTTCAACAGCGCTTTGCACTTCGTTCCAAACTGACTCGCGGTCTGCTTCTACAATTAAATCACCGTACGAAATTTCACTCGATTCCAGCAATTCTGCCGGTCCGTAGCCGGTTAACTCTCTAACTCCTTCACTGAGAAATTTCATTGTCCATTCCCGGTCACTCTGACAACGGTAGGCCATCCCCGGGAGATTACCGAACAGGGTCTGCAGTTGACGGTGTCTTTCTTCCAGGGCGGCCTGAGTCTTCTTCCGTTCGGTTATATCCATAAAGACCGTGGCAAATTTACCCGGCTCCGGGGCAAAAGCAGAGATGTGAAAATGTTTGTCCAACGGTGGAAAATAAGTTTCAAACTCCAATTCATCTTCAGCTTCTGCTACTGCCAGGTAACGCTCAAAATAAGGCGGTTCTTCAGTATCATAGACCTCCGTGGCCTTTTGCTCCAGGACCTCTTCCCGCTCCAGGTCCAGGATTTCCTCGAACTGAGAGTTGACTTCCAAAAACTTGTAATCAACTGGTTGACCTGACTCATCGTAAACAATTTCATGCAGGGCAACGCCCTCGTTCATCTGATTAAAGAGCGAGCGATAACGTTTTTCACTGCGCCGGATTTTCTCCCGCATTTCATATTTTTCCGTGATGTCGCGGAAGACGAGGACGACCCCGGTTATTTCACCTCCCGGTCCCTTGATCGGCGCTCCGGAGTCCGCTATCCGGTATTCTTCTCCGGTGCGGGAGATCAACGTGGTGTGATTGGCCAACCCGACTATCTTACCGCTGGCCAGCACTTCTTCAACCGGATTATCGACGGGCTCCCCGGTGTCCGTGTTAACAATGTTGAAGACCTCATCAAGGGGCTTGTCCTCGGCCGCTTCAAAATCCCAGCCGGTCAGCGCTTCGGCAACCGGATTCATCCGGACAACTTTGCCCTCGGTATCCGTAGAAATCAGGCCGTCCCCAATCGAATTAAGGGTGACCTTCAAGTTCTGGCGGCTTTTGGCCAGCCGGCGTTCCGCTTCCCGCCGTTTTTCTCCCTGCTCGATCGAGGCAAAGGCAAAGGAAAGATCGCCGGCGACTTCCTCAAGTAAATCAAGTTTCTCCTCCAACTGGGAGAATTCCTCGGGAATAAAAACCGCCAGCAGGCCATAAATACGACCCTCGTGAGCGAGACGAATTATCGCTGGAACGGCCCCTTCATGTTCACCGTAAAGATTACAATTAGCGCAAAACCGGGCAGCTTCCGGATTGATTACCGGATCGGCCTGTTCAATAACCCCTTCACTGCAGGTAGCAAGTTCGCCACTTTTATAATCCTCTAACAATTCAGCAGAAGATTTATCAAGTCCGGCTTGAGCTGCTTCTACCGGATTCTTCTCTTCATCAAGAAGAATAATAAAGGTATTACAGTAGCCGCCGGTTTCAATCAGCAGTTCACAGGCCCGGTTGATCAGTTCTTTTTTATCATCTTCCCGGATGATTAGCTGATTGACGTGCCGGATGACGCCAATCACCCGGTTCAGGTGCCGGACTCGCTTTCGAGATGCAGAAAGCCCACGGACGTAGTAAGAAATTAAATAACCAAAACCTAAAAATAAAACGATTAACAGGATACGAAAATATAATTCGTGCGGCGGAACGTCGGTAAGCAACAGCTGCAGAAGAGTCCGGTGAAACTGGTCGGTGAAGAAAAAATAATCGAGGAGAGCATCACCCAGCCAGGCGACAATCCCGGCGCCCAGCGCCCCCACCATAATCTTATGGTGAAATTTCATGTGATTACCTCTGTTAACCAGAGAAATAATTGATCCTATTACCAGGAGCAAAAGTTAAATAAAATTTATCCCTGACTATGCCAAATCACCGTAGAAATCAGTCTGCGTGAATTCTTTTTACAGTCGATTCCCTGACTACCGTTTAAAAAATAACACTTTTCCTAATTAAAATCCAGATTAAAATAGTGCCAGCCTCACAGGTTTTACATTTCACAAATGTAATTAATTATTCACTACTTGTTAATTGCCAACGTTCCCATAATGTTTGCTGTTCCTTAGATAACTGCTCCGTTTCGAGCTGATTAATCGCCCGAGAAATTGTTGTAGGGCTCAGATTAAAAATATCCGAGATTTCATCCAGGGAAAGGTGCGCTCGCGCTCGCAATAAAAAATATGCGGTAGAGCGGGCTTCAGAATTTTTATGATCCTGAACCGAATTGATCAGGTCTTCCACGGTACAGTTATAAACTGGGGCAACTGACCCTAAAATTATTTCCGGCTTCACGGGTCCTCCCCTTTTATCTTCAGCTCGAGTTTCTTCCCGCTTTTTCTCAAGCATCAGTTGTAAAAAATCATCATCACCCACTACACTTAAATCCCGAACAGTTCGTTTATTTGACTCAAAATCATCCTGTATCTCTTTGTGTTCAGCATGTAAAAAATCTTCAAAATTATCCAGTTCAACGTCCTCAAGACGCTCAAAAAGACCTTCCCAGTCAACTATTGAAGTATCTCTTTTGAAATTAGTTAACGAGGTACAGGGACCATCCAGAAAAACAGGCTCGGATATTCCAGCACGATGTGGATTCAAAAGAATATAGCGGATTACCGAGTTGAAATATTGACCTTTTTGTATAAGTGCATTATGGAAACGTTCCTGAAATAAATGCCCCTGTTTTTCCCGTCCCCGGGCCTTGTTAAACCACTTCGCATATTCAGACTGAAGATAACACATCCCATCAGAAATTCGGCCTCGGAGAGAACAAAGTGCTATATGAAAATGATTGTCCATTAAGGCCCAGGCAAAATACTGAAAACCATAAACTTGTTTAGTAACCACCATTAGATCAAGAAATTTCTGGCGGTGTTCCTGGTCTAAAAAAATGTCCATTTCTCTCACGCCACGGTTAGTAACGTGGTGAATTGCACCGGGAAAATCGAGGCGTTTAGGGCGTCCCATCAAATCACCTGTTTAAATATCCAACATTTTTTAGGTAAAAATGAAAACCTGTGAGGCTGGCACTCATTGGAGGTATTTGCGGGCGGGGATGGCGAGGGGGTGGTTCATGGCGTTTAGTTCGGGGTGGTAGGTGGTTTCCAGGCGGGCCAGTTCATCGACCGTAGCGTGGTCCTGGAGGTAGCGGGCCAGCGGGGCAAGCTGGAAACCGGCAAGGTTGGCGTCAGCGGACATTTCACCGGCGAGCAGTTGGTTGTTAGCGGGGTCGATAGCAAGGCGGGTGTAGACTTTGCGCCACTCGCCGAGGTAGCGGACACCGGTGGTCGCCTCCACCCATTCAGCCGAGTCGGGCAAGGCGTCGGGGGCCTTCCCCATGCGGGTAAAGCTCTGTTCAGCCAGGGCAAAACCGAGGCGGCGGACGCCTTGACCGCGTGACTGGCTATGGCCGGCGAGATTCATTCCGGCCGTCCAACCGTCGAGCGAAGCGGCGCTGGCCACCGGCCAGAGCTCCCGTTCACCGTCGAACTGAGGGCGAAGGATCACGTCACCGGCGGCGTAAATCCCCTGGACACCGGTGCGCATCCGGTTATCGACCGGGAGCCCCCCCTGCTCGTTCTTGTTAAAGCTGGGATCAGAGAGATAATCAGTAACCGGGGTAACGCCAAGAGCGGCGACCACGGTGTGCGCATTGTGCTGACGTTCCGAGGTAATTACCCGGTAGTTGTTACCAGCCTGCTTGACGTCTTCGACCGGTTCGCCGGTAAAGACCCGGACGCCGGCCTCGGTGAGCAGTTCCTCAACTTTTTTAGCCATAGTAGAACTATAGGGAAGCAACACCCGACGGGCCTCGATAAGAGCAACGTTGTAACCACGCCGGCTAAGGGTAAAGGCAGTTTCCACACCAATCGCGCCGCCCCCAATCAGGACGACGGGAGCGGACTTTGTCAACTGTCGGTTCAATCGTTCAACCGGTTCAATTTCGGTAATCGTAAAGAGCTCGTCAGCGGCGGAAAAAGCAGACGGGACAACCGGCCGGGCACCGGTGGAAACCAGCAAATTACCGTATTCAATTTCCTGCCGGTCACCGTTTTTATCCCGGTAATAGACGGTTTTCCGGGCGGTCTTAACGGACTCCACCCGGCTGTTCATTTTAAATTCCAGGTTATATTTAGCGCCAAATTCTTCCGGATCCTGATGGATCAGCTCCGAGCGGTCGAGCGGGCCGGAGCCGGCCGCATAGGGTAAATCGCAGTGGCCGACGCCGATGTAATCTTTTTTCTCCAGGATAGTTACGGGGCGTTCGTCGCCGCAGCGGCGGAGGGACAAAGCGGTTGAGAGGCCGGCATCATTGCCGCCAAGAATAACAAGATGATCGCGATCAGACATTGTTTTTTTCACCTCGGGAAAGAATGTTTAATTCAACGTCAAATTCAAGGTCAAGACCTAAATTAGCTCGCGGATTGGCGCAGATTGTTTGGATTTGGTAATTCAAGTTCCAGTTGAACCTCGTGACTAAGTAACTAAGTTACGAGGTAACGAGGAAACTTCAAATTCAAGTACAAGTGCTGGATCCACAGATTATGGGGATTACACAGATTATAACGTCAAGTTCAAAATCTTTTAGTCCACGAATCTGCACGAATCGGCACTAATCTATGTTAGCGTTATTATCTTAAGATTTTGAATTTAACTATCAACCAGGAACGAGGAACCAGCAACAGGTAACTGAAATATCATTCAAGTTCGGGATCCACAGATTAGTTTTTATAAAAATCCGCGTTCGCCGGTGAGCCAGCTTCGGGTTTAAGTATTTCGGGTTTACTCAATCGCTCAATCACTTAATTATTTCTTCACTCAATTACTTCTTTACTTCATGCCTTCGGTCCACGCGTGGACGTTATTCATTTTTTTCCGGTTTAAGGACAATAAAACCTAAAGGGGGGAGGGTCGGGGTGAGCGATTGGGAGTGGCCGTGCCAGCTCTTCTCCTCCGGTGCTAAGTTTCCTTCGTTGCGGACGCCACTGCCCCAATAGCGGTTGGCGTCGCTGTTTAAAATTTCCTCGTAATTTTTGGCGGTAGGGACGCCGAGACGATAATTTTCACGGGGGACCGGGGTAAAATTAAAGGTGAATACGAAGTGTTCACCGGTTTCCGGATGCCTGCGAATGAAGCTAATTACGCTATTTTCGGAATCTTTGAAATCTATCCACTCGAAACCGCGGCCGTCAAAATCATATTTCCAGAGCAATTCATTGTCGCGGTAAAATTCGTTCAGACGGGCAACAAAATCCTGGAGCGTGGAGTGTGAGACGTGCTCCAGCAGGTGCCAGTCGAGACTCTGGTTGGAACGCCACTCCTGGCGCTGGCCGAACTCGCCCCCCATAAACAGCAGTTGCTTGCCGGGGTGGGCAGTTTGAAAACCGTAGAGTAGCCTGAGGTTGGCAAATTTCTGCCAGTCGTCGCCGGGCATCTTCTCCAGCAAACTCTTTTTCAGGTGAACAACCTCGTCGTGGGAGAGGACGAGCATGAAATTCTCCTGGAAAGCGTAATAGAGCATAAAAGAAATGCTGTTGTGGTGATACTTGCGGTGGACGGGATCCTTGCTAAAGTAATCGAGGGTGTCGTGCATCCAGCCCATGTTCCACTTGAAATCAAAGCCGAGCCCACCGGCGTAGACGGGCCGGGTGACGCCGCCCCAGTCAGTGGACTCCTCGGCAATCATGAGGGCGCCGGGGAACTGTTCGTGGGTGACTTCGTTAAGTTCGCGAAGGAAAGAAATAGCCTCGAGATTTTCCCGACCGCCGTATTTATTAGGGAGCCACTCCCCGTCATCCCGACTGTAGTCAAGGTAAAGCATTGAAGCAACGGCATCGACCCGGAGGCCGTCGATATGGTAACGGTCAAGCCAGAAGAGGGCGTTGCCGATCAAAAAATTGCGGACTTCATTGCGGCAGTAGTTAAACACACAGGTCTCCCAGTCGGGATGATAGCCTTTGCGGGGATCGGGATATTCGTAAAGACAGGTGCCGTCAAACTCGGCCAGACCATGGGCGTCGTCGGGAAAATGGCCGGGGACCCAGTCGAGCAGAACGCCAAAACCGTGCTGGTGGAGGTAATCAACGAAATACATAAAATCTTCGGGGTCACCGAGGCGACGGGTGGGAGCGTAAAAGCCGGTTACCTGGTAACCCCAGGACTCGTCCAGCGGATGTTCGAGCACGGGCATTAATTCCACGTGCGTATAATTCATATCCGCCAGATAATCAACAAGCTGGTGGGCCATTTCACGATAACCAATCATTTCACCTGATTCCGTCCGGCGCCAGGACTGCAGGTGAACTTCGTAAGCCGAAACCGGCTGTTCGTGGGCGTCGGAATTGCGCCGCTGTTCCATCCACTTTTTATCTTCCCACTTATAATCGGGAAGCGAATAAACCACTGAGCTAGTTTTGGGGCGAAGTTCAGAACAAAAAGCAAAAGGGTCAGCCTTTTCTAACAGTTCTCCTTCTTTTGTCCGGATCTCATATTTATAATTATCCTCTTCAACCAGCTCTGGCAAAAATAGCTCCCAAATTCCGGAATCTCCCCGGCAGCGCATCATACTACGGCGACCGTCCCAGCTATTAAAATCACCGACCACACTGACTCGGTCGGCGTTTGGCGCCCAGACGGCAAAAGTATAACCGTGGATTCCGGCTAACTTGCGGGAATGACAACCGAGAGTATTGTAGACTTCGTAATTTTTTCCCTCCCCTAACAGGTGAAGCTCAAAATCCGTAAGGACCGGGTCAAACTGATAGGGATCATAAAATTCCCGCTCAGTTCCCTGGTGATTTTCCAGCCAGAGTCGATAGCGAAACATATCGCTTCCCGGGGAAAAATGTGCTTCATAGAGGCCGTCGGAGTGGACCCTGGTCATTTCCTCGGGTTTTAGTTCATCGTTTTCCGGAAGGACAAGAGCGCGGCGGGCATCCGGCAGAAAAGCATTCAGGCGGAAACCACCGTCGGAACGGGGATGCAGACCGAGCACGGAAAAAGGGTCGTGGATATCGGCGTTAACTATGGCTTCAACCTGTTCAGTCTTGAGTAGTGTCTCGATGGGATTGCTCCTATTGTGAGAGTGATTAAGTTAATTCAAGTTCCAGTTGAACCTCGTGACTAAGTAACTAAGTGACTAGGTGACGAGGAAACTTCAAATTCAAAATCAAAACCGGAATCCACAGATTATGGGGATTACACAGATTATAACGTCAAGTTCAAAATCTTTTAGTCCACGAATCTGCACGGATCGGCACTAATCTATGTTAGTAGAATTGGGGCATCAACTACAATTGGCATTCCCGGGCTTGATTCGGGAAGCCAATGGTTTTGAAACAGAATTTGAATTTAACTATCAACCAAGAACTAGGAACCAGTAACTGAAATATCATCCAAGTGCTGGATCCACAGATTAAAATCGTGATGGCGTGATGTCGTGATTACGTGATGAGACTAACCCGTAACCCACAACGCGCAACCCGTAACACCGTAGGTGGCTCGCGGATTTACTGGATTATCTGGATTTAATTAATTCCAAATGCATTTCTTTGCGACTTTGCGCCTTTGCGTTATATTACGGGTTTATCTGCGAGCTGTGTGTAATGGATTATATAACATGGAACGATAAAATTTTAGCCGATTCGAGCGAATTTTAGTTGTTCTTCGTATTCGGAGTGTAATTTTTCGCGGGTGAGAACTAATTCGGGGGATTCAAGGCCGGCCGATCTTTCGACCAGGTCCACGGCCGCGCGGCGGGCTTTTTTCATTAGTTCACGATCATCCCAGATATTCCCCAGTTTGAACTCTTGCAGGCCCGACTGGCGTGTACCGGTGGGAGCGCCGATACCCCGAAACCGGAGATCGCGGCGAGCAACTTCAAAACCGTCTTCGGTCTGCTCCATTACCTCCAGGCGTTCCCGGGATCCGGGAGCCACGTCAGTGCTAACCAGCAGAAAACAGTAAGCCTGCTGGCCGGCACGACCAATCCGGCCGCGCAGTTGATGGAGCTGGGCGAGACCAAATCGTTCCGCTTCAAAGACAACAAGACAGCTCGCCTCGGGAACATCAACTCCAACTTCCACAACCGTAGTAGAAAAAAGGAGCTGAATTTCGCCGCGGCGAAATTTTTCCATTACCGATTGTTTTTGTTCACTGCCCATCTGGCCGTGAAGCAGGCCGAGATCAATGTTTTCGAAAAAATGCGACTCCATCGCTTTTTGATAGGCGGTCTCAGCGGCCGTTAAATCAGTTTCTTCATTGTCCTCAATGGCGGGAAAAATAAAAAAAGCACGCCCGCCGTTTTTAACAAGACGTCTAACCCGTTTATACACATCACGACGGTTAAGCTTAGTTTTAGCAAACACCCGGGTATCTATGTCCCTTTCTTCCTCGGGAAATTCCTCCAGCGAACTAACATCAAGATCTCCATATACGGTTAAGGCCAGACTCCGGGGGATTGGAGTAGCGGACATAATAAGCATATCCACCTCCGGACCTTTTTCCCGGAGGGAGCGCCGTTGCTCGACTCCGAACCGGTGCTGTTCATCAATGACCACAAAACCAAGGCTGGAAAATTCCACCTGGTCCTGGACCAGGGCGTGGGTTCCGACTACCAGGTCTATTTCACCCCGGTTGACCCGGGCCTGGATTTGTTCTTTTTCGGCCCTGGAAAGGCTCCCGGTAAGCAGTTTAACTTCACAGGGCAGTCCAGCAAAATAAGACTCTAAATTAGAAAAATGTTGTTCGGCCAGAACCTCGGTAGGAGCCATAAACGCCGTCTGGTAACCATTTTCAGCGACACGCAGTAAAGCGGCGGCCGCAACCACTGTTTTCCCCGTGCCCACATCTCCCTGGAGCAGTCGATGAACAGGAGAATCCGTGCAGAGATCCGCCTCAATTTCAGCCAGGACCTCCTGCTGATCAGCAGTGAGCTCAAACGGCAGGTTCTCCACAAAGCGGTCCCGCCAACTTGTGTCAGGATAATTACGGTCCTTAGTGATTGATTCCACGCGCCAGTTATGGAGCGCAAAAATCAGTTGAAAGAAGAAAAATTCACCAAAAATAAGCCGGCGGCGGGCCTTGTTCAGGGCAGTTTTTGTCTCCGGTTGGTGCACCTGTTGGAGGCTCCAGCCCAGCGGTGGCAAGGACTGGCTTTCCCGCACCACAGGCGGGAGACCATCCAGGAAAAGTCCGCGGCAGAGCTGAATTGCTTCTTTCACCCAGGACCGGAGCAGATGCTGAGAAACACCTTCGGTTAAAGGATAGACCGGTTTCAGCCGGCGGGAAGAATCCAGTTCGTCAGACGATTCAATCAGGTCAAACTCGGGGTTGTTGAGCTGGGGATTACCCCGGAAAAACTCAGCTTTTCCATAGCAAAAGAGCCGATCCCCCGGCTTGATTTTATTGGAAAGATAAGTTTGATTCCAAAAATTAATACGAATATATCCGGTATCATCGCCCAGCCTTATTTCAAAGCGTGGGTTGCGCCCCCGGGTTACGTCGGTGGCAAGAACTTCACCGTAAAGAGTATAATATTTTTCCTGGGTTACATCACTAATATCATCGACGTAACGACGGTCAGTATAAGCCCGGGGGAAGTGGAAAAGCAGGTCAGCGAGCTTTTGTATCTCCAGGTTTTCAAGGGCTTCGGCCCGTTTCTTTCCGATTCCGGAAAGGAGAGTAACCGGGCGATTTAAATACCACTTAACCAGCGGCTGAAGTTCACCGGCAGCCTGCCACAAAAATTCAGTTTCACCGGTATTTTCATAGTTCTCCAGCGTATGAGCGAGCCGGTTCCAGGACTCGGCGGGCGAACCATCACCGGGCGGACTAAGATCAGAAGGAAGCGAAGCCGACCACTTTGCCACGGAAACGGGCCCAGATAGTTGCGAACGCAGAACCTCGATGATCTCCTCCAATCGATTTTTCCCTTTCACTAATAACTCCTCACTTGCTTAAAAATCGAACGGATATAACGTGGGACAGCTCGCGGATTATTGTACAGAATTATCTAACCTCACCACAACCTCATTTCGGTTGGAGGCGCAAAATGACTGTCTTAAGATTAATTTTGTTTAATATAGGTGTCAATTGCGCGGGCGCTGCGGCGGGCGGCGCCCATCGCGGCGATCACGGTGGCCGAACCGGTAGTCACATCCCCCCCGGCAAAAACTCCATCTTTTGTAGTTTCTCCTGTTTCCTCGTCAACTTCAACGGTGTTCCAGTCGTCTGTTTCTAAATCTTCCGTTGTCTGGCCAAGTAACCGGTTAGGACGGGAACCGATAGCGACAACCACGGTATCCACCTCGTATTGATGGTTGCTGGCCTCAACCGGAAGAGGCCGGGGACGGCCCGAGTCATCCGGCTCACCGAGTTTCATTTTTTGACATTCAACGGCAGTAACTTTATTTTTTTCGCTGTCGAGAAAGCGAACCGGATTGGTTAAAAACTGAAAGTCAATTCCCTCCTGCTCGGCGTGTTCAATTTCCATCTGCCGGGCCGGCATTTGTTCGCGGGAACGGCGGTAAAGTATTTGCACGTGGTCCGCACCGGTCCGAAGAGCGGAACGGGCCGAATCCAGGGCAACGTTTCCACCCCCGATTACGGCTACTCTATTCCCAACACGGAGGGGAGTAGCAAAATCTTCCCGGTAAGCCCGCATCAAGTTAACCCGGGTAAGAAATTCATTGGCGGAATATATTCCCGGTAAATTTTCCCCGGGGATATTAAGAAAAAGCGGAGTCCCGGCCCCGGCGCCGATAAATACTGCATCAAACCCCTGTTGCCCAAGCAACTCATCAACGGTAACAGTTCTTCCAACCAGGACGTTCAATTTTATTTCAGCCCCCATTTCACGTAAATTTTCAACTTCATCCCGGACTATTTCATTGGGAAGCCGAAACTGGGGAATACCGTAGACAAGCACTCCACCCGGCTCGTGAAAAGCTTCATAAACGGTTACTTCGTGACCGAGCCGGAGGAGGTCGGCGGCACAGGTTAACCCGGCGGGCCCGGAACCAACCACCGCAACCCGGCCTGATTTTTCGTCCCCAGCCGGGGCGAAAACTTCGTCCGCTTGTTCCCGGCTGTAGTCACCGGCAAACCTTTCCAGGGCGCCAATAGAAATTGGTTTATCTTGATTGGCGAGAACGCAACGTTCCTGGCACTGATTTTCCTGGGGACAGACCCGGCCACAGATGGAGGGTAAAATGTTAGTTTGCTTGATAACCCTCCCCGCTTCCAGGTAATCCCCTTCAACAATTTTAGCAATAAAACCGGGGATATCGACCCGGACCGGACAGCCCTCGACGCAGGCTGGCTCAGCACACTGGAGACAGCGGCGGGCTTCCAGCCGAGCCTGGTCTTCAGTGTAACCCAGGGCTACTTCCTCAAAATCCGAACAACGTTCCGCGGGAGAACGCCGCTGCATGTGCTGGGGTTTAATCTCATCTTCCGGATTCATTTTATAACACCGTAGGTAGCTCGCGGATTGGCGCAGATTGTTTGGATTTGGTAATTCAAGTTCAACTTCAAGGTCAAAACCGGGATCCACAGATTATAGGGATTACACAGATTATAACGTCAAGTTCAAAATCTTTTAGTCCACGAATCTGCACGGATCGGCACTAATCTATGTTAGTAGAATTGGGGCATCAACTACAATTGGCATTCCCGGGCTTGATTCGGGAAGCCAATGGTTTTGAAACAGAATTTGAATTTAACTATCAACCAGGAACTAGGAACCAGTAACTGAAATATCATCCAAGTGCTGGATACACAGATTAAAATCGTGATAGCGTGATGTCGTGATTACGTGATGAGGCTAACCCGTAACGCGCAACCCGTAACACCGTAGGTGGCTCGCGGATTTACTGGATTGTCTGGATTTAATTAATTCCAAATGCATTTCTTTGCGACTTTGCGCCTTTGCGTTATATTACGGGTTTATCTGCGAGCTAATTTATTTATTCGAGCTGTTGGAGTTTGCACTGCTCGGCTTCTTTGTAGAAATTCTGGCGGGCCTTGAGCTCCTCAAAGTCAACCTGGTGGGCGTCAAACTCCGGGCCATCCATACAGGCAAATTTAACTTCGCCCCCCACGGTAACCCGACAGCCGCCGCACATACCGGTTCCATCAACCATGATTGGATTGAGACTGACAATAGTTTTGATCCCTTCCGACCGGGTCAAGTCAGCAACCGCCTGCATCATGGGGACCGGGCCAATTGCATAAACCAGGTCAAAGTGTTCACCGGCGTCGAGTTGATCCGCCAGGGCTTCGGTGACAAATCCGGCCCGACCATAACTACCGTCATCCGTGGTGACTATTAATTCTTCGCTGTATTCTTCCAATTCTGATTCAAGAATAACCATTTCCCCGGACTGAGCACCAATAAATGTAGTAACCCGGTTACCGCTCTCAGCAAAAGCGCGGGTCAGTGGATAGATTAGCGCCGTTCCCACTCCCCCGCCCAGGCAGGCAACCCGTCCGAACTGTTTAATTTCCGTAGGCTGACCAAGGGGACCGAGAATATCGAGGATTTCTTCGCCCGGCTTCATCTGAGCGAGACGGGTGGTAGAGTAACCCACTGCTTGAACAATAATAACTATTTCACCGGGCTGGGGGAATTTTTCAACGACGGTCAGGGGAAACCGCTCACCTTTTTCATCAAGCCGGAGAACAATGAACTGACCGGGCTTAACTTTCCGGGCTACCCGGGGCGCTTTAATCTGCAGTCGAAAAATATCAGGGGCCAATTTTTCACGCTCAATAATTTTATGCAATCAAATCATCCCCCCGGAGCAAGAGCTGAGCTTAAGCGCCGGGCGATCCGGGACAAAACAGTTTCCCTGAGCTCCACGGCTGAAACATATTCTAATTCTCCCGAAGCCTCTTCCACCCGATTCCCCAGCCAGATCAACTGACGGTTTCGCAGGTCATAAAAATAAGCAGAAACTGAAATTACTACCCTGATTTTAGTCTCGCTAACCGGAATTTCTTCAGTAGAATAGATGTGTTCCCTGGTCGTAACAACACCTGCCTCAACTCCCAAACCAGGAACCGTAGAAGTATCCGATAATCCCGTTTGGCGCGGGGAGGTATCCGGTACTTCCCTGTTCTTGGTAAAAGTAGTCTCACGACTGCGGTTGCGCGAATACGAAAGAGTCTCGGTCTCCCGGGCAACAAATCTTTCCTCCCGAAACTGGTCAATCTGCAGGGCGAGTAAGTAATCAGAATCAATTGTTTTACTGACTGTATCGAGATTAAAATCTGCCAGAGGGTAAGTTACTTTGTCAAAGCCAAATTGCCTGAATTGTTTTGCGGCAAGAAAGTCAACCCGCTCAAATCTCTGTCGTAATCGGGCAATTTGTAAGCGACTTAACAGTCTTTTTTTGGCAGTGGTAGAAACCGGTCCAGCAACCGGTGCAACAATTAATTTGCCCCCGCGATACTTTGAAGCCAACCGGGGAAATTCACCCAACCCCGTAGTAGCACAACCAAAAAAGACAATGGGAATCACTATTGAGCAGCAAAATAGTAAACAAATTTTTCGCAATTTCTGCTCGCTCCTTTAAGAAGATTGTAATTGTTTAGCGTCCCCCCGTAACAGCTAATCATACCCCCTGTAAGACTCATTCCCTGGCGTACGCAGGACAGGCCTCCCACCAGGGACGAGGAGACTTTTTGCAGTGAACTCATCAGTTGTTACCTAAATTGAGCGATTGTTATCGAAGAACACATAACTCTCCGGATTCATTCTCGCAGCCATCCCGGCTGCTCTGAGGTATGTATTCCTCAATACGGACTCTTCCTGAGTCCTGAGGAATAC